>NZ_JBVIRO010000004.1:243192-461581 GCF_055575975.1 Amycolatopsis sp. NPDC033938
CCCATTGCGGCGCCCTCCGTGGCTAAAAAACATCCCCCCCCCCCCGCGGTTGGTGTGTGGGGGCTTGTGGTTTACCACACCCCCCCCCCACCACACCACCACCGTGCCTCAACGCGGAACCATCGCCTGGACGTCGAGCCGCGCGCCGATCATCCCGGAGTTGTGCATCAGGTCGGCGACGCGTTGCAGCCGGATGCCGTTGAGGGAGACCGGGTACGTGCCGAGTGAGATCAGTGACGCCGTGGTCCGGTCGATGTCGGAGAACGTCGGCAGCGCGTCGCGGACGATGGCCGGGTCGGCCGCCCGCACCTGCGCTTCGCCGAGCACCTTCCGGAAGGCCGCGAGCGTGCGGGCGTTGCCCTGGCCGAAGGTGCCGGTCGAGACGTAGGACGACATCGGGAAGTCCAGGGTCGCGCCGCGTGCGCCGTCGGCGAGGATGCTCGCCCCGAGTTCCTTCTCGGCCCTGGTGATGTACGGCTCGATCATCCACGCGGCGTCCACGTCGCCGCTCTGGAGCGCCTGCGGCATCCGGTCGAACGCGTGCTGCTTGAACTGAATCCTGTTCACGTCGACGCCCGCGGTGCCGAGTACCGCGCGAGCCGCGAGCACGCCGACGTCGTCGAGCATGTTCACCGCGATCTTCGGCGACTTCTTTTGCGTCGGTTCGGTGTACTCGGAGCCGGGGAGTGTGACGAGCGCCATGGTGTTGCGGCCCGCGGTGTAGGCCTCGCCCTGCAACTGCAGTGCGGTCCCGGCCGCGGCGGCGCGGAAGATGGAGACGTCGCTGGCGAACGCGATGTCGATCTCGCCCGCGGAAAGTTTGGCGATCGCCTGGTCGGCGGGGGTGTCGACGAGGGTCACGGAAAGACCGGCGGCGGTGAACTTCCCGCCGGCGACGGCGACCCTCAACGGCGCCGTGTCGATGGGGCTTCCGACGCCGACACGCAGTTCGGTCCGTTCGAGCGGGGCGTCGGAACCGCGGTCACCACCGGAAAACACTCCGCAACCGGCCATCGCCAGCAGAGCTCCTACCAGCGGAATCGCCAAGACGCGCATCATCGCCACCGCTCACCTACCGAGAGAATGTGCTCCTCCTTCTGGATCGTATGGTCCGGGCCCCATACGATCGCGTGCGGGAGACGCCGGATTGCGCGGCTTTCGATCGTTCTCGAACCTTGTTACTCTACAGTAGGTTCGGGCTCTCGTCCCCGATGTCAGCCATGGGAAAGGGTCCCGTGGTGGGAAAAGGAAACCAGGTGGCCCGTCGCGACAAGCGTCCCCGTGGGGGCGACGCGGCGGAACGGCACCCCCGCGTCGGAGGACGCTGGCGGCTGCGCAACTGGCACCTGCGTACCAAACTCTTCGTAGTGCTGCTGATCCCCGCGCTCGCGGTGGTCGCCCTCGTCGGGCTCCGGGTCGATTCGGATCTGCGCGATGCCCGGCAGCTGGCCGAATTCGCCACCCGCGGCCGGGTCGACAGCACCGTCGCCGAAGCGGTGCATCAGCTTCAGCGCGAACGAGACCTCACCGTCCGGTTCGTCGCGGGCGACCGCAAGGGCGACGTCTCCGAACTGACCGAGCAGCGCAAGCGCGTCGACGATGCCATCGGCACGTTCGATCGCACGCTCGGCGAGAGCAAGAGCAGGCTCGGCGACAAGGCCGCGACCAGTCTGCAGCTCACCAGTGACCGGCTGCGTGTGCTCACCGGACTGCGGTTTTCCGCGGAACACTCCGCTTTTCCCGCCGACGCGGTCCTGCGTTCCTACAGCGAACTGATCTCCGGTCTGCTCGACATCAGCGATTCCACCGCCGCCGACGTGTCCGATCCGGATCTCGGGAAGCTGCGCCTCGCGGGCAACGCGCTCGCGCGGGTCAAGGACCAGATGTCGGTCAAACGCGCGATCATGGCCGCCGCGCTCGCACAGGGCAGCCTCAACCGGGACCGGACGCGCGCACTGCTCGGCGCGGAGGCCGAACTCGCCGCCGCACGCAACGACTACCGCACCTTCGCGACCCCCGAACAGCAGCGGATGTACGACGACACGGTGATCGGCCTGATCGTCGACATCGGCAACGACATGGTGGAGTCGGCGCTCATCCGCGCCGAGAACGACCAGGGGCTCGGTGGCCTGGACCCGAACCAGTGGGACACCGCCGCCACGTACACGGTCAATCTGGCCCACCAGGTGCAGCAGGCGTTGCTCGTCCAGTTGCAGGAACGCACGGACACCCTTGCCGCACAAGCGAGAACGTCCGCGATCTGGGACGGCGGCATCGTGCTCGCGGTGCTCGTCGTCGCCGGGGTGCTGTCGGTGATCATCGCGCGTTCGCTGTTGCGGCCGCTGAGGATCCTGCGCCGCAGCGCGCTCCAGGTCGCCGAACACCAGTTGCCCGCGGCCGTCGAAGGGCTGCTCAGCGATCCCGAGCCCCAGCCGGAGAATCTGCGACGACGGCTGGCCGTCGCGCCGGTCCCGGTGTTCAGCCGAGAGGAACTCGGCCAGGTGGCGCGGGCGTTCGACGCGGTGCACGGCGAGGCCGTCCGGTTGGCCGGGGAACAGGCCATGCTGCGGGAGAACATCAACGCGATGTTCGTGAACCTGTCGCAGCGGAGCCAGGATCTCGTCGAGCGGCAGCTTTCCGTGCTGGACCGCATGGAGGCCGACGAACAGGATCCCGACACCCTCGCCGGCCTCTTCGAACTCGACCACCTCGCGACCCGGATGCGACGCAACAGCGAGAACCTGCTGGTGCTTTCCGGAACCGACGTCGTCCGCGAGGACAGTGGCGCGGTCGTCGCCGACGAGATCATCGGCGCGGCGCTTTCGGAGGTCGAGCACTACCAGCGCATCGAACTCGGTGCGGCACCGCGGATCGCGGTCCGCGGTGAGGCCGTCAACGACCTCGTGCACGTGGTCTCCGAGTTGCTGGAGAACGCGACCCGCTACTCGGACCAGAGCACGATGGTGCAGGTCGAGGGGCATATCACCGAACGCGGCGAATGGCAGATCGAGATCACCGACCACGGCGCCGGGATGCCGCAGGCGGAGATCGACCGGACCAACGCGCGGCTGGCGAATCCGCCGGACGTGGACGTCGAGGTTTCGCGGCGGATGGGTCTGTTCGTGGTCGCGACGCTGGCCGTCCGGCACCGTATCGACGTCCGGCTGCGGTCGGCCGACGGCGGCGGGATCACCGCGGTGGTCGTCGTGCCCGCAGGGCTCATCGTCGAGGCGCCGCAGCCCGCTCCGCTGCCGGAACCACCGCCCGCCGCCGTGGTGCCCGAGCCGGAACCCGAACCACCACTGGAAGTCCCGCCGCTGCCCGAGCCGGAGGAAAGTGTCGAGGAGTCCCGGTTCGCGCCCGTGCTGGACGCCGGGCCGCCGCGGCGCGCGCCCGTCGTCGAACGCGAGACCGCGCCGGAGTGGCCGTCCTCGGACGACGACGCGGGCAACCACCTCGAACTGGACTCGCCGACCGAGCGGATGCCGAAGTACCAGAGCGTGCTTTCGCAGTGGTTCGACCACGGCGGCCCGCGCGAAGGGCCTTCGCCCGCCGAACCCGGCCCGCCGTCTCTGCCTTCGTTCGAGCCGGTGAAAGCGTCTGAAGAGGGCGCCGCCGTCGATGAAACCGCCCCGGATCCGGACGAGCCGACCGAACCGACGCTGAAGCCGGTGACACCGAAGGAAAAGGCGCCTGAGCCCGCTCCGGAACCCGAGCCCGAGCCCGCCTGGCCGACGTCCGCCGAGCTGGAGCAGGAGGACGGCGCGGAGGACACCTGGCCGGTGTTGCCCGCCGTCGTCCCCGAGGCGCGGTCGCAGGACGACAGGCCGGAGAAGCCGCGAGGGGAGAGGCCGATACTCTCACTTTCCCCTGAAGCGGTCCGCGAACGGATGACCAGCCTGCAAGGCGGGTTCCGGCGCGGTCGCCACGCCCGGGGTGAAGACAACCCCTCGGCTTAAGCGAATTGGAAGGTCCATGAGTTCGAAAACCGGCCTGCTGGAAGTGATCGCGCTGACCGCGGCGGACGCGGAGCGCGCACAGGATGGCGGGGCCGATCGCCTCGAACTGGTCAGCGACATGGCCAGCGACGGACTTTCGCCGTCGGTCGAGACGCTGCGTGACGTACTCGCCGCCACCGACCTGCCGGTGCGGGTCATGCTGCGTGACAACCTGTCCTTCGCCGCCGGCGACCTCGACGAGCTTCGTGCGGACACCGTCCGGCTGATCGACGCGGGCGCACGGGAGTTCGTCTTCGGTTTCCTGGACATGGACAGCGAAATCGACGTCGACGCCTGCGAGACGCTGGCCAAGGAACTCGACGGTCTGCCGTGGACGTTCCACCGGGCCATCGACCGCGCACGGGATCCGCTGCGCGCCTACGACCAGCTCGCCGCGCTCGGCTGCGACACGGTGCTCGCGGCCGGGCATCCGCACGGGGTCGCGCACGGCCTTTCGGTACTGCAGCGGCTCGCCCGCCGGTCGGACGGCCCGCGGCTGCTGGTCGGTGGCGGCCTGCGGGCGCAGCAGGTGCATCTGCTGCGGGCGGGCGGGGTGCGTGAGTTCCACGTCGGCAGCGCGGTCCGGCCTGGTGGCTGGGAGTCCGATGTGGACGTCGCGGCCGTTCGCGAATGGGCGGCGCTGGTCAAGGACTAGGCCGGACGCAAGGGGTCAGGTCCAGACCACATACGGTGACTTGAGGTTGCATCTTCAACCAACGGGATCGGACCGGCTAGCGTGGGGGCATGGCTATCCGCACCGTACGTGACGCGACCAGGGAACTGTTGCGTGAACTGGGCCTGACCACGGTCTTCGGCAATCCCGGGACGACAGAGATCGCCTTCCTCACGGATTGGCCGGACGACTTCACCTACGTCCTCGCGCTCCATGAGGCGTCCGTCGTCGCGATGGCCGACGGGTACGCGCGCGCGTCACGGCGGCCGGTGCTGGTGAACCTGCATTCCGCGGGCGGCGTCGGCCACGCGCTGGGTCACGTCTTCACCGCCTACCGCAACAACGCCCCGCTCATCATCGTCGCCGGCCAGCAGACCCGGTCACTGCTGCCGGACGAACCGTTCCTCGGTGCCGTCGAGGCGACGAATTTCCCCAAGCCGTACGTCAAGTGGAGCTGTGAACCGGCCCGCGCCGAGGACGTCCCGGCGGCGCTGGCACGGGCGTATCACATGGCGACGCAGGCACCCATGGGTCCGGTGTTCGTCTCCGTACCTGTCGACGATTGGGACGTCGAGACCACGAAGCCGATCATCTCCCGGCCGCGGATCCCCGGCTTCGCGCCCGACCCGTCCGCTTTGGACGAACTGGTGTCCGCATTGGACGCCGCCGAGCGGCCGGCGATCGTGGTCGGCGCGGGCGTCGACGACGACGCCGCCGTGCCGGACGTCGTCGAACTGGCCGAGAAGGTGGGCGCCGGGGTCTGGGCTTCGCCGATGGCCGCGCGCTGCTCCTTCCCCGAGAATCACCCGCAGTTCTTCGGTTTCCTGCAGCCGGAACGGAAAGCGGTCGCGAACGCGCTGACCGAGCACGACCTCGTGGTCGTCATCGGCGCCCCGGCGTTCACCTATCACGTGTACCGGGGCGAGTCGGAGATTTCGCTGCCGCCGCTGTTCCTGGTCAGCGACGACGACCAGATCCTGGCCAGGGCCGCGGTGGGCACCGGGATCCGCTCGACGCCGAAGCTCGCGATCCGCGCGCTGCTGGACCGCGCCGCGCCGCGGGAGGCACCGAAACCCCGTACCCGGTTGGAAAAGCCCGCCGCGGTCACGCCGATCGCGCCGGACTTCGCCTACGCCACCATCGCGGAAGTCCTCCCGGACAACGCGATCGTCGTCGAAGAGACGCCGAGCCACCGCAACGAACTGCACGACCACCTGCCGATCACGGCCACCGACACGGGTTTCCTCACCGTCGCGAGTGGCACCCTCGGCTACGGTCTCCCGGCCGCCGTCGGCGCGGCGCTGGCCCGCCCGGACCGCAAGGTCGTCGCCATCCTCGGCGACGGGTCGAGCATGTACTGCGTCCAGGCACTGTGGACGGCGGCGCAGCACAACCTGCCGATCACGTTCGTGATCTTCGACAACGCGCAGTACGCCGCGGTGCGCATCCTCGGCGAGGCGGCGGGCGGGGAGAAGGTGCCGGGCGTCGACCTCGGCGGCATCGATTTCCCCGCGCTGGCGAAGAGTCTCGGCCTGCGGACGTCGGTCGTCGAGCGCGCCGAGGACCTCAAGCCCACGCTGGAGGCCGCGCTGCCGGACGAACGGCCGCATCTGGTGCACGTCCGCATCGACGCGAACCCGCGCACGCTCTACTGAGGAGCCGAAGGGCGCTTTCCCCGCATGCGATGCGGGGAAAGCGCCCTTCGTCGCTTCTTATGCGGGGAAAGTCCCCTTCAGCTCTTGGTGTGGGCCTTCGTGGCGGCGTCGGCGGCCGCGTCCTGCTGCGCGAGTTCGTACTCGGCCGCGTCCGAAGCCGCGGTGACGGCTTCCGGGGCACCACCGTGCAGCAGCCGCGCCACCTCACCGCGCAGCGTCACGAACTCCGCCGACTCGCGCGTGGTGATCTGGTCCCGTTCCGCGGGCAGTCCCACCGGCAGGTCCGCGACGATCGTGGCGGGCGACTTCGACAGCACCAGCACCCGGTCCGACAGGTAGACGCTCTCGTCGATGTCGTGTGTGACCACGAGAACCGTGCTCCCGTTTTCACGCTGGACGCGCCTTGTCAGGTCCTCGAGCTCGAACCGCGTCTGCGCGTCGACCGACGCGAACGGCTCGTCCATCAGCAGCAGGGCGGGCCGGCTCGCGAGTGCCCGCGCGATCGACACACGCTGCTGCATACCGCCCGAGAGCTGCCAGGGGTACTTCGAGCCGACGCCGGACAGGCCGACCGACTCCAGCGCCTCCTGCGCCCGTGTACGCCGCTCGGAACGGCTCAAGTTACGCCACCGCAAGGGGAACTCGACGTTCTTCGCCACCGAGAGCCAGGGGAACAGTGAGCGGCTGTAGTCCTGGAACACCACGGCCAGATCCTCCGGCACGCCGGAGACGTCGTCGCCGTGCAGGCTGACGCGGCCGGACGTCGGCTTGATCAGCCCGGCGATGCAGCGCAGGAGCGTCGACTTGCCGCAGCCCGACGGGCCCACGATGCTCGCGAGCTGACCGGCTTCCACGGTGAACGACAGGTCGTTGACCGCGACGTGCGCCTTTTCACCCGCGCCGTACCGGTGGTTCAGCCCGGAGACTTCGAGCATGGTTGACATCTTGCTGACCCTTCGAAAGAGCTAGATACGGCCGTTGCGGGTGGGCTGCCAGCGAAGCACTCTCTGCTCCACCGCGAGGAAGGCCGCGTTGAACCCGAAGCCGAGCAGGCCCAGCAGGACCAGCCACGACCACATGAGCGGGAAGTCGAACGCCTGCTGGGCGTCCATCAGTGACCGGCCGATGCCGTTGTAGGAGCCGACCAGTTCCGAGATCACCATCAGCAGCAGGGAGATGGACAGGCTCAGCCGCAGACCCGCGAAGATCTTCGGCCCGGCGGCGGGCAGGACGACCGAGCGCACCCAGTACGACCGGGGGGTCCGGAACGACTTCGCGGTGTCGACCTTCACCTGGTCCACCGACCGGACGCCGTCCACGGTGTTGAGCAGCACCGGCCAGATCGCGCCGAAGATGATCGACCCGGTCTGCATCCCCGGCCCGAGTCCGAAAAGGACGATGAACACCGGGATCAGCGCGGGCGGCGGCACCGAGCGGAAGAACGCGAAAAGCGGGCCGACGTAGTCCATCCCGGTCTTGGACCGTCCTAACGCGACACCCAGTGCGACGCCGACGACACCCGCGAGCAGCCAGCCGCCGAGCGTCCGGCCGAGACTCGGCAGGACGTTGTCGAACACGGTGTCGGTCAGGAACAGCTGGGACACCGGACCGCTGAACCACAGCTTCGCCGAGGTGGCCACGATTTCGGACGGCGGCGGGAAGAACGGGCTCCCGGCGAGCCGGGTCGACAGCTCCCAGATCCCGACCAGGGCGAAGAACAACAGCCAGTTGCGGACCAGGATGCCGATGCCCCGGCCCACGCGCCTGCCGACGCGGCTGGACAGCGTGAGGGTCGTCACGAGACAGCCTCCCGATCGACCGTGCTCCAGCGGAAGACCCGCCTGCCGATCATTTCCAGCCCGCCGTTGATGAGGAAGCCGAGTACGCCGACCACCACGGTGCCGGCGAGTACGAGGTCGAACCTGGTGGAACCGGTACTGGCCTGCATGATGAAGTTGCCGATGCCGAGTTTGGCGCCTGCCAGGAACTCGGTGCTGACCACCGCGATCAGCGCGATGTTGGCGGAAAGCCGGACCCCGGTGAATACGAACGGCGCGGTATGCGGCAGCGCCACCGACGTCATCGTCCGGAACTTGCCGGTACCGCACGCTTTCGCGGTTTCCATCAGCACGGGGTCGATCTCGCCGAGCGCGTAGATCGTGTTGAACATGATCGGCCACAACGAGGCGTACACGGCCAGCGTGATCTTCGCTTCGGGGCCGCCACCGATCAACAGGAGCACCAGCGGGATCAGCGCGACGGCGGGGATCGGCCGCAGGAACTCGATGATCACCGCGGTCGCGGTGCGCAGCCCGGGGACGCTGCCCAGCAGCAGCCCGGCGGGTACGGCGACGGCGACCGCGATGAGCAGGGCGATCGCCCACGCGAGGAACGTGGCGATCAGGTCGCGGATGAACTGCACCTCGCCGAACTGTTCGAAGATCGTCACGAGGACGACGGACGGCGGGGGGAGGAACTCTTTACGGACCAGGCCGGCCTGGACGATCACTTCCCAGATGAGGAAGAAACCGGCCAGACCGGCCAGGGCACGGAGAAGTCGTGGCACCTTTACCTTTATCCAGCTTGAGGGGCGAGCATCGGAGCGGCGTCGAGCTTCGCGGTCAGCACACCGGTCTGCAGCAGCAGATCCGGCACGCGCTGCAGGCGACGGGGGTCCAGCGTGGCCCCGAACGTCGGCAGCGTGAGCAGTGACGCGGTCTCGGCGTCGACCTTGGCGTACTTCACGATCAGCGGTTCGATCTTGGAACGGTCGGCCGAATCACGCACGGCCTTGGCCAGTGCGCGCTGGAACGCCGCGAGGGTCTTCGGGTTCTTGTCCACAAAGGAGCCGAGTGCGCCGAAGCCCGCCAGGGGGAAGTCCTGGGTGGCACCGGTCGCGATGTCGACGACCGGGGTCGCGCCCACGACCTTGGAGGCCTGGGTCAGGAACGGCTCGGGCAGGTAACCCGCGTCGACCTGGCCCGCACCGAGCGCGCCGGCGATGTTCGGGAGCGCCATCGGCACCCACGTGACCTTGCTGGTGTCGACGCCGTGGTCCTTCATCACCGAGACGGTGAGCAGGTGGGAGGCGGTGTTCTTGTCGGTGATCGCGATCTTCTTGCCCGCGAGGTCGTTGATCGTCTTGACCGGCGAGTTCGGCACGGTGACCACCGCGTTGCTCTTCGGGCTGGCCGACACGGCGTCGGCGACGAGCCGGATGTCGGCCGCGCCCTTGCTCTTCGCGACGAAGAACGGCATGTAGGTGGAGAAGGCGATGTCGACCTCACCACCGATCATCTTGGTCATCGACGCCTGACCACTGGGGGCGTCGACGGCTTCGACCTCGAGGCCTTCGGCCTTGAAGTAGCCGCCTTCCTGAGCCAGCCGCAGCGGCGCGAGGT
Organism: Amycolatopsis sp. NPDC033938; assembly: GCF_055575975.1. NCBI lineage: Bacteria > Bacillati > Actinomycetota > Actinomycetes > Pseudonocardiales > Pseudonocardiaceae > Amycolatopsis > Amycolatopsis sp. NPDC033938. The sequence continues at coordinate 252,920 of NZ_JBVIRO010000004.1, forward strand.
CGACGACCGGCAGCAAGGCCACCTTGATCTTCGGCTTCTCCAGCCCACCGTCCCCACCGGACGCTTTGGACGAGTCATCGCCCCCGAGGGCACCACAGGCGCCCAACGTGGCCAGCATGAGCGCGCTCAGGGCGACACCGATGGCACCCCGTCCTCTGCGTGCACCACTCTTGCTCATGGCGTTTCGAAACAAAGCCAGCTCCTCGGAAACAATGAATCACCGTTTGGGTTTTCATCCGTGTCTTGGCTTCATTTCGCCAGGCACGCGGTCACCTTAGAGATTTGCCCACCCGCTCACAATGGGTGTCGTGAGCGGGTGATCATTTTAGGCCATTCGCCCTATTACCTGATCACCCGCTTGGACATCGCTACTTTTAGTGATCGAATTCCGGGTGAAACGACAATTCGGCGTAACCGCGTGTCATCAACTGGTGGTCTGCGGCGCGATCATCGGGCCGACGTCGATCTTGGTCTGGATGGCGCCCATCTGCAGCAGCAGGTCCGGGACCCGCTGGATCCGGCGGGGGTCCAGGGTGGACTGGAAGGTCAGCAGCGTGGTCAGCGCGGCGGTGTCCTGGTCGATCTTGGCGTACTTGACCAGCAGCGGCTCGATCTTGGAGCGGTCGGCCGCGTCCCGGGTGGCCTTCTGCATGGCGCGCTGGAAGGCGGCCACGGTCTTCGGGTTCTCCGACACGAACTTGCCGAGCGAGCCGTAGCCGGCGGTGGGGAAGTCCTGGGTGGCGCCGGTGGCGGTGTCCACGACCGGGACGGTGCCTGCCTGCTTCGCGGTCTGGGTGATGAAGGGCTCGGTCAGGAAGCCGGCGTCGATGTCGCCGTTCTTGAGCGCGTTGCCGATGTTCGGCAGCGGGACCGGCACCCACTGGACCTTGCTGGCGTCGACTCCGTGGTCCTTCATGACCGATTTGGACAGCGTGTCGGACACCGTGTTCGGCGCGGTGATGCCGATCTTCTTGCCCGCCAGGTCGCTGACGCTCTTCACCGAAGACGTCGGCAGGGTGACCAGCATCGTGCTCTTCGGGCCCGCGGAGGAGGCGTCCGCGACCAGCTTGATGTCGGCGGTGCCCTTGCTCGCCGCGATGAAGAACGGCGTGTAGCTCGCGTACGCGATGTCGACCTCGCCGCCGATCAGCTTGGTCAGCGAGACCTGACCGGTCGCGGCTTCGATGGCCTCGACGTCCAGGCCCTCGTTCTTGAAGTAGCCACCGTCCTGGGCGAGGCGCAGCGGGGCCAGGTCGATGGTCGACATCACGGCGACCTTGATCTTCGACTTCTCGAGGTTGCCCGAGCCGCCGGAAGAGGAGGAATCGTCTCCGCCGAGCAGGCCGCAGCCGCTGATCGATACCGAAACGACGGCCGCCATCGCGAAGGCGAGGGCTCCACGCCTACCCCGGCTGACGCTCAAGGCGTTCTTCGAGCTTGCAGAGCCAAGCAAGTGATGCTCCTGATCAAGGGAGGGACACGTGATGACGTGGCCGGATGTGGAATTCGGAAGGGACTCTTTGTCGAGTCACGGGCCCACTGTAGAGAACGGACACAGCGCTCACAATGGGTGGTCATCCGATGATCCCAAGTGGTAACGATCACCCGAACAGGTTGTTTGTCAGAAGTGAACACAACTGGGCGTGTTCACTCCCGTGGGTCCTTTGCCAACTGACTGGCTTTAGGTCAAGACCCGTACGGTGCTTCTCGCCGGTCTTGTCCGAAGGGTTACATCTGGGCCTGCCGTTCGCTACCCTCATGCACCGGTAGTGAGGTGTGGACCACTGATGTAGTGAAAGAGAGTGCCTTGGATGGCCGAACGCTCTGGACCTTTCCCGAGGTGCAAGGCACTCTGTGTCGAACACGGTGAACACGACCGTGCTTCACTGGTGCGTACTCGCGCACTGGCGGGTTAGGCCGAAAAGACCAATGACGCCAGGCGGGATTTCGGCCAAGTGCACCTGAGAGACTGCGTCGAAGACGACCCCCTCATTCGGAGGAACGAGCATCCCTGCCGGGCGGCAGGAGTGTGCGGGTAGTGGTCTCCGACGACCGACGCAGACAGCAGAACGGCCAGTTCGAGAACGGCATGTCCAAAATGGGCTTTCCCGGCCCGGATGAAGATGATGGTGGTGCGGCGGTGCCGAACGAAGACACCGCGGGGGTGGGAGGGGCCCCTGCGCGGGATACCGGAGACGGTCCTGGCGGGAAGGCCGGGTCGTTCCTGGGCCTGCGTAACTGGCGTCTGCGATCCAAGCTCGCGGCCGTCCTGATCATTCCGACGCTGACCGCGCTCGCGCTCGGCACGCTGCGCGTGATCGACGACAGCGGTGAGGCCACCCGGTTCCAGGACACGGCCGATCAGGTCGCGTTCGCCGACAAGATCACCCTCGTGGTGCACGAACTGCAGAGCGAACGCGCGCTCGCCGTCGCCAAGATCGCCTCCGGCGAACCGGCGCGCCAGAACGGTCTCGACGCGCAGATCGCCAAGGTCGACCGCGCGATCGACGACCTCCGTGCTTCGGCGAACCAGATCAACCCGGACGATCAGGACACGAGGGACCGCTACTCGCGTGGTCTGCAGCGGCTCGACGCCCTGCGCCCGCTGCGTGGCGCGATGAACACCTCGCTGCTGGGCGACACCCCGGTCCTCATCGCCTACTCCGGCATCCTCGACTCGCTGGTCCAGCTCGGCCGTGAGGTGACCACCGCGGTGGCCAACCGCGACGTGCTCCGGCTCGGCACCACGGTGCAGGCCATCAGTGAGAGCAAGGAGTACATCGCCCGCGGTGACGCGGCGCTGCTGATCGCCTCCTTCCGCTCCTCGTTCCCCGGTGACCTGTTCGACCAGGCCCGGTCGGCGGTGGCCAGTGGCGACGCCTCGACCGCGGCCTTCCTCGCGAACGCCAACCCCGAACAGCGGCAGCTCTACTCGGACACCTTCTCCGGCCCCGAGGTCGACGACCGCCGCCGGATCACCACGATGGCGTTCGCGCTGCACCAGCAGAACGAGCCGCCCGCCATCGACAACGTCGCGCTCGGCAACGACAGCCGCGTCGCGCTCGACAAACTGCGCGCGGTCGAGACCAACCTGCTCGGCCAGCTGCGGGCGCAGGCCGACGACCTGGCCGCCTCGGCGATCACCTCCGCCTGGATCGGCGGCGCGGTCGTGCTGCTGGCCCTGCTCGCGGCGCTCGCCCTGATGCTCGTCATCGCCCGCCTGATGCTGCGCCCGCTGCGGATCCTGCGGAAGACCGCGCTCGACGTCGCCTACACCCGATTGCCGGAAACGGTGCAAGCGATCCTGGACGACCCGGACCCGGTCAACGCCTCGAAGCGGTCGGTCGAACCGGTGCCGGTCACTTCGCGTGACGAGATCGGTGAAGTGGCGCGTTCGTTCGACGTCGTCCACGCGCAGGCCGTCAAGATGGCCGCCGAGCAGGCCCTCCTGCGCGAGAACGTCAACGGCATCTTCGTGAACCTGTCCCGCCGGTCGCAGCGCCTGGTGGAACGCCAGCTCGGCGTGATCGACCGGCTCGAAGCCGACGAGCAGGACCCGGACCACTTGGCCAGCCTGTTCGAGCTCGACCACCTCGCCACGCGGCTGCGCCGCAACGGTGAAAGCCTCCTGGTGCTCTCGGGCGCCGGTCTCGCGAAGTCGGTGCCCAAGCCGGTGCCCGCCGCCGACGTCATCGGCGCCGCGGTCTCGGAGATCGAGCAGTACGCCCGGATCGAGATCGGCATCGTCCCCGACGTCGCCGTCCAGGGCCTGACGATCCACGACCTCGTGCACGTGCTCGCGGAACTGCTGGACAACGCCACCTACTTCTCCGAGCCGGAGACGAAGGTGACCGTCCGTGCGGTGATCACCCGCAAGAAGGCGCTCGCCATCCAGGTCACCGACCACGGTGTCGGGATGACCGAGGACCGGCTCGCCGAGGTCAACCAGCGGCTCGCCGACCCGCCGGACCTGGACGTCTCGGTGACCAGGCGGATGGGCCTGTACGTGGTCGCGCGCCTGGCGCGCCGTCACGGCATCGAGGTCCGGCTCCGGGAGAACGAGGACATCGAAGGCGGCGTGATCGCGCGGGTCGTCGTGCCTGCCGAGCTGCTCACGCAGATGCGGCCCGGCTCCTCGCGCAACACCCCGCCGCCGCCGAACCGCTCGGAAACGTCGATGCCGTCGATGTCCGAGATGTCGACCTCGCTGCCCAGCATCCCGGCGTCCGACCGCGGGCTGGAGATGACTCCGCCACCGCCGTCGAAGCCGCCGTCCCACCAGCCGGTCGCGCAGCAGGGCGGGCTCGTCCCGCTCGATCAGCCGATCAGCCTGGACGACCTGGTCGCGGGCAAGAACGCGGCCGGACCGTTCCTCAGCCCGGCGACCCCTGCCGAGGAGACCCCGGCGTGGCCGACGGCCGAGGACATCTCGCCGGCGAACGGCGACGGGGCCTCCAGCGGTACGGAGACCCAGTTCGCGTCGCTCGTGCTGCCGAAGCGTGAGCCGCGGTACGTGCCGGTGAACCCGGTGGAGTCGCCGCGGCAGCCCGAAGAGTCTCAGGACTCGGGTAAGTCGGCGCTGGAGGACGACGTCCCCACCAGGCGGCTCCCGATCTACCAGTCGGTGCTCTCGCGCTGGTTCAGCGAAGGCGACGAAGCCGGGGAACCCGCGGGCTCGTCCTACGCCGAGGGCACGGAGACCGCCGAGTCGGACGTGCCAGAACAGGGCCGCCACGGCACCGACGAGGTCGCCGAGGCGGACGCGGAGACCGCCGGAGAGGCATTGCCCACTCGGACCCCGCAGAGTGTTCCGCCGGAGACGGTGCTCCAGGACAATGGCTGGCGGAGCGCGTCCGACGACGGCTGGCAGGCGGCGCAGGTCCTGTACGAAGACCGGAACGAGGAGATCACCCCGGCAGGCTTGCCGAAACGGGTGCCGAATCAGTACCTCGTCCCCGGCTCGATCGGCGGGGATGAGCCCAAGAAGGAAGACTCGTTCGCCGACAAGACCTCCGGAATGCCGGGAACGGGTGCGATCGCCCGCTCGGCGACGGCGGCCAGGAGCCGGATGGCAAGCTTCCAGAAGGGCTACACGTCGGGACGGCACGCGTTGAAGGAACGCCCGCTCGATGCGCTGGATGACAACGGCGTTCCGGTGACTGGCAGGGGTGCGGGTTCCCCTGCCGATGACAGCAGTAAGGAGTGAAAGTGACACGGGCGGGTGCGATGCAGCCGGGGGGACCGGCGCAGCCTGGCGGCCAGGCGCAGGGTAAAGGACACACGAGCAGCTTTGCCTGGCTGATCACGGATTTCGTGCACCGGGTCCCGGGCGCGGCGCATGCCGTGGTGGTGTCGGCCGACGGTTTGCTGCTGGCGTCTTCGAAGGGACTTCCCAAGGACAGGGCCGATCAACTCGCCGCTGTCGCGTCGGGGCTCACCAGCCTCGCGCGTGGTGCGGCCAAGGTGTTCGAGGGCGGCACGGTCGCGCAGACGGTGGTCGAGATGGCCAACGGCTTCCTCTTCCTGATGTCGGTGTCCGACGGTTCCTGTCTGGCGGTCCTCGGATCGCCGGAGAGTGACATCGGCCTGGTCGTCTACGAGATGACCTTGCTGGTGGAACGGGTGGGGCAACAGCTGACACCGGAGATGCGCGCGCAGCTGCAGGGCGCGTCGGTCCGCCGCTGAGCGACCGGGAACCGAGGAGAATGCCGTGGACGACGGGCGCTTGAGGGGCGATGGCCGGCTCGGTGACGACTTCTCCGGCGGGTGGTCGGAACGAGACGACGGCCGGGAGGACTGGACGTCCTTCCGGGACCGGGTCGATCGCGAATGGCGATCGCGGCGGGCACAGGGGTCGGACGAGGACCCCGTGTCCCCGGAGGAGGCCTCCCGCTGGCTGACCGAGTCGAACTCGGGAACCGGACCCGCCGATTTCAGTGTCACGGACTACCGGGAACGCCTGCTGGGCGGTCCCGGGGCCGAGCTGTTCGGTGGTGGCAGCGGTCCGCTGTACGACTCGGGCGAGTTCGCCAAGTTCTCCTTCGACAAGGAGGAGGAGCGCCGGGCGGCGGCCGCCGACCCGCTCGCCGCGGCCTTGCCGCAGCAGGCGCAGAACGAGTACGTCGACGAGCCGTACACCACCGACGTCGAATCCTCCGGCCTGGTCCGGCCGTACTTCCGCACGCGGGGACGGACCAAGCCGACGTACGACCTTGCCATCGAGGCGTTGATCTCGACCAGTGAACAGGGACGCGTGCTCGACCGGGTACGCGTTCCCGAACACCGGTCGATCTGCGACCTTTGCCTGGACACCCGGTCCGTCGCCGAAGTCGCGGCGCTGTTGCGCCTGCCGCTCGGCGTGGTCCGGGTGCTGATCGGAGACGTGGCCGGCCTCGGCCTGGTCCTGGTGCACACCGCCAGCCAGAACGTGGGTGACCGGCCCAGTATCGAGTTCATGGAGAGGGTGCTCAGTGGGCTTCGGAGAATTTGACTCCGACGCGAATGCGCCGCAGGTGGCCGGGCCGACTTCGTCGGCCAAGATCGTGGTCGCTGGCGGATTCGGATCGGGGAAGACCACGCTGGTCGGGGCGGTTTCGGAGATCGATCCGCTGACCACCGAGGCCATGATGACCGAGGCCAGTACCGGCGTCGACGACAATTCGGCCACCCCGAACAAGTCGACGACGACCGTGGCCATGGACTTCGGCCGGATTTCGCTGGACTCGGATCTGGTGCTGTACGTGTTCGGTACGCCGGGCCAGCACCGGTTCTGGTTCATGTGGGACGACCTGGCGGTCGGTGCCATCGGCGCCGTCGTGCTGGTCGACACCCGTCGGCTCGCCGACGCGTTCCCGTCGATCGACTTCTTCGAGAACCGGAAGCTGCCCTACGTCGTGGCGATCAACTGCTTCGACCGGCTGCTGCATCACCAGATCGAGGACGTCCGGCACGCGCTGACGATCTCGCCGTCCGTGCCGATCATGGCCTGTGACGCTCGGGAGCGGGAGTCCGCCAAGCAGGTGTTGATCTCGGTCGTGCAACACGCCATCGCCTACGATTCGGCGTTGCGCGCGGGATAGGCAGGACGAACAAAAGTGCCTGCTGGGTAGAAAACAGCACAAATGCCCGGGGCGGATGCGGCCGTTGGAGTGAACTCCGCAGGCTTCACCCGCTTCGGGCATCGGCGCCACCGGCCGGAGTGCACGCGGGGCGATCCCCTCGGCCCGATCCGGTGCCGCCACCGCCCGATCGGGCGGCCGAAATGCCGGTGACCTGCGCGGACACCGATTCACGCCCGGTCGCGCGACGCCACCACGGGGTGACCCACGAATGCGTGGTTCGCGATGAGTCGACGCGGTGAGCGGCTGGACGTTCACGTTCGGTTAGCGCTGTCGGCCGGGTGGCGGGCTCGACACGATCGGCGGGACGAATACGCTGGGTGGAGGCGTCTTTCGGCTCATCGGTGCTTGGTCGGTGCTGGTCAGCGGGAGAGGTCCGGACCACGCCGCCCAGGTGGTCTTGACGCAGCGAGGAGGGACTTGTGACGGCATCCGGGCAGCAGCAGAGCTCGTTCGGCTGGCTCATCACGGATTTCGCGCGCCGGGTTCCCGGTGCCGCGCACGCCGTGCTGGTCTCCGCGGACGGCCTTCTCCTCGCGCCGTCGGAAGGGCTGCCGCAGGAGCGGGCCGAACAGCTGTCCGCGGTCGCCTCCGGATTGATCAGCCTCACCGCCGGCGCGGCGCGCTGTTTCGACGCGGGCGGGGTCAACCAGACCGTCGTCGAGATGGAACGCGGGTACCTCTTCCTCATGTCGGTCTCCGACGGCTCGTCGCTCGCCGTACTGGCCGCGCCGACCTGCGACATCGGCACCGTGGCCTACGAGATGACCCTGCTCGTCGAGCGGGTCGGCCAGCAGATCACCCCCGAGCTGCGGGCGCAGCTGCAGGGCGGCGTCCGTGGGTAGCCGCCGATGAAGATCACCGGATTCACCGAGCCGGAACCGTCCGGCTGGGACTCCCTTTACCAAGGCGCCGAGCGCGAGGCCTTCGACTCCCCGAGCCGGTTCGAGCTGAGCTCGATCAGCACGGTCATGCCGCGGCGACCGCCCGCGCAGCCGGAACCGGTGCCGACGGTCCCTTCGCCGATCCGCCAGTCGCCACCGCGTCCCGCTGCCACGGGTGGCAGCGCGCCCGCTTCGGTCTATCTGCCGTCCTCTGGCTCCCGTGTCCGGCCCTACACGCGCACCGGCGGGCGCACCCGCACCGCGCACGACCTGGCGCTGGAAGCGCTGGTCTCGACCAGCGACGACGGCCGCCGGTATCGCGGCGTGCGGACCCCGGAGCACCGGCAGATCTGCGACATCTGCCTGGACACCCGCTCGATCGCGGAGATCGCCGCGCATCTGCGGCTGCCGCTGGGCGTGGTGAAGGTGCTCGTCGGCGACATGGCGGACGCGGGACTGGTGCTGATCCACCAGACGGAGCTGATCCTCGGGGACTCGTCCTCGCGTGCTTTCATGGAACGCGTCCTTCAGGGCCTTCGCGCCCTCTGACCCCTCCCCGCCGCGTTTCGTCCTCTAAATGCGTAGATCCGAAGGCGGGTCACTCCTCGACGAGGGCGGCCGAGGTGATCCGGTGCAGCGGGTAGCGTTCGTTGTCGGTCCCTTCGAGGACCCCGCCACCGACGCGCATCGGCCGCACCACGCGCTGGCTCGACGTCCCGCGTGAGTCGACGAAGCCGATCCACACCTCGCGGCGCTCCATGGTCGCCTGTGACAGCAACGCCAGCGTCGCGGACGTGTCCCCGGCGCCACCGCCCTGCGGCGCGCGCACCGTCTCACCGCGACGACGCGCCGAAGCGGCGTCACCGGCTCGGACGTGCGCGACGATCTTGCCGACCTGTTCGTCGGTCAGCCCGGCCTGCTCGCCAGGAGCCCGACGTGCGGCACGCGCCTTCGCGGGCAGCCGACGTCCGGACGGCCTGATGTCCATGACGCGCCCGTCGGGCCCTTCGGCGGCCGGAGCGAACCCAGCGGCACGAAGAGCGTCGAGGACCTCGGCGAGCGGGTACACGCTGATGAGCACGGTCGGCGCGATCATGCGCAGGCCGTACTCCGCCGCGACCGGGCTGCCCATGACCTCCGCGAGCAGCGAGGCGTCGTCACAGCGCAGGAACGACTCGGCGGCGCCACCGCGAAGCCGCCCGTGCCGCCGGGCGACGTCGTCGATCAGGTAGGTGAGGCCCTGCGGCACCGGCGTCGCCGACCGGGCCGCGAACAACGCGTGCAGTTCGCCCGCGGTCCGCCCGGTGTCGAGCGCACGCCGCACGGAGGTCTCGGTGATCCGGTAGACGGTCGCGTGCCCGGCCGATTCGATGTCGGCGACGGCGGTCATCTCGGCCGCGAGTTCGGCTTCCAGTGGTCCCGGCGCGACGACGGTCAAATCGGCCTGTACCAGGACGTGGTCCACCGGCCGCGGGAGCGCGTCGAGCATCGCCTCGACCGCGCCGGGCCGGTCCTCGGCCAGCAGGGCCCGCGTCGCCGTCGTGAGCCCGCCGAGCCCGATCAGGCCGAGGGCGGACCCTTCGGCCATCGTCCAGCGGACGGTCTCGTCCCGCAGCCGCCCGCCCCGCCGCGGCGCGCGCCAGGCGAGCGCCGCGACCAGTTCGTCGATGCTCTTCACGCCGGCGCCTTCGGGCAGCGCGGCCAAGGCGAGGAGGATCCGCCGTCGCGAGACCGGCGCCAGCGGCCGTCGCAGATCTTCCGAAAGCGGCGCGATCGGCTTGTCCTTCGCGTCCCGCCCACCGGCGAGGCCGGGCAGCCGGGGCAGTTCGAGCCAAGCCTGCGCGAGCGTCATCCAGCGCTGCGCCGTCGGCGACGCCAGCCACGTGTCCGTGAGCGTCGTCGGCACCCATTCCGGTGAAGTCGTCTCGCTGTCCGCGACCAGCCCGGCGCCGACCGCGAGCTCCGCCAGCAGGGTCACGCGGGTCTCGTCGGCGTCGAGATCCTTCGCGAGCTTCTTCAGTTCGCGGACGCCGAGGCCGCCGGACTTCAGCACCGGCGGCGGCGTCGCCGACCACGCGCGAAGCAGGTTTTCGGTCTGGCGCAAGAACTCCATCGCCTCGCCTGCGGCCGCCTCGTCCACTGTGGACAGATTATGCGGATGTACGGGGAGTTCCGGTTCGCGCAGCGACGCCGGGTCGAACACCGAGCCGCCGCGCAGGGCGATCCCGAGTTCGCGCGGCAGTTCGACGGTCTGATCGTCCCGGCGCAGCAGCAGCCCGCGGGCGAGCAGCCGCTGGACCGGGTTCTGCGCGCGCTCCAGCGGGACGTCGGCCGAGGCGTCACGGGTGCGGCCGATCGGCGGCCCGGCGGCCAGCGTCGTCAACAGGGCGCGTTCGTCCTCGCCGATCTCCGCGAGCGCGGCCGCGATGTCGGTTCCGGCGAGCGTGGACGATGACGCGCCCAGCCCGGCGGGGAACGGCCCGAGCGCGTCGCGGGCCGACGGCGGGACACGCAGTCCGTCGTCCTCGCCCCAGACGAGCGCTCGGGTGCGCAGCAGGGTCAGCGCCTCGCCGATCTCGGCGCCCACGAGCCGCGCGACCTCGGCCGCGGTGACCGGATCGGTGTCCGCTCCGGCCAGCAGCAGGGCGTCGAGCACGGCGAGGGTGAAGGTGTCGAGGTCTTCGCAGGCGCGCGCGACGGAGCCCGGCGTGCCGGCCCGGGTGGCGAGCACGATGGTGTCGGACGGTGGTGGCGTGGACAGGTCGCGACGCGTGCGCAGCAGTGCGGCGAGTGCGTCGTCGGACTCCTGGCGCAGCCAGTCCGCCAGGGAGGGCGCAGGCATAGAAGACCAGGATACCGGGCGGGTGGTGGACCGGCAGCCGCGTTCGGGCAGACTGTGCGTCGAGAACGGCTTGACCATGCTCGGGAGGACGTTGTGGCGAAGGGCGAGAACAAGAAGCGCGCGGGGATCGACCCGACGTGGCCCGGTGAAGACGGGGAGCACCCCGTCACCGAGCTGGCTTCCGACCGGCAGGGTGCGCTGTCCCCGTTCGGTGACGTGACCTTTCCCCTCGAGAGCGTGCCTTACGTGCACCCCGAGACCGAGATCAACAAGTAAGAAGTTACTGGTCAGTCACCCCCTGCGGGGCTTCGTGGCGGTCGTCACGGGAGTAGGTTTTCGATCGACCTATTCGAGCGTTCCTCAGCGGGGGTAGTGCCATGCCGGTTCCCGGTCCCGGATATTCGATCACCGTCCGGGTGGAGGCCCCCGCGTCGTCCACCGCGGCGGGTGATCTGACGACCGCCGTCGGCCGGGTCGGCGGCGTGCTGACCGCGTTCGACGTCGTCGAGTCGCATCCCGACTCGATCGTCGTCGACATCAGTGCCAACGCCCTGTCGGAGAACCACGCGCAGGACATCACGCAGACCCTGGACTCGCTCCCGGGCGTGCGGGTCCGCAAGGTCTCCGACCGGACGTTCCTGATCCACCTCGGCGGCAAGATCGAGGTCACCCCCAAGGTCGCGCTCCGCAACCGTGACGACCTCTCCCGCGCGTACACGCCCGGCGTCGCCCGCGTGTGCCAGGCGATCGCCGCGAACCCCGAGGACGCGCGCCGCCTGACCATCAAGCGGAACACCGTCGCCGTGGTCACCGACGGTTCGGCCGTGCTGGGGCTCGGCAACATCGGCCCGGCCGCCGCGCTTCCGGTGATGGAGGGCAAGGCGGCGCTGTTCAAGAAGTTCGCCGACGTCGACGCGTGGCCGGTGTGCCTGGACACCCAGGACACCGAAGAGATCATCAAGATCGTCAAGGCGATCGCCCCGGTCTACGCGGGCATCAACCTCGAGGACATCGCGGCGCCGCGTTGCTTCGAGATCGAGAAGCGCCTGCGTGACCAGCTCGACATCCCGGTCTTCCACGACGACCAGCACGGCACCGCCATCGTCGTGGTCGCCGCGCTGCGCAACGCGCTGCGCGTGGTCGGGAAGAACATCGAGGACTGCAAGATCGTGGTCAGCGGGGTCGGCGCGGCCGGTTCGGCGATCATCCGTCTGCTGCTCGGCAAGAAGCCCGGCGACGTCGTGGCCGCCGACATCGACGGCATCGTGCACTCCGCGCGCGGCAACCTCGACGAGAACCTCACCTGGATCGCCGAGCACACCAACAAGGAGCAGCAGGCGGGCACCCTGCACGAAGCGCTCGTCGGCGCCGACGTGTTCATCGGGGTCTCCGCGCCGAACCTGTTCGGGGCCGAGCAGGTCGCGACCATGAAGTCCGACGCCGTCGTGTTCGCGCTGGCGAACCCGGACCCGGAGATCGACCCGCTGGAGGCGCAGAAGCACGCCGCCGTCGTCGCCACCGGCCGCAGCGACTTCCCGAACCAGATCAACAACGTGCTCGCGTTCCCCGGCGTGTTCCGCGGCCTGCTCGACGCGCACGCGCACCACATCGACGACTCGATGCTGCTCGCGGCGGCCGACGCCATCGCGGACGTCGTGGACAACGGCAAGCTCAACGCGTCGTTCATCGTGCCGAGCGTCTTCGACAGCGCCGTCGCCCCCGCCGTCGCGGAAGCCGTGAAGAAGGCGGCCAAAGCGGCCGAGCGCTGAGCAAGCGATACCAAAGGTCCCTTGCTCCATTCGGTGTCCGCGTCATCACTGAGGCCGACCTCGTGGCCGACTTCAGGGTGACGACTCCGTACCCGCCCCGCTCATAGGCTCGATTTCGACCAAGAAGTCGATCTTGACGGGGGTTGGGCATGAAGCACTCTGTCCTGAGCAGAATCGGGACACTCACGGCCGCGGCGGTGACCGTGGCGGTACTCGTACCGGCCACGGCGTCCGCCGCGGTTTCGTCGTTGGACTGGGGGCCGTGTCCGGAGGACGTGGCCGCGCCCGGCGTCGAATGCGGCACCTTGAAGGTCCCGCTCGACTACCGGAATCCCGGTGGCGCCACCATCGACATCGCCGTGTCGAAGCTCGCCAGCACCAAACCGGCGAAGCGGCGCGGGATCATGCTGACGAACCCGGGCGGCCCCGGCGGTCCGGGGCTGACCATGCCTGCCGGGCTGCGGGCGGCGGGCATGCCGACGAGTGTGCTCGACGCGTACGACGTCATCGGGTTCGACCCGCGCGGGATCGGGCGCAGCACGCCGGTGACCTGCGATCTCAAACCCGAGCAGCAGACCAGCAACGTCCCGCCGTACGCGCGTGACGCGGCGGCGGTCGCCGAGCGGGCGACGCAGGTGGCCGTGATCGCGAAGCAGTGCGGTGAGTCGAAGACCGCGGCGAACCTGCCCTACATCACCACGGCCAACACCGCCCGCGACATGGACCGCATCCGGGAAGCCTTCGGTGAGAAGAAGCTCTCGTACTACGGCGTCTCCTACGGCAGCTACCTCGGCGCCGTGTACTCGACGCTGTTCCCGCAGCAGACCGATCGCGTCGTGATCGACAGCGTGACGAGCCCGGGCGGCCTCGATCCGGCTACCTCGCGTCGCCTGGCGGAAGGGTTCGAGGACCGCTTCCCGGACTTCGCGAAGTGGGCGGCGGCGCGGCACGCCAGTTACGGATTGGGTCGCACTCCGCAGCAGGTGACGGCGAAGTTCTACGAACTGGCCGCCAAACTCGACGGCGGGGCGGTCCCGGGTGTGGACGGCGCGGCGTTCCGGGCCGCCACCTTCGGCGGGCTGTACTCGACGAGGTCGTTTCCCATGCTCGCGCAGCAGTGGCAGGGGCTCGACGGCGAAGGAGTCTTGAAGCAAGCTGCGGAGACGCCGGGGATCGACGTGGCGCAGCTGCTGTCCGGGCAACTGCACGTGGTCTGCAACGACGCGAACTGGCCGGAGGACGTCGCGACCTATCAGCGCAATGTCGCGAAGGATCGGGTGAAGTACCCGATGTTCGGCGCGGCCGGGGCGAACATCTGGGCTTGCGCGTTCTGGCCGTCCGAGTCGATCGAGCCGCCGGTGCGGATCGGCGACCGGGGACCGTCGAACATCCTGATGGTGCAGAACCTGCGTGACCCGGCGACTCCGCTGAGCGGGGCCAGGGAGATGCGCCGCGCCCTCGGCGACCGGGCGCGGATCGTGACCGTGGACGAGGGCGGGCACGGGGTCTGGCTGACCGACGAAAACGCTTGCGGCAACAACGCCGTCAACCGGTTCCTCGTGGAAGGCAAGCGGCCGGCGCACGACACCGCCTGCGGAGTGGACAAGGGCGGGCTGTTCGACTCGATGTCCCCGCGACAGCGGCAGGACCGCGAGAAGGCACTCGACGAGGTTCGCTCGAAGCAGCGGATGTTCTGAGGACTAACCTCCTGGGCGTGAGTGAACTCAGCCACGTCGACCATACGGGCGCCGCCCGTATGGTCGACGTTTCCGGCAAGACGCCCACCGCCCGCACCGCGCTGGCAGGCGGCACCGTGCACACCACGGCCGAGGTGCTCGGCCTGCTGGCCACGGACGGCCTGCCCAAGGGAGACGCCCTCGCCACCGCGCGGATCGCGGGCATCATGGGCGCGAAGAAGGTGCCCGAGCTGATCCCGCTGTGCCACCAGATCGCGCTGTCCGGGGTGAAGGTCGAATTCGCCCTCGCCGAGACGGCCGTGCACATCACCGCGACCGCGAAGACGAACGACCGGACCGGCGTCGAAATGGAGGCGCTGACCGCGGTCGCCGTCGCCGGGCTGACCCTGCACGACATGATCAAGGCCGTCGATCCCGCGGCGACCCTCGACGACGTCCGCCTGATCCGCAAGGACGGCGGCAAGACCGGGACCTGGGAGCGGCCATGAGCCGGGCCGCGAGGGTGATCGTGGCGTCCAACCGCGCCGCGAAGGGCGTCTACGAGGACAAAACCGGCCCGGTCATCACGGCCTGGCTCGCCGAGCGGGGCTGGGACGTGCCGGACCCCGTCGTCGTCGAGGACGGCGACCCCGTCGGCGAGGCCCTGCGCGAGGCCGTCGCGACCGGGGTCCAGGTGATCGTGACCACCGGCGGCACCGGCATCTCGCCGACCGACCGCACCCCGGACGTCACGCGCGCGATCCTCGACTACGAGCTCCCCGGCGTCGCGGACGCGATCCGGGCCGCCGGATTGCCCGCTGTGCCCACGGCCGTGCTCTCGCGCGGAGTCGCCGGAGTGGCCGGGCGGACGCTGGTGGTGAACCTCCCAGGCTCACGCGGTGGTGTGAAGGACGGCCTGGGCGTACTGGACGGGATCCTCGACCACGCCGTCGACCAGCTGGCGGGCGGCGACCACCCACGGGAGGCACCACAATGAGCGTTCGGGTCGCACGGGTCGCGGTGGTCGACGAGCCGCTTTCGGTCGAGGAGCACGCCCGGCTGGTGGACGACGCGGCCGCGGGCGCCGTCGTCACCTTCGGCGGGGTCGTGCGGGACCACGACGGCGGGCGGTCGGTGGACCGGCTCGCCTACGAGGGACACCCCACCGCTTCGGAGGTGCTCGCGGAGGTCGTCGCGGACCTCTCGGCGAAGTGGACCGGCGTTCGGGCCGTCGCGGTCAGCCATCGGCTGGGCGCGCTGGCGATCGGAGACGTCGCGCTGGCTTGCGCCGTGGCCGCCGAGCACCGTGGCCAGGCCTTCGCGGCGTGCTCGGAGCTGGTGGACGAGGTCAAGGCCCGGCTGCCGGTGTGGAAGCACCAGCACTTCACCGATGGCAGCGACGAGTGGGTCAACTCGCCGTAGCGGTCGTGAACACCCTGACTCGCGCGTGGGGCCATCTCGCGCGCGGTGAGCTTGGGACTCGGCGGGGGCTGAAGGGCGCTTTCCCCGCATCGCATGCGGCGAAAGCGCCCTTCGCCGCATGCGATAAGAGGAAAGGCCCCTTCAGCCCCTGCCGCACCCTGGGCACCTTGATCGGGTACCCCTGGACGCGACAGAGCCCCACCGCCGGGGGAATGGCGCGGTGGGGCTCTGTCAGTCGCGACCTGGCCACGCGGGGAATCCCGCGGGCATCACGACTTACTGGTGCTCATGAGCTCACTTGGTGGCGAGCTTCTGACCGACGACGATGAAGTCGGCGTTCGGCACGTATTCCTTGTTCAGCTCCTGCAGCTTCTGGAAGCCGCCCTGGACGTTGAACTTGGAAGCGATCTTGGACAGCGTGTCGCCGGCCACGACGGTGTAGTCACCCGCCGGGTTGGAGTTCGCGACGTTGGTCGCGACCGGGGCCGGAGCCTGCTGCTTGGTGACCGGGGCGGTCGACTTCTTCGGGGTCACCTTCTTGGTGACCTTCGGGGCGGCCGACTTCGCCTTGGCGGGGCTGGCGGAGCCGCCCTTCTTGCCACAGTGCGGCCACGCGCCGATGCCCTGGCCCTGCAGGACCCGCTCGGCGACGGCGATCTGCTGCTCACGCGACGCGTTGGCGGCGCTACCGGTGCCACCGTAGGCACGCCAGGTGCTC
This sequence comes from Amycolatopsis sp. NPDC033938, assembly GCF_055575975.1. NCBI lineage: Bacteria > Bacillati > Actinomycetota > Actinomycetes > Pseudonocardiales > Pseudonocardiaceae > Amycolatopsis > Amycolatopsis sp. NPDC033938. Next base: position 269,349 of record NZ_JBVIRO010000004.1, read on the forward strand.
TGCGAGAACTGCAGACCACCGTAGTAGCCGTTACCGGTGTTGGTGTTCCAGTTGCCGCTGCTCTCGCACTGCGCGATGGCGTCCCAGTTGGTCGCCGACGCGGGGGTCGCGGCGATGGCGAGGGGGGCGCCGACCGCGACGCCCGCGATGGCAACGCGAGCGATGTGGCGGGTGGCGGCGGACATCTTGCGGTGCTTGCCTCGGTACGACATGTGAGTAAATCTCGCTCCCTGCGCCTACGAGTCTGTGCTGAGGGAAAGACCCGTGTGGGCCTGGCCGGCCGTCTCAGGCCGGCTGACTTCGCCTGACGCACGCCGCGTCGGCTCGGTCCCCTCGTCCCTGTCCGGAAATGCTTTCGCTCGGGGTTGGGTCCGGGAATCCGTTGGACAGGGCTCGGCGCTACGGGTTCCCGGTGTTGCGTGGTCGGTCGGGGCCAACCGAAAAGCGACGGTACGTAACGAACGGCCTGATCGGAAATTATTCGAGGCGTGACCTACATCACAGTAACAGCACGCAACCCATAACGATTCGGCCGTTTATGCAGGTCAGAGGGCCGTTATCTGGCCGTTTCCTAGTCGAGATAATTCACGGATCGTGAGGCTTGCATCACGTGGATTAAGGGATGACTGGCCCATTCGTGCGCCTTCGCGCGCTATTGGGCCGCGCACTTTAGCGAGCCCTCAAGAAGTTCGCCAGTCCTGCCAGGTCGTCCGTATTCAGGTGGTCGACCCCGGCGACGACCAGCTCTTTCCACAACGCCTCGCGTGCCGGACCGGCGGCGTCCGGGGTGGCCCAGAAACGCACCCGCTGACCCGCCGCGTGGGCCCGCTTGACGATGTCGTGCAGTCTCGCGCGCTCCGCGGCGGGGAAGGGACCGTCGCCGGTCCAGGTGAACAGCCCGGTCCAGGAATCGGAGACCAGCGGGGTCAGCCGGGGGTCCGAGCCGATGTTCAGGTCGTTCTCGTCCTTGATCCGGCCGTCGTAGAAGGCGAGCCGGACCCGCTGCCCGAGCATGACGTCCTTCGGCCGTCCACCGGAGATCACCGCGGTGACCGCCCGCTTCTGAACGTGTCCGAACGCGTACAGAGAGAAGAGGAAGGAGTAGCGCGGGTCGTACAGCCGCTTCTCCAGGGCCGCGTAGGTGCTGTTCGCGTCGCCCTTGACGTCGATCAGCAGCTGGAACTCCGTCCGTTGCCGGTAGACGCCCACGCCGTGGTTGGCCAGGACGCGCTTGCGAAGCGGCTCCAGGTAGAGCGACTCCAGGGTGCGGTCCGGCCGTGTGTCCGCGAGGTCGTGCGCGACCAGCAGTTGCCCGTCCACGAGGAAGATGTCGGCCTCGACGCTGGTGAAGCCCTGGTCGAGCGCGTCGTGGAGGGGACGGGCGTGCTCGTAGTCGTTGTGGCTGTGCGCCTGTGGCAGCGGCCGGACGCCGTGTCCGTGAGCGGAGGCGGGGGCGGTCGCCAGACTCGTGGCGGCGACGGCCGCGAGCAGTGCGGCGAGGACACGGCGGGGAGTGATCACTGGCGCATCCTCGGCGGCTTCGGCGTCCGGATGGTGAATTCGGAACGGACTGCAGGTCAAAGGCCCTGGAACGCCTCGCGGGGGAGCAAGGGACCTTTGCTATCGTTTTCCCCCGTTTCCGCAGGTCAGCCGCCCGCGAACGGGGGAAGGACGTCCAGTTCGGCGGCTTCGGTCAGTGGTCGCGTGAGATCCCGCACGGCGACGCCGTCCAGCAGGTACGAGACGGCTTCGAGCAGCTTCGGCAGCTTCTCGGGGTGTAGTTCGCGGAGGCGGGCGACGGCGTCGGCGACGCGCGCGCCGTCCGGCAGGGTCACCTTCTCCTCGTCGACGCCGACGGCCGCGCGAGCCGAGGCGAAGTACCGCACCACGATGGTCACCATGTCAGCCGCCGATCGCGCTCATCGGCCGGATCGGCTGCGCGAAGCCGGCCTCGTTGATCTCGTGCCCGGCGAGCTTGCCCCACATGGTCGCCCGCCACGCGTCCGCCACCTCTTCTTCGCGCGCGCCCGCGCGCACGAGGGCGCGGAGGTCGGTTTCGTCGTTGCTGAACAGGCACGAGCGCACCGCGCCGTCGGCGGTAAGCCGCGTCCGTTCGCAGGCGCCGCAGAAGGGCCGCGTCACCGACGCGATCACGCCGACGTCGCCGGGACCGCCGTCGACCAGCCAGCGTTCGGCGGGCGCCCCACCGCGGGCGGCGGGGTACGGCGACAGCGAGAACTCCTCGCCGAGCATGCCGAGGATCTCCTCGGCGGTGATCATGTCGCGCCTGCTCCAGCCGTGCTGCGCGTCCAGCGGCATCTGCTCGATGAACCGCAGGTGGTAGCCCTCGGCGAGGCAGAACCGCAGCAGCGGCACGGCCTGGTCCTCGTTCAGTCCGCGCATCAGCACCGCGTTGACCTTCACCGGATCCAGTCCGGCCTCGCGGGCGGCGGCCATCCCGGCGAGCACGTGCGAAAGCCTGTCGCGCCGGGTGATCGTCTCGAACAGCGCGCGATCGACGGTGTCCAGCGAGACGTTGATCCGGTCCAGCCCGGCGTCGGCAAGGGACTTCGCGCGCTTCGCGAGCCCGATCCCGTTGGTGGTCATGGAAAGCCGCGGCCGCGGTTCGAGTGCGGCGACGCGCTCGACGATATGCTCCAGGCCCTGTCGCAGCAGCGGTTCACCGCCGGTGAGCCGGATGTCGGTGACACCGAGCCGTTCGACGGCGATCCGGAGCAGGAACACGAGTTCGTCGTCGGAGAGCACGTCCGCGCTCGGCATCCACTCGAGCCCTTCGGCGGGCATGCAGTAGGTGCAGCGCAGATTGCACTTGTCGGTGAGCGACACCCGCAGATCGGTCGCGACCCGGCCGAAGGTGTCGATCAGGGCGGGATTGTCCGGCCTGGGCACGGTTGGGCCGCCGCGTGTACCGGGGACACGGGGAAACCCGAGATCGACTGCTGTCATTACCACCAGACTAACCCCGAAGCGGGAAAAACCGACTGTCTAGAATGCCTTTCGTACCGGATCGCCGCTTGGCCTGGTTTCTTCCCCGAAGGGTTTTCCGGATGGCGAAATATCCGCTCTCGGCGGAGGAATTGGCCAGATTCGCCCATCTCGGCCGCGAAGGCAGCACGCTGACCGTCCTCCGGCACGCGCGCATCGCCGAACGGATGGGCCTGTCGGCCACCGACCACAAAGCACTCGAACTCATCGGACAGGCGCCGGGACCGTTGACGGCGGGCAGGATCGCTGAATTGACCGGCCTGTCGACAGGTGCTGTGACCGGCGTCATGGACAGACTCGAGAAGGCGGGTCTCGCTCGCCGCGTCCGCGACGCCGTCGATCGCCGGAAAGTGCTGATCGAGGTCGTTCCCGGTGCCATGGAACGGCACGCGCCGCTCTTCGAATCCGCGTACACGAGCATGAAGGCGCTCCTCGAACAGTTCTCTCCGGACGAGCGGAAAGTGCTCGAACGATTCCAGAGCGCGATGCTCGACGAGCTCCGCCATGAACTGCTCGGCGATTCCCCGCGTCCGTAGCTTTTCCGCATCTGCGGAAGTAGCCTCCCAGGCATGCCGCAATTCCGGTTGTCCGAGGCCGCTCGTCTGCTCGGCGTCAGTGACGACACCGTCCGCCGCTGGGTCCGCGCCGGCCAGTTGACCGCTTTCGACGACTCGGCGGGCCGCAAGGTCGTCGACGGCGCCGAACTCGCCGCGTTCGCCAAGGCGCAGGCCGAGCAGCCCGAGGACCCCTCCGGCGTCGGCCGTTCCGCGCGCAACCGGTTCGTCGGCCTGGTCACCGAGGTCGTCACGGACAAGGTGATGGCACAGGTCGAACTCCAGTGCGGCTCGCATCGCGTGGTCTCGCTGATGAGCGCCGAGGCCGTCCGCGAACTCGGGCTGCGGCCCGGCGTGCTCGCGGTCGCCGTCGTCAAGGCGACCACCGTCGTGGTCGAAACCCCGGAGGGAAGCCGATGAGGAGACTCGTCCCCGCCCTGCTCGCGCTGGCACTGGCCGCGACGGCCTGTGGTCCGGGACAACCCGTCACCGCGACGATCGAGTCGAGGACGCTCACCGTGTTCGCGGCGGCGTCGCTGACCGAGTCGTTCGGCGTGCTGGGCAAGCGGTTCGAGGCGCAGAACTCCGGCGTGACCGTGAAGTTCAGCTTCGAGGGTTCTTCGGCGCTGGTCCAGAAGCTGACCCAGGGCGCGAAGGCCGACGTGTTCGCCTCCGCCGACCAAGCCAATATGGACAAGGCCACCAAGGGCGAGGTGATCGACGGGCAGCCGTCGGTGTTCGCCACCAACCGGCTCGCCATCGCCGTCGGCAAGGGCAATCCCCAGGGCATCAAAGGCCTGGCGGACCTCGCCAAGAACGGGCAGACCGTGGTCGTCTGCGCGCCACAGGTGCCGTGCGGGGCGGCGGCGAAGAAGGTCCAGCAGGCCTCCGGGGTCACGCTCAAGCCCGCCAGCGAGGAGCAGGACGTCAAGTCGGTGCTCGCGAAGGTGCGGTCCGGCGACGCCGACGCCGGACTCGTCTACGTCACCGACGCGACGTCGGCCGCCGCGCAGGTCGACAAGGTCGACTTCCCGGAGTCGGCGGATGCGGTCAACAGCTATCCGATCGCGGTGGTGAAGGACGCTCCCGAGACCCAGCTCGCCCGGCTGTTCAGGGACTTCGTCCTCGGCGCGGAGGGCAAGCAGGAGCTGGCGAAGGCCGGTTTTGGCGCGCCCTGACCCCGCGTTCAGAGGACGAAACGCGGCGACCAGGGTGCCGTGGGTGCTCTGGCCGCCGGCGGTCTGCGCGCTGGCGCTGGTGGTGCTGCCGGTCGTCGGGCTGCTGGTGCGCTCGGACCTCGCCCGCTTCCCGAGTCTTATCGCCTCGTCGTCGTCGCTGAACGCGCTCAAGCTCTCGCTCACCACCGCCGGACTGTCCACTGTGGCCTGTGTGCTGTTCGGGGTCCCGCTCGCCGTGGTGCTCGCGCGGTCGGGGGCGCGCGGCGTCCGCGTGCTGCGCGCGGTGGTGCTGCTGCCGCTGGTCCTGCCGCCGGTGGTCGGCGGGCTCGCCCTGCTGTACCTGCTGGGCCGCAAGGGTTTCTTGGGCATCCTGGTGACCACCCTGACCGGCGAGCAGGTGCCGTTCACCACGGCCGCGGTGGTCATCGCGCAGACGTTCGTCGCGATGCCGTTCCTCGTGGTCAGTCTCGAAGGCGCGCTGCGCGGCGCCGGTGACCGCTACGAGCGGGTCGCCTCGACGCTCGGCGCGAAGCCATGGACGGTGTTCCGCCGGGTCACGCTGCCGCTCCTGATGCCTGCGCTGGGCTCGGGGATCGTGCTCAGCTTCGCGCGGGCCTTGGGCGAATTCGGCGCCACGATCACCTTCGCCGGCAGTCTGGAAGGCGTCACCCGGACCCTCCCGCTGGAGGTCTACACCCAGGCCGAGGTCGACGTCGACAGCGCCGTCGCGCTGGCCCTGCTGCTGATCCTGGTGGCCGTCGCGGTGATCGCGCTCGCCCGGCCGCGCGCGCTCGAAGGAGTCCGGTCGTGACCCTTTCGGCCGAGATCGGCCTCCGGCGCGGCGACTTCGAACTGTCCGTCGAGTTCGAAGTACCCGACGGCGGTGTGCTCGCGCTGCTCGGACCGAACGGTTCGGGAAAGTCCAGTGTGCTCGGTTGCCTCGCCGGGCTGCTCCGGCCCGATCGGGCGCGGATCACCCTGGCCGGCCGCGGTCTGACGGGTCTGCCGCCGCACGCGCGCGGCATCGGCCTGCTCTCCCAGGACGCCCTGCTCTTCCCGCATCTGTCCGCTTTGGACAATGTCGCCTTCGCACCCCGGTCGACAGGTGCGGGGCGCGCCGAGTCGGGAAGGCGCGCGCGGGAGTGGCTGACCGAAGTGGACGCACTGGAACTCGCGGACCGCAAGCCCGCGCAGCTCTCCGGCGGCCAGGCTCAGCGGGTCGCGATCGCGCGGGCGCTGGCGGCCGAGCCGGGACTTCTGCTGCTCGACGAGCCTTTCGCCGCACTCGACGTCGACGCGGCGCCCGCCATCCGTGGGCTGCTCCGGCGAGTGCTGCGCTCGGGGCCGCCGACCGTGCTGGTCACCCATGACCCGCTCGACGCCCTCGCGCTGGCCGATCACGTCGCGGTCCTCGACGACGGCCGGATCGTCGAACGCGGAGAGACCCGCAAGGTGCTGGCCGCGCCGCGGACGGCGTTCACCGCGCGGATCGCCGGGCTGAACCTGGTGCCCGGCGTCGCGGTCGAAGGCGGTTTGCGCACGTCAGGCGGGTTGCCGCTGGCCGGGATCCCGGCGGAGGACGTCGACGGCGGTCAACCGGCGGTCGCGGTGTTCGCGCCCAGCGCCGTCGCCGTGTACCTGAAGGACGGTGCGCATCGGGGCAGCCCGCGCAACACCGTCGAGGGAGTCGTCGACGCGCTCGAACCACACGGACCGGTGATCCGCGTCCGGACGCGCGGGGACGACTGGGCGGCCGGGCTGGCCGCCGATCTGACCCCCGCCGCGGTGGCCGAACTGGCGCTCGAACCCGGGACACCGGTCAATCTTTCGGTCAAGGCGGCGTCCGTGGCTGTTCACGCGGCTCCCGATCACTAGGGTGGAAGACATGAACGAGCGCCGTTGGACGTACCTCAGCGACATGGATGGCGTGCTGGTCAAGGAGGAGCACCTCGTGCCCGGCGCGGACGAGTTCCTCAAGGAGCTGCGCGCCAACGACATCGGGTTCCTGGTGCTGACCAACAACTCGATCTATACCCCGCGTGACCTGCGGGCGAGGCTCGAGCGGACCGGTCTGGACATCCCCGAGGAAGCCATCTGGACCTCCGCGCTGGCGACCGCGAAGTTCCTCGCGTCGCAGCGGCCGAACGGCTCGGCGTTCGTGATCGGCGAGGCCGGGCTCACCACCGCGCTGCACGAAGTCGGCTACGTGCTGACCGAACGCGACCCGGACTACGTCGTCCTCGGTGAGACGCGCACGTACAGTTTCAGCGCGATCACCCGCGCGATCCGGCTGATCGAGGGCGGCGCGAAGTTCATCGCCACCAACCCGGACGCCACCGGCCCCAGCGTGGAGGGTTCCATGCCCGCCACCGGCTCGGTCGCCGCGCTGATCGAAAAGGCGACCGGCCGTTCGCCGTACTACGTCGGCAAGCCGAATCCGCTGATGATGCGCTCGGCGCTGCGGCGGCTCGGCGCGCATTCGGAGTCGACGCTGATGATCGGCGACCGGATGGACACCGACGTCCACTCGGGAATCGAGGCCGGGCTGCAGACGATCCTGGTGCTGACCGGCATCTCCAGCCGGGAGAGCGCCGAGCACTATCCGTACCGGCCCACCATGATCATCGACTCGATCGCCGATCTCGTCGGCCGCACCGGCGACCCGTTCGGCGAAGGCTGAGGGGCGCGGCGGCGAGCGGAGGGCTTATCGTCACAAGATGCACGACGATCAGCCCGCGTCCCCGACCTACGTGGTCGGTGACGTGCACGGACACCGGGACGAGCTGGCCGAAGCGCTCCGGGAGAAGGGGCTGCTCGACGCCGACGACGATTGGGCCGGCGGTGAAGCCACCCTCTGGTTCCTCGGCGACTTCGTCGACCGGGGGCCGGACGGCGTCGGCGTCATCGACCTGGTGATGCGGCTGGAACGCCAGGCGGCCAAAGCGGGCGGGCACTGCGGGACGCTGCTGGGCAACCACGAGATCCTGCTGCTCGGGATGTACCACTTCGGCGACACGGAGGTGCCGTCCGACTTCGGGCCGCGCAGCTTCGCCCGCAGCTGGGAGATCAACGGCGGGCTGCTCGGCGACCAGGACAGACTCACACCGCAACACATCGAATGGCTGACTTCTCGCCCGATGCTGACGCTGGCCGCGGACCACCTGCTGATGCACTCGGACACGCTCGAGTACCTCGGCTGGGGCGACGACATCGAAGAGATCAACACACGCGGCCGCGAAATCCTCGAAGGCAGCGACATCCAGGCGTGGTGGGACGTGTGGCGGCGGATGACCACGCGGTACGCCTTCCGCGGGCCGGAAGGCGCCGACGTCGCGCAGCAGCTGATGGACCGGCTCGGCGGCGAGCGGATCGTGCACGGGCACAGCGTCATCGCCGACCAGCTCGGCATCCACCCGGCGCAGATCGAGGGACCGTACCTCTACGCGGGCGGGAAGGCGCTGGGGATCGACGGCGGATTGTTCGTCGGCGGCCCCTGTCTCATCGTTTCGCTGCCGTGGGAGCCAGAGGACTGAGCCGTTATGGCAGCTCGACGATCTCCTTGCCGAGCGGCATCAGCGAGACCCGGATCATCTTGAAGTTCGCCACGCCCAGCGGGATCCCGATGATCGTGATACACAACGCGACACCGGTCAGCACATGCCCGATCGCGAGCCAAAGCCCGGCGAAGATGAACCAGATGACGTTGCCGATCGTCGACGCGGCGCCGGCGCCGCGTCGGTCGACCACCGTCCGGCCGAACGGCCACAGCGCGTAGGCCGCGATCCGGAACGACGCCAGTCCGAACGGGATGGTGACGATCAGGACGCAGCAGATGATGCCGGCGACGAGGTAGCCGAGTGCCATCCACAGGCCGCACAGCACGAGCCAGATGACGTTCAGGATCAAGCGCATCAGACGTGCAACTCCCCACTGGCCACGGTGACCGCCTGCCCCGAAAGAAGGACGCGGTCGCCGTCGAGGTTCATCCGGACGATGCCACCGCGTGCGGAAGCCTGCTCGCCGACGAGCTTCTCCCGGCCGAGGCGAGCCGCCCAGTACGGCGCGAGGACGCAGTGCGCGGAGCCGGTGACCGGGTCTTCGTCGATGCCGACTCCCGGCGCGAAGAACCGGGTGACGAAGTCGATCCCGTCGACGTCACCCGGCGCGGTGACCATCAGCCGTCCGGTCCAGTGGGCGCGCAGCGCGGCGAGATCCGGTTCGAGGGAGCGGACGACGGAGGCATCGTCCGTCACCGCGAAGAGGTTCTGGTGACTCCGCCCCACGTATTCGAACTCACACCCGGGCAGGATCGACGACAGATCGTCGTCCGACTCGCGGGGCGGATCCGACGGGAAGTCCATCGACACCCAGCCGTCCTCGGCCCGGCAGCGCAATTCGCCGCTTCTCGTCGTGAAAGTCTGCTCGCCGCCCAGGACATGCGTGGTGGCCAGCGTCGCGTGTCCGCACAGGTCGACTTCGGTCTCCGGCGTGAACCAGCGAAGCGACTTCGGGCCTTCGCCGCCGACCTCGACGAAGGCCGTCTCGGCGTGCTTCAACTCGGCCGCGACGGACTGCATCCAGCTCGCGTCGCCCGGCGAGTCCAGGAGCACGACTCCGGCGGAGTTGCCGGCGAAGGCCTCGGAGGTGAAGGCGTCGACGATGTAGAGGCGCATGTCCTCGACGATATCCGGAGCGGGTGAACCCGGCCTCCGGGTTTTCCCTGAGGTGGCGCGGGTCTCCACTTGCAGGTGGCCGGGGTCACCCGCGCTTCTTAAACTCGACGCGTCGCTACCGCCGAACGCAGGAGTTTCCATGGCCGACACCCCCGCCTTGCCAAGCTACGCATCGGGAATCTCGGACGCCCCGCTGCTGGGGGACACCATCGGCGACAACTTCGACCGGACCGTCGCCGCCTTCGGTGACCGAACCGCGCTGGTCGACCGCGTGGCGGGAAAACGCTGGACCTACACCGAATTCGCCGTCGAAGTGAACGCGCTCGCGCTCGGGCTGCTGGACCTCGGCATCGCGAAGGGCGACCGCGTCGGCATCTGGTCGCCGAACCGCTGGGAATGGACCTGCGTCCAGTACGCCACCGCGAAGATCGGCGCGATCCTGGTCAACATCAACCCGGCGTACCGTTCGCACGAACTCGAATACGTGCTGAACCAGGCCGGGATCAAGCTCATCGTGGCCGCGAACTCGTTCAAGACCTCGGACTACGCGGGCATGATCGCCGAGGCGGGGCCGAACTGCCCGGCATTGGAACACGTCGTGCTGCTCGACAGCCCCGCGTGGCCGTCACTGCTGGAGATCGGCGGCAAAGCCGACCACGCGCCACTGGCCAAGCGCCAGAGCGAACTCTCCGCGGACGACCCCATCAACATCCAGTACACCTCCGGCACCACGGGCTTCCCCAAGGGCGCCACGCTCAGCCATCACAACATCCTCAACAACGGCTACTTCGTCGGCGAACTCTGCAACTACACCGAAGCCGACAAGATCTGCATCCCCGTTCCCTTCTATCACTGCTTCGGCATGGTGATGGGCAATCTCGCGGCGACCAGTCACGGCGCCTGCATGGTGATCCCGGCGCCCGCGTTCGAGCCGAAGGCCACGCTGGAAGCCGTCGCGGCGGAGAAATGCACGTCGCTGTACGGGGTTCCGACGATGTTCATCGCCGAACTGGCCGACCCGGACTTCGATTCCCACGACCTTTCCTCGCTGAGGACCGGGATCATGGCGGGTTCGCCGTGTCCGGTCGAGGTGATGAAGCAGGTCATCGACCGGATGGGCATGACGGAGGTGTCGATCTGCTACGGCATGACCGAGACCTCACCGGTGTCCACCCAGACCCGCGCCGACGATTCGGTGGAGCGGCGGGTGTCGACGGTCGGCCGGGTCGGGCCGCATCTGGAGATCAAGGTCGTCGACCCGGAGACCGGGCTGACCGTGCCGCGTGGTGAGCCGGGTGAACTCTGCACACGCGGCTACTCGGTGATGCTCGGTTACTGGGAGCAGGCGGACAAGACGGCCGAGGCGATCGACGCGGCGCGGTGGATGCACACCGGAGACCTCGCGATCATGGACGCCGACGGGTACGTCAACATCACCGGCCGCATCAAGGACATGGTCATCCGCGGCGGGGAGAACCTGTACCCGCGGGAGATCGAGGAGTTCCTCTACACGCACCCGGACATCCTCGACGCGCAGGTCATCGGCGTCCCGGACGAGAAGTACGGCGAAGAGCTGATGGCGTGGGTCCGCATGCGCGAGGGTGCGGCGCCGCTGACGGCCGAGGCGGTGCGCGAGTTCTGCGAAGGGAAGCTGGCGCGCTACAAGATCCCGCGCTACGTCCACGTCGTCGAGGAGTTCCCGATGACGGTGACCGGGAAGGTGCGCAAGGTCGAGATGCGGGAGCAGTCGATCAGCCTGCTGGGCCTGGAAGGGGCGGCCGCCGCGGAACACGCCTGACAAGTTGACACTTAAGGGCAACCTGTCACTTTTCTCGGGCGTGTCCCCAGTGCGGCAGTCGGTCTCGCAGAGCGCGGGGCCATGGGGAGCCGCCTAGGGGAACCATGAACATCCAACAAGGCAAACGTCTGCTCACCTTGGTCGTGGCGGCGGTGGCCCTCCCGCTGTCCGTCCCCGCGGTGGCGGCCGCGGCGACCGGGCCGATCGATCTCGGTCTCCTGCCCGGTGACGAGCGGACCGACGTGACCGCGGTCGGGGACCGAGGTCAGCTCGTCGGAGAATCCTGCAGCACCGAGCCGCACACGCACTGGTGCACGGCGGTGAGATGGGACCGGAGCGGCAAGATCTCCGTGCTGCCGTCGCTGGGCGGCGGCTACGGGTCACCGAAGGCGATCAACGGGAGCGGAGTGGCCGTCGGCACTTCACTCGACCACGGGCTGAACAACCGGGCCGTGCGCTGGGCCCCGGACGGCGCGGTCACGGAACTCCCCGCGTTGCCGGGCGGCCGGACCTGGGAAGCCCACGGGATCAGCGCCCTCGGTGTCATCGTGGGATCGGGGACGGACGACACGGGCAAGGAGCGCGGACTGCGCTGGGACCCGTCCGGAAACGTCACGATGCTCGCCGCCCCACCGGTGGCGGGCAGCTACTCCGCGTCCGCGATCAGCCGCGACGGCCGGTTCATCGGCGGGCGGCTCTACGGGGACGACGGCAGCATCCGGGTCCTGCGCTGGGACGCGTCCGGGGCGGTGACCATGCTCGGTCCGGCGACCGAGGACAGCTGGTTCGGCGGCCTGAACGCCTCCGGCGAGATCGTCGGCCGCACCACGATCAACGACCGGTACGCGGCCGTGAAGTGGACCACCGACGGCCGCATGATCGAACTCGGCTGGGCGAACCCGTATGCCACGGAGGTCTACAAGGTCAACGGTTCCGGGGTCTCGGTCGGAATGGGCTACGTCGACTCCCCGAACGGTTCCCTCTCCACTCCGGTGCGGTGGGCCGCCGACGGCACGATGACCCTGCTCTCCACGGCCGGCACCGGCGGCAACGCCATGGACATCGACGGGCGGGGGCGAGTCGTCGGCATCGCGGGCAACGCCGCGCTCTGGGACGCGAACGGGGTGCGGACCGACCTCGGCACGCTGCCGGGCGGTGGGTACAGCCGGGCGGAACTGATCGGCCTCGACGGGACGATCGCGGGCGGCGCGGTCGCCGCGGACGGCAATTGGCACGCCGTCTACTGGCCGGCCAGGTGAAGGTTGATGGTCCGTGAAGGCCTCCTTGAGGGACTCAGAGTCCCTCAAGGAGGCCTTCACGGACTAAGCCGTCACGGCGGCCGCAGCCGCGGCGATCGCCTTCGCGTCTTCCTCGCCGAAGGTCTCTTCGAGGTTTTCGGGCGAGTAGTCGAGGTCGATCTGTTCCACCGGCATCCCGCGCGCGGACTCGATCGCGCCCAGCCGACGCTGCGCGCGGTCGGCGGCGTACTGGATGATCTCCTGCGGATCGTTGTCGAACGGGATCTCCTCGAACTGGTCCTGTACCCACTGGATCATGTTGAGCGCGTGGGGAAGCAGCTCACCCATCCGCTGCCGCACCGCGTCCCACAGCGAGTCGTCCGCGGCCACGTGGCGGCGGCAAGTGAAGGTTCCCCAGGCCATGTGACGGCGTTCGTCGTCGCCGATGCGGCGTACCAGTTCCTGCATCCCGGGCAGGATGTCGTGCTGGGTGCAGATCAGCTGCCACGAGTAGTACCCGGTCAGCGCGAGACTGCCTTCGATGACGTGGTTGTAGGTGACGCTCGCGCGGATCTGGTTGAGCGGACTGGGATCGTCCTCCAACGCGCGCAGGGATTGCGGCAGCTCTTCGTAGAAAAGCTTGCGGTAGTGGGGATTCTCCGCGACGTACGGATGCAGGTCTTCGGTCAGCCCGACGGCGTCCATCCAGCGGCGGAACACCTCGGTGTGCTTGGCCTCTTCGAAACAGAACTGGGTCAGGTACATCTCGTCGCCGAAGCGGCCGGTCGCGGACATCGCCCGCATGAACGGCTGGATGTCCTCGGTGACCGCCTCTTCGCCCGCGATGAACTGTGCCACCAGGTACGTCGCCGACCGCTGCTGTTCCGGGTTGAGGGAGTCCCAGCCCTCGCGTTCACGGGAGAAGTCGATGTCGGCGGGGTTCCAGAACTTCTTGTTCCCCTTGACGAACAGCCGAAGCGGGAACGAGTCCCAGTTCAGCCCGCCCTTGCGCAAGGAGGAAAAACCTGTCCGCAGCTCGGAAAGCGTATCGGTCATGACGTCCCCTTCGTGTCACTCCATTGTGGACGAATCGGTGGTCAGCATTCGGATGGCGGGTGCCAGGACGGCGACCACTGCGGCCGCCGCCTCGTCAGCCGAATGGGTCGGCATGACGAGATGGGACAGGGAAAGCCGCACGACGGTCTCCGCCAGCAGCGCGGCCGAATGAGCCGAGAGCGACGGTTCGAACTCGCGGTACTTCCCGGCCGCGACCTCGGTGGCCGCGGTCAGGATCGGCTCGCCCTTGGTGGTGAGCAACGGAAGGAGGTCCTCGCCGGCTTCGGTGCCCATCGTTCGAGTACCCAGCGTGGTCGCGACGAGCCGGTTCTCCCGGGCGTGCTCGATCGTGTAGACGACGGCCTCGCGGATCCCGCCGAGGAGGTCTTCCGCGTGCTCGACCCGTCGCCGGATGCCCTCCAGGAACTCCGACGTCGTCCGGAGCACGACGGCCTGGGCCAGCGCCGCCTTGTTTCCGAACTCGTTGTAGACGGTCTGCCTGCTCACCCCGGCGCGCGCGGCGACGTCCGCCATGCGCAGCGCCGTGTAGCCGCGCTCCGGGAGCAGTTCGGTGGCGGCGTCGAGCAGTGCCTCCCGCAGAGAGGCCTTGGTCCGATCGGAGAAGCTCGTGATCTCGCCCACATCTCCAGCTTGACACAGATCAAGCCCATGTCAAAGGAGTTGACGGACAACCGCCCTGTGTAAATCAGTCGGTGGTGGCGGCTACCGTGGCGGGCGTGGGCATCACCGTGGGGTTCGACCTCGACATGACACTGATCGATCCGCGGCCTGGCATGGTCGCGGTGATGAACGCGCTCGGCGTGGAATCCGGCCTGCCGCTGGACGGCGAGTACTTCGCGGCCAACCTCGGCCCGCCACTCGACGACAGCCTGCGGGGGTTCGGGGCGCCGGAGGAGCGCATCCCGGAACTGGTCACGCGGTTCCGCGCGATGTACCCGGAGGTCGTCGTGCCGGTGACGGTCGCGCTGCCCGGCGCGGCCGAAGCGCTCCACGCCGTCCGCGAGGCGGGCGGGCGCACGGTCGTCGTCACCGGGAAGTTCGCACCCAACGCGAAACTCCACCTCGACGCGCTCGGCCTCGAGGTCGACGTGCTGGTCGGGGAGTTGTGGTCGACGGAGAAGGCCGCCGCGCTCACCGAGCACGGCGCCCGTGTCTACGTCGGAGACCACCTCGGTGACGTCCGCGGCGCGCTCGCGGCGGGCGCGGTGCCCGTCGGGGTCACGACGGGCCCGTGCGGCAAGGCCGAACTGCTCGCGGAAGGAGCCGACGTGGTGCTCGACTCGCTGACCGAGTTCCCCGGCTGGTTCAGCTCTTTCGGCGAGCTTCGCGAACCAGGGCGATCAGACCGAGCGCCAGACCCAGCGGGGTGATCACGCCTGCCGCGGCGGAAAGCCACACCGGCAGGTTTTCCAGCCCGAGGGCGAACAGGATGAACACGGCTGTGACGGCGATCATGCCGATCGCGAACAGGCCGATGCCCAGGCGCATGAGGATCGGTTTGCCCGGCTTTCCGGGGACGGCCACAGCGGCCTCCTTTACTGCGGTCTCCATGAAGCAGAGGGTATCCGCCGGTATCCGCTTCTCCACAGGGCATGTGGCGAGATAGGCTTATGGGACGCGCGCCCTGGGTACGCCCCCGGGCGCGTTCGTTGTGAGCGGGACAGCAAAGGACTGGTGAGGGAAGTGCCGACCGGCAAGGTCAAGTGGTACGACGCGGAGAAGGGTTTCGGTTTCGTCACCCAGGATGGGGGCGCCGACGTCTACATCCGCAAAGCCGCGCTGCCGCAGGGCGTCGAAGGGCTCAAGGCGGGTCAGCGCCTCGAGTTCGGTGTCGCCGACGGTCGCCGCGGCCCGCAAGCGCTCTCCGTCCGGCTGTTGGATCCGCCGCCCTCGGTCGCCGAGGCGCGCCGTCGTCCCGCCGAAGAGCTGCACGGGCTCATCGAGGACATGATCAAGCTGCTCGAGCTCAAGGTGCAGCCGGACCTGCGGCGCAACCGCTACCCGGACCGCAAGAACACCAAGCAGATCGCCGAGATCATGCGCGCCGTCGCCCGGGACCTCGATCCCTGATCGGCGCCTCGTCTTAGCGCGTGAAGGCCCCCTTCCCTCGGCTGAGCTGAGGGAAGGGGGCCTTCACGCGTCGATGAAGGACTCGGGACGTTGAGTGTCCCAATTCCTTCATCGACGATCCCGAGCCGACCGACCGGGGCAAGGCCCCTGGCGGTCGTGCGAAGGGTGAACGACGCCGGCGACCAGCCTTGGCTCGCAAGTAGCCGACTAATCGCGAGGGCTTTCACGCGCATCGGCCGCCCGCCGCTTACTCAAGCGCCATGAAAGGTCCTTTCCTTGCAAAATTTGCAAGGAAAGGACCTTTCATGGCACTCACGGGTGGCTGTCGGCCGGGTCGGGTCGGCACGGTCCGTGAAGGCCTCCTTGCCTACCCTGAAGGTAGCGAAGGAGGCCTTCACGGACCGTACCGACGCCTGACCTGGACGAGGGTGGTTCCGCGGGCATCGTCGCCTGGTCTCGTCCCTTGATCAATGGAAGATCCGGGACACTCAACGTCCGGAATGTTCCCCACCCGGACCGCACCGGCAACCCACACAAGCTCCACACCAGTGGATAAGCAAAGGCGAGCCCCTCAAGGAGCCCGCACCTTTCAGCAGAGATCAGGTGCCCGCGCGATAGCAAAGGTCCCTTGCTGCTCAGGCGGCGGACGGTTCGACCTGCAGCGACCAGATCGCGGTGGTGATCGCCTCGGCGTCCTCCGGACGTCCGGTCTGGCTGATCACCGAAGCCTGCGCGACCTCGACGACGAGGATCTGGTCGTCGGGCTTGGGTGTCGTCACGGTGTAGGCGAACCGGTCCAGCGACGTGATGATGTCCTGCTTCAGTTCCTGCGGCTCGCCCTTGCCGTTCACGTACTGCACGGTGACCTTCCACGGTGTTTCCGCGATCGCGCTCGGCACGGAGATCTGCACCGGCTTCCCCGGCCGGACGCGCAGCTTGCCCGCGGCGTCGGGGCGGGTCGTGCACTGGGCGCTCTTGATGTCGCAGGACGCCAGCGGCGTGACGTTCACCGTCTTCCCGTCGGCGAAGAAGGTCACCTCTTCGGGGCCGGGGGCCGAGCAACCGGCCACCACGAAACCACCCGCCGCGAGCAGGGCCAAGATACGAAGTCGCCGCATACGGTGAAGATTACGAGCCCGGCCGCCACCGGGAGTCACCGGCCTCCGACGGGACCGGTGTTTCGCTGGTCGGCTGCGGGCGCAGCGGCCGGTCGCCGCCGAGACCCGGGATCAGCGAGGTCCCGCGCCGGACCATGAACGTCTGCGTGAACCCGACGGCCAGCAGGATCGACAGCACGAGGAACCCGATCCAGTACGTCGGCGGCAGCAGCAGGCCGACGGCACCGCCGAAGCACCAGGACATCTGCAGCACGGTCTCCGACCGTCCGAACGCCGACGCGCGCGACTCCTCCGGCAGGTCTTCCTGGATGACGGCGTCGAGGCTGATCTTCGCCAGCGCGCTCGCGGTGGCGCCGACGAGCGCGACGATCGCCGCCGTCGCCAGCCCGGCCGCCACGGTGGCGATGATCGCGATGCCAAGGCAGGCGCCGACACAGGCCAGGATCACCTGATCCGGTTTGCCGAAGTGCAGCCGCGAACCGAGCGCGTTCCCCAGGAAACCACCGGCACCGGCCGCGGCGCCGATGATGCCGAGCAGCAGCAACTGGTCGAACGGGCTCTGCCCGCTGCCCTCTGCCTGCGCCTTCACCGCGAACGCGGAGAACATCATCAGGAACCCGGTCAGCACGCGGACGGTGCCGTTGCCCCACAACGAGACCACGATCTGCCGCCCCATCGGCTGCCGCTGCTTCTTGACCCGCCGCTCGGGGTGGGCGGACAGCGAAGCGGGCACCTCGCCCTCGGTCTTCTCGACCCACGACGGGATGCGCATCGACTGCACGGCGGCGGCGACGCAGATCAGCATGGTGAACCACAGCGCGCCCTGCGAACCCCAGATCGCGTTGACCCCGCTCGCCAGCGCGCCGAACGCGCCGGCGGCGACCAGACCGAACACCGTCAGCCGCGCGTTGGTCTTGGACAGCGTGATCTCGGGTGGCAGCACCCGCGGGGTCACTGCCGCTTTGAGCACGGTGAACGACTTCGAAAGCACCATCATGCCCAGCGCCGCCGGGTACAGGAGCCAGTCGTCGAAGTGCAGTGCCATCACGATGGCCATCAGCGCCTGACCGGCCGAAGACACGCACATAGCGAGCCTGCGGCCGCGCTGGATCTTGTCCAGCGCCGGGCCGATCACCGGCGCGACCAGCGCGAACGGGGCGATCGTGATGAGCAGGTAGAGCGCGACCTTGCCCTTGCTCTCCCCGCTGGTGGCGGCGAAGAACAGCGTGTTGGCCAGCGCGATCGCCATCGCGGCGTCGCTGGCGTAGTTCAGCATCACCGCGTACGTCAGTGAAGTCAGGCCCGATTTGTCGGCGCCGTCCGCCTTGGTCGCCCGCTGGAACGCGCCGACGGCCTGTCCGGTGAGCTGACGGCTGCGCATCGCCGCGACCCGGGTGACCGTGATCTTCTTCGGCATCCGCGGCAGCGGCCCCGCCTGCGGCGGAACCGCGGTCGTCGGATGCTCCTGCGGGAATTCCTCGGCGACCCGCGGTTCACCCGCGTAACCACCGGTGTCGTAGTGCTCGTATTCGCCGCTGCCGGGCGGGTGCTCGTCGTAGAACCCGCCCGGACGACGCCGGACGGGTTCGGTCTGCCGCTGCGAAGGATCGGGATACGGCCGCGCGCCGCGGGGCGGCGTCCGCGGCGGCGGCGGCGGGGTGCGAGGCGGTGGCTGGTGCCCCATCGGGATCGCGCTGGTGCGCGCCTCGTCGGCGGTCGGCCCGGCCGGATGCGGCTGGTAGTGGGGCTGGTGATTCGGCTGGGGCCGGCCCGCGCTTGGGGTAACGGGCGGAACCGGCTGCTGCTCGACGCGGGTCGGTGGCGGCGTCGCCCAGTCGCGCGCTCGCGCCGCGCCGGGCTCCGGCGTCCACTTGCGCTTGCTCTTGCGGCCACGCTCCTTGCCCGACCGGCCGGAACGTGTGCCGTCGGGTCCAGAGTTCGTGCCGAAGATTCCCACCCTTCAATCCTGCCTTACGCAGGGACCGCTTCGCGCGTTCACCACTGCTTTCTAGGCGACCGGGACGAACTTCACCCGGAACATCTTGGGCCAGAGCTTGCCGGTGATCAGGAATTCGCCGGTCCCCGGCACCGCCGCGATGCCGTTGAGGACGTCGGCGGAACCCCGCTCGCCCGCGTTGAGCAATCCCGAAGCGTCGATTTCGCCGGTGACGCGTCCGGACGCGGCGTCGATCCGCAGGATCTTCTCCGTCTGCCAGACGTTCGCGTACACGGAGTCGCCGACGCACTCCAGTTCGTTCAACTGGTCACGCCCGACGTCAACGCTGCCCGTCGGCGCGAACGTCACCGGATCGCGGAAGGTGAGCTTCGACGAGCCGTCGCTCATCACCAGTTGCCCGGTGCCCTCGCGGTGGCAGAGGCCCCAGCCTTCGCCGGTGTAGGGCACGCGACGGCGTTCGGCCAGCGTCTTGGCGTCGCGTTCGATCGCGACGCCGTCCTGCCAGGTGATCTGCCAGACCGTCGGCCCGAGCACGGTGATGCCCTCGCCGAACAGGCCGGGAAGTTCCTGCCGGACCGACGGCGCCGCACCCGCGGGCCCGGCCCGCATCGACGACTTCCCGACCAGGCCGGTCCCCTCGTACAGCGTCTCGCCGGAGAACTCGAGGCCTTGGGTGAAGGCGGCGGGATCGTGCGGCAGTGAGGAGAGCACCCGCACCTTGAGCTTTTCGGGCGCGGGCGGGCGCGCCTGGGTCACCGGCGCGGCGGCGCAACCACCGAGAACGGCGGCGA
Source organism: Amycolatopsis sp. NPDC033938 (assembly GCF_055575975.1). Taxonomy (NCBI): domain Bacteria; kingdom Bacillati; phylum Actinomycetota; class Actinomycetes; order Pseudonocardiales; family Pseudonocardiaceae; genus Amycolatopsis; species Amycolatopsis sp. NPDC033938. Next base: position 288,809 of record NZ_JBVIRO010000004.1, read on the forward strand.
GGAGGAGCGATGTGGTCAGCAGCGTGCGCACGCGGACAGCCTGACATGGACGGCGAGAAGGCGTGCGGCAGAATGGGGGTATGACCCTGCTGTTGACCCTGGACGACGGCTCTATCCAGCGCAAACTCGCCGAGGCGGTCGATCTCGCCCGCGACGCGGTGCTGGCGGACGCCGGTCCCGATCAGGTCGGCGCGCACGTCGGCGTCGAACGTGAGGACGCGGTTTCCGCCAGTCACCTGTTCGAGGCGACCGTGTCGGGTTATCGGGGTTGGCGCTGGTCGGTGACGGTCGCGCTGGCCGGTGAGGACCAGCCGATCACGATCAGCGAGGTCGTGCTCATCCCCGGTCCGGACGCGCGGGTCGCCCCGGCGTGGGTGCCGTGGGACCGCCGGGTGCAGGCGGGCGATCTCGGCGTCGGCGACATCTTCCCGACGGAGAAGGACGACCCCAGGCTCGCCCCGGCGTACCTGGCGTCCGACGACCCCGCGGTCGAAGAGGTCGCCATGGAGACCGGGCTCGGCCGCGTCCACGTGCTCTCCCGGTACGGCAGGCTCGATGCCGCCGCCCGCTGGCACGGCGGTGAATTCGGCCCTCGGTCGGATATGGCGCGCAGCGCGCCGGACGTCTGCGGCAGCTGCGGGTTCTTCGTTCCGCTCGCGGGGTCGCTCAGCGCGGCCTTCGGCGCGTGCACCAATGACATCTCCCCGGCGGACGGCCACGTCGTCGACGTCGAGTACGGCTGCGGCGCGCATTCCGAGATCGAAATCGAGGTGACCTCGTCGGTGCCGGTGGCGGAACTGGTCTACGACGACTCGCTGATCGACTACGAGGCCGCGCCGGAAGCCCCTGCCGAGCCTGAGGTCGCGGCCGAGCCCGAGGTCGCGGAAACCCCGGAGCCGGAGCCCGCCGAGGCGCCTGTGGTCGATGAGGCCGAGGCCCCGGTCGCCGAGGTGCCCGAGACCGCCGAGGTCCAGCCCGAGGTCGAACCCGAGGTCACCGAGACCACTGACACCACCGAGGCCACCGCCGACGAGGCACAGGTCGAAGCCGAAAGCGCCAGTGAGCACTGACCCGTTCGGCACCGAGCGGTTACGCGCCGCCGTCCTGCGCGCGTGGGCGGATTCGCCGACGCGGTTCACCGAGGACACCAACACCGAGAACGATCTCCGCGTCGGCGGCTACCGTGACCGGCTGTTCGTCGAACTCGCGCAGAACGCCGCCGACGCCGCCTTGGCCGACGGTGAGCGCGGCAGGCTTCGGGTGTCCGTTGTGGACGGTGAGCTGAGGTTCGCCAACACGGGCGCGCCGCTGGACGCCCGCGGTGTCGAATCCCTTGCCTCGCTTCGTGCTTCCGGCAAGGGCGAGGATACGGTCGGCCGCTTCGGTGTCGGTTTCGCCGCCGTGCTCACGGTTTCCGACGCACCGCGGATCGTTTCGACGACCGGTGGCGTCGCGTTCTCCGCGGCCCGCACGCGAACCGAGGCGGCCCGCGCCGGCGACGTTCCCGTCCTCCGGCTGCCGTGGCCGGTTTCGGCCGGCGAACCGCCCGTGCCGGAAGGTTTCACCACCGAGGTCCGGCTGCCGGTACGCGACGGCGTCGATCTCCCCGCCCTGCTGGCGGAGCTGGCGAGCGCCGTCGGTGATCTCCTGCTCACCTTGTCCTGGCTGGAGAGCATCGAGATCGAAGGCGGTGTCTGGCGCCGGACCGATCTCGGCGACGGCGTCGTCGAACTCTCGTCGCCGGACGGGTCCGCCGACCATTGGCAGGTGCACCGCGGCGAGGTCGTCTGGGCGGTCCCGCTGGACGGATCCGGTTCGCCGCGGCCGCTCGGCGAAGACGTCCTGCACGCGCCGACCCCCACCGACGACGAACTTTCCCTCCCCGCGCGGCTGATCGCGACGCTGCCGATCGAGCCGTCGCGTCGTCGCGCGCTGCCGGGGCCGGAGCTGACGGCGGCACTGAAGAACGCCGCGCGTGAGTACGTCGAGCTCGTGCGTTCCTTGCCAGCCAAGGAACGGCTGGCGCTCGTACCCGGCGGAGGCTTCCCGCGTTCCACTGTGGACGGAACGCTGCGCGAAGCCATCCTCGAGAACCTCACCGACTCGCCTTGGCTGCCCGCGCAAGCGGGTGACGATCTGCCGGGGCGGCAGGCACGAGTCCTGTCGGTCGACGTTCCGGGGCTGGCGCCGCTGCTGGCCGATCTCGTGCCCGGACTGGTTTCCCTGTCCGGTATGGACCTTCGCGCCGTCGGTGCGCGGTCGCTATCGCCTGCCGAAGCCATCGAACTGCTGACCGGGATCCAGCGCGAGCCCTCATGGTGGCACTCGCTCTACGACGTCCTGCTCCCGGCGCTCGAAGCGCACGATCTCACCAAGGACGACCTCGGCGCCTTGCCGGTGCCGATGTCGGACGGCCGCACGTTGCCCGGTGTGCGTGACGCGCTGCTCGTCGGCGGTTCGGCCGAGCTGCTCGAACTGCTGTCCGATGTGGACATTCTCGGGCTGAGGCTCGTGCATCCGGTCGCCGCGCATCCGTTGCTGGAACGCTTGGGCGCCAAGCATGCCGAGGCAGGTGACCTGCTCGAAGCCGACGCGCTGAGCGCCGCCGTCGAGCGCAGTGTCGAAGACGTCCGGTCCGGTTTGGACGGTATGGCGCTCGCGGGCGCGGTACTCCGCCTGATCGCCGAAGTCGGCGACGACGCCCCCGAATGGGCGGGTGCGCTGGCCTTGCCCGGCGAAGACGGCTGGCGGCGGGCGGACGAACTCGTGCTGCCGACTTCACCGCTCGGCGACGTTTTCGACCCCGAGGTCTTCGAAGAAGACGGACCTTTGTCCATTCTGGACGAGGAATTCGCCGAGGATTGGCCGGTGGCCACGCTCGTCGCGGTCGGCGTCCTCGATTCGTTCGCGATCGTTTCCGACGACGATCCGCTGGAACCCGAGCACGGCCTGCCCGACGAACACGACTGGTGGGACGCACGGGAGAAGCCGCCGTCACGGGTGCTCGCCGTCCGCGATCTCGACCTCGTCGCCGACGACGCCTGGCCCGAGGCGCTGCGGCTGCTCGCGGCCCGCCCGGAAACCTGGCGTGCCCTCACCGAACCCGGTGGGCACACCGGCTGGTGGCTCGCGCGGTACGCGCTTTTGGCCGGACACGCGCCGCTCGACTGGCGGATGCCCGAGGCGGCCGCGCTGGCCGGACTCTATGACGTCGTCCCGGATTCGGGGCTGAGCAAGGAGATCCTGCTCGCCGCCGGAGTACGGACCGCGCTGACGGCCGACACCGCCGAAGACGTCGAAGATCTCCTTGAGCGGCTGGGAGACCCGGAGCGCGCGGTGAGCCCTGGTCTCGCTTCACGGGCGCACGCGGCGCTCGCCGAGGCCGAAGTGGACATCGACGCGCCGGATCGCGTCCGGGTCGCGGACGGTTCGGCCGTCGACGCCCGGAACGCCGTCGTACTCGACGTCCCGTGGTTCGCCGCCGTACTGGCGCCGGACCGGATGGTCGTCACCGCGAGCGGTGCCGGGGCGCTGGCGGAGTTGCTGGATCTGCCGGTGGCGAGCGGTCTCGACGCCAAGGTCACCGACGACGGCGAATACGTGCCGTGGAGGGAGCTTTCCGCGTTGCGGCTGGCCGCCGATCAGCTGGGCGTCGAACTGCCCGACGGCGGGATGCTGCTGCACGAAGCGCTGACGGTGGCCTTCGAGGACGCCGAACGCGACGTCGCCTGGTGGTCGGACGGCAGGCTGCACGCCGCCGACACCCCGGAAGGTCTCGCGCGGGCGTTCGCCTGGGCCACGGACCGGTGGGCCGACCGGCACGTCCTCACGGCCCTCCTCGACGATCCCTCGCCCTCCGCCCTCCTGAACTGAAACGCATCAGAAGCGCTGGGCGCCCTTCGAACCGCGACGGGCCGCGGCGCGCTGCCAGGCGATGATCGCGAGACCGATGAAGCCGAGCACGACGCCGGCGAGCGACGTCTGCACCCAGATGCCGTCGGTCACAAAGAACAGGACCACGGTCGCGACGGCCCAGAGCGAGGTACCTACGATCACGACCGGCGTCAGATCGGTCAGCCGCTTCGGCAGCTCCGGCGTATGCCGCAATGAACCGTTTACTTCCCCGGAATTGATCGATTCGCCCACGTGGGGAAGGGTACCCGGCAACGGGCGAAGGGTGGTACGCGATGGCGGAGCAGCGCACCCGGTCCACACTGGACCGGTACTTCAAGATCAGCGAGCGCGGCTCGACACCGGGGCGTGAGATCCGCGGCGGGATCGTCACCTTCTTCACGATGGCCTACATCGTGGTCCTCAACCCGCTGATCATCGGCAGCTTCTCCGCTTCCGACGCCGGTGCGCACAAGGACGTCGTCGGGAACATCCTCCCGGTCCCGCAGGTCGCCGCGGTGACCGCGCTGGTCGCCGGTGTGCTGACCATCATCATGGGGCTGGTCGCGAACTACCCGTTCGCCATCGCCACCGGCCTCGGCATCAACAGCCTGGTCGCGGTCACCCTCGCCTCGCAGATGACCTGGCCCGAGGCGATGGGCCTGGTGGTGATCGAGGGCCTGGTCATCGTCCTGCTGGTGTTCGCCGGGATCCGCACGGCGGTGTTCAACGCCGTGCCACCGCAGCTCAAATCCGCGATCGCCGTCGGCATCGGCCTGTTCATCACGCTGATCGGCCTGGTCGACGCCGGCTTCGTCCGCCGCGTCCCGGACGACGCGAAGACCACCGTGCCGGTCGGGCTCGGCATCAACGGCTCGATCGCCTCGTGGCCGACGCTGGTGTTCGTCGTCGGCCTGCTGGTCACCGGCATCCTGGTCGCGAAGCGGGTCAAGGGCGCGATCCTGATCGGTGTCCTCGCCTCGACCGTGCTGGCGATCGTCGTCGAGTCGATCACGAAGGTCGGCCCGTCCAAGGGCGTCAACCCGCAGGGCTGGAACCTCGGCTACCCGGCGCTGCCCGATCAGGTCCTCGGCCTGCCGGACCTCTCACTGGTCGGTGACATCTCCTTCGGCGCCTGGACCCGGCTGCCGATCATCACCGTCGTACTGCTGGTGTTCACCCTGGTGCTGGCGGACTTCTTCGACACCATGGGCTCGATGACGGGACTGGCCAAGGAGGCCGACCTCCTGCCGCCGGACGGCAAACTCCCGAACGTCGGCAAGGCCCTGTTCGTCGACGGCCTCGCGGGCGCGGCGGGCGGCTTCGCGTCGTCGAGCTCGAACACCGTCTACGTCGAATCCGCGTCCGGTATCGCCGAGGGGGCCAGGACCGGCCTCGCGAACGTCGTCACCGGCGTCCTCTTCATCGCGGCGATGTTCTTGACCCCGCTCTACCAGGTCGTCCCGGTCGAGGCCGCGGCTCCGGCGCTGGTCGTCGTCGGCGCGCTGATGATGAGCCAGGTCAAGGAGATCGACTTCTCCGACTTCACCATCGCGCTGCCCGCTTTCTTGACCATCGTGGTCATGCCGTTCACCTACTCGATCGCGAACGGCATCGGCGCGGGCTTCGTCAGCTACGTCGTCATCCGCGCGGTCACCGGGAAGGCGAAGGGTGTGCACCCGCTGATGTGGGCCATCGCGGTGATGTTCGTGGCCTACTTCGCCGTCGGCCCGATTCAGGCTGTGTTCAACTGACCAGCGGTTTTGCCACCCGTGGGCGATCTCACGGGCTTGAGAGCCGATCGTGAGGTATGCTAACTATATGTCCGGAGACACGCACGAGCGCTCACTGGCGAGCCGCCTGCGTCTCGCGGTGGTACGGCTCAATCGACGGCTACGGGCACAGCGCGCCGGTGACGGCATCTCGCTGACACAGGTGTCCGCTCTGTCCACGTTGCACAAATGCGGTGCGCTGACCCCCGGCCAGCTGGCCGCGAAGGAAGGCGTGCAGCCCCCGTCGATGACGAGGGTGATCGCCGCGCTCGAGGAGATGGACTACGTCGAGCGCAGGCCGCATCCGACGGACGGCCGCCAGGCCATCGTCGAGTTGTCGGACCGTGGCCGGGCCTACGTGATCGAGCAGATCACCGCGCGGGAGATCTGGCTGGACAAACAATTGGCGGAGTTGAGCGCGGGGGAACGCGAAGTGCTTTCTCGCGCCGCCGAGATCATCGACAGGATGGCGGGGAACTAGCAGCGGTGACGACCACGGGTAGCGAAACACAGTGTCCTTCGAAGACCACCGCTACTCGCGAACCCGCTCCACCACCGCCCCCCTCCGGCAAGGACAAGCCGCGCGGGAGCATGTTCTCCTCGCTGAAGGTGCGCAACTACCGGCTCTTCTTCACCGGCCAGGTCATCTCGAACATCGGCACCTGGATGCAGCGCATCGCGCAGGACTGGCTGGTGTTCACCCTCAGCGGCAACAACCCGATCGCGCTCGGCATCGCGGTCGCGCTGCAGTTCCTGCCGACGCTGTTCCTCTCGCTGTGGGCGGGGGTGCTGGCCGACCGCGTCGACAAGCGGCGGCTGCTGATCGGTATCCAGATCGCCGTGCTGGCGCAGGCCGTCATCCTGGGTGTGCTCGACCTGAGCGGGATCGCGACGCTCTGGCAGGTCTACCTGCTGTGCTTCACCCTCGGGGTGACGGCGTCGCTGGAAGTGCCCGCGCGGCAGTCGTTCGTCGCCGAGATGGTCGGCAGGGACAAGGTCACCAACGCCGTCGCGCTCAACTCCTCGATCTTCAACATGGCCCGCATCGTCGGTCCGGCCATCGCGGGTTTCGCGATCACCTGGGTCGGCACCGGCTGGTTGTTCATCGCGAACGCGCTGAGCACGGGTGCCGTCATCGCCGCGCTGGCGATGATGAACCCGGCCAAGCTCTTCCGCGGCCCGGCCATCCCGCGAGAGAAGGGGCAACTGGTCGAAGGGCTGCGATACGTCCGGCGGCGCAGTGACCTGATGACGGTGATGGTGCTGGTGTTCTTCGTGAGCACCTTCGGCATCACGTACTTCACCTCGCTGCCGATCGTCGCGGCGAACGTCTTCCACACCAACGCCGACGGCTACGGCCTCCTGTCGACGCTGGTCGCCGTCGGTACCTTCACCGGCGCGCTGATGTCCGCCCGCCGCAACACCCGCGGTGGTCCGCGCGTGCGGCTGCTGCTGATCTCGGCGTTCCTCCTCGGCGCGTTCGAGGTGGTCACCGCCTTCATGCCGACCTACCTGACCTTCGGTCTCGCGCTGATCCCGCTGGGCTTCGCTACGATCACGTTCTTGAACACGGCGAACGCGCTGGTGCAGACCGCGGTCAGCCCGGAGATGCGCGGCCGCGTGATGGGCCTGTACGTCCTGGTGCTGATCGGTGGCAACCCCGTCGGAGGGCCGATGACCGGCTGGATGGCCGACGCCTTCGGTGGGCGATCGCCGTTCTACATCGGCGGCGCGATCTCGGCGCTCGCCGCCGTGGTCTGCGCTGTCGTGCTGATCCGGCGCGGCGGGGTGCGCCTGCCGGTGCGGCGGTTCGGCAACGGACTGCGGGTGCTGAAGCGGGAGCGGGTGTGAACACGCTCGGGGTCACCCCGGCGGTGACGACGTGGAACGACGGCGAGGCCCGGTTCCTGGACTGGACGATCGACGGCGTCGCCCTGCGGGAACTCGTTCCCATGCAGGAGCAGACGCCGTTGTCCCTGGACGATGATCGATCGCGTGAGTGGGCCGTCGAGAACCTGTCACGTTTGCTGGGCCTGCTGCCCGGTGACTTCGACGACGGGCGGGTCGCGCTGCTCTTCTGCCCACTGTGCGGCGACCTCGGCTGCGGCGGGTACAGCGTGGAAGTCGTCTTCGGTGACGACGAGGTCGAGTGGCGGGCCTTCGGCTGGCAGTACGACTACGAGCCGTTCGAGCCGTCGGAGGAATACCGGTTCACCGGGGCCAGATTCGACCGGAAGGCGTACGAGACACTGCTCGGCGACCTCTTGTCGCGTTACCGGGCCTAACGGCCGAGCAGCGGCGGAACCGCCTTCTCGGCGAGGGCGCTCAGATCGCCGGTGCCCTTGAACTTCAGCGTCTCCCCGGCCGGATCGGCGGTGAGCTGTACGACGACGGTCTCGTCGGTGACCTGCGCCGGCAACCCGGCGATCGTCGTGGTCGGGGGGACGACGGTGGACCGTTCGCTGTAATCCGCGGTCACACCGTTCAGCTCGCAGCCGGCGAAGAAGATCGGTTTCGCTCCGTCCGGCGGCACCCCGAGCGCGCGGCCGAGTTCCCCGCACAGCAGCCACGAGATCACCGGGAGCGGCCGGTCCTTGATCGGCCCCGGCTCGGTCTTCTCCAGTGGGATCTGGCCGTCTTTGCCGATTTTCGGCAACTTCGGTCCCGGCGGGGTCACGACGGCGATGAGCGCTTCGGCGAGCGCCCTCGCCGTCTTCTCGGTTTCGGGGAGCTTGACGATCCTGCCGCGGAGCGACACGTGCAGCACCGGCGTCGCGCCGTTGTGCGGCGCGACCTCGACGAGTTCGACGCTCAGGTTGGTGCCGTCCTTGTCCGTGGCGACGACCGCGAGCTTGCCGGCGACCGTGGTCTTCGTGGGCAGGCCCCGGCTCGAGTCCTCGGGTAACGCCGGGACCATCTGCACACTGACGTCGAGTTTCGTGGTGACCGCGCGGCAGGCCGTGCCCGCCTCCCGAAGCGTCCGCCCGCCGAGGAGCTCCTCCCAGCGCTGCTCCGGGAGCGCCTGGCACAGCACCTGCGCGCCGGTTTCGTCCGTCAGTGCCGCGACCATCTCACCCGTCGGCATCGTGACCGGGCGGAGCGCCAGCCCGGACTTGGACGGCCAGACCGCGGGCAGCTCGGCCCCGGGCTCGTCGTCTTCGTGCAGGACGCTGATCGCGACGAAGATCCCCACACCGAACAGCAAGAGGACACTCGTCAGCGCGCAGCCCGCCCAGATCCACATCGGACGGTCGGTCTTGCGCGCGATGGCGCGGTAGTCGTTCGGGGTGGCCACGGGGTGAAGCTAGCTCTTCGTGGCGCGCCTGTCCTGCGAAACGCCAACTCGATAGGGCAGATCCGGGAGTTGGGCCTTCGAGCCAGGTTGCGGTAGGCTTGAATCAGCGCTGGTTACTAAATCGGCGAAGTGGACCCGGCAGCCTTCCGGACGGTGGGTGGGCCGGGTTTCGTGCATCTCAGACCATTCGGACCTCGTCCACCATCTCTCGTACGCGGTTCTCGACAAGCGCCTCAAGGCAGCCTTCACGCTGACGACGCCGATGATGAGCGGAAGCGTCGTAGATCGTCACCGTCGGCGCGACCCCGGCGATGGTGTCCAGAATGCGTTTCCGGCGTCCGTCGCTCTCGTGAGTGAAATGCAGACGGCGTTGCCCGGGAAGCACCAGACTTCGCATGGCGCGCCGGGCGGACGTGAGGTGGCTGGTCATCCGGTCATTGTTCCGGAGAGGACTGACAAGAAGATCATCGGCTGAGTGTGATGTCCTTGCGTGTAGGCAAAAGCCGAGGGTCGGGAAGCTGCCCGACCAACCTCTCGTGAGTGGGTTCTATTTGAGGGGTAAGCCAAACCTGGCGTGTCCCGGCGCGGAACTGGGCTGACTGACGGAAGCCGGGCCGCGCCCCCCCAGTGTCCACAAGGGACGCTTTTCTGAAGAAGGTTGTCCGACTTGGGTGGTTTGTGCGGTTCCGCGCGGGGTCGTGAGTGGCAAATAGGGTTAGAACCCGAATCGCCACTCACGACCCCACGCGGAACCGCGCATAGCGTCATCAATCGGACACCGAGCGTCCGAAAGACGTCCCTGTGGACAGTCACGCGACGCCCCCACCTCAGCGGGGAGTTCCTCGCCTGCCGCCAGGCAGCGAGCCGATTACGCCACGTTTTCCTTGCCACTCAAGAGCCGAGCAGGGGGACGATCATCTTCTCGGCCAGTTCCCGAAGCTTGGTCTTCGAACCGCCCAGCCACGAGAACTGCAACCCTTGCCGGGAACCGTTGTCCGTCAACAGAACGCTCAATTGCCCGGAGCTCTCCGAAGCGGGACGGCCTGCCACCGGCTCGCCTCGGAGTTCCGAAAGGACAGCGGTGTGCTCGACCCGGACGGCCGTGTCGTCCGCGGCGAGCGCCGTGCATTTCCCGTCGATGTACGGCTCCGGGGCCTCGGCGGTGACTCCCAGCGCGCGCTGGAGTTGCGTGCACAGCTTCCACGAGATCTCGGGCAGCGGAGCGTCGAGGATGCCCGCGCCCGGCTCGACGATCTTCCGTTCGATGACGTCCCGCTCGTCGGCGGCGGGCAGTTTCGGGCCGGGACCGAAAGCTCCGGCGAGGACAGACTCGGTCAGCCCGAGGAGCATGGCTTCGCTCTGGTCGTTCTGCGGCGGCACCCGTGTCCAGCTGGTCTCGATCCGGAGCACGCGCACGTCGGTGTCGGACAGCTTGACCTCCACGAGGGACAGGGAGCCGCCCACGACGACCGTCGCCGGGCGTCCGGCGACGGTCACCTGCTTGCGCGTGCCCAGTCCGGTCGAGTCGGCCACGGGGGTCCGGCTCAAGGACATCCGCACCCAGCTGTCCAGGCCGACGACATGGCACGACTCGCCGTGCTCCACCTCGCGCGCGACTTCGCCGCCCATCAGCTGCTTCCAGCGTTCCGCCGGGGTCGCCTGGCACAGCACCTGCGCGGTGGTCTCCCGCGGCAGCGCCAGCAGGAACTCGCCGGAGGGCATCGGTACCGGGCGCAGCGGACGGCCGTTCGCCGTCGGCCACTGCTTGGGCGGTTCCTTCGGCCCGAGCCCTTCTTCGTAGGTGTCGACCTTCGCCATGCAACCCGCGCTGAGGCCGGCGATCAGGAACACGACCAGACTCTTGAAACCCCATGTGGTCACGCGCGCACGCTAACCGAACAGAGCCGGTCAGGGGTGCTGAACGGCTACATGGGAACAGTCTGCCGTCACTCGGAAGGGTGAGATCGGCGTCTCTCCGCCGAACCCCTTGCCGGGGTAGATGAGGTTAGGCTAACCTCATACATGTCCGCTTCGTGGTGGGAGCGGCAGTCAGTTCGGGAACGGACGAAGCCCCGCAACCGGGTCAACCCCCGGAGGCGGGGCTTCGTTCATGCCGGAGGTTCATGGTCGAGGACCTCACCGGTCTGGTCAAGGCCGTACCGGCACCCGGGAGAGCTCGATGCCGAACTCCTTCCGGTAGATCTCCAGGATCTCCGGATCACTCGAAAGCCTGGTCTCCTCGCGGACGCCGTACGTCGTGACGATGAGCTTGTCACCCGCCAGCGTGACCCGGCCGTGTTTGCCCGGCAGCGAACAAGTCGGCCCCTGGGTGAAATGCGATTCCGGCGACGTCGCCTGCCAGAACGCCGTCGGGACGAACTCGTCCAGCGCACGCGGACGCCGTTCGATCCGGTACTGGGGCTTGCCGTCCCGGAGGACGTCGATGTCGCCGTACGGCGCGTCGAGGATCAGGAACTCGCCCTCCGGGTCGGCTTGCGCCTCGGTGGCGGTCAGCCGCAGCGGGAACCGGCTGAACCGGCCGAAGCCGACGTCGGCCAGCCACGGCTCGTCCAGCTCGACACTGATCGCCGCGTGGTCGAACGGCGGCCCCAGCGAGCCGTCCGGCCGGAACACCTTCGCCGACTTCAGGGTGACGTCGAAACCCAGCTCCCGCAGCAGCTCGGCGAAGAGGCCGTTCAGCTCGTAACAGAAACCGCCGCGACGTCGCCGGACGATCTTGTCGAACAGCGCGTCGGTGTCCAGGACGATCGGCTCGCCGAGATGGATGCTCAGGTTCTCGAACGGCACCACCGCGAGGTGGCGTTCCTGCAGCATCCGCAGCGTGGCGACGTCCGCGGTGGCGGGACGGTCGAGACCGAGGCGATCGAGATATGCGGCGACGTCCATGTGTTCACCTTCGCACCTCGACTTCACTGGAGGTCAAGTTTCCGCCCGGCGACGAAAAACGGGGCCCTCCCGGAAGGGAGAGCCCCGTTTTCGTGGTGAGTGCTCAGCCGAGCAGCAGACCGTTGCCGCCGGCGACGGCGTTGTCGAACCGCTTGGAGATCTCGGCCCAGTTGAAGATGTTCCACAGGGCCTCGACGTACTTCGGCTTCACGTTCTTGTAGTCCAGGTAGAACGCGTGCTCCCAGACGTCGACCAGCAGGATCGGCGTGGTCGGCAGGACCAGGTTGTTGTGGTGGTCGCGCAGCTGCTGGGTGATCAGCGTCTTGCCGATCGGGTCCCAGGAGAGCGCGGCCCAGCCGTTGCCCTGGATCGTGGTGGCGACCGCGGTGAACTGCGCCTTGAACTTGTCGAAGGAACCGAACGCCTCGTCGATCGCCGCGGCCAGCTCGCCGGTCGGCTTGTCGCCGCCTTCCGGGGACAGGATCTTCCACCACACGACGTGGTTGGCGTGTCCCGCGAGGTGGAACGCCAGCGTGGTCTGCAGGCCGACGATGTCGCCGAAGTTACCGGCGTCACGGGCTTCGGCGATCTTGTCGAGCGTGTCGTTCGCGCCCTTGACGTAGGTCGCGTGGTGCTTGCTGTGGTGCAGCTCGTTGATCTCGCCCGAGATGTGCGGCGCGAGGGCCGCGTAGTCGTAGTCGAGTTCGGGCAGCTCGTAGCGGGCCATTGGCCCTCCTTCTGTCTTCGACACAAGTTTCCATTGACGAACTTAGTCGTCTTCACCCGTTCGCGGCGACCGGGGGCGCCGCGTTTCTCCCCAGGTGAAACGACTTGTCCTTAGCGGCTGTACCCGTTGGGGAGGCCGCTTGAAACCCACTCTGCTAGCTCCAGTTTGGTGGAGGTCAATGAGGTGTGACGGCGATCATCGAAGGAAAGCCGGAATTTTCACTCGCTCAGGCAGCCCGATAAGCGTCCAGCTCGTCCGCCAGTTCGTCGAACACCGCGATGTTGCATTCGAAGGCCGTGATCGCCTCGTCGATCAACCGCGCGCGCTCGTCCTCGTTCCAAGGTGCCGAGTTCAGCAGCTCGCGGTAGTCGTCCCGGAACTTGGGCGCGCTGCCCAGCTGGTCGAAGTGGTAGAACAGCGAACCCGCCTCGCTCACCCCGTACTTGCGCTCCAGCAGCCGACGGATGACCTGGCCACCGGCGATGTCGCCCAGGTAGCGGGTGTAGTGGTGGGCGACGAACCCGCCGGACCAGTCCGACGCCTCGGCCACCCGCCGCGCGTACCGCTCGGTCGAGGCCAGCGGGCGGACGGTCTCGCGCCAGTCCGGGCCGACGAGGTGTTCGAGGTCGCGCTCGAGGCTCGGCAGCCGACGCAGCTCCTCGAAGACGAACTTGCCCGCCACCGGGTCTTTCGCCAGCTTGTCGGCGGCCTGCTCGATGGCCTGGTAGATGAAGTAGTACTGGATGGCCAGCCGGGTGTACCCCTCGAGCGACAGTTCACCGCCGAGCAGCGCGTTCATGTACACGGAGTGGTTGGCCCGCTCGTGGGCGGGCAGGGTGGAGGCGCGCAGGGTCGCGGAGAACGGCCCGGATTCGACGTCGGTGGTCACCGGCATGGACAGAGCCTCCAAGCATCGATCTGACATACTGTCAGAAAGAGCGTAAGGCACAAGTGCGGGTTAGGCTACCCTAATTTTCGGGTTTTTCCCGGTCATCCCGCATTCCGACGGCTCTGAGCACGAACCGGACGGCTCCTTCGATGGCGTCATCCAGCCTTTCGGGTGGTACGTCGACGACGTGACGGCTGCCGAGCGCGGCGGTGATCATCGGGATCAAGAGGTCGGGGTCCTCCTCCGGCACCCCCTCGGCCAGGATCTCGCGCAACTGGCCGGTGATGGGGTCGGCGTGCGCGCTGATCCGCCGGTACGCGGCGGGCGCCAGCGCCGAAGCGAGTGCCGTCCCCGGCGGCAGGTGGTACTCGGCCAGCACCCGCAGCTGCAGCCGGACGAACGTCGAGAGCTTCTCGACCGGGGTGTCGGCGGTCGCGACGGCAGCCTTCAGCCTTTCGACGTACCGTGTCGCCTCGTCCTCGACGAAGGCGACCAGCAGGCTTTCCTTGTCGGGGAAGTGGTTGTACATCGCCGTACGGCCGAGGCCTGCTTCGGCGGCGACACCCGCGAGTGTGATCGCGTCGAAGCCGCGCTCGTAAAGCTGCCCGCGCAGGACGTCGAACACCCTGCTGCGGACCTCGCGCCGGTGTTCCTCCAGCGACCGGCCGATGATCTTGGGCAAGAGCCACCTCCCTGGGTGACCACCTTAGGCGCCGGTCAGGCCTCGAGCGACCAGGTGTGCACCGGCGTCTCGGTCGCCGACAGCTCCAGGTACCGGCCCAGCATCCGGTGCAGCGCGGTCTCCCGCTCGGCGCCGCGCTCCTCAGCGCGCAGGACGTACTCGCGCTGCCAAGCCGCGCCGGTCCGCCTGGTCAGGCATCGCTGCTCGATGACACCCAGATAGCGCTCCCTCGCCTCGTCGGAGACATCCGATCGGCGTAAGCCTTCGTGCGCCAGCGGAAGCAGGACCCGCAGCACCAATTCGTCCGGCGGGATCCAGCCGATACCCGGCCAGTACAGCTGCGCGTCGAATCCTCGGCGCGCCCCGGCGTACATGTTCTCCTCCGCCGCCTGGAACGACATCTGTGTCCACACTGGACGGTCGGCTTCGGCCAGCGCCCGCTGCGCGCCGTAGAAGAAGGCGGCGTTCGCGACCATGTCGATGACCGTCGGGCCGGCGGGGAGCACCCGGTTCTCCACCCGCAGATGCGGCAGGCCGTCGACGACGTCGTAGACCGGCCGGTTCCAGCGCCAGACGGTGCCGTTGTGCATCCGCAGTTCGGTGAGTTTCGGGGCCTGGCCGGAGTCGAGCGCTTCGACCGGGTCCTCGCTGTCGGTTTCGGGCAGCAGGCCGGGGAAGTACCGGACGTTCTCCTCGAACAGGTCGAAGATCGACGTGATCCACCGCTCGCCGAACCACACCCTCGGCCGCACGCCCTGGTTCTTCAGCTCCTCCGGCCGGGTGTCCGTCGCCTGCAGGAACAGCGGGATCCGCGTCTCGTGCCAGAGTGCCTTCCCGAGCAGGAACGGCGAATTCGCGCCGACCGCGATCTGCACGCCCGCCAGCGCCTGCGCCGCGTTCCAATGCGCCGCGAACTCCTCCGGCGCGACCTGCAGATGCAGCTGGACCGAGGTGCAGGCCGCCTCGGGAAGGATCGACTCGGAGTAACTGCGCAACCGCTCCGGCTGCCTGCCCGGCAGCGGCGCCCCCTCCATCGAGAGCACGGTGCGCTCGCCGCGCGCGGCGAAGATCCGGTCGTTGAGCAGCGAATACCTGGCGTTGTTCGTGAGCCACTTCTGGTCGAAGTGCTCGTGCCGCAGGGTCGGGAGGATGCCGACCATCGCCAGCGAGGCGCCGGATTCCTCGGCCTTGCGCGAGGCGGCGCCCAGATACGCGCGGAGGTCGTCCTCCAGCTGCAGCGCGGACTCGCCGGCCAGCGGCCGGGGCGGCACGTTGAGCTCCAGGTTGTGCTGGCCGAGTTCGGTGGTGAAGGAGGGGTCGTTCAGCGCTTCGAGCACCGTCGTGTTCGTCATCGACGGGCGCAGTTCGGCATCGACGAGATTGAGCTCGACCTCGAGCCCGATGTTCTTGCGCGGGAACGAAAAGCTCCCGTCGGTGAGCATACGGGCGAGCGTGTCGAGGCAGCGCTGGACTTTCCGGCGGTACCGTCCGCGATCCTGCGGTTTGAACGGGTCCGCCGAAAGGTCCTTACCCATGTTCGTCGAGCTCCTCTTGGCCAAGATCCGCGGGGTTCCAGGCGGGACTGCCAGGCGGCCCAACGGTTTCACGGCTCGTAGTCGCCCGGCTAGCGGCCAAACTGGTGCTCTCTGTCACTAGGGGTTAACTTACAGCAAAAAGCAGCCGTTCGTACCAGCGAACGCTGGACGATCGGACCAGTTCGGCTCGCGGAGAGTGCGATGACACACTCTCCCGGTGGCAGAACTGATCACCATCGACGACCGGGACGATCCCCGGCTCGACGATTTCCGCGACTTGTCCACAGCCGATCGGCGTCCCGATAGGCCAGGTGGGCGGGGCTTCGTAATCGCCGAAGGCACCGTCGTGGTGGAACGGCTGCTCAAATCCCGCTATCCGGTGCGGGCCTTGCTCGGCGTCGAGCGGCGGTTCCGGGAATTGGGCGCCGGACTCGACGGTGTCGACGCCCCCGGCTACGTGACCTCGGCGGAGACGATGGCCGACGTCGTCGGCTTCCACCTGAACCGCGGGATCCTCGCCGTCGCGGACCGGCCCGTTCCACCGCCGGCCGTCGAGGACGTCATCGACGGCGCACGTGTGCTCGCGGTGCTGGAAGGCGTTGGTGACCACGAGAACCTGGGCTCGCTGTTCCGCAACGCGGCCGCGCTGGGTGTCGACGGCGTCCTGCTCGGTGCCGGCTGCTCGGACCCGCTTTACCGGCGAAGCGTCCGCGTTTCGATGGGGCACGTCCTGCGCGTCCCGTTCGCCACGTTCGGAGCCTGGCCCGATGACCTCGATCTCCTGCGGGAAAACGGTTTCCGTATCGCTGCCCTCACTCCTCGTGCGGATTCCGTTTCGCTGCGCCAGTTACGGGACCAAACGCCGCGGAAGGTCGCGCTGATGCTGGGTGCGGAAGGCCCAGGCCTGACCGACGCGGCCATCGCCGCCGCCGACGTCGCGGTGCGGATCCCGATGCCGGAGGGCGTCGATTCGCTGAATGTCGCCACGGCGGGCGCGATCGCGTTCTACGAGACGCGTCCACCGCTATCGTGAGCACCCGAGCGAGCATAGGAGAACCCATGGAATTGCGGATCCGTGAGGGACGCGCGGTGCTGGCCGGGCCGGGCGGCGACAGCGCGCGAGAGGTCGACCCGCATTCCCTCGCGATTGGTTCAGACCTCGCTCAGGCATTGCACGAGTGGGCACGCGTCGCGTCCGCCGTCAGCACCGTCGCCCGCCCCGGCGATCCCGGCGCCGAAGCCGCCTCCGTGGTCTCCCAGCGAGGACGCCAGCTCGCCCAGCGGCTCGCCGCCGCGATGGGCACCTCGGTCCGCTTCGTCGACCCCGTCTCCGGCGACGGTGTCATCGTCGACCCACCCGCCCCGGCCCCTCGCAGCGAACTCGCGCGGCGGCTTTTCGGCACGCCGGACCCCGGCGGGGAACCGACCCCGTGGCTGACCGGCCTGACCGTTTCCGCGTTCGTCGCGGCCGTGGTCGTAGTGGCGATGCTGGCGCTGGCGAACACCCTCGCGAGGGAGACCAACAGCTGGTTCGCGCTGCTCGCTTCCGCCGTCGTGACCGGCGGGATCACGCCTTCGCTGTGGCTCGCGCGGCGGGTGCCGATCGTGCGGTGGGCTTCTTTCGGTGCCGCCGCGGGGATCGGGATCGCGTGGATCGGCGTGTTGATCGTCGTTTTCCAGGGGTGACGACGGTGCGGGGGCGCTAAGGTGACCAGCCTCGTTAAGGTCTCCATGAAGTCTTGCGAAAGTGGCCTTCGCAACATTGAGCCCCCAGGGCACGCCGCGGTTGACTTATTGAGGGTGTCTGGCCGGGCGGTCAGTGATGTTCTCGCGACATGAGAAGCAGCGGGGGCGGCAACATGGCGTCCATAAAGGACATTTGATTTCGCGTCCGCCCCGAAGGAGGGGCGTGTGGCTCGGTGCCGGTCTGTGGGCATGACGAGGGGCCCGTCGCCGGTGTGGCTGGCGGGCTCCTCGGGTCGTGCGGGGGTTAGGCGGCGTGGTGGAGGGTGTTGCGCCGGGGTCTTCGTAGCGGGTCTAAATATTGGGGCGGTGTGAACTCGGGTAGCCCGTCGGCCGCCATGCGGACTTCCCAGTCGCCGTGGTGGATCAGTCGGTGGTGGAAGCCGCAGAGCAGGGTGAGATTCCGCAGGTCGGTGGGTCCGCCGTCGGCCCAGTGATCGATGTGGTGGGCGTGGCAGTGTTTCGGCTGCCGATGACAGCCCGGAAACGCACAACCCCGGTCGCGGATGTTCAGTGCCCGTCGTTGGCCTGAGGTGACGAACCGTCGCAGCCGCCCCATGTCCAACGGTTCCCCGGAAGCGCTCAACACCACCGGCAACATCAAGCAATCACAGGCGGCCAGTCGTGCCTCGCGGGCGGTCATCTCCCCGACGAAATCCAGACACGCCGTGCCGATCCCGGACTTCAACTCTTCGAGCCCGATGGTGACATGGAGCAGGGTCCGGTAGCCGCTGGTGCCGGGCTGGTCCGGGCACGCGATCGCCAGATCCAAGACCTCCGCGAACGCATCACCCTGGCGCTCCGCCTTCGTGCGGAGGTCGGCTTGGTCGAACTCATCGACCGGGCGTGGTTTGGCGTAGGCGTCGAGTACGGCCGCGGTCCGGGCACCCAGCTCATCATCCAGCAACCCCGAGAGTTTCCAGAACCCGTCCTTGCGGCGCTCCAGGCTGACTTCCCGCGACGGTTGGGCCGGTTCGGGATCCTTCGGCTCCTTGCCGTCGGGGTCGAGCCACCCCAGCAGGTTGGCTTCAGCCTTCGTCAGCTCCCGAGGTCCCGCCTCCCGGGCAAGATCAGCCAGGACCTTCTCCGCATACTCCCGATCCTCTACGGCCGTATCCGCCGGGATCTTCTTCAAGATCTCGAGGATCTGATCGATCCGATGCTCCCCGATCACACCCTCCGCAGCCGCCGCCGCGGTCGCCGGAGCCAACGCCGGAATCTCCGTGCCATCCAACGCACGCGTCGGGTTCAACGCGATCGCCCGCCGCACGACCGCGCCCGCCTCACCCCGGGTCAACCCCGCCACATCAGCAAGCCACGACGCCGTCGAACCATAGCCATACAAGTCTTTCGGACCCCGGGACTCGACCTCCGCCACAAACTGCCCCAGGGCGGCGGAGGCAATCCGGATCACCTGCAGGGTCTGCCGCACACCATGGGCAAGCTCCAGCCTGCCGGCACGCCACAACTCCTGCGGGAGTTCAGGAAGAAAAGTCTCGGACACCCCTCAATAATACCAAACAATGCTCGAACAGGTGTTCGTAATTTTACGTAACAATGAACCGGCCGCATTGACCACTGATGGATGATTTGAGAGATCTACGGGAGTCGCTCTCCGTGTCGTCAGGGGTGCCCGGCCGACCGGCGCTGGCTGCGGGGTCGTGCGACTTCGGTGCCATGATGGCGCGCGAATGCCCGTTCGCCTGTGTCGCAGTCTGTCCGTAAAGCGCATAACCGTGAAATTCGGCGATCTGCGTGATCAGCTCAAAGGACATCTGAATTCGCGCGCGAGCCAGCCTGCTCTGGTGGTGCGCGGGAACAGATTGGTGATGAAGGCCGCCGGGATGGCGCCGACGAAGGCCGCCAAGAACAGCAGGGTGGCCATCGGGCTCTCGAATTCGACGGGAGCGCCGACGACCACGCCCGCGATGGTGAGCAGGACGATGACCACGGCAGGCGCGATGTAGTTCAGCCAGTGGTAGCGGAAGCCCCGGAGGCCGGTGGGTGGCGGCAACGGGAGCCGCGGCGGCACGGGACTCCGGCTGAACAACAGGATTCGATCGGTCGAATCGCCGAAATCGGCCGTGACGCGCAGACCTTCCGTCGCGGCGACTTCGGTGGCGCGACGGGCGGAGAGTTTCGCGTGTTTGAGGCTGATCCAGACGTGGTCCGAGCCGGTGAGCTGGTTCAGCAGCCAACGTTCCCGGTCCGCGTCAGGCAGGTCGGGGCCGTCGAAAACGGGGACCGGCGAGGAGAACCGGAAACTCAGGCAACCCTGGAACATCGTCGGGATCTCCAGGTAACCGCGGCTTCTGGCGATCTCACGGAGGCTGTCGGGGTCGACTTGCCATTCCATCGGCGACACGTGGACGTACGGTGCCCCGACGAACACTTCGGAACGTAACCGGTGAGTGCGGACCAGCCAATCCTGCATCGGAATCCCCCTGGCCGAGGATACTGATTCCATGGCCGGTGATCCGCTCATTTCACTCAGGCGTCTGTGTCTCGCGCTGCCGGAGACCTCCGAACGGCTCAGTCACGGCGAGCCGACGTGGTTCGTTCGCGGCAAGAAGACGTTCGTCATGTACGCCGACCGCCATCACGACGACAAGCTGGCCTTCTGGTGCCCGGCCCCGGCCGGAGCGCAGGAGGAACTGGTGGCCGCCGAGCCGGAGCGGTTCTTCCGGCCGCCGTACGTCGGGCATCGGGGGTGGCTCGGGGTGCGGCTGGACGTCGACGTCGACTGGGCCGAGATCGAACGGATCGTCACCGACGCGTATTGCCTCGTGGCGCCGAAATCCCTGATCGCACAGGTCCCCGGACGCACGTAATGGCCCCTCCACCGGAAGGGGCCATTACGTGCGAAGTCAACCTCGCTGGGATCGGACGCCTAGTAAGACGTCCTCCCAGGATGGAACGATGGGGTGGTTCTTCTTCCCCTTCGCCCGGGGGGCTGGTTCGGCCACTTCCTCCGGCTCGTCAGCCGGAAGTGGTGACTCGACATCTTCCTCGGGTTCCGCGATGGGCGCGTCGATCACTTTCGCGACCGGCTCGTCGGGAACCGAATCCAAGGTGGGCTGGATGACCGCGTCCCTGCCGGGGTCCAGCGCCCGCACCGTGCGCGGGGCGCGGTAGGCGTTGGGGTTCAGCAGGACTTCGGCGTTCTCGTCGAGCGCCTGCACGGTGCCGCCGTGCGCGCCGGGGGAGAAGGACCAGTGCGCGCGGTTGTCCGAGCGGCCGGCCTTCCAGCTCAGCACGACGACCCACTTGCCGTCGTCGCCGCGCCAGGAGTCCCAGGTCGCCTGGCTGTAGTCGTGGCCGCGGAGACCGAACGAGTGCGCCATGACCTCGCCGAGCGTCTGCACGTCGGGGCCGTCTTCGCGGATCGGGTGCGCGCGCTGGGCCAGTTCCGCCGTCCGCGAGCGCTCGAGCAGGACCGGGTACGCGAACCGCTCGACACGCTGCACGGAGACGCCGGCGCTGCTCGCGACCTGCTCCACGGACTCACCGGCCCGGATTCGTGCCTGGATCTCGCGTGGCCGCATTTGGCTCTCCAACTCGATCTCGATCTGGCCGAGGCGGGTGATGTCACCCCTCGCCGCCGCTCGCAGCCTTTCGTCCGCGGGGAGCAGGAAACGCGTGCGGCTCGCCGGGTCCTCGCACACGATGGACTTACCGTCCTCGTGCAGCCCGACCACCCGTAGCGCTCGCATTCTCGCCTCCCCTGCTCTTCACCTTTGTGGGTGTCCACGGTAATCCGGCGCGTCGGCTTGACGTGTGAGGCGCGCCGATGTCATGTGTCCTGCTCACTATTTTGTTCATGGCAGCAAGTGCATTCTGCTGGAGCAAGCCGCGGTCCGCCGTGTGACGCGCTGGACACGCACAGTCACGATCGGGGGAATCTACGGCAGGCGCACCCGGACGACCAGTCCGCCGCCCCGGCCGCCGGGTTCCGCGCCCGCGGTCCCGCCGTGCGCCTGGGCGATGGACCTGACGATCGACAGTCCCAGTCCGGCGTTGCGCGAGTCGCCGGTGCGGTCGCCCGAAAGCCGCCGGAACGGCTCGAACAGCGCGGGTACGGCGTCCAGCGGGACCTGCGGCCCGGTGTTGCGCACCACCAGCGCCGGATCGCCGCCGATGTCGACATGGACCCAGCCGCCCTCGCGGTTGTAGGTGATGGCGTTGTGCACGAGGTTCGTGACCAGCCGCTCCAGCAGCACGGGGTCGCCGGACACGGTCCGCGGCCGCAGCCGCGACTCCACGGTGACACCTGCCTCTTCGGCCATGTTCGAAGCAGAGCGGATCACCGTCGCCGCGACCTCGTCCAGCCGGACGGGGCCGCGCGTGGCCAGGCCGCGATCACTGCGCGCGAGGACGAGCAGGCCCTCGATCATCCGTTCGCTGCGTTCGTTGGTGTAGATCAGGTGCTCGCCGAGTTTCCGGAGCTCCGGGCTGACGTCGGGATCGGCCATCGCCACCTCGACCAGCGTGCGCTGCACCGCGAGCGGGGTGCGCAGTTCGTGGGAGGCGTTGGCGACGAAGCGTTTCTGGCTGTCGAACGACACGGCGAGCCGGTCGAGCATGCCGTCGAAGGTGTCGGCGAGCTCCTTGAGCTCGTCGTCGGGGCCGTCGAGATCGATCCGCCGGTCGAGGTTCTCCGCCTCGAGTTTCCGCGCGGTCGAAGTGATCGCGTGCAGCGGCCGCAGCACGCGGCTCGCCATCAGCCAGCCGAGCAGCACGGCGAGCGCGCCGGCGATCGCGAGCGCCACCAGCGACTGCCACAGCAGGGTGGAAAGGACGTCCGAGCGGTACTCGCTGAGTGAGGTCGCGACCAGTTGAGTGGCTTGTGCGCGCTCGGCGGGCAGGAAGCTCGTCGTGTCCAGGGGGTATGCGCGCTGGACCGAGATGCCCGCCATGCTGTCGGTCGCGAACGCGGCCGAATCCGGCAGCGTCGAACTCACCAGCAGGTAGTTGACGATCAGCAGCGCGAGTCCGACGAGCAGGAAGGCACCACCGTAGAGCGCCGTCAGCTTGGTGCGGATCGACAGCCGGAGCGGTTTCACGAGCCGAGCCGGTAACCGGCGCCGGGCACGGTCTCGATCAGCGGCGGGTCACCGAGTTTGCGCCGCAACGTCATCATCGCCACCCGGACGGCGTTCGTGAACGGATCCGCGTGCTCGTCCCACGCCTTCTCCAGCAGGTCCTCCGCGCTGACCACGGTCCCTTCGGCGCGCATGAGCACCTCCAGTACCGCGAATTCCTTGGGGGACAAGGGAAGGAACCGGCCGTCGCGGGACGCCTGGTGCCGGGGCAGGTCGAGGACGACGCCGCCGCGTTCGAGCACCGGCGGCAGCGCCGGCCGCGCGCGCCGCGACAGCGCCTGCACCCGCGCGACGAGTTCGGCGAACGCGAACGGTTTCGTCAGGTAGTCGTCGGCGCCGAGGCCGAGTCCCGCGACCCGGTCGGTGACGTCGGCGGCGGCCGTCAGCATGAGGACCCGCGCCTCGCCGCCGGTTTTGAGCACCGCGGCGCAGACGTCGTCGCCGTGCACGACCGGGAGGTCCCGGTCGAGCACGACGACGTCGTAACCGTGCACCCCCACCCGGTCCAGGGCCTGCTCGCCGTCGTAGCAGACGTCGACGGCCATCGAGAACCGTCGCAGGCCCTCGGCGATCGTGTCCGCCAGGAGCCGCTCGTCTTCCACTACCAGCACTCTCACCAGGTCAGTCTGCCCCGGGAGGGGGTAAGCACGGGATAAGCGTGGATCAGCCTGCCGGGTGCAACTGCCGGGCCGGGATCACCTGCTGGGTGGTGTTCGGGCTGGACCACAGCAGTTTCATCGACGCCTCGCCGCCACGTTCGGTCTGTTCGAGCCGGATCGCGTACGACCTCCCGGCGACCAGGTCGATGGTCGCTTTGTCGACACTCGGGCCGTGCGGGGTCATGTTGTCGATCAGGAGTTTCCCGTCGACCCAGAGCCGAACGGTGTCGTCTGAGACGGTGGTGAACGTGTACTTCCCCGTGTCCCGGGCGGTCACGTCGCCGGTCCACCGCGACGAGAAGGTCTCGGCCGGGATCTTCGCGTCGGGCGACCCGGTGAACTTCCAGTTGTGGTTCACGCCCGGCTCGATCCGGCGGACCGTCGGCGAGCCGGCGAAGTCCGCGTTCGGCCAGTACTCCGCGGTCAGCCCGGTCCCGCGGCCGACGGGTGCCTGCGGCAGCGGATCGACAGTCAGTTCGATGACGGTCGCGATGTCGTTCGTCCGGCCGCCCGACGGCGTGAGCTTCACGCTTCCGGACGACTGCTCCACCTTCACGCGCTGCCCGCTGCCGAGGACCCGTGCGTCGCGAACCCGGAACGGGGCCAACGCGTCGAGGGTCAGCGAACCGCCGGAAGCGGGCCAGTCGAAGACCGACGCGTACAGCTTGTCGCCGCGACGGCTCACCACGCCCCAGCCCGGTTCGGCGACCAGGCCCGGCGCGCTCGCGCCGTAGACCGCGGAGGACTGCTTGGCCGTCCGCAGCCACTGTCCCATCTGCTTCAACCGGTCGACGGATTCCTGCGGGACGCGGCCGTTGCGATCAGGTCCGACATTGAGCAGGAAATTACCGCTGCGACCGGCGATCGAAAGCAGTTTCCTGGTCAGATCCGCCGGGGATTTCCAGTTGTGGTCCCAATCCGTGTAACCCCAGCTACCGTTGAGGGTCATGCACGATTCCCAGAGCTGAGCGTCGACGGGCTTGTCCGGGATCTCCTGTTCGGGAGTCCCGGTGTCGCCGTCGACCACCCGGCGTTTGCCGACGCGGTTGTTGACCACAATGGACGGATCGAGGCCGCGAACGTAGGCCTCCAACTCCTCGCCGTCCTTTTCGGTCCACGGGTTGTTGGGCCGGTCGGCGCTCCATTCGCCGTCGAACCACAGCACCGCCGGATGGTAGTTGTCGACGAGTTCCTTGAGCTGGGCGTACATCCGCTCCTTGTACTTCGGGAAGGTCGCCGGATCCGGGAAGTCGGGATCGTGCCAGTCCCAGATCGAGTAGTAGAAACCGAGTTTGACGTCCCGTGCGGCCGTGGCGCGTTTCAGTTCGGCGAGGATGTCACGGTTCTTGTCGAACGAAGAATGGTCGCGCAGGTTGAACTTGTTGACCTTGGTCGGCCACATCGCGTAGCCCTCGTGGTGTTTCGAGGTGATCACCACGTACTTCTGGCCCGCGTCCTTGGCGGTCTGCGCGATGGCGTTCGCGTCGAATCCGGCGGGGTTGAACTTCGCGGCGATCTGCTCGTATTCGGCGCGCGGGATCTGGCAGTTCCGCTGGATCCATTCCGCGTCCTGGCACACGGTTCCGTCCGGGCGCTGGTACTTCCCTTGCAACTGGGAGTACGCGCCGAAATGGATGAACTGGCCGAACCGGTCTTCGCGCCACCAGCGCGTCCGGTCGGCGGTGAACGGGTCGTCGTAGGCGTAGTCGGTCCCGGGTCCGGTGGGCGGTGGAGCGGCTTCCGCGGCGGCGGGCGTGACGCCCAGCGCGGTGGTCGCGATGACGAGGGCCACGAGGGCCCGGAGTGGCTGGCGGCGCATCTTGCACTCCTCTTCGCTGAGGTGTGGACCGTCGGGACTCTAAGGAAGACATAGATCGGATGTGAACCCCCGGAAGGCTGCTTAAGCCGCTAGTTCACCCGGAAAGACGGCAAATAGATCCGATCTCTGTACCGCTGAGTGGGACTGTAAGCGCGGCATAAGCGACTTCGCTTACCGCCCCGGAATCGCCCGCTCCGTAGAACTCCACCTCACGAAGACGATCGAGGAGGAGCAGCGATGCGGAAACGACCGATGGCGGCACTGGTCGCCTTGGCGGTCCTGACGCTGGTGGCCGGCTGTGGCGGCGACGGGGACGGCGGCGACAAGGTCGCCTCGATCTCCTCCCCGCCGAGTGCCGCGGGCGGAGACGGGAAGCAGCAGGCCGACAACGTGTCCGACGAGGACAAGATGCGCAACTACGCGAAATGCATGCGCGAGCACGGGGTCGACATGCCGGATCCCAAGACCGATGGTGACGGGCAGGGCTCGATCACCATCGAGGCCGGTGGCGAGGGCAGGCTCGGCGACGACAAGCTGAAGGCCGCGGGCGACGCGTGCCGCAAGCTGCTGCCGAACGGCGGCGAGATCAAGCCGCCGTCGCCGGAAGAGCTCGACAAGATGCGCAAGGAAGCCAAGTGCATGCGCGAGCACGGCATCGACTTCCCGGATCCCGACCCCACGGGCAAGGGAGCGATGGCGCTCGGTACCGCGGATCAGGACATGAAGAAGTTCGAAGAAGCGGCGAAAGCCTGTGGTCTCGGCATGAGCATGAGGGCGGCTCCGGCGAAATGAGCGAACACGAAGGACCCGGCGGCGTACGGCGTTCGCGCCGGGCTCGCTGGTACGTCGTCGCGGCGGTCCTCGTCGTCGTGGTCGGGACGACCTCGGTGGTCGTGATGACCAGGGTGACGTCGGAAGCCGGGCAGGTCGGGCAGGCGCCGCCCCCGGTGGAGACCGCGAAGGTCGAGAAGACCGATCTGCAGGAGGAGGAAGAGGCGAGCGGAACCCTGGGCTACGGCGCGGAAAACTCCCTCGCCGCGCGGAAACAGGGCACCATCACGTCTCTTCCGGCCGCGGGCACGGTGCTCTCCAGGGGCAAGGCGGTGTACGGCGTCGACGCGAAACCGGTGCCGTTGTTCTACGGCACCTTGCCGTTCTTCCGCGATCTCGCGGACGGCGCGACCGACGGCCCGGACGTCAAGCAGCTGGAAGAGAACCTGAAGGCGCTCGGCTTCGGCGGGTTCGGCACGCCCGACAAGAAGTTCACCTCGGCCACCGCCGCCGCGCTCAAGAAATGGCAGAAGTCGCTGGGCGCCGAGCAGACCGGCACCTTCGGCCAGGGCGACGTCGTCCTCGCTCCGGGCGAGATCCGGGTTTCGCAGCTCGCCGCCCAGCTCGGCGGCCCGAGCGGCGGCGAACTCCTGAAATACACGGGAACCGGACGCGTCGTCGAGGTGAAGCTCGACGCCGCCAAACAAGCCATCGCCAAGGAGGGCGACAAGGTCGGGATCGACCTCACCGGCGGGAAGGCCGCGACCGGCACGATCACCGAGGTCGGCAAGGTCGCGGAGAACGGCAAGGACTCCGCCGGACAGGACAACGGCAAGCCGACGATCAAGGTGAAGATCACCCTGGACGATCCGGGCGCGGCCGGCTCGCTCGACTCGACGCCGGTCTCGGTGCGGTTCACCAAGGAAGTCCACAGTGGAGTGCTGGCGGTGCCGGTCGGGGCGCTGCTCGCGCTCGCCGAGGGTGGATACGCCGTCGAGGTGGACGAAGGCGTCAAACGACGGCTCGTCGCGGTGAAGACCGGTCTCTTCTCCGGCGGCCGCGTCGAGGTCACCGGAACCGGCCTCTCCGCCGGGATGCGGGTGGTGACGACTTCATGACCCCGGTGCTGGCCGTGCGCGACGCCTCACGCACCTATCCCGGTGAGGTGCGCGCGCTGCACGAAGTGTCACTGTCCATTGAGGACAGGGAGATGGTCGCCATCGTCGGGCCGTCCGGTTCGGGCAAGTCGACGTTGCTGCAGCTGATGGGCACGCTCGACCGGCCGACCACCGGCGTCATCGAACTGCGCGGGCACGACGTCGCTAAACTGCCCGACCGCAAGCTTTCGGCGTTGCGGTCACGCTGGATCGGGTTCGTGTTCCAGCAGTTCTTCCTCAGTGAGGGGGTGAGCGCGGTCGACAACGTCGCCACGGGACTGCTGTACGCGGGGGTGCCGCGACGGAAACGGCGGGAGCGGGCGCTCGCCGCGCTCGACCGGGTCGGTCTCGCGCACCGGGCAGGCCATTTCCCGAACGAGCTTTCCGGCGGGGAGCGGCAGCGGGTGGCGATCGCGCGGGCGGTCGTCAACTCGCCGTCGATCCTGCTGGCCGACGAACCCACCGGGAACCTCGACACGGGCAACGGCGCGGCGATCCTGAACCTGCTCGCCACATTGAGCTCGCAGGGGACGACCGTCGTGATCATCACGCACGATCGGGAGATCGCGGCGGGCGTCCCACGGCGGATCGAGTTGCGTGACGGCCGGATCCGGCTCGACACCGGGACGGGGGAGACGGTGTGAGCGCACCCGTCCTCGACAAGACGCCGGATCCGGCCCGGCTCGGCCCGCGTGACGTGCTGACCCTCGGCGCGCACGGGATGCGGACGCGGCCGATGCGCGCGGTGCTGTCCGCGCTCGGCATCGGGATCGGGATCGCCGCGATGGTGGCGGTGCTCGCGATCCCGGCTTCGGGCGCGAAGGCGTTGCAAGACCAGCTGGCCGCGCTCGGTACCAACCTGCTTTCGGCCGGGCCGGGCAAGACGATGTTCGGCGGCGACGCGACCCTGCCGGACAGCGCGGTGCCGATGGCGAAACGGATCGCCCCGGTGACGGCGGCGTCCGCGATCGGGACCACCGGCGGGACAGTGCGGCGTACGGACAAGATCGCCAAGGACGAGACATCCGGTCTCGGCGTCTACGCGGCGACGCCCGATCTGCTCGACGTCGTCGGCGGATCGGTCCGGGCGGGGCAGTTCCTCCGAGACGCCACCCGCGACTATCCGGTCGTCGTCCTCGGTTCGGTCGCGGCCGCGCGGCTCGGGATCGACCACCTCGACCCGGCCAAGCCGCCGCAGGTGTTCATCGGCGGGCACTGGTTCACCGTCGGCGGGATCCTCGGGCCGATGCCGCTCGCGCCGGAGATCGAGCGGTCGGCGCTGGTCGGCTGGGACGTCGCGAAGCGGCTCCTCGGCTTCGAGGGGCATCCGAGCACCGTGTACGTCCGGGCGAAGGACTCGCAGGTCGAAAACGTCCGTTCGGTGCTCGCGCAGACGATGAACCCGGAGGCGCCCAACGAGGTCGAGGTACGCCGTCCGTCCGAGGCGCTGGAGGCGCAGAAGCTGACGGAGAACACCTACAGCGCCCTGTTCCTCGGGCTCGGCGGGGTGGCGCTGCTCGTCGGCGGTGTCGGGGTGGCCAACACGATGGTGATCTCGGTGCTGGAACGGCGCCGGGAGATCGGCCTGCGTCGCGCGCTCGGGGCGACGAAACGGCAGGTCAGAGGTCAGTTCCTGGCCGAGTCGGTGCTGTTGTCCGGCTTCGGCGGGATCGCCGGGGTGCTGGTCGGGGTGCTGGTGACGTCCGCGTACGCGCTGAGCCAAGGCTGGCCGGCCGTGCTCCCGGTCGGCGCCCTGCTCGGCGGGGTCGGGGTCTCGGCGCTGGTCGGTGCCGTCGCCGGGGCGTATCCGGCGATGCGCGCGGCCCGCCTCCCGCCCACCCAGGCCCTCGCCTAGAACGCGTTTCGTCCTCTGGATGCGGTGGTTCGTGCTGCCGACTACCGCATCCAGAGGACGAACTGCGAGGTGGCGGTGGGTAATCTCGCCAGGTGCTGGTGGGATTGTCGGGGCGGAGACTCGCGGGGGCGCTGATCGCGCTCGAAGTGATCGTGGTCGCCGTGCTGTTCACGCTGAAGGTGTTCGACGGCCAGGACCTCGAGGTCTACGTCGGCGGCGCCCGGCTGCTCCTCGACTCGGGCGACCCGTACGGCACCTGGGTGCAGACGCACGGGGGCTGGCTGCCCTTCACCTACACGCCGTTCGCGGCGGCGGTGTTCCTGCCCGGCACCCTGCTGTCCGCCGCGCTGGCGACGAGGCTGGTCGGGCTCGCGTCGATCATCGCGGGCGGGGCCGTCGTGTACCTCTTCGTCGCGACGCTCAACGGCTCGCTCACCGACCGCGCCGACGTCCGCGGCCGCGCCATCGCCGTACTGGCGGCGATCGGGGCGCAGGCGGCCGGCGGGTTCATGGAGCCTGTCCGCTCGACGCTCGGCTTCGGCCAGATCAACACCCTGCTGATGTTGATGGTGGTGCTCGACGCTCTGCTGCCGGGACGCGCGCGTAGCAAGGGCCTGCTCATCGGCGTCGCAGCCGCGATCAAGCTGACCCCGGCCGTGTTCATCCTGTTCTTCTTGTTCCGCAAGGACTTCCGCTCGGCCGCGCGGGTCGTCGCCGGATTTCTCGGCGCGGGGCTGCTGATGTGGCTGATCGCGCCGGGAGCGTCGGCGAAGTTCTGGACGAACATCCTCTTCGACACCAGCCGCATCGGCGATCGCGGTTACGTCGGGAACCAGTCGCTGCGGGGCATGCTGGCGCGGTTCGGGCTCGGGTCGGCGGAGGACGTCGTCTGGGTGCTGGCCGCGCTGGTGGTGGTCGCGCTGACCGCGTTCGTGATCGTGCGGGTCGCGGAACCGGTGTACGCGCTGACCGCCTGCGCGATCGGCGGGCTGCTGGTCTCGCCGGTTTCCTGGACGCACCACTGGGTCTGGTGTGTGCCTCTGCTGGCGCTGCTGGTGTGGATGCGGTCGGTGGGGTCCTACGTGCTCGCGGCCGTGACGGTGGCGCTGTTCGTCGTCGCGCCGATGTGGCTCGCGCCGCGGCCCGCCGGGAGCTTCGGCTGGTGGCTGGCGACGGAATCCTTTGTGCTGTACGGACTTTTGCTGCTGGTGCTGGCCGCGGTGCGCCCCAAGTCCGTGAAGGCCTCCTTCCCTACCGTCAGGGGCCCGGCGAAGTCGGGATAAGGGCGATTCCGGCCGCCGATCCCGGCATCAGCTGACCCGTCAGTCCCCTGCCCGTAAGCGCGTGAAGGCCCCCTTCCCTCGGCTCAGCCGAGGGAAGGGGGCCTTCACGCGCGAAAAGACAGCTAAAGCTCAGCCCAGGCGCTCGACGACGTACTCGATGCTCTGGGTCAGCTTCGTGATGTCCTCGGGGTCGATGGCCGGGAACAGGCCGACGCGCAGCTGGTTGCGGCCCAGCTTCCGGTACGGCTCGGTGTCGACGATCCCGTTGGCGCGCAGCACCTTCGCCACCGCGGCGGCGTCGACCTCGTCGGCGAAGTCGATGGTGCCGACGACCTGCGAGCGCAGCGACGGGTCGCTCACGAACGGCGTCGTGTAGCTGGTCTTCTCGGCCCATTCGTACAGCCGGGTCGAGGAGTCGCGGGTGCGCGAGGTGGTCCATTCGAGACCGCCGTTCGAGTTCATCCACTCGATCTGGTCGGCCAGCAGGAACAGCGTCGACACCGCGGGGGTGTTGTACGTCTGGTCCTTGCGCGAGTTGTCGAGCGCGGTGGTCAGCGACAGGAACTCGGGGATCCAGCGGTCGCTCGCGCCGATCTCGCCGATGCGCTCGACCGCGGCGGGCGAGGCCAACGCGATCCAGAGGCCACCGTCGGAGGCGAAGGACTTCTGGGGCGCGAAGTAGTAGACGTCGAAGTCCTCGGCCTTGACCGGCAGGCCGCCCGCGCCCGAGGTGGCGTCGATCGCGACGAGCGCGCCTTCGCTGCCTTCAGGGCGGCGGACCGGCACCGCGACACCCGTGGAGGTCTCGTTGTGGGCCCAGCCGACCAGGTCGGCACCGGCCTCGTAGGCGATCTCGGGCGCGCTGCCCGGGTCGGCCTTGACGACGATCGGGTCGGCGAGGAACGGGGCGCCCTTGGTCACCGTGGCGAACTTCGAGGAGAACTCGCCGTAGGTGAAGTGCTGCGCACGCTCCCGCACGAGCCCGAACGCGGCGGCGTCCCAGAATGCGGTCGTCCCGCCGTTGCCGAGGACCACTTCGTAGCCTTCGGGCAGGGAGAACAATTCGGACAGACCCGCACGCACGCGGCCGACGAGGGACTTCACCGGCTTCTGACGGTGCGAGGTGCCGAGGTAGGTGGCACCGGATTTCGCCAGGTTGGCGAGCTGCTCGTCACGGACCTTGGACGGTCCGCAGCCGAAGCGGCCATCGGCCGGCTTGAGGTCCGCGGGGAGGGTCAACTCAGGTGCGTCGGTCATGGGCCCAGTCTCTCAGGTCGGGACGGGCCTGCTGACAGTTGGTGCCGTCTGTCCGGCATATGGGATCGAGGATCTCGCTGTCGCCCTTGCCGACCGACGGGTAGCTTCTCGCCTCATGGCGACAGTGCACGAACGATTCCCCCGGCCCCCCGAGGCGTTGTGGCAGGCCCTCCCGAACGGGGTCACGGCGGTCAAAGGGAAGAACCCCTACTACGACGCGGCCGCGGGCTACGTCACCTTCTCCACCAGCATGGGCCTCTTCAGCTACGGGCAGACCGTCACGGTGAAGGTCGAGCGGACGTCCGAGGGCTCCGGGCTGGCGATCCAGACGAGCTTGAAGTTCGGTTTCATCGACTTCGGTGAGGGCAAGCGCATCGCCCGCAAGTTCATCGCGGCCGTCGGCGCCTCCGTCGGGCACACTCCGGCTGTCTGATGCCTGATCCCTGGGGCCCGCGGTGGGGCTTCCTGCTCTTGTACCTCCTCCTGTTCGTCATCCACTGGGCCTTCCGCGACTGGGACGACACGGCCACCATCGGCGCGATCGTCGGTTTCGTGGCGATGCTGGTACTCGTGTTCGTCCCCGGTCTGCCGCGCTGGATCCACGGCGACCTGCCGGGGGAGGTCTCCGCGCCCAGGTTCGGCCAGTGGTGGACGGCGCTGCGGCTCACGATCCGTCGTCGCAAAGGCGTCACGGACGTCGTGCTCGGTCCTTGGGCACGGGTCACCGCGACGTCCGCGCCGGAGACGGATCCCGTGCGCGGCTGGGCCGTCCTCGACGGGCACCCGGCGAAGTTCGTCATCGAGGACTGCCCTGACGAACTCGCCGAGTCGCTGCGCGGAAGCCGCCGGATGTGGGTCGTCGGCGACGCCCACTACGGCGATGTCCTGGTGTGCGCGGCGGGCGGCCGTGAGTTCACGACCGCCGCGTTCCGGTTCCGCTAGCGCCAGCCGTCGGGGTCGACGCCGCCCGGGATCGGCGCGGCCGGGTCGAACGGCGTGCGCGAGAAGATGAACGTCACGAGGTCGAGGTGGTTCGGCTTGCCGTCCGAGCCCCGCCCGACCTTCAGCGTTTCGCCGGCGTAGTACCCGTCGAGGCCGATCCAGACGTCGTCACCGAGCGGTGTGAACCGCGACGCGCGGCCGGGGCCGTCGGTCGGCGCGAGCGAGAACAGGCCGTCCGGGAGCAGCCGCAGGTGGTACGGCGTCGGTCCCCAGTGCCACAGCCCGGTCAGCTCCAGCAGCTTCGGGTCCACAGTGGACGGTTGCCATTCCGTGGGCATCGCCGGTTCGTGCTCTTCGGTCAACGTCATCAGGTCGAGGCACAGCTGCGTGATGCCGACACCGGCC
This sequence comes from Amycolatopsis sp. NPDC033938, assembly GCF_055575975.1. Classification (NCBI taxonomy): domain Bacteria; kingdom Bacillati; phylum Actinomycetota; class Actinomycetes; order Pseudonocardiales; family Pseudonocardiaceae; genus Amycolatopsis; species Amycolatopsis sp. NPDC033938. The sequence continues at coordinate 321,500 of NZ_JBVIRO010000004.1, forward strand.
GTCGAGTTCGTCAGCACCAGCGCGCCGATACCGGCGTCGGCGTCGACCAGCGAGCAGGCGAGGAAGCCCGGCATCGACCCGGTGTGCCCGGCGAGCCGCCTGCCCTGCGTGCGGACCAGCATGACGCCGAGGCCGAATCCGGTCGTCCAGGTGTCGCCGTCGTCCACGGTGACCATTTCGCGCATCTCCGCGACGGTCTCCTCGCTCAGCACGCCGCCGGTGTGGCCGCCGAGGAACGCCGTCCAGCGGCCGAGGTCGGTGACCGTCGACCACAGCTGGCCCGCGGGGGCCATCGCGCCCGCGTCCGGCGACGGTTCCGGCAGGAGGAGGTCGGCGAAGGGGTGCACGGCGAATCCGCTCGCGTGCGCGCCTTCCGGATGCGGCGAGGTCCGGTTCATGCCGAGCGGGCCGAGGATCTCGGCGCGGACGACGTCGAGCCACGACCGCCCGCGGAGCCGGCCGACCAGCTCGCCGAGGACGCCGTAGCCGACGTTGCTGTAGTGGAACCGGCTGCCGGGACGGTGCCGCGTCGCGCCGTCTTCGAGGCTCGCGACGAGCGCGTCCCAGTCGGCGCCCACCGTGCGCTCCCACCAGGAACCGGGCGATTCCGCGGTCAGGCCCGAGGTGTGCGAGAGCAGCTGCGCGATGGTCGCCGAGCCGAACGCGGTACCGGGGAGGTGCCGTTCGAGCGGGTCGTTGAGGTCGAGCGCGCCTTCGTCGCGCAGGCGCATGACGGCCGTCGCGACGAGCGTTTTGGTGATCGACCCGAGCCGGTACTGCGTGTCGTTGCCCGGTGTCTCGCCGTCGACGCGGCCACGCGCCCCTGACCAGGCGATTTCCCCGTCGCGGACGACGGCGGCGACGAGGGACGGGGCACGGCACGAGGATTGCTCGTGCGCCAGGCGGCGAAGCAGCGCCAGTTCGGTCGTGGCAAGCATGGGCTGCATTCTGCCTACCCGAGCAGGCCCAGTCGCATGGCGGTGGTCACCGCGGCCGTCCGGTCCGAAACGTCCAGTTTCCCGAACACCCGCAACAGGTGCGTCTTGACCGTCGCCTCACTGATGTGGAGCGCCCGGCCGATGTCGGCGTTGGTGTCGCCTTGCGCGACCAGCCGCAGCACCTCGATCTCGCGCGCCGACAACGGCGACGACGTCGGATTGCGCACGCGGTTCACCAGCTTCCCGGCGACCGAAGGCGCCAAGACCGTCTCACCGCGCGACGCGGCCCGGATCGCTCCGGCCAGCTCCGTGCGCGAAGCGTCCTTCAACAGGTAACCGGAGGCTCCCGCTTCGACCGCGCGCAGGATGTCCGCGTCCGTCTCGTACGTGGTGAGCACGACGACCCGCTGACCCGGCCTGTCGGCGAGGATCTTCCTGGTCGCGCCGACCCCGTCGAGACCGGGCATCCGCAGGTCCATCAGGATCACGTCCGGCTGTTTGACCCGGCTCAGCGCGACGGCCTCGTCGCCGGAACCCGCTTCGCCGATGACGCTCAGATCCGGTTCGGCCTCCAGCATGCCGCGCAGGCCTTCCCGCACCACGGGGTGATCGTCGACCAGCATGATCGTGATCACGCGGGCACCTCCAGTTCCAGCGTCGTCCCCGCACCGGGTCCGCTTTCGAGCTTCACCCTGCCACCGACCTGATCCGCCCGCGTGCGCATCCCCCGCAGGCCGAAGCCGCCGCTGGGCTCGGCGGGGTCGAATCCCGTGCCGTCGTCGGTCACCCCGAGCCGGACCCGTCCGTCCACAACGGACAGCCGGAGGGAGACCCTGGTGGCGCGGGAATGCTTGCGGATGTTGCTCAACGCCTCCTGCGCACCTCGCAGGAGGACGACCTCGGTGGCCATCGGCAGCGACGGCAGCGGGCCTTCGATCGCTATCGTCGCTTCGATCCCGGCCTCCTCGGTGAGCCGTTCGACCTGACGGCGCAACGCTTCTTCGAGGGACGCGGCGGCGAGGGCCGACGGTACCTCCGCCGCGACCATCGCCCGCGCCTCGGCCAGGTTCTCCCGCGCCGTCCGCGCGGCCAGCTCCAGATGGCGCCGGGCCGCCTTCGGATCGGTGTCCATTTCGGACTCGATGGCCTGGGTGAGCGTGACGATACTGGTGAACCCCTGCGCGAGCGTGTCGTGGATCTCGCGGGCCATGCGCTCGCGTTCGGCGGCCGTGCCCGCCTCCCGCGAGAGCCGGGCGACCTCCGCCTGACTGGCCTCCAGCTGTTCGATCAGCGCGGCCCGGCCTTTGCTCTGCTCGATGATGCCCGTGGTGTAGCGCCCGGCGAGGAGGCTGAAGACGATCAGGATCGCGGTCATCGGCAGCAGGATGCGCAAAGCGGGCTGATCGAGACCGCCGCGGGCGATCGACGACACGGGGCCCAGCAGCACCGCGAACGTGGTGAGGATCGACGCCGTCCTCGTCGTCAGCGTCATGTAGAGCACCGGACAGGCGAAGAACAGGATGAAACTCGACGTGGTGGAAGCGAAGGTGGCGCCCGTGAGGAGGGCCATCAGGATCCCGACGAACAACCAGGGCGTGTACTCGTAGTCCGGGCCCTTGATGAGGTGACGCCCGCGGACGAGGTAGGCCACGCCGACGCCCGCGATGCACAGCACCGCGATCGTCTTGGCGGTGGCCGTCCCCTCTTCGAAGAGCACCAGGGCGATCGTCGCGGCGAAGGTGATCGCGAAGAGGACCTCCCAGAGCCAGAAGAACCGCTCCCAGGCGTTCATTTGCCTTCGTTCGACCAGCGGAACGTCAGTTTCGCCAGCAGCAGACCCGCCACGCACCACGCCCCCAGCACCAGAGCCACCATCGGAAGTTCCCATGTCCCCGCCATTTCCTGTGTCGCCGCCTCGGCCGGCAGGAACACCGAGCGGAAGCCCTGGCAGATCCACTTCACCGGGAAGAAGGAGGCGATGGTGACCATAACCTTCGGCAGGTTGGTGATGGGCGTGACGAACACCCCGGAGATGAACTGCAGCGCGATGTAGATCAGGTTGGTCACCGCGACCGCGCCGCTGACCGACTTGGTCACCGAGCTGAGCGCGATGCCCAGGAGCGTGCAGCTGGTGATGCCGAGCAGGAAGACCCACACCGCGGTGAGGATCTTGGCCGGATCGGTGGGCAGGCTCAGGTCGAACAGAAGGCTGCCGACGATCGACATCAGCACGACCTGCGCGACACTCGAAACACCGACGAGGATGATCTTGCCGATGAAATAGGACGCGGCGGGCATCGGTGTGCCGCGCAACCGTTTGAGCGCTCCGGCTTCGCGGTCGGACGCGAGCCCGATGCCGATGCTGGTGAACGACGTCGAGACGATGCCGGAGCCGATCATGCCCGCGGCCAGCACCTGACCGGTGGTGATCGCCATGCCCGGCATCGAGGAGTTGAGCATCGAGCCGAGCAGGATCATCAGCAAGGACGGGAAGGCGAAGGTGAAGATCACTTGTTCCCGGATGCGGAAGAACTGCCTGAGTTCGGCGGCGCCCCGGATGAGGCCGAGCGAGAAGGTGCCCGGCAGGGTCAGCGTGCTCATCGGGCTTCTCCGATCAGGTCGAGGTAGGTCTCTTCGAGGGTGGGGCGGTGGACGGTCAGCTCCGACGGCTCGCGGCCGTCGGCGGACAGTTCGCGGATGAGCTTGGCCGGGAAATGGGTCCGCTCCTGGTGGCTGCCGTGTTCGTCGGCCCAGCGGACGGTGGCTTCCGCGGTCGCGCGGCCGCCCAGCGTCTGCGGTGTCCCCTCGGCGACGATCCGGCCGCGCGCGATCACCGCGACGCGGTCGGCGAGCGCCTCGGCCTCGTCGAGATAATGGGTGGTGAGCAGGATCGTGGTGCCTTCGTGGGCGAGGCTCTGGATCAGCCCCCAGAACTGGCGCCGGGCCTCGGGATCGAACCCGGTCGTCGGCTCGTCGAGGAACACCAGCTCGGGCCGCCCGATGATCCCCAGCGCGACGTCCACGCGGCGCCGCTGTCCGCCGGAAAGGTTTTTGACGCGGGCGCCCGCCTTCTCGGCGAGCCCGACCTTCTCGATCACTTCGTCGACGTCACGGGGATTCGGGTAGTAGCGGGCGAAGTGCCGGATGGTCTCGGCGACGGTGAGCTCGGCGGCGTCGTTGGCCGTCTGCAGCACGATCCCCAGCTTCGCGCGCCAGGCCCGGCCCGCCTTGCCGGGGTCCTCGCCGAGGACGTCGACCTCGCCGGAGGTCCGCTTACGGTGTCCTTCGAGGATCTCCACCGTCGTCGTCTTGCCCGCTCCGTTGGGGCCGAGCAGCGCGAACACCTCGCCCTGCTCGATGTCGAGATCGAGGCCTTCGACGGCCAGGTGACCCGGGTACTCCTTGCGCAACCCGCGCACCTTCACTGCGGTTTTCATACGTAGATCGTGCTTCGGCGGACCCTGCCCACGGGACGTCCGCTGGACTGAACCCGGCTGTCAACCGTTCGATGGACACCGGTGTCATGTCACGCACGGGGCGGGGTGGTTGCCATCGTCGGTTCGTGTCTAGAAACCGCTCCGGCCTTTTTCGCGGCAGCCATTCCGTCAGCGAAGGAGACCTCACCTGTGCCCAGCTCCGTTCGGGGCCGCAACCGGCTCTTCCAGGCCGCAGCATTTGACTTGCCACTCAATAAGAAAGCGATGCGGTGTCGCGTAACGTGGCCGCCTGACCTGGTGCTACCACTCTTCAGTGGTCAATGTGGCCGGTTCATTGTCGCTTAAAATTACGAACACCTGTTCGAGCATTGTTTGGTATTATTGAGGGGTGTCCGAGACCTTTCTTCCTGAGTTGCCGCAGGAGTTGTGGCGTGCCGGCGGGCTGGAGCTTGCCCATGGCGTGCAGCAGACTCTGCAGGTGATCCGGATTGCGTCCGCCGCGCTGGGGCGGTTTGTGGCGGAGATCGAGTCTCGTGGCCCGAAAGACTTGTATGGCTATGGTTCGACGGCGTCGTGGCTTGCTGATGTGGCGGGGCTGACCCGGGGTGAGGCGGGCGCGATCGTGCGGCGCGCGATCGCGTTGAACCCGACGCGCGCTCTTGATGGCACGGAGATTCCGGCGTTGGCTCCGGCGACCGCGGCGGCGGCTGCGGAGGGTGTGATCGGGGAGCATCGGATCGATCAGATCCTGGAGATCTTGAAGAAGATCCCGGCGGATACGGCCCCAGAGGACCGGGAGTACGCGGAGAAAGTCCTGGCTGATCTTGCCCGGGAGGCGGGACCTCGAGAGCTGACGAAGGCTGAAGCCAACCTGCTGGGCTGGCTCGACCCCGACGGCAAGGAACCCAAGGACCCCGAACCCGCCCAACCGTCGCGGGAAGTCAGCCTGGAGCGCCGCAAGGACGGCTTCTGGAAACTGACCGGCCTCCTCGACGACGAACTCGGTGCCCGGACCGCGGCCGTGCTCGACGCCTACGCCAAACCACGCCCGGTCGATGAGTTCGGCCAAACGGATCCCCGCACCAAGGCGGAGCGCCAGGGTGACGCCCTCGCCGAGGTGCTGGATTTGGCGATCGCCTGCCCGGACCAGCCCGGTACCTCTGGCTACCGCACCTTGGTGCACGTCACCATCGGGCTCGAAGAGCTGAAGTCCGGGATCGGCACGGCGTGCCTGGACTTCGTCGGGGAGATGACCGCCCGCGAAGCACGACTCGCCGCCTGCGACTGCCTCATGCTGCCGGTCGTTCTCAGCGCCGCTGGGGAACCCCTCGATATGGGGCGGCTGAGACGGTTCGTCACCCCCGGGCAACGACGGGCACTCAACATCCGAGACCGGGGCTGTGCGTTCCCCGGCTGTCACCGGCAGCCGAAACACTGCCACGCCCACCACATCGATCACTGGGCCGACGGCGGACCCACCGACCTGCGGAATCTCACCCTGCTGTGCGGTTTTCATCACCGACTGATCCACCATGGCGACTGGGAAGTCCGCATGGCCCCCGACGGGCTACCGGAGTTCACACCGCCCCAGTATCTGGACCCGCTACGAAGACCCCGGCGCAACACCCTCCACCGCGCCGCCTAACCCCCGCACGACCCGAGGAGCCCGCCAGCCACACCGGCGACGGGCCCCTCGGCATGCCCGCTGCCCGGATCGGTCGCTTCTCGGCATCGGTAAGCGTTGTCGGCGGTGAGCTCGCGGTCGTGTCTGGGTTCGAGGATGACGGCTTTGAGGCGGCGCTCGCGCGGGTGTTGTCGGATCGCGCGGGCCGCAGTCTCCGGGCAGCGCATCGGGGAGCCGGGAGCGATCAGCATGGCCAGAGGTGGCCCGCATCCGGCCAAGGGCTTCGGGTCAGGCTTCTCTGGATCGGCAAGCATTGTCGGCGGTGAGTCCGCAGCCGTTTGCGGTGCCCTGCTGGTCTCTGGGTTTGAGGATGACGCGGGACGCATCCGCCTTGTCTCCAGTCAGCGGCATCGGGGAGCCGGGAGCGATCAGCACGGCCAGAGGAAGCCCGTTGTCGTCGACAACCCGCAGCGTCCGACCAAGGGCTTCCGCTTGCGGCTCGCGATCTTGCCAGAGAGCTCCTGCACATGTGCGGGGAAAGGAGACGTAGTGGTCGGTGACGGATAGGGATCATATTGAGGGGTAAGCCAAAAGTGGCTTGTCCTGAGGGCCTTCAGGACATCACGCTTCGCCTTACCCCTCAATAAATGCGGGGACGGCTGGGCGTCAGAAGCGTGCGTACGGACGTTTCCAGCGACGGAAGCAGGGCGGCCGGATCGGCGGAGGTGAGCATCCGGTTCGCGAAGCCGTCCGACAGGGCGAGGACGGCATCGGCCAGGTCGCTCGCCGAGAGATCATCGCGGACATCGCCGGCCGACTGAGCCTCCGAGATGTACTGCGCCGTGATCTCCTGTAGTTCGTCGTAGCCGGTGCGGATGAATTCGGCCCACGACGGCAGGACTGCGGCGCGGGCGGTGAAGGCGTTGACCACGATCACCTCGGCCCGGCGCTGCTCGTCGAGCGGCATCGCCTCGATCAGCAGGCGCAGCAACAGGTCCAGCAGATTGCCGGACTGATCGAGGGTCTTCCAGCGCTGTTCCAGGAACTCGCTTGTCAGGTCGAGGGCGAAGCGGAACAGTTCCTCCTTGGTGGAGAAATACTTCTGCACCGCGCCCGCGGAGACGCCGGCTTCCGTCGCGACCGAGCGAACGCTGACTGCCTCGACGCCGTCGCGCGCGACGATGCGCAGGAGGGCGCCGGCGATCTCTCGGCGGCGCTCGGCTCGGTCCACGATCTTCGGCACTGGCGCATCCTACTTTCGCACGGCTCCTTGCCCGGCTGGCGTCTTTAGAATACGTTTGTACCCTAACAGGGGGTCGGGATGGATGAAGCGTTAAGGAAGCGGCGCGCGGGAGAGAACCACCTCGCGGCCGCGTTGACCAAGGGGCCGGCGGAGGTTCTCGATTTCCTCCTGCCGTTGTGGGTAGGGAGCCAGCTCGGCGCGTCGGCCGCCGAGGTCGGCGCGCTCACCGCGCTGGAGACACTGGTGTCGTTCGTGGTCAGGCCGATCGCGGGTTCGCTCGCGGACCGGTACGACCGCGGGCGGGTCGCGGCGGTCGGTGCGGTCCTCTATGGACTGTCCTTTGTGGTCTATGCCGTGACGCCGGGTATCGGTATCGCCTATCTCGCGGCGGTTCTGGGCGGCGCGGGCGGCGCGTTGTTCTGGGTCGCGTTGCGTGCCCGCGTGGGGGAGGGGCTCGCCGGGGACGACGGCGTGTTCAGCAAGCTCTTCGCGGCCGAGGGCGTCGGGACGTGGATCGCGTTCGTGGTCGCACTGACCGCGATCGCCTGGATCGACTACCGCGGCGTCTTCTGGCTCGGCGCGGCGGCCTGCGTGGTGGCGGCGGTGGTGCTGCTGAACGCGAGGCCCGCGCCGGTACGAGAGGAAGGCGCGCCACGGTTTCTGGAACTGGGCAGGCGCATGCGCCCGATGCTCGCACTCGTCGCGTTGACCGCGATGGCCGAGGCCGGGGTCGCCCTGCTGCTCCTGATGCACCTGCAACGTGGGCACCGGTTGCAGCTCGGCGAGATCACGGCCGTGTTCATCCCGGGGTTCATCGTGTACAGCTTCCTGCCGGACCATCTGCACGGATTCGTCCGCAAGGTCGGCCGGACCAGGGTGCTCTCGTTGGCGATGGTGGCGAGCGCGGTCTTCGCCGCCGGGTTGTCCTTCGCGCCGAACGCGGGGGTGCTCGCGGTCATGTGGATCCTGTCCGCGGCGGCGTTCGCGGCGGCCGTCCCGGTGGAGCAGGCGGTCGTCGCCGAGGCGGCCGGGCTGAGCCTCGGCCGCGCCATGGGGATCTACGAGAGCGCGGCACTACTCGGAGCGACGATCGGGACGTTCCTGGCGGGCCAGCTCTACGGCTCGGACGCCGGTTGGCGCATCGCGTGCTTCGGCGCGGCGGCGCTTTTGCTCTTCGGATCGCTGGTGGTCCGTCGCGCGGTCCGGCGGGTCGGAGTCGCGGAGTTTCCCGTGGAACCAGCGAAAACGCCGTCACAAAAGGAAAAACCGGCCGTCAGCATGGGCGGGGAGAGCTCGCAAGCGGCCGAATCGGTGAAGGCCGATGCGAACAAGCGCGCGAACCCGCTCCGGAATTGGGCGGCGCACGCGGTGATCTACGTCCTCGCGCAGGCGGCACTGGCGACGGCCGGGTACAGCTGGCCCGTCGAGGCGGTGTTCGGCGGACCCCACGCGGCCGAGTGGTACTGGAACTCGAGTGGTCACTGGCTGTTGAACCTCGGCCGGATCTGGACCTTCGTCTTCGTGATCGACACCGTGTGGTCGCTGGGTCGCGCGGCGCTGAAGAAACGACCTTATTGACATGTTGTCTAACATGACACTATGTCTCATACGTGGGTGACGGCCAGTGACGGTGTCCGCCTCTCGGTCCGAGTGACCGGTGTCGACGACGCGCCCACGGTGGTGCTCGTCCACGGTTACCCGGACAACGGCTCCATGTGGGACGGCGTCGCCGCCCTGCTCGAACGCCGGTACCGGGTCGTCGTCTACGACGTCCGCGGCGCGGGTCGGTCGGACAAGCCTTCGGGACGCGCGTCCTACAAATTGGACCAGCTGTCCAGCGACCTCGCCTCGGTCATCGACGAGGTCCGGCCCGAGGGCAAGGTCCACCTGCTCGCACACGACTGGGGCTCCATCCAGACCTGGCACGCCGTCACCGGCGATCGGTTGCGCGGACGGCTCGCGTCGTTCACCTCGATCTCCGGGCCGAGCCTCGACCACGCGGGCGCGTGGTTCCGCGCGCAGCTGCGTCCAAGCCCGAAGCGGCTCAAGAACGCACTGGCGCAGGGACTGCACTCCACGTACATCCTCGGCTTCCAGATCCCCCTGATTCCGCAGTTGCTGTGGCGCACCGGGGTGATGGGCACGCTGATCGGCCGGATGGATCCGGCGGCCGCCGCTCCGTCCACTTCGGACGGTTTGTACGGGCTCAACCTCTACCGCGCCAACATGTTCACCAGGCTCTCGCGGCCGCAGCCGCGTAAGGCCGAGATCCCGGTCCAGGTGCTCGCGCCCACCGGCGACAAATTCGTCACCACGCCGCTGCAGACCGAGGTCGAGCGGTGGGCCCCGGACCTCCGGGTCCGCCGGATCGTCGGCACACATTGGGTGCCCCGGGAGAAGCCGGAAGTGATCGCTTCGGCGGTGGGCGAGCTGATCGACCATGTCGAAGGCGGTGAGGAGAGTCGCGCGCTCAAGCGGGCCCGCTCGACCGGGTTCGCGCACAAGCTTGTCGTGGTCACCGGCGCGGGCAGCGGGATCGGCCGCGCGACGGCGCTCGCGTTCGCGGACAAGGGCGCCGACCTGGTCATCACCGACATCAATGGCTCGGCCGCCGCGGACACCGCGAAACTTCTGCGGGACAAGGGTGTCACCGTCGGTGAGTACACAGTGGACTCTTCCGACGCGGAGGCGGTCGAGAAGTTCGCCCAGCGGGTGAAAGAAGAGTTCGGGGTCCCGGACATCGTCGTGAACAACGCGGGGATCGGCCTGTCCGGCCCGTTCCTCGACACGACGGTCAAGGACTGGGAACGTCTCATCGACGTGAACCTCTGGGGCGTCATCCACGGCTGCCGCGTCTTCGCCGAGCAGATGCGGGATCGCGCCGAAGGCGGCCAGATCGTCAATGTCGCGTCGGCCGCGGCGTACCTGCCCTCGAAGATCCTTTCCGCCTACGCCACCACGAAATCCGCCGTGCTGACGCTGAGCGTGTGCCTGCGCGCGGAACTCGCCGCCGAGAACATCGGCGTCACCGCGATCTGCCCCGGCATCGTGAACACCAACATCACCAACACCACGCGGTTCGTCGGCGTCGACGACATCGAACAGAAGCGGCGCCAGAAGTCGAGCAGCAAGCTGTACGCGAAACGCGGGTTCGGCCCGGAGAAGGTCGCGCGCGACATCCTGCGCGCGGTCGAAAAGGACAAGGCGATCCAGCCGTCGACCCCGGAGGCCAAGGCCGCGCTCGTCCTCTCCCGGCTCACCCCCGGACTGCTGCGGGCCGCGGCGAAACTGGACGTCACCCCGTGACCTCGGCCAGACGACCTCGCCGGATGTCGCCGCAGGCGCGCCGCGAGGACCTGATCCGCGCCGCGCTGGACCTGTTCGGCTCGCGCGCGCCCGAACTCGTCACCGTCGACGACATCATCGCCCGCGCCGAGGTCTCGCGGCCGTTGTTCTACCGTTACTTTTCAAGCCTGCGGGAACTGCAGGTCGAGGCGCTGAAGACGGTCACCGAAGGGCTCATCGACGGCCTCGCCGGCCTGGAGGAGGGCCCGCCAGAGGCGCGGCTGCGTGCCGCGGTCCGCGGGCTGATCGACGTCGCCGATCACTACCGCGCCGGCTACGTCGCCCTGCTGCGAAGTGGTTCGGTGATCGCGACGTCGGAGACGGACGCGGCGATCGACGAGGTCCGCAACCGTGCCGTCGAGCTGATTCTCGACGCGCTGGGAGTGTCGGAGCCCTCGCCTATGCTGCTGCTGACTTTGCGCTGCTGGACCGCCGTGGTCGAGGGCGCCCTGCTGAGCTGGCTGCAGGAACGTGCCTTGCCCCGGGAAGTGCTCGACGGCTGGCTGGTCGATCAGCTCACGGCGATGCTGGCGACGACCGCGCTGCACGATTCCTCGGTCCCGCAGCTGCTATGAAAGGTCCTTTCCTTGCAAAATTTGCAAGGAAAGGACCTTTCATAGCGCGCTTCAGGAGTGCTTCGTGACCAGTTCCCAGCCTTCGACCTCTTCCGGCTGACGCGGCTCCGGGCCGACGTACTTGGCCGAGGGGCGCACGAGGCGGCCGGTCTTCTTCTGCTCCAGGATGTGCGCGGCCCAGCCCGCGGTGCGGGCCGAGCTGAACATCGCGGGCATCATATGCGGCGGCACCTGGGCGAAGTCCAGGATGACGGCCGCCCAGAACTCGACGTTGGTCTCGATCGGGTGATCCGGGCGGCGTTCGCGCAGTTCCTTCAGCGCGACCTGCTCCAGCTCCGCGGCCGCCTCGTAGCGCGACGCGCCGAGCTCCTGGCAGGTGCGGCGCAGCACGCGCGCCCGCGGGTCCTCCGCGCGGTACACGCGGTGCCCGAAGCCCATCATGCGTTCCTTGCGGTCCAGGATGCCCTTGACCAGGCCGACCGCGTCACCGGTCTTCTCGACCTCTTCGATCATCGGCAGCACCCGCGCCGGCGCGCCACCGTGCAGCGGGCCCGACATGGCGCCGATCGCGCCGGACAGCGCCGCGGCGACGTCGGCGCCGGTCGAGGCGATGACGCGGGCGGTGAAGGTCGAAGCGTTGAGACCGTGCTCGGCGGCCGAGACCCAGTAGGCGTCGATGGCCTTGACGTGGGCAGGGTCGGGCTCGCCGCGCCAGCGGACCATGAACCGCTCGGTGATCGACTTCGCTTCGTCGACCCTGGTCTGCGGGACGGCGGGCTGCCCGATGCCGCGGGCGGACTGGGCGACGTAGGAAAGCGCCATCACGGACGCGCGGGCCAGCTGGTCGCGCGCCTCCTCGTCGCTGATGTCGAGCAGCGGCCGGTAGCCCCAGATGGGGGCGAGCATGGCGAGCGCGGCCTGGACGTCGACCCGGACGTCGCCGGTGTGCACCGGCAGCGGGAACGGCTCGGCGGGCGGTAGCCCGTGGCCGAACTGACCGTCGACGAGAAGGCCCCAGACGTCACCGAAGGTCACCTTGCCGGCGAGGTCCTCGATGTCGACACCGCGATAGCGCAGCGCGCCACCGTCACGGTCGGGCTCGGCGATCTCGGTCCGGAAGGCGACCACGCCTTCGAGACCCGGTCGGAAACCGTCGTCGACCTGGTCGGACGGCTGATTGGTGCTGATCGTGGAGGTACTCACTGTGGTGAAACCTTTCGATGCGCATTCCCCGGCTTTGTGTTTCACGCGTGGACGGGATACACGCAGCGAAGGCGCGCCTCATCGCACGGATGGACAAACCTTGCTCCACGTCGGTGCCTGGGGCAATCGAAAGATGTGGTGGTTTCGGTCACGATTACGAGAACGATTCAGTGAAAACCGCCTTCGTACGCGAAGAGTTACGGCTTCGTTCACTTTCCGTGTACCGGCGCGCAGGTAAATCCTGTGTTTCGAGAACCGGCGCCGCCCGGTTTCCGGTGATAGACCTTTGTCATGCACTTGAGCCCCCAGGAGCGGGACAAACTGCTCATCCACGTCGCGGCGGACGTAGCTCGCAAACGCCTGGAGCGCGGGGTCCTCCTGAACTACCCCGAGGCGGTGGCCTTGATCACCGACCACGTTCTCGAAGGCGCCCGCGACGGCCGGACGGTCAGCGAACTCGTCGCCAGCGGGCGATCCGTGCTCAGCCGGGCCCAGGTACTCGGCGGCGTGCCGGAAATGGTCGATTCGGTCCAGGTCGAAGCCACCTTCCCGGACGGCACGAAGCTCGTCACCGTGCACGACCCGATCGTCTAGAAGGGGGACGGGTGCGTCCAGGAGAGATCATCACCGGTGCCGGACCGGTCGAACTGAATCCCGGCAGGCCGCGGGTCCGGCTGCTCGTGCGGAACCTCGGCGACCGGCCCGTGCAGGTCGGCTCGCACTACCATTTCGCGGCGGTCAACCCGGGCCTCGAATTCGACCGTGAAGCCGCGCGCGGGCATCGTCTCGACGTCCCGGCGGGGACGTCCGTGCGGTTCGAACCGGGCGTCGAACGCGAAGTCGACCTCGTCCCGCTGGCCGGGAACCGCGTGGTGCCCGGATTGCGCAAGGAGTCCTGATGCCGTCGATCGACCGTGAGCGCTATGCCGAGCTCTTCGGCCCCACGACCGGCGACAGGATCCGCCTGGCGGACACCGATCTGCTCATCGAGGTCACCGAAGATCGCAGCATGGGGCCGTCCGGCAGCGGCGACGAGGTGCTGTTCGGCGGTGGCAAGGTCATCCGCGAATCGATGGGCCAGGGCATGGCGACCCGGGCCGAAGGCGCGCCGGACCTGATCATCACCGGCGCGGTGATCCTCGATCACTGGGGCATCGTGAAGGCCGACGTCGGGGTCCGCGACGGCCGGATCGTCGGGATCGGGAAGGCGGGCAACCCGGACACGATGGACGGCGTCGACCCGGCGCTGGTCATCGGCCCGTCGACGGAGGTACTGGCAGGCAACGGGAAGATCCTCACCGCGGGCGGGATCGACTGCCACGTCCACTTCATCTGTCCGCAGCTGACCGACACCGCGCTCGCGTCCGGGCTGACCACGCTCGTCGGCGGCGGGACCGGCCCGGTCGAGGGCAGCAAGGCCACCACCGTCACGCCCGGAGCGTGGAACCTCGGCCGGATGCTGCAGGCGATGGACGGCCAGCCGGTCAACGTCCTGTTGCTGGGCAAGGGGAACACCGTCCGCCACGACGCACTGCGCGAACAACTCGCGGCGGGCGCGGGCGGGTTCAAACTGCACGAGGACTGGGGAACCACCCCGGCCGCGATCGACGCCTGCCTCACCGTCGCCGACGAATCCGGCGTCCAGGTGGCGATCCACACCGACACGCTGAACGAGGCGGGCTTCCTGGAGTCCACTGTGGACGCCATTCGTGGCCGGTCGATCAACGCGTACCACACCGAGGGCGCGGGCGGCGGGCACGCGCCGGACATCATCCAGGTGGCCGGGCTGGCGAACATCCTGCCGTCGTCGACGAACCCGACGCGTCCGCACACCGCGAACACCCTCGACGAGCACCTCGACATGCTCGTGGTCTGCCACCACCTGAACCCGTCGGTGCCCGAGGATCTGGCGTTCGCCGAAAGCCGCATCCGGCCGACGACCATCGCGGCCGAGGACGTCCTGCACGACATGGGCGCGATCTCCATGATGAGTTCGGATTCGCAGGCGATGGGCCGGATCGGCGAGGTGATCATCCGGACCTGGCAGACCGCGCACGTGATGAAGCGACGTCGTGGAGCGCTGCCCGGTGACGGCGCGGCCGACAACCTGCGCGCTCGTCGCTATGTCGCCAAATACACGATCAACCCCGCGATCGCGCACGGGATGGATCAGGAGATCGGCTCGGTGGAGATCGGGAAACTCGCCGATCTCGTGCTGTGGGAACCGAAATTCTTCGGGGTCCGGCCGCATGTCGTGCTCAAGGGCGGTTTCCCGGCGTGGGCGGCGATGGGCGACGCGAACGCGTCCATTCCGACACCGCAGCCGGTGCTCGCGCGGCCGATGTTCGGCGCGGCGCCTTCGGTCGCCGCCGCGAGCAGTTTCCATTTCGTGGCTCCGGAAGCTCTGGAAAGCGGGGTCGCCGAGCGGTTCGGCATCACGCGGAAGCTGGTCCCGATCTCGAACACCCGCTCCCGCGGCAAGGCCGACATGGTACTCAACGACGCGACGCCGGACATCAGGGTGGAGCCGGACAGCTTCGCCGTGCACGTCGACGGCGAGCTGATCGAACCGCAGCCGGTGACGGAACTGCCGATGGCGCAAAGGTACTTCTTGTTCTGATGGACCTCTCCGCGATCGTTCTCGCCGACTCCCGGTTTCCCGGGGGCGGCCACGTCCATTCCGGCGGCCTCGAAGAAGCCGTCGCCCGGAAGCTGATCACGCACGAACGCGACCTGCCCGGATTCCTCTCCGGCCGGTTGCGGACGGCGGGTTCGCTGGCGGCGGTGTTCGCCGCGGCTTCGGCGCACGCGGCCGCGCGGAATGTCCAGAGTGGACATTGGCGGCGGCTCGATCTCGAACTCGACGCCCGGACCCCGTCACTCGCGCAGCGGGAGGCGTCCCGTGCGCAAGGGCGGGGGACGGCGCGGGCGGGTAAAGCGGCATGGCCGTCGCCGGTACTTGCTCAGCTGCTGAAGGAGACTCCGCGGCCGCATCATCCGGTGATCGTCGGTGCGCTGGTCGGGGTTCCGTTCGACGCGGCGATGGCGGTGGCCTATCTCGCGATCAGCGGACCGGCGAGCGCGGCCGTCCGGCTGCTGGGCCTCGATCCCTTCGCCGTCAACGCCGTCGTGGCGAGGCTTTCCGCCGAAGTCCGGGAAGTTTCCCTGCGTGCCGCCGAGGTCGCGGGGAGCGATCCGGCCGATCTCCCGGCGCCCGGGTCCCCGGCGCTCGATCTGTTCGCCGAGGCACACGCCCGGCATCACAAGGAAGAGGTGCGTCTCTTTGCCAGCTGAGCATGGCCACGGACACGGTCACGTCCACCCGGTCAACTTCGACCCCACGGCCGCGGAACCCGATCACTACGAGCAGGCGCCGACCGCGGGCCGCGCGTACCGGATCGGCATCGGCGGGCCGGTGGGCAGCGGGAAGACCGCGCTCACCGCGGCGCTGTGCCGGGCGCTCGGCGACGAGGTGAACCTCGCCGTCGTCACCAACGACATCTACACCACCGAGGACGCGGACTTCCTGCGCAAGGCGGGCGTGCTCGATCCGGAGCGGATCGAAGCCGTGCAGACCGGCGCGTGCCCGCATACCGCGATCCGCGACGACATCACCGCGAACCTCGACGCCGTCGAGCGGCTGGAGGAGCGGTTCCCCGGGCTGGACCTGGTGATCATCGAGAGCGGCGGCGACAACCTGACGGCGGTGTTCAGTCGCGGGCTCGCCGACAGCCAGGTCTTCGTGGTCGATGTCGCGGGTGGTGACAAGGTGCCGCGCAAGGGCGGGCCGGGGGTCACCACGGCGGATCTGCTCGTCATCAACAAGATCGACATCGCGCATCTGGTCGGCGCGGACATGGACGTGATGACCTCGGACGCGCACCGGATGCGCGGTGAGCTGCCGGTGATCACCCAGTCCCTTGTGGACACCCCGAACGCGCCCGACGTCGCCGCCTGGGTCCGTTCGCTGCTCCCGGTCCGCGCGGGGTGAAGGCGCACGCACGGCTGGTCGCCCGCTGTGAGGGTGGCCGGACCGTCCTGCGTGAGCTGCGTTCGATGGCGCCGCTCACGCTCCTTCCCAAACGGGGCACCGGCGCGACGGCGATCGTGCATCTGGTCAACTCGGCGACGTCACCCTTGGGTGGCGACGAACTGAAGCTGACCGTCCGGGTCGGGCCGGGTGCCTCGCTGCGGATCTCCGGGGTGGCCGCGACGATCGCGCTCCCCGGCCTGCACGGCGAGGGGAGTTCGTCCCTTGTGGACGTCGAGGTGGACGAAGGCGGTTCGCTGGAGTACCTGCCGGAGCCGACCGTCGTCACCGCCAGGGCCCGGCATTCCGCGGTGCTCACGGCGTCCTTGGCCGCCGGTGCTCAGCTGCACACGCGGGAGGTGCTCGTCCTCGGCAGGGCGGGGGAGCGGCCGGGTTCGCTGGTGACCACGCAACACGTGACGCGAGGCGAGGTCCCGGTGCTGCGGCAGACGCTGGAGATCGGTGACTCCACTTTGGACTCCAGCCTCGCGCATCTGGCCGGGCGGAGGGTGCTGGCGACCGATCTGGTCGTCGGTGGGCCGGAACTGCCCGCGGCTTCCGGTGACTGGTGGTCCCGCACCCCGCTCGCCGGCGGTGGCACCCTCACGACGTCACTGGCCCCGGACGCCGTCACCGCGCTCAAGCCGCTCGAAAATCCGTGAAGGCCTCCTTCCCTACCCTGAAGGTAGGGAAGGAGGCCTTCACGGACCGACTCCCCGTCAGAACTTCGTGCCCAGCCAGGCCATCGCGACCGGGCCGCCGGTGGAGACGCCGCCGATGTGTTCCAGCAGTGGGAATTCCTGCCAGGTGACGTCGGCGCCGAGTGCGCGGTAGCGGTCACGCAGCCCCTTGCCGACCGACAGCGGGATCAGTTCGTCCAGTGACGCGTGGTACAGGTAGACCGGCGCGCCGGGCTTGGTCTTGCCCGCCAGATTCTCGCCGAGCCGGGCCTGCCAGCGCGGGTCGGATGAAACATTCGGCACGGTCGTGAAGTCGTTGAGCCGAGCGAAAGGCGCCGCCGCGCCGAGTTCGACGGTGCACGCTTCCTTGACCTTCGCGACGGCCTGCTCGCCCTTCGCGTTGAGCACGTCGTTGAACGGCAGTTCCGGGTACGCCGTCGAGTAGCCGACAGCGGCACCGAGCACCAGACCGAACGCCGGACCGCCGTCGTTGAACTTCAGGACCGCGTTCAGATCCGCCGGGACCCCGCCTTCCGCGACGCCGACGAGGTTGACGTCGGGAGCGTAGGACGGCTGCAGTTCGCCCGCGAACGCCGCGGCCTGACCGCCTTGTGAGTAACCGAAAACGCCGACCGGGCCGGTCTTGGACAGGCCGGCGTCGGGCACCCTCGCGGCGGCGCGGGCCGCGTCGAGGACGGCCCGGCCTTCGGACTGGCCGACGGCGTAGGTGTGCGTGCCCGGGGTGCCGAGGCCTTCGTAGTCGGTCACGACGACCGCCCAGCCACGCGAAAGTGCTTGGCTCATCAGGAGGACTTCGTTCTCGGACCCGTTCGTCAGCCGGGTCGACGGCGCGCAGCGGTCGCCGAGACCGTGGGTGCCGACGGCGTAGGTGACCAGCGGGCGCGGCCCGTTCGTCCAGGGGGTGTGGGGGACGAGCAGGATGCCCGACACCGTGTTCGGCTGCCCTGTCGCCGAGGTGGAGCGGTAGAGGAGTTTCCAGGCCTTCGCCGGGGCGGTGGCGATGACCGGCTTGTATTCGACCAGATCCCCCGGCGCGCTCGGCGCGGCTTGCGCGGCCGGGGCGCCGATCAGGGCGGCGGTGAGAGCTGCGACCAGAACTGTCCGAAGCACCGTTGCCTCCAGTTTGGTAATTAAGATTTTCGCAATGTAGGCGGTGTTGGTAGCATCTGGCAATCCCTATTACCGAATCGGGGGAGGTCGAGTGGCCCGCACGTACGGCGGGGTCGCACCCGAGCAGCGGCGCGCCGAACGGCGTGAACGCCTGCTTTCCGCGGCCCTGGACCTGTTCACCTCGACGGGCTACCAGCAGGCGAAGATCACCGAGTTGTGCACGCGAGCCGGCGTCTCGACGCGGAACTTCTACGAGGAGTTCGAGAGCAAGGAGCAGGTGCTGCTGACCCTGCACGAGCGGATCAACGCCCTCGCGCTGGAGCACGTCACCGGCGTCCTGGACCGGCTGGAGAACGCCGACGCGGTCACCCGGATCGGGACCCTGCTCGACGTCTTCGTCAGCACGGTGACCTCGGATCCGCGCATGCCGCGGCTGAACTACGTCGAGGCGGTCGGGGTCAGCGCCGCTTTGGAGGCGCAGCACCAGGAATGGGTCGACCGGTGGGCCGCGTTCATCGAAGCCGAAGCCCGGCACGCCGCCCTGCACGGCGTCGCGCCGGACCGCGACTACCATCTGACGGCCGTCGCGCTCGTGGGCGCGGCGACCGGGCTGCTGCGCGAGTGGCAGGCGCACACGCCGCCGTTACCCGTCGCCGACGTCGCAGCCGAACTCCGGGCCCTGATGCTCGCCGCCATCACCCGGCCGGCCTGAGGCGCCCGCGTTTCGTCCTCTGGTGGTCTTGAGTGGCAGGGGTAAGGCAAAGGTGGAGTGGCCGGCTGGCTGCCGTGAAGATTCCCTTACCTACCCCGAAAGTCGTGAAGCCTGGCGTCAGGCGAGGAGCTCCCCGCTGAGGCGCGGTTCTGCGCGGGGGGTCGTGAGTGGCAATGAGGGTTTTATCGAGGGGCATGGCGTGCCCCGGCGCAGGACCGGGCTGACTGACGGAAGCCGGGCCGCGCCCCCCAGTGTCCACAAAGGACGCTTTCGGAAGAAATTTGTCCGACTTGCGCGACTTGCGCGGTTCTGCGCGGGGGGTCGTGAGTGGCAATGAGGGTTCTAACCCTATTCGCCACTCACGACCCCCACGCGGAACCGCACATAGCGCCATCAACCGGACACCGAATCTCCGAAAGATGTCCCTTGTGGACAGTCGCGCGACGTGCCCCGCCTCAGCCGGGAGCTCCTCGCCTGCCATCAGGCAGCGAGCCGATTACGCCAGGTTGCCTTACCCCTCAATTGAGCCCTCGTTGCCACTCACGACCCCCTTCAGGACCGTGCATGCCTGTCGCCAGGTAGTGAAGGCCTCCTTCACTACCGTGAGGGTAGGTAAGGGTCCCTTCACGGCAGCTGAGCCATATTTGCCTTGTCCCTCGTCAGGAGGCGGCGGAGGCCCGGCGGAAGGTGTTGTGCAGGACGGCCAGCAGCGCGTCACGGACCGAAAGCCGCTGCCGCGCGTCGAAGGTGATCAACGGGACGTCGTCGCTCACCGCGAGCGCCCACCGCACATCCTCGAGGTCGTGCTTGAGGGAACCGTCGAACACGTTCACCCCGACGACGAACGGCAATCCGGCCTTCTCGAAGTAGTCGACGGCCGGATAGCAGTCGTCGAGCCGCCGGGTGTCGACGATGACCAGCGCGCCCAGCGCGCCCAGCACGAGGTCGTGCCACATGAACCCGAACCGGTCCTGGCCCGGGGTGCCGAAGAGGTACAGCTTCACCTCTTCGTCGATGGTGATGCAGCCGAAGTCCAGCGCCACGGTCGTGGTGGTCTTCGACGGCACGTCTCCGCCCGCGTCGTCGACGGCCGCCCCGGTCGAGGTCATCGCCGCCTCGGTGGTCAGCGGTTTGATCTCCGAGATCGCCCCGACGGTGGTCGTCTTGCCGACCCCGAACCCGCCGGCGATGACGATCTTGACCGGTGTCGGCGGCTTGGCCGACGCCGGTTCAGCGAATTGCTTCGAGTCCACGAATGACCCTTTCGATCATGCCGAGGTCCTGGGTGAGGGTTCCGGTCGGCCGTCGGAGTACGACGTAGCCGAGTGCGGCGAGGTCCGCCACGAGCACCCTGGCCACGCCGATGTGCAGGCCGAGCATCGCCGCCACTTCGGCGACGGATTTCGTTTCCCGGCAAAGGGAAACGATCTCCCGTCGTTCGAAGGTCAGCCTCGACTGCGAAGCCGCCCCGAGTCTGCTCGTGAGCACCTGAGCCTCGATTTCGAGCGTGCCGTCCACCGGCTGTGCGCGGCCGGCGGTGAGCAGATACGGGCGCAGCAGCGAAATGTCCTGCTCGCCACCCCGGGGGCGAGGTACCTGATCGTCGCTCATTCCCTTGTCCCCTCGTCCTTTCAGCTGCCGACGCTCTTCTTGAGTTCCTCGATCAGCGCGGGGGTGAGCACCTCGGTGGCGCGGTTGGCGAACATCGCCATCTCGTAGGCGATCGTGCCGAGGCTGGCCTGCTTCGTGGCGAGCACGCCGAGCGAGCAGCCGATGCTGATCGTGCAGACCAGCAGGTAACCCTGTTCCAGCTCGATGATGATCTTGTCGGGTGAACCGAGCGGGTGGCTCTCGGAGACACCGTGCGCCAGGCCGAGCATCGCCGAGCAGATCGCGGCCAGCCGGTCGGCGTTGGCGCGCTCCAGCTCGGACGACATCGCGATCAGCAGGCCGTCGGCCGAGACGGCGATCGCGCCCATCGCGCTCGCCGTGTTCTGCGCGAAGCGCGTCACCAACCAGTTGAAGTTCCGGGCTTCGACGCTGACTCCGGTCGTCATTTCTTGCTCTTCTCTCTCTGTTCCATCGCCGGGTTGACGGCTTTCTCCAACCCGTCACTGAAGGCGTCGAACGCGGCACGCTCGGCCTCGGGGTCACGCATGCCCTTGGGCTTGGTGGTGTTCAGTGCCGCCCGCGCGGTCTGGTGGCGCGCGGCCGGTCCCTTCGCCAGGCCCGGTGCCAGCTGGGCACCGGGGACCCGCCGGGTGAGACCGCCGCGCGAAGCGGCGGGCACCGGTGTCGGGGTCGGCATCGGCATCGGGTTGCCCGCCGGTGGACTCACCGGTGGCGGCGAAGCCTGGGGCGGCACGGTGTTAGTTGGAGTCCCAGTGTTCGAAGAAGTCCCAGTGGCCTTCGCGAGCCCTGCTTCGAAGCCGTCGAAGGCCGCTTTGGCCGCCTCCGGATCATGCCTGGACTTCTGCCGCGACGGTGCTTCGGGGGCACCGGGAAGCTGCGCGCCCTTGACCCGCCGCCGCAGTCCGCCGCGGGTCTCCCCGGAATCGGCGGCGGTCAGCGTCGGCGCGGGCGCCTGGTACACCGGGGCCGGGGCCGGGGCTGGAATCGGCGTGGGTTCCGGCATCGGCTCCGCGATCTCCCCGTCGGTCTTACGGAACCACCGGAAGTCCTTGGGGCGCTGGCCGTCGCGCGGGATCATCCCGGCGATCGCCAGCGTCGGCAGCTCCCGGGCGGACGATTTCTCCCGCGCTTGGGGCTGGGCGGGCTCGTCGACCGGTTCCGCCGTCGGCCAAGCGGGCGGCGGAACGCTCTTCTGCACCGGTGCGCGGTAGGTCAGCAGATTCGGCGGGACGGTGATCCGCGCCGTGATGCCCCCGCCCGCCTCGGTCTCGGTCAGCTCGACCTTGAGCCCGTGCCGCCGCGCGAGGCGGCCGACCACGAACAGGCCGAGCACACTGGTCGGCGCCAGTTCGAGCCGCTCGCGTTCGACCAGCCGCCGGTTCTCCTCGGCGAGCCGTTCTTCGGTCATGCCGATGCCCTGGTCCACGATCACGATCAGGCAGGAGCCGTCGGGCAGCACCTTCGTGCCGACGTCCACAAAGGACTCCGGCGGGGAGAACGACGTCGCGTTCTCCAGCAGTTCGGCGAAGATCAGCACCAGGTCCGAACCGAACGGCGACGACAGCAGGACGTCGCCCATCGAGCCGAGCCGGACCCGCTGGTAGTCCTCGATCTCCGCGAGCGCCGAACGCAGCGCCGTCGACAGCTCGATCGGACCGGAGATCCTTGCTTCGTCCCGGTTTCCCGAAACGACGAGGAGGTTGTCCGCGTTGCGGCGCAGGCGGGTGGAGAGGTGGTCGAGCCGGTAGAGGCTCGCCAGCAGGGCGACGTCCTGTTCGTTGCGCTCCAGTTCGTCGACCAGCGCCAGCTGCCTGCCGACCAGGTTCTGCGTCCGCTTCGCGACGTTCGCGAACATGAGACCGACGTTGCGCCGCGTGACGGCCTGCCGTTCCACCAGTTCGGCCGCGGTCGCCTGGACCCGGTTGAACGCCTCGGCTAGCTTCCCGAGTTCGTCCTGGGAGGAGACGTCGATGGTGGCGAGCCGGGGCGCGAGTTCTTCGGCCTGTTCGGTGTCGGAGACGCGGACCAGTTCGGTACTCGCGAGGTCGGCGACCGACGTCGCCGCCGTGGTCAGCTTCCGCAGCGGATCCGCGATCGACCGGCTGACCGCGATCGCGAGACCACCGACCAGCAGGAACAGCACACCGGCGCCGATACCGATCGTCCACGCCAGGTTCTGCGCGGCGTCGGCTCGCGCGGTCGCGGCGTCGGCGATACCGGCGGTGACCTCGTCCTGGACGAGCCGTCGCTGGTTCGACTGGGCTTCGACGGCACCGAGGATGTCCGGCAGTATCGCCTGCACCGCCTGCGGCGTCCTGGCCTGCGGGATCTTGGCTTCCAGCGCGTCGACCCGGCGGCCCGTCTCGCCCTGGTCGACCGAGACGACCTCGGTGGACTGCGTGACGTCGGCCTGCTGCACGAATCGTTCGAGGAACAGCGACGCCTGCTGTTTCGCGTCGTCCAGCACCGGCTCCCCGGATTCGGGAGTGACCAGGACGATGATCAACGCCATACCGCGCAACGAGTACTCCTCGTTCGCGCGCAGCAGCGCGTCGAGCGCCGTCAGCTGACGGGTGCCCTCCGCGTCACTGGTCTGCTGCGGCACCAGGCGAAGCGCGTTGATGACCGCGTCGATCACCGCGTGGTACGTCCGCGCCACGCTGTCCAGTGAGGCGCCGCGCCGGAGCGCGTTCGCGCGGATCTCGTCCAGCGAACCGATCCGGACCAGCGCGGCGGCGAGCTCTTCCGGCGCGTCGGAACTCAGCTGTGCCCGGACCTGGTTCACCGTGTCGGCGACGACACCCTGCTGCCGCACCATCGCCGAACTGCCCGCCGACGTCGACGCGATGTAGTGCGCCGTCAGCAACCGTTCCCGCTGCAGTTCCCACGCCAGCGCGCCCAGCGCGCGAGCCTGCGCCGCCACGTCGGCCGTGGTGCGGGCGGACCGCGCGTCGTCGATTTCCCCGGCGACGTAAGGCACCGACACCAGGACCACCGCGGTCAGCGGCAACATCAGGAGCAGGTTGAGCTTGCCCCGGATGCCGAGTCTGCCGAGAAACCCGGAGCGCGACTTACGCTCCGGCCGCGTTTTCCCGTGCCTCATGGTCACCTTTCTCCTCAACTCCGCCCGAGATGTCCGCGGTGCTGCTCCCGGACGAGGTCTTCGATGGACGCGCGCAGCGCGAGGAACTCCGGCGCGCGTTTGACCGAGAGGTCGCGCTCACCGGGTAGATCGACCACGATATCGGCGGCGACCCTGCCCGGATCCGACGCCAGCACCACGACCCGCCGCCCGAGGAACACGGCCTCTTCGACGTCGTGGGTCACCATCAGCACCGTCGTCTGGGTGTCGGTCCAGATCCGGCGGATCAGGACCTGCATGTCCTCTTTGGTCTGGACGTCGAGCGCGCCGAAAGGTTCGTCGAGCAGCAGCACCGCTGGCTCGCACGCCAGCGCCCGCGCGATCGCGACCCGCTGCTTCTGCCCGCCGGAAAGCTGCTTGGGCAACGATTTCCGCAGCCCTGCGAGCCCCGTCTCCTCGAGATACCAGTCCACCCGGCGAGCGCGTTCGGCCTTGTCGAGGCTCAGCAGTTCGAGTCCGAACGCGACATTGCTCTCCACCGAGCGCCACGGATACAGCGCCCCGTGCTGGAAGACCAGTCCGCGATCCGGGCCCGGCCCGGTCACCGCGTCGCCGTCGAGGGTGATCAGCCCCTCGGACGGTTCGGTCAGCCCGGCGATCAGCGAGAGCAGGGTCGACTTGCCGGACCCGCTCGCGCCGACGACGCAGACGAAGTCGCCGCGCGCGATGTCGAGGTCGATCCCGTCGAGTGCCCGGGTGGTCTTGCCTCCGGCGGTGTAGTCCTTGGCGATGCCCTTGAGTTCCAGTGTCACGCCGCCCACTTCCCGACCCGCGTCCGCAGTTGCCGGAGCGCGACGTCGATGATCAGGCCGAGCAGGCCGATCACGATCAGCAGCGCGAAGATCCGGTCGGTCTGGGTGAACCGCTGCGCCCGCATGATCCGCAGGCCAAGCCCGGCGGTGGCGTTGATCAGCTCGGCGACCACCACGAAGTTCCACGCGGCCGCGGCGTTGACGCGGGTCGCGTCGATCATGCCGGGCAGCGCGTGCGGGACGATCACCTTGCGCAGCACCTCACCGCGCCGCGCCCCGAGCGTGTAGGACACGTCGATCAGCGAACGCGGCACTCCGCGGACCGCGTCGGCCGTCATCAGCGTGTTGAAGAAGACCGTGCCGAGGAACAGGACGGCGACCTTCGACGGCTCACCGAGACCGAGCCAGATCATCAACAGCGGGATGAACGCGCTCGCCGGCAGGTAGCGCAGCATCGCGATGACCGGCTCGAACAGCGCCAGCCCGGCGTTGAAGGTCCCCATCACGATGCCGAGCGGCACCGAGACGAGCACCGCGAGCCCGAAGCCGAGCAGCACCCGCTGGGTGGTCGCCCAGAGGTCGCTGAACAGTTCGCCCGACTCGATCATCTTCACCAGCGCGTCGAACACCGCGACCGGTGTCGGCAGGAACAGGGGCTTGACGACCTGCAGCGCGTTCAGCGTCACCCAGATCAGCAGCGGGATCGCGAACGACAGGACCGCCAGCGTCCACCGCCACCGCGCGGAAATCGGCGTCCTGAGGGAGAACAGCGGGGAGGCGTTCGGTTTGAGGCCTGCCCGGCGGGGCAGCGGCGACCAGTCCGGCCGCGCGCCGCCTCGCCGACGGTCCTCCTGCGCTTCGGCGAGCCGCTGCTCGTCGTCGAGGTGACGCGCTTCGGCCTCTTCGGCGGTCTCCGTCCGCTGAACGGACGAACGCGCCGAGCCCGTGGTGCTCACGGCACCGACTTGACGTACTGGTCGTCGAACAGCCCGTCGATGTTGGGCCGGGCCGGGGCCAGCCCTGTGGAGACCATGAAGTCGGCGATCTTGCCCGCCTGGAAGTTCAGATGCGCGGGGGTGACGCCCGGGGTGAACGCGTCGAGGTTCTGCTGTTTGGTGAAGATCGTGGTGCCGGCGTCGTAGGTCTTGTACTCGTCGGTCGTCACGGCGCCGCGCTTCGCCATGATCTGGACGGCTTCGTCCTTGTTCTGCTTGATCCAGTCGATCGTCTGGAACCAGGTGGTCACCAGCGCCTGGACCTCCTTCTTGCGCTCCTTCGACATCTTCTCGGAAACGACGAGGTGGTCCGGGATGGCACCGGGGAACTCGGCGGACGTCGCGATCGCGCGGCTGCCGGGGCGCTCGAGCGCCTTCGAAGTGAATGGGGCGAACGCGGCGACGGCGTCGACCTGCCCGCCGACGAAGGCGGCCGCGGCGGCGTCGGTCAGCAGCGGGACCAGCTCGACGTCCTTCTCGGTCAGCTTCGCCTCCTGCAGGGCGAGCAGCAGGAGGTAGTGGTCGACGGTGCCCTGCTCGACGGCGACCTTCTTGCCCTTGAGGTCGGCGACACCGGTGATCCCCTCACGGGCGATGATCTTGTCGTTGCCCGTGGAGTTGTCGTTGACCAGGACGACGGACAGCTTCGCGCCACCGCTGACCGAGGCGAGGGTGTCGTTGAGGGTCTGGCTGTTGGCGTCGATCGCGCCGGAGGAAAGTGCGTTGATGCTTTCGGTGTAACTGTCGAACCACTTCAGGTCGACGTTCACGCCGTTCTTCTCGAAAAGGCCTTTTTCCTGGGCCACCGCCCACGGGAACCAGCCCGGCCAAGCGCTGTAACCGATGGTGACCTTGGTGCCGGAAGCGGCTGTGCTGGTGTCCGAACAAGCCGAAAGGGCTGTCACACCGGCCAACGAAATGGCGCACAGCAACGCCGTCATGAGACGGCGGGAACGGGAAATCACAACGCACTCCTGGGGAAGGGGAGTAACACGGGCCTGGAAAGTTCCGGTGGCTCGAGCGCAGGAGTGATCGACCGGCGTCGAACTCCCTGGCGGAAGTACGGCCGGCAATAAGCGGATGGAGCGGCCGCACACCCGGCCGTCCCACCCTGAACCTCTAAACACTCTGGATAGAGGTGATCACCCCGTTGCCCTCGGCGGCGATCCTATCGAGCGGCGCAAGGTCTACCTAGTGTGATCATCGGCTCTTTGCTCGATTTGCTGTCACATTCTGCTAAATCCGGCCCGTTCCGCCCCAAGGGGCGAGGTCTGGACCGGTGGGCAACCCGGGGTACGGCGGCGCGCGTACACCAGGTGGCCGGTGAATCCCAGCCGGCCGATCTGGAGGGAGTGGAAGATGAAAATTCGTTCGGCCGCGTTGTGCGTCGCGGGTGCGGCGCTGGTGTCCACGATGGTCGGAGCGGGACCGGCGAACGCGACGAGACCGTCCAGTCTCGTCATCAGTCCGGGCAGCGTCGTCGCAGGTGGGACGGTGACCGCGGATATCTACTGCCTGCGCCCGTCGGGTGCCGGGGAGCTCGCGACGACCCTCGTCGCGGACGGTCTCGCGGCGCCGATTCCCTTGCGCGTAGTGGGAGACGGCGGCACCGGCGGGATCGGTGTCGCGTTGCGCGGCGACGGTCCCGTGGGGACGGTGCCGGGCCGGTACACGGCGTCCTACGACTGCTGGGGCTGGATTGTTCGCGCGGAGTTCACTGTCACGAACTGACAACGCGACCTCGCCAGAGGTGAAGGCCGCCGCCGGATTCCGGCGGCGGCCTTCACCGCGTCTCACGGACGGGCCGCCGGCATCGTGGGCATCGGCAGGTCCACCGGTCCCGCTGTCCGGCACATGTCGTGGCAGGTCGCGTCGAGCGTGCAGCACAGCGAGCAGATGGCTCCGGACTGCTTCGCGCAGTCGGCGATGTCGGGCAGTTCGAACTCGTCCTGGCACACCGAGCAGATATGTGTCGCGCGGAGTTCCTCCGGCGTTAATTTCTGTCGAATGACAGAATTAGGACGGGCCAGATAGGTCCTGCCCTTCGTGGCGATGGCGATGGCCGGGACGAGCACCATCGCGACGACCAACGCGAGCAACGGGCTGAATGCGGACAGGAATTGTCCGAAAGCGCCGAAATAGGCGGCGATCGAAATGGTGGACGCGACGATCATCGAACCGAATCCGACCGGGTTGATCTTCGGCAGATAAGCCCGTTTGAATTCGATGTACCTCGGTGAGAGGCCGAGCGGTTTCACGATGACGAGATCCGCGCAGACCGCGCCTATCCAGGCGATTGCCACGTTGGAGTAGAAGCCGAGGATCTTGTTCAGGAAGGCGAACGCGCCGAATTCCATCAAGGCGAGCGCGATCCCGCAGTTCACCAGTACGTACCAGACCCGGCCCGGGTGACGGTGCAGAACCCGGGAAAAGAAGTTGGCGAACGACAGCGATCCGGAATAGGCGTTCGTCGTGTTGATCTTGATCTGGCTGACCACGACGAACAGGGCGGCGAAGGTCAGCGCCGCCGGGCCGAGCGCCGGCTTGACCGCCTCCAGGTAGGGCGCGATCGGCTCCAGCGCGTGTGCCTTCCCGACCACGCCGAGGGCGAGGAAGGCCAGCAGCGCGCCGCCGATCTGCTTGGCGGCGCCGAGCACCACCCAGCCGGGGCCTGCCGCGAGAACGGCTCCCCACCAGGCCCGTTTGTTCGAGTCCGTCTTCTCCGGCATGAACCGGAGGTAGTCGGCCTGCTCGCCGATCTGCCCGATCAGCGACAGCGCGACCCCCATGCCGAAGCCGAACCCGATCGCCGAGAAGCCGGAGCCCGCGCCCTCGGTCCCGCCGAACGAGGCGAACTCCGCGAACTTGCCCGGCTCCCGGATCGCGACCACCACGAACGGGAGGACGAGTCCGGCGATCCACAGCGGCTGGGTCCAGGCCTGCATCTTCGCGACCGCGCCCATCCCGTACAGCGCGAACGGCAGGACGATCAGCGTCGAGAGCAGGTAGCCGATCGGCAGCGGGATGCTCAAGGCCAGCTGGAAGGCCTGCGCCATGATCGAGCCTTCGAGCGAGAAGAAGATGACGGTGAAGCTCGCGTACACGAGCGACGTCAGCGTCGAACCGAAGTAGCCGAAGCCCGCTCCGCGCGTCAGCAGGTCCATGTCGACGCCGTACTTCGCGCACGCGTGCGCGATGGGGACGCCGGTCACGAAGATGACCAAGGCCGCCGCGAGGATCGCGAGCACGCCGGAGGTGAACCCGTAAGAGAGGACGATGCTGGCGCCGATCGCGAAGTCGGCGAGGTAGGCGATCCCGCCCAGCGCCGTCGTCGCGACGACGAACGGCGACCAGCGGCGGAACGAGTGCGGGGCGAAGCGCAGTGAGTAGTCCTCGCGGTTCTCGTTGGCGGCGAGCGGGGCGTAGGTGCGCTTCGGCGGAGCGGTCTCCGGAGATCCGGTGGTGGGCAGCGTGCCGGTCATGAACCTGCCTCCGTGGTGGTGGGGGAAGGAGAGCACGCCGAAAGTAGGTCCGGCCTTTATCGATCAGGGTCCGGCAGGTAACCACCGGGTTACGGCTTGCGGTCCAGCGGTTACACACTGATGACCGCGCCCGGGTGGCGGGAGTCACCGTTCAGTGGGTTTCGCCGCCGCGTCCGAGGCAATACCGTCGGCGGCAAAGCCGAAGTCACAGATGCCCCGACCGGGTACGGAGGTTTGGCGGATGATGCCGGAGATCAAGGATGGCGTGGACGACGACGCCGTCGTGCGCCTGCCCGGAATGCGAGTGGCCTACGAAGGAGGCGCCTTCGACGAGTCCGCGCTGGCGGAGACGTGGTTCGCGCAGCTGCAGGACTGGCTGAACCAGGCCGTCTCCGCGGGAGTCGCCGAACCGAACGCGATGGTGCTCGCCACGACCGACCCGGAGGGCAGGCCGTCCTCCCGGACCGTCCTGTGCAAGGGCCTCGACGAACGCGGCGTCGTGTTCTACACGAACTACACGTCGACGAAGAGCCACGACCTGACCGCGACGCGCTACGCGTCGGTCACCTTCCCGTGGTACCCCCTGCAGCGTCAGGTCCACGTACGCGGCGAGGTGGAGAAGGTCAACGTCGCCGAGACCACCGAGTACTGGAGGTCGCGGCCGCGGGGTTCGCAGCTCGGGGCCTGGGCTTCGCCGCAGTCCCGCGTCGTCGACGGCCGCCGTGCCCTCGACACCGCGCTTCACGGCATCGAGCGCCGCTTCGCCGACGTCGAGAACATCCCGGTCCCGCCGCACTGGGGCGGGTGGCGCATCCGGCCCGACGTCGTCGAGTTCTGGCAGGGCCGCGAGGACCGCATGCACGACAGGCTCCGCTACGTCCGGACCGACGACGGCTGGCAGATCGAGCGCGTCGCGCCGTAATTTTTGTCGCGCGCTTCCGCAAACGCGCCGAAGGGGCGCCGTTCCGCATCAACGTCACGTTGAGAGGGAAGGCGCCCCTTCATCGCGTTTCCGGGGGCCTTCGGCCCAAAAGAGGGCGCGCGACGGTGAAGTCTCCCTGTCGCGCTGGCGCGCTCCCGGGAGACCGTGGGGTCGCCGAGTCTCGGTGCGGTTGCGGAGGGGGCTGAAGGGGCCCTTCGCCGCGTGAGATGCGGCGAAAGCGCCCTTCGCCGCGTCTCACGCGGGGAAAGGGCCCTTCAGCCACCCGGTGACTTAAATCGCGCGCGAGTGGTTAGTTAGCGCGGCTAAGCTGTCGGGTTGTGAGTGACGACGTGGGGGTTGACCAGCGCAAGGGTGTCCGCAAGCTGTTCGGTTCGATCGTCGTCGACACCCGCCCGCTCAAGATCCCCGCGTTCCGCCGCCTCTGGCTGTCCACCGCGGTCACCGCCATCGGCTCCCAGCTCACCGCGGTCGCGGTCCCCAAACAGGTCTTCGACCTCACCGGTTCGTCGGCGTATGTCGGCCTGACCGGCCTGGTCGCCCTGGTCCCGCTGCTCGTGTTCGGCCTCTGGGGTGGCGCCATCGCGGACGCCGTCGACAGGCGCAAGCTCCTCATCGTCACCAACGTCGGGGTCACCGTCACCTCGGCGGTCCTGTGGCTCCAGGCGTTCCTGAACGTCGGCTCGGTCTGGCTCGTGCTCGTCCTGCTGGCGGTCAACCAGGCGTTCTTCGCGATCAACATGCCGACTCGCAGTGCCGTGGTCGCCCGGCTGGTGCCGGACAACCTGATCGCGTCCGCGACCGCGCTGAGCAGCACGATGGCCACCTTCGGCGCGGTCTTCGGCCCGCTGCTCGCCGGTTCGCTGATCCCGGTCCTCGGCCTCTCGACGCTCTACCTCATCGACGTCATCGCGTTGACCGCCACCCTCGTCGCGGTCTGGAAGCTGCCCCCGATCCCGCCGCTCGGCGAGATCGCGCGCCGCGCCGGGCTCCGCGACATCATCGACGGCTTCCGCTACCTGGCGACGCAGAAGATCCTGCTGGCCTCGTTCCTCCTCGACATCATCGCGATGGTGGCCGGGATGCCGCGCGCGCTGATCCCCGAGATGGCCGAGCGCACCTTCGGCGACCCGCCGGGCGGCGGCCCGGCCCTGGGCTGGCTGTACGCCGCGCTCCCGGCGGGCGCGATGCTGATCGGTCTCTTCTCCGGCTGGCTGACCAGGATCCGCAAGCAGGGGCTCGGCGTCATCATCGCAGTCTGTGTCTGGGGCGCCGCCGTCATCGGTTTCGGCCTCGCGCAGTCGTTGTGGCTGGCCGTCTTCTTCATGGCGCTCGCCGGCGCGGCCGACATGGTCAGCGCGATCTATCGCATGTCGATCCTCCAGATCGCCACCACCGACGAGATGCGCGGACGGCTGCAGGGCGTGTTCACCGTCGTCGTCGCGGGCGGGCCGAGGATCGCCGATCTCACCCACGGCTGGGCGGCCGCCGGGGTCGGCACGGCCGCCGCGGCTTCCGGCGGCGGCGTGCTGGTCATCGTGCTGGTCATCGCGGCGGCGCTGCTGATCCCGTCGTTCTGGCGGTACCGGGCCCCGGTGGACTGATCGGCCGGGGCTATCGTCGGGCCCATGCGTATTTCACGGGCGATCGTCCTGTTCGCCGCTGTCATCGCGACCGTCACCGCCTGTTCGTCCGGGGACGAGAAGTCGGACAACGCGGCCAAGCCGTCGAGTCAGGCCCCGGCCCCGTCGCCCTCCGCCGCGCCGAGTTCCTCGGCCGCGCCCACCGGTGGCGCCGGTTCGAAGGAGCCGTGCGCGCTGCTGCCCGCCGAGGCCGTCGGGAAGGCCGTCTCGCTCGAAGGCGTCACTTCGGCGCCGGGACCGGTGCAGGACAACGCCGCCAACGGTGGCAAGGCCAAGAGCTGTGTCTATTCGGCCGCCGGCAAGCAGATCGGCGCGCTCGCGGTGACCCGCTTCGAGGGCAACAAGATCAAGCCCGCCGAGATGGTCGCCGCGCTGAAGAAGGCGAAGCCGGGCGCGAAGGACGTCGCCGGTGTCGGCGAGGGCGCCGTCTACTACACCGACGAGAACAAGACCGCGACGCTGGCGGCCGCCGAACTCGTGAACGAGGTTCCGGTGCTGATCAACTACACCGGGCCGACGAAGATGACGCAGGAGATGATGGCCCCGCTCGTGAAGACCGCGGTCGACGCCAACTGAGCGGATTACCCCGAAGCGCGTTTCGTCAACCCGTGACGAAGAACTGACCAAATCGGACTGTCGGCCACAGAGGTGATGCGGCACACTATTGCCGCATGGCGGACACGACAACAGAAGAGACCGGTCCGACCGGTCAGCCGAGCCTCAAACGGGTCATGGGTTCCAAGCTCCTGCTGTTCTTCGTGGTGGGGGACATCATCGGGACGGGCGTCTACGCCCTCACCGGTCAGGTGGCGGGCCGGGTCGGCGGCGCGCTTTGGTTGCCGTTCCTGATCGCGTTCGTGGTCGCGTTCATGACCGCGTTCAGCTATCTGGAACTGGTCGGGAAGTACCCGCAGGCGGCGGGTGCGGCGCTCTATACGCACAAGGCGTTCAAGATCCGCTTCCTCACCTTCATGGTGGCGTTCGCGGTGATGTGCTCGGGGATCACGTCGGCCTCGTCGGCGGCGAAGGCCTTCGGTGACACCTATCTCAAGGAGTTCATCACCGCGCCGATGCCGTGGGTGGCGATCCTGTTCGTGATCGGTCTCGCGCTGATCAACTTCCGCGGGGTCTCCGAGTCGGTGAAGGCCAACGTGGTGCTGACCTGCATCGAGATCGGTGGCCTGCTGATCATCATCGGGGTCGGCGTCTGGGCGGTGCTCAACGGCAACGGGGACGCCTCGCGGCTGGTCGAGTTCGACACCGAGAACCAGACCATGCTGGTGGCGATCACTTCGGCGACGTCGCTGGCGTTCTTCGCGATGGTCGGCTTCGAGGACTCGGTGAACATGGCCGAGGAGTGCAAGGACCCGATCCGGATCTTCCCGAAGGCGATGCTGTGGGGCATGGTCATCGCCGCGACCATCTACATCATGGTCTCCGTGACCTCTTCGCTGCTGGTCCCCGCGGACGATCTGGCGGCGGCCAAGAGCAGCGCGCTGCTGAAGGTGCTCGACGTCGGAGCGCCCGGCTTCCCGCGCGAGGTCTTCTCCGCGATCGGTCTCTTCGCGGTGATCAACTCCGCGCTGATCAACATGCTGATGGCCAGCCGCCTGCTCTACGGCATGGCGAACCAGCGGATCATCCCGAAGCAGCTGGGCATCGTGCACCCGTTCCGCCGCAGCCCGTGGGTGGCGATCGTGTTCACCAGCCTGATCGCGATCGGCCTGGTCTCCTTTGTGGACATCGGCGTGCTCGGCGGCACGACGGCGTTGCTGCTGCTCGCCGTCTTCGCCATCGTCAACGTCGCGGTCTTGGTGCTGCGCAAGGAAAAGTCGGCGCACAAGCATTTCCGCGCGCCGACCATCGTCCCGGTGCTCGCCGCGATCTTCTGTGTCTACCTGGTGACGCCGTTGTCCGGGCGGCCTGCCCGCGACTACAAGGTCGCCGCGATCCTGCTCGGCGTCGGCGTCGTGCTCTGGGGGATCAACTGGCTCATCATGCGGGCCACGCACAAGGAAGAGGACCGGCAGCTCGCCGAGCCGCCGGTCGGCTGACCACTCCTATCCGCGGCTGAGTGACTGGTACTCCACCGGGCTGTGTGCCGAGAACACGGTGACCTCGTCGGCGTGTTCTCGGCTCAGCTCGCGCAGCCGCTCGACGTTCTCCAGCCGCGGTTTGCGCAGGGTCTGCACCATGTTCTGGAACGCGGTCATCCCCGGCGGGCAGTGCGGTTTCACCGGATCCAGCTGACCGTGGAAGAAGTACGCGTCGCCCGCGTGCAGCAGCCAGCCGTCACCGGTGTCGACAGCCACGCCGGTGTGTCCCTTGGTGTGCCCAGCGAGCGGTACGAGCAGGATCTCCGGCGGCAGCCCCTTGAGTTCGCGGACGGCCTGGAAACCGAACCACTCGTCGCCGGCCTCGTCGTACTTGCTCCACAGTGGACGGTGGGCGAACTGGTTGGCGCGGAAGCGGAGTTTCTCGCTCTGATTGGACGGTGACGTCGCCGCGTCGTGTTCCGCGGTGCGGACGTGCACGACGGCGTTCGGGAAGTCCGCGAGCCCGCCGGCGTGGTCGACGTCGAGGTGGGTGCAGATGATGTGCCGCACGTCCTCCAGTTTGTGGCCGAGCGCCTCGACGTGGTGGGCGGCCGTCTCCTCCTCCACCGGCTTCGCGCCGACCATCAGGGTGAACGGCGTGCCGAGCCAGTCGCCTGGCCGGGCGACGCCCTGACGGCCGAATCCAGTGTCCACCAGCACGAGGCCGTCGCCGGTCTCGATGAGCAGGCAGTGCGCCACCAGCTCCGCGCGGCGCAGCAATCCCGGCTGGCCGTCGAGCAGTTTCCCTCCCGGTGCGCGCATCGTGCCGCAGTTCAGGTGGTGGACCTTCATATCCTGCTCCTCTGGCTGAGCCGCTCGAATGCGGTGGCGTCGTGCGCGGCGAAGACCGTCACCTCGTCACCGTTGTTACTCACAAGTTCGCGCAGCCGGCGCTGGTTGTCCAGTCGTGCCGTCTTCTCCGTCTGCATGTACGACTCGAAGAAGCCGAGTGCGAAGGGGATGTGAGGCTTTTCCTCGAGTTCGCCGTTGTGGAAGACGGCGTCCCCGGCGTTGAGCAGCCAGCCGTCGCCGGTGTCGACCGCGACCCCGGCGTGCCCGCGGGTGTGCCCGGCGAGCGGGATGATCAGGACGTCCGGCACCCCATCGAGTTCGCGAACGGCGTCGAAGCCGAACCACGGCTCGCCGTCTGCGCGGTAGGACTTCCAATCCGGGCCGTGGCTGAACTGGACCTTCCGGTAGCGGCTCGCCTCCTTGCGGTCGATCGGCTTTTCCAGCGCCTCGAGCTCCCGCGCGTGGACGTGGACCCGCGCCTGAGGGAAGTCGACGAGCCCGCCCGCGTGATCGAGGTCGAGGTGGGTGAGCACGATGTCGCGCACGTCGGCCGGGTCGAAGCCGAGCTTGCGAATCTGGGTGGTGGCGCTGAGATCGTCGTCGCTGACCGGATTGATCAGGCGGACGAAATCGGCCCCGAGCCATTCCGCCGGGCGGGTGACGGTCGGCGTGCCGACGCCGGTCTCGACGAGCACGAGGCCGGTCTCGGTCTCCAGCAGAAGGCAGTGGCAGATCAGTTCCGCGCGGCGGAAGAGGCCGGGCCTGCCGTCGACGAGTTTGCCGCCGATGGGCCGCAGGGTTCCGCAGTTGAGGTGGTGGACACGCATCAGGGCAGCTCCCGTTCGAGTGTGGTGCGGAGATGAGGGGCCATCGCGCGCAACGGCGCGGTGTCGTGCAATGTCTTGGCCAGCAGCAAGCCACCCTCGATGGCGGCGAGGACGACGGTCGCCAAGTGGTCCGCCCTGTCGGTGTCCAGCGCCTCGGCGATGACGGTGTGCCAGGAGGTGTAGCCGTCGGCGCAGGCCTGGCGGATCGCCTCACTGTCACCCGACGCGTCCAGCGCGATCGTCGCGAGCGGGCAGCCGCGCTGGAAATCCGACTCCTCCAGCGAAGTCGCCAGCGCTTCGACCACGTTCTCGATGCCGGTGACGATGTCGGGCGAGTTCGCGGCGATCGTGCGCAGCTGATCGCAGAGCCGGTCGGCGGACTGGCGGATGGCCTCGGCGGCCAGCTGTTCCTTGCCGCCGGGGAAGTGGAAATAGAGCGATCCCTTGGGCGCGCCGACGGCGGCGACGAGCTGGTTGAGACCGGTGGCGTGGTAGCCCTGCTGGTGGAAGAGCTCGGCGGCGGAGTCGAGCATGCGCTGCCGGGTGTCGGTACGGCGGACCATGCGGCCGACTGTAGCTCAAACTATGACGACCGGTCTAGTAAGTGAAGGGTCCGGACTCCGCGTGTCGTTAGCCCGCCGCGAAGGGCACGGTTGATGGTCTCGCGTCCGGTTGAGGCCGGGTCGTGAGTGTTGGTGATAGAGCCCAAAGGTGGCGTGATCGGCTTGCTGCCGTGAAGGCCCCCTTACTTACCCTCAAGGTAGTGAAGGAGGCCTTCGCTACCTGGCGACAGGGAGGACGGGCGCATCTCGAAACCGCCCAAACTGCTCAAGTTGGACACTTCCCGTCTATTCAGTGTCCAATTGATGCCGGTATACGCAGTTCGCATCGGGGTTGTGAGTGGTAAGTGTCGTTAGGGCGCCCCTCTTTTAGGTACCTACTGGTGGCATGTGGACTTGCTGGCTTGGGGAGCGCGTGAAGGCCCCCTTCCCTCGGCTCAGCCGAGGGAAGGGGGCCTTCACGCGCGGCCGGTGTGACAGGTGGTGCTGCTGAGGCTCGTGACGGCCGTCCGCGACGAGAGGCGACTCAAATGTGGCGTGTCCTGAAGGACCCCGTTGAGACGTTGAAGGTCTCAACGGGGTCCTTCAGGACATCGCGCTTCGAGGCTGGGGCTGCGGTGTTCGCGACACGGGCAGCGGGCGCCGACCGCGCCATATTTGCCTTACCCCTCAATAACACTCATGGCCCACTTGCGGAACCGTGCAAATTAGCCAAATCGAGCGCCTGCACCTCGAAAAGTGTCCCCTGTGGACGGTGGATCTCTTTGGCGAGTACGCCACCACCTCAACTTCAGCACGCCCACCTTCGCCTTATTGGGGGGTGAGGCGAAGGTGGCTATCTAGCGTTCGCGGCCCCGATGGCGGATCCCGAGCCACCGAGCCGCTGCCGCAAGTCACGCTTGAGCAGTTTCCCCGAAGCGTTCTTCGGCAGCTCCTCCACGAAATGGACCGATTTCGGCACCTTGTGCGCCGCCAGCGACTTCTTGGCGAACTCGATCAGTTCCGCTTCCCCGACCGGATCCTTCGTCACGACCACGGCGGTGATCGCCTCGATCCAGCGTTCGTGCGGCAGGCCGACGACGGCGACCTCGGCGACGGCGGGATGCGCGTACAACGCGTCCTCCACCTCACGCGACGCGACGAGCACGCCACCGGTGTTGACGACGTCTTTGATCCGGTCGACGACGAACAGGTAGCCCTCCTCGTCCTGGCGCACCAGATCGCCGGAATGGAACCATCCGCCCACGAAAGCCTCCGCCGATTCCTCTGGTTTGCCCCAGTATCCGGTGCACAGCTGAGGGGAGCGGTAGACGACCTCGCCGAGTTCGCCGGGCGGGACGTCGTTCATCTCGGTGTCCACCACGCGCGTTTCCACGAACAGGACGGCGCGGCCGACGGAATCCGGTCGCGCGTCGTGCTCTTCGGGACGCAGGACAGTCGCGAGTGGACCGATCTCCGACTGGCCGAAGCAGTTGTAGAAACCGACTTCCGGCAGTCGCGAACGCAGTTTCTCCAGCACCGGAACCGGCATGATCGACGCGCCGTAGTAGGCCTTGGTGAGGCTGCTCAGATCCGCGTCCGCGAGGCCGGGGTGATTCGCGAGTCCCACCCAGACGGTCGGCGGGAAGAACAGCGAAGTGACGCCCTGGCGCGGGATCCGTGCGAAGATGTCGCCGAGATCGGGAGACTCGACGAGATGGTTCGTCGCGCCGACAGCGAGGCCGGGCATGAGGAACACGTGCATCTGCGCCGAGTGGTACAGCGGCAGCGCGTGCAGCGGCACGTCGCGGTCGCTCAGGTCGAGCGCGGCGATGCACGACGAGTACTCGTGCACCAGCGCGCGGTGGGTGAGCATCGCGCCTTTCGGCCGTGAGGTCGTCCCGGAGGTGTAGAGAAGCTGCACGAGGTCTTCGTCGGTGACGCCGGATTCCTCATGTGGGACAACGGTTTCGTCGAGGGCCCAAGCCAATGCGTCCATGGTGGACATCTGTTCGGTTCCGGCGTGCTCGGCCAGTGCGGGATCGACGAAGGCGACGGCGGGTTCGGACTGGGTGAGCAGGTACTCGAGTTCCGCGCCGCGCGCGTTGAAGTTCACCGGCACGTGCACCAGGCCGGCCCGCGCGCAACCGAGGTACAGCAACAGATAGGCGTCCGAGTTCTTGCCGAAGGCCGCGACGCGGTCACCGTGGACGAGCCCGCGTTCGAGCAGTTTCGCCGCGACCCGGCCGGCCGCGCGGTCGAGTTCGGCGTAGGTCCACACGCGATCGGCGAACGTGAGCGCGACCCTGTCCGGGACACGCCGCGCGCTGCGCTCCAGGACGCGGCCGACGGTGCTGGGGTAGCCGGGAACGGTCATCGCGGCGGTCTCCTTCGTCCGGGCGTGGCGCTCACACACTACTTCGGACAAGGTCGCCGGTAACCTCGTCCGCATGGCCAATCCCACCGGAGAGCAGTTCGAGATCACCCGCGGCAACGCCCGCGCCGTCGTCACCGAGATCGGTGCCGGGTTGCGCGCGTTCGAGGTCGGCGGGGTGCCGTACGTCGAGGCGTTCGCCGAGGACGAGAAGCCGCCGAAGGGCGCCGGGCAGGTGCTGCTGCCTTGGCCGAACCGCACCAAAGGCGGTCAGTGGGTCTACCAGGGCGAGAAGCAGCAGCTCGCGATCACCGAAGAGGCACGCGGCAACGCGATCCACGGGCTGACCCGGCACGAGGAGTGGGAGCTGCTCGAACACGCCGAATCGTCGATCACCCTGGCCATCGACGTGCCGGTGCAGGAGGGCTGGCCGGTGCCGCTGCGCGCGACGATCACCTACGAGATCTCGCCGCGCGAACTGGTCGTGACGCACGAGATCCGCAACGAGGGCGAGAGCCCGATCGGCGTCGGGCTCGGTACGCACCCCTACTTCCGCATCGGTGACGTGCCCACCGACGAGCTGACCCTGACGCTGCCCGCGAGCCGTGTCCGGCCGTACCTCGGCGACGAGCAGATGCCGTACGCCGACGAGCAGGACGTCGAGGGCACCGAGTACGACTTCCGGTCCGGCAAGGTGCTCGCGGGCGTCGACCTGGACACGGCGTTCGGCGGGTTGAGCGCCGCCGAGGACGGCAACCACCACTACGTTCTCTCGCACGAAGACCAGGAACTGCTGGTCTGGGCCGGGCCGGACTTCCGCTGGGCGCAGGTCTTCACGCCGGACGACCTGGTCGGCCGCGGCCGGGCGGTGGCGATCGAGCCGATGACCTGCCCCGCCGACGCGCTCAACACCGGCACCGACCTGATCGAGCTGGAGCCCGCCACGTCGTGGAGCGGCAGCTGGGGAATCCGGGTGCGCTGATGACCTCATCGCCGCTGCTCCGGCTGGGGCCCGTGGACGCGGGTGAAGTGCTCACGTTGCAACGCGCGGCCTACGTGCCGGAGGCGAGGGCACACGGCACCCTGGACCTCCCACCGCTGCTGGAGACCTTCGAGCAGGCCAAGGACGCGCTGGGCGA
This sequence comes from Amycolatopsis sp. NPDC033938, assembly GCF_055575975.1. NCBI lineage: Bacteria > Bacillati > Actinomycetota > Actinomycetes > Pseudonocardiales > Pseudonocardiaceae > Amycolatopsis > Amycolatopsis sp. NPDC033938. The sequence goes on from NZ_JBVIRO010000004.1 coordinate 360,771, forward strand.
TCCCGCTTGTTTCGCCTGGGGGATCAGGGAAGCCGGGCGGCTGGTGGCGAGCGTCCGGATCGTCGTGGACGGCGAAGCCGGTCTCGTCGGCAGGCTCATCGTGGCCCCGGATAGGCAGGGGCACGGGCTCGGCAGCTCGTTGCTGCTCGCGGCCGAAGCGGCCTCGCCGCCGACGGTGACCGTGTTCCGCCTGTTCACCGGGGACCGGAGCGTCGGCCCGCTGCGGATGTACGCGAAGCTCGGCTACGTCGAGACGCGCCGGACACCCGAGGCCCACTACGAGCTGGTCCACTTTGAAAAGCCCCGCGCGCGCCCGGCGGGGCCAGTTCGTTAGCGTGTCAAAGTATGTCGAACAAAGCACTGGTCAAGGCCATCGTCGGTGGTTACGTCGTCCCCGTCGACGGTGAACCGATAGACGGCGGCACGGTCCTCATCGAGAACGGGAAGATCGCCGCGGTCGGCACCGACGCCGACGTCGACGTCCCCGACGACGCCGAATTGATCGACGCCGCGGGCGCCTGGGTGCTGCCCGGGTTCATCGACGCGCACGCCCACCTCGGCGTCCACGAGGACGGCGAAGGCTGGTCGGGCAACGACACCAACGAGATGACCGACCCCAACGGCGCGCGGTTCCGGGCGATCGACGGGATCGACCCGTACGAGCCCGGCTTCGACGACGCGCTCGCTGGCGGCGTCACCAGCGTCGTCATCAAGCCCGGCTCGGGGAACCCCATCGGCGGGCAGACGATCGGCCTCAAGACCTGGGGCCGGACCGTACTCGACATGATCTTCGCCGAGGAAGTCAGCGTGAAGAGCGCGCTCGGCGAGAACCCGAAGCGGGTCTACGGCGAGAAGAAGCAGACGCCGTCCACCAGGCTCGGCGTCGCGTCGACCATCCGTGACGCGTTCACCGCCGCGCGCAACTACGCCGCGCAGCGCGAGCACGCCGCCGGTGAGGGCAAGCCCTTCGACGTCGACCTGACCAAGGAGACCTTGGCCAAGGTGCTCGACGGGGAGCTGTTCTGGGACCAGCACGTCCACCGCGCCGACGACATGGTCACCGCGATCCGGCTGGCCGACGAGTTCGGCTACAAGCTGGTGATCAACCACGGCACCGAAGGTCACCTGATCGCGGATCTGCTCGCCGAGCGGGACGTGCCGGTGATCCTCGGCCCGCTGTTCACCACCAAGTCCAAAGTGGAGCTGCGCAACCGCACCCTGCGCGCGCCCGGAATCCTCGCCAGGGCGGGTGTCCGGATCGCGATCACCACGGACCACCCGGTCGTGCCGATCAACTTCCTGGTGTACCAGGCGGCGCTGTCGGTGAAGGACGGGCTCGACCCGGAGACCGCGCTGAAGGCACTGACCGTGAACCCGGCCGCGATGCTGAACCTCGACGACCAGGTCGGCTCGCTCAAGCCGAGCCTCGACGCCGACGTGGTCATCTGGTCGGGTGATCCGCTGGACGTGATGAACCGGGCCATGCGGGTGTTCGTGCGCGGGCGCGAGGTCTACCACTTCGACGAGGCGACCGGGGTGGGTGTCACCGAGGAGCGCCGGTACCGCGAGGGCTGATTTCGGGCCTTGCCAGAAGTAACCCACCTGTGCTGTCATGTGTTACACACTGGGGAGGATGTGTAACACATGAAGCGCTGGGTTCTTGTCCTGGTGATCGGCTTCGGCTTCCTGGGCGTCTGCCTGCTGTGGGCGGGCGAAGACTCGAGCGCCGTCAAATGCGACGGCAGGCTCATGTCGTACGGCGACGTCTGCGAGACCAGACAGGGTGACCGCGTCATCCATACGGAGACCTACGACGAGGCGAAGAAGGGTGCCGAAATCCGTGAGAGGGCCTTCCGCACTCACGGTTGGTGGGTGGGCGGAGTCGGGGTCACGCTGACCGGGCTTGGCATGACGATGTTGATTCGCAGGCGGCGGCGTTTGTCGCGGGCCGGTGCGACGGCACCCCAAGGCGGGCACGGGCGGCCGCAGTGGCAGGCGCAGCAGCAATGGCAAGGTCAGCCTCAGTGGCAAGGTCAGCCTCAGCCGGGATTCCCGCCGCAGCAAGGGAATCCGCAGCCGTACGTGAACCAGGCGGTCCAGCAGTACCCGCAACAGCAGCAGTACCCGCAACAGCCGCAGCCCGTTCAGCAGTATCCGCAGCAGGGCGGCTGGCCGCAGCAACCACCGCAACAGCAACCGCCGCAGCAGCAGTTCGGCCCGACCGGGCACTGAGCCGTTACGCCAGCAGCCGGTCGACGATCCAGTAGTGCGGGATTCCCGCGTCGGCGTACTCGCCGTGTTTGGTCACGTAGTCGGTGCGTTTCGAGCCCGGTGACACGATCTCGACCACGATGACGACGTCGTCCGCGTGATACATCGTGTCCTCTTCGTCGATCCGCTCGCCTGCTTCGCGGTGGGCGATGATCAGATCCGGTCGCCTGGCGAAACCCGGCTCGCCGGACGGCACCAGTCCCAGATCGACGTCGATGTCCTGGACGAATTCGAGGTGATCGGGCAACTGGGCTTCAGTTGTCTCGCCAAGGCGAGCTCGGTGAATCCGGAATCGGGCTCACCGAGCGCCGCGTACTCCGCGACCGACAGCAGGTGTTCCAGGAAGCCGACCTTTCCGAGTGTCTCACGATCATCACGTGACCACCGGTGACGATACCAGCGCGGAGAGTCAGCCCTTGCGTAGTTCCCGCGCGATCACCATGCGCTGGATCTGGTTCGTGCCCTCGAAGATCTGCGGCACCTTCGCCTCCCGCATGTACCGCTCCACCGGGAAGTCCTTGGTGTAGCCCGCGCCGCCAAGCACCTGCACCGCGTCGGTGGTCACCTTCATCGCACCGTCGGTCGCGACGAGCTTCGCGATCGACGCCTGCCGCTGGAACGGCAGCCCGCGGTCGCGGCGGCGCGCGGCGTCGAGGTACATCGCGCGCGACGTCTCGACGGTCGCGGCCATGTCGGCCAGCAGGAACTCCAGTCCCTGGAACTCGATGATCGGCCGCCCGAACTGGGTGCGGCCCTTCGCGTACTCCAGCGCCTCGTCCAGCGCGGCCTGCGCGAGGCCGACGGCGCACGCGGCGATGCCCAGCCGTCCGGAGCTGAGCGACGAGAGCGCGATCTTCAGGCCCCGGCCCTCTTCGCCGATCCGCCGGTCGGCGTCGACGGTGGCGTCTTCGAACATCAGCTGGGCGGTGGTCGAGCCGGTGAGGCCCATTTTCCGCTCGGGCGGCGCGGCCGAGAGGCCCGGCGTCGACGCGTCGACGAGCAGGCAGGAGATGCCCTGTCCGCCGTCGTCGCTCGTGCGCACCATGGTCGTGTAGAAGTCGGCCTCGCCCGCATGGGTGATCCACGCCTTCGTGCCGTTCACGACGTACTGGTCGCCGTCGAGCCGCGCGCGGGTCGAGAGGGCCGCCGCGTCGGAGCCGGCGTGGGTTTCCGACAGCGCGTACGCGCCGAGCAGGTCGCCCTCCAGCATGCCGGGCAGCCAGCGGTCGCGCTGCGCGTCGGTGCCGTGGTGTGCCAGCGCGAAGCAGGACATCGTGTGCACGGAGAGCCCGACGCCGACCGACATCCACGCCGCCGCGATCTCCTCGAGAACCTGCAGGTAGACCTCGTACGGCAGGTCGCCGCCGCCCCAGCGCTCCGAGTACGGCAGCCCGAGCAGGCCTGCCTGTCCGAGCAGCCGGAACTGCTCACGCGGGAAATGCGCGGTCTCCTCGTACTTGCCCGCGATCGGCGCCAGTTCCTCCCGCGAGATCTCCTTGGCCAGGTCGATCAGATCCTGGGCCTCGGTGCTGGGCAGCAGACGGTCCGCCGGCATGGCTCCTCCGAGCTGAGCTGTACTCAAAACAGTACTGTGGGCTGATTCAGAGTACAGTAGAAGCGGCTGGGGGTACACCTTTCGCGTAAGGGATAGTGATCAGATGACCCCTCGCCGCCAGCCAACCGCGCGCCAGCGAGCGCTGCTTTCGGAACTGGAGACGATCTTCCTCGCCGAGGGGTTCTCCCAGTTCACGCTGGACGACCTCGCCGCGAGGCTGCGCTGCTCGAAGTCGACCCTCTACGCGCTCGCCCCCAGCAAGGAGCAGCTGGCGGTCAAGGTCGTCGCCCACTTCTTCAAGGGCGCCGTCGAACTGCTGGAGGAGCGGATCGCCGGTATCGACGACCCGCGCAAGATCCTCGGCGAGTACCTCGCGGGCATCTCCGAATACCTCAATCGCGCTTCGGCCGCCTTCATGACCGACATCGCCGAATTCGCCCCGGCGCGGGACGCGTATCAGCTCAACAGCCGCGCCGCGGCGCAGCGGATCCGGTCGTTCATCGATCGCGGTGTCACCGACGGTGTTTTCCGCGAGGTGCACGCGCGGCTGATCGCGGAAATGGCGGGATTGATCATCGAGGGAATCCAGACCGGGGTGGTCGGTCAGCGCGCCGGGGTGACCGACGCGGAGGCCTTCACCGCTTTGTCGGAACTTCTTCTCGGTGGGCTGGCGACAAAAAATGTCTTGAAATGACAATTCTGGTGGTATGAGTACCGCCTCGGCTAGCATCGCGCCCGTGATCGTGGTGGGTGGAGAGGCGCTGGTCGACCTCATTCCTGGTGAACCGTTGGATTCCACTGTGGACGGTGGGCTGCGCGCGCTGCTGCCGCGAATGGGTGGTGGTCCGTACAACGTCGCGCTCGCCGCCGGGCGGCTCGGTGTCCCGACGGGCTTCTTCTCCCGGGTGTCGAACGACCGGTTCGGGGTCGCGCTGGTGGACCGGCTGCACGCTTCCGGTGTCGACACCGCCTTGCTGCAGCGGGGAAACGAGCCGACGACGCTCGCCGTGGTCGCCCTCGACGAGAAGGGTTCCGCGCAGTACACCTTCTACACCGAGGGCACCGCGGACAGGCTGGTCGGCGATCCCGGCGCGCTGCCGGAAAATGTGACGGCGCTCTCGCTCGGCACCCTCGGCATGGTCCTGGAACCGGGTGCGAGCACGTACGAAACGGTGTTGCGCCGCGAATCCGCCCGAGGCGTCCTGACCGTCCTCGACCCGAACATCCGTGAGGCGTTGATCACGGACCCGGCGGCGTACCGGGCCCGGTTCGAGTCCTGGCTGCCGCATGTCCGGCTGCTCAAGATCTCCGACGATGACACGGAATGGCTCGCCGAGGGTGCCGATCCGGTCGACGCGGCAAAGGTCTGGACCTCTTACGGGGTCGATGCCGTGGTGCTCACCCGGGGCGCGCAAGGGTTGTCCGTCATCACACAGGCGGGCGAAATCGCGCGAGTTCCGTCACGCCGAGTCGCCGTCGTGGACACGATCGGTGCGGGCGACACCGTCCAAGGCGCCCTGCTGGCGTGGCTGTACTCGAACGAGGTGCGCGACCTGTCCACAGTCGACGCCGACGGCTGGCGTTCGGCACTCGAATTCGCGGCGAAAGCGGCGTCGATCACGGTCTCGCGGAGTGGTGCGGAACCGCCGACGGCCGCGGATATGGCGTCCGCCGTGTGAACCTGGTCCCAAAGGGGCTGTTGTGAGCAACTCACCCGCTGCGCGTTGACCCCATTCTCGACTAGCGTGGAGGGGAATTCATACCCCAGCGGGGCGGTGTGCAGCGAGGCCGTGGGTCACGCGCGTGAAAGAGGGCGTACCTGTGGAACCTACAGGCGCCGCCGGCCCGTGCTGAACGTGAGAGGGACTTACATGTCCGACGCGACGACGGCTGCGGGGCAGTCCGGCGAAACCGCGACGCTGCGCCTGCCCAATGGCGAGCACGAGTTCAAGGTGATCCACCCGGTCGAGGGTGCGCCTGGGATCGAGCTGGGGAAGCTGCTGGCGACGACCGGGTACATCACCCACGACCCGGGGTTCGTGAACACCGGCGCCGCGTCCTCGGCCATCACCTACATCGACGGTGACGCCGGCATCCTGCGCTACCGCGGGTACCCGATCGAGCAGCTGGCCGAGAAGTCGACCTTCATCGAGGTCTCCTACCTGCTCATCTACGGCGAGCTGCCCACCGAGACGCAGCTGGCCGAGTTCACCGAGAAGATCCAGCGCCACACCCTGCTGCACGAGGACCTCAAGGCCTTCTTCAGCGGCTTCCCGCGTGACGCGCACCCGATGCCGGTGCTGTCCAGCGCGGTATCGGCGCTGTCGACCTTCTACCAGGACTCGCTCAACCCGTTCGACGAACCGAACGTCGAGCTGTCCACCATCCGGCTGCTGGCCAAGGTCCCGACCCTGGCCGCGTACGCGTACAAGAAGTCCGTCGGGCAGCCGCTGCTGTACCCGGACAACTCGCTCGGCCTGGTCGAGAACTTCCTGCGGATGACCTTCGGCTTCCCGGCCGAGCCCTACGAGGTCGACCCGGACGTCGCCAAGGCGCTCGACCTGCTGTTCATCCTGCACGCCGACCACGAGCAGAACTGCTCGACGTCGACCGTGCGCCTCGTCGGCTCCTCCGAGGCGAACCTGTTCGCCTCCATCTCGGCCGGCATCAACGCGCTCTTCGGCCCGCTGCACGGTGGCGCCAACAGCGCGGTGCTGGACATGCTCGAGGGCATCCAGGCCGAGGGCGGCGACGTCGCGAACTTCGTCACCCGCGTGAAGAACAAGGAAAAGGGTGTCCGCCTGATGGGCTTCGGGCACCGGGTCTACAAGAACTACGACCCGCGCGCGAAGATCATCAAGAACACCGCGGACGACATCCTCTCCAAGCTCAAGGGTGGCGACCAGCTGCTCGACATCGCGAAGAAGCTGGAAGAGACCGCGCTCTCGGACGACTACTTCATCGAGCGGAAGCTGTACCCGAACGTCGACTTCTACACCGGTCTGATCTACCGGGCGCTCGGCTTCCCGACGAAGTACTTCACCGTGCTGTTCGCGCTCGGCCGCCTGCCGGGCTGGATCGCGCACTGGCGCGAGATGATCCAGGACCCGGCCACCAAGATCGGCCGCCCGCGGCAGATCTACACCGGCTACGCTTCGCGGGACTACGCGCCCATCTCGGAGCGCTGATCCCCTCCGGCAAGCGCCATGAAAGGTCCTTTCCTTGCAAAATTTGCAAGGAAAGGACCTTTCATTGCATCCGGGCGTGCGAGGACCGGAGCCCGCGCTTAGGGTTTCCGGGGTGACCAGAGAAGCCCCCGTAGTGCTGTGGTTCCGCCGCGACCTGCGCCTCGGCGATCACGCGGCCCTGCTGGAAGCCTCGAAGCACAGCAAGCACGTCCTCGCGCTGTACGTCCTCGACGACGCGCTCCTCAAGCCCTCCGGCGCTCCGCGTGTCGCGTTCCTGCACGGCTGCCTCAAGGCGCTCGACGAGCAGCTCGGCGGACGGCTGATGCTCGTCAAGGGCGACCCGGTCAAGGAGGTCGTCAAGGCCGCGCGCGAGATCGGCGCCTCCGCCGTGCACGTCAGCGCGGACACCGGACCGTACGGCCGCCGCCGGGACGCCGAAGTCGCGAAAGCGTTGGCGGAACACGACATCGCGTGGACCGAGACGGGATCCTCCTACGCGATCACGCCCGGCCGGATCACCAAACCGGACGGCGACCCCTATCGCGTGTTCACCCCGTTCTACCGTGCCTGGGCGCGCCACGGCTGGCCGCGGCCCGCGGACACCGGAAAGTCCATAGTGGACTGGGTGCAGCCGCCGCGTTCGGTGAAGCTCCCGAAATCGCCGTCCCTGAAGGGAATGGAACTGCCGGAGCCGGGTGAGAAGGCCGCGCTGGAACGCTGGCACGAGTTCCTCGACGACGGGCTCGAAACCTACGACGAGGATCGCGATCGCCCGGATCGTCCCGGCACGACAAGACTTTCTCCGTATCTGCGCTGGGGATGCGTGCACCCGCGCACCTTGCTCGCCGACATCGCGGGTAATGAGGGGGTGGGCGCGAAATCGCTGCGCGGCGAGTTCGCCTGGCGCGAGTTCCACGCCGACGTGCTGTGGCACCGCCCCGAAACCGCGCGGAAGAACTACGACTCCCGGTTCGACGCCATCGAATACGAGAAGGACGACGACGCCTTCGAGCGCTGGTGTGCGGGACGAACCGGCTTCCCCATCGTCGACGCCGGGATGCGGCAGCTGCTCGCCGAGGGCTGGATGCACAACCGCGTCCGGATGATCGTGGCGAGTTTCCTGGTCAAGGATCTGCACCTGCCGTGGTGGCTCGGCGCCCGGCATTTCATGCGGCATCTGGTCGACGGCGATCTCGCGTCGAACCAGCTGAACTGGCAGTGGGTCGCCGGGAGCGGCACCGACGCCGCGCCGTACTTCCGGATCTTCAACCCTACGACGCAGGGGGAGAAGTTCGACCCGTCCGGCGAGTACGTCCGCCGCTACGTCCCCGAACTCCGCTCCCTGCAAGGGAAAGCCGTGCACAAGCCCACGGACGTTCGCGACTACCCCGCCCCCATGGTCGACCACGCCCACGAACGTCAGGTCGCCCTGGAGCGCTACGGCGCCATCAAAGGTTCCTGAACGCGCGTGAAGGCCCCCTTCCCTCGGCTCAGCCGAGGGAAGGGGGCCTTCACGCGCAAAGCGTCAGCCCTTCAGGGCTTCGGTCAGCTTGATCCGGCTGCCGACCCGCAGGACGCTGTTCTGGTAGATCCGCGCGCCAAGCCAGGTGAACAGGGCGATCGCGCCCACGGTCAGCCCGAGCGACAGCGCGACTTCCCAGATCTCGACGGTCCCGGCCGCGATCCGCGCGGGCATCAGCACCGGGGAAAGCAACGGCACCAGGGAAAGGATCTTCGTGCCCGTCCCGTCCGGCGCCTGCGCCAGCAGGTTGAACCCGACGATGAAGCCGAGGATCAGCACGATGTTGACCGGGCCGATGACCGACTGCGTGTCCTCCTGGCGGGAGACCAGTGAGCCCATCGCGCCGTACACCGTGGCGTACAAGAGGAATCCGAGCAGGTACCAGACCACGCCCCACAGCAGCGCGCTCGTCGCGACGCCGGACAGCGTCAGGACGTCGGTGGCCGAAGCGACGATCAGTCCGGCGCCGCCGATGATCACCAGCTGGGCCAGTCCGACCAGGCCGAGTCCGATCACCTTGCCCAGCAACAGATGCCACGGCCGGACGGTGGACAGCAGGATCTCCACGACCCGGCTGGACTTCTCTTCGACCACGCCCTGCGCGACCAGCGTCCCGTAGGTCACGATGCTCATGTACAGCAGCACGGCCACGATCAGCCCGATCACCATCCGCTGCGACCGCTCGGGGTCCGGCGGTTTGATCGAGTCGACCTCGACCTGGGTCTGGTTGACCGTTCGCATCACTTCTTCCGGCGTCCGCTGAGCCTCGGAAAGGATGCCGTTCAGCACTTCCTGCTGGGACACGCCGTTCAGCACGGCACGCAGTTTGGTGTCCAGTTCGGACTTGACGAGCACCTTGAGCTCGGTGGCGTTGCCGGACAGCAGCGCGTCGAGGTCGCCGTTCTCGACCTGCGACCGGCCCTGCGCCGGGTCGGCGACGGTGACGGTCTCGATCTTCTCGCCGAGTGCCGCTCCCGCGGTCTGGAGCTGTTGTGCGATCCCGGCGGTCTGGCCGGTGAGCCCGACCTTGCTCTTGTCCTCGTTGCTGATCAGCGTGGACTGCAGCAGGACGTAGCCCATCAGCATGACCAGCAGTACGGCGGTGCCGATCACAAAGGACCTGGTGCGCAGGCGGGTGTTCAGCTCACGTTTGGCGATGAGCCAGACCGCGCGCCACGAAGAGACGGTGTTCATGCGGAAACTCCTTGTGCGGCAGGCCGTTCGGCGGCGGGCTTCTCGGCGACGGCGTCGCGGAACAGCTCGGTCAGCGAACGCCTGCGCTTGCTGAACTCGGTGACCGGGCCGGTCGCCAGCGCCGCGGCGAGCACGGCCTGATCGTCGGCGTGGTCTTCGAGTTCGAGAACCGTCGTCTGCCCGTTCTGCTCGACGACCCGCGCGCCGGGGACGGCCGACGCCCAGCCGGCTGCCGCGTTCGGCGCGGTGACCACGAGGCCGTTGCCCGCGCCGGCCGTCAGGTCCGCGACGGTGCCGGAGGCGACCATCCGTCCACTTCGGATGATGCCGACCCGGTCGCACAACCGCTCGACCAGATCCAGCTGGTGACTGGAGAACACCACCGGCACCCCGGTCGCGGCCTTCTCCCGCAACACACCGCTCATCACGTCCACGGCCAGCGGGTCGAGTCCGGAGAACGGCTCGTCGAGCACCAGCACCTTGGGGTCGTGCACCAGCGCGGCCGCCAGCTGCACGCGCTGCTGGTTGCCGAGGCTCAGTTTCTGGACCTCGTCCTTACGGCGTTCGCCGAGACCGAGCCGGGAGATCCAGTTCTCCGCGCTGCGGTGGGCGTCGTTGGCCGACATCCCGTGCAGCTCCGCGAGATAGACCAGTTGCTCCAGCACCTTCATCTTCGGGTACAGCCCGCGCTCTTCCGGCATGTACCCGATATGGGTGCGGGTCTCGTGCGTGATCGGCGTGCCACCGAACCGCACCTGCCCGGAATCGGCGGACAGCACGCCGAGGACGATCCGCATCGTGGTGGTCTTGCCCGCCCCGTTGCTGCCGACGAACCCGAACAGTTCGCCGGGCTGGACCTCGAAGCTCACCTGATCCAGCGCGACCTTCGCGCCGTACTTCTTGGAGATCCGGTCGATCTCCAGTTTCCCCTCGCTCATTTCCACTTCCCCTCCTCGAAATACCGCACCAGCGCCGTCAAACCCCGATGGACGCCGGAGAGCGTGCGGTTTCGCTGGATCACTCCATCCAGCTTGACGTTGCCCACCACCGAAGTGGCCCGGTACACCAGGACCGCCCGTCCGGCGCCGGCGACGATCCCGCCCGCCACCAGCGCGACGGCGACCACCCCGATGGACACCTTGTAGCGCTTCCTGTCCCCGGTCATCCCGGAGCCACCCCCTCGTCGAAGTCTTCGGGATCGTCGTCCGGCAGCTTCCAGGCGAGCCAGAGCGCCGGCAGCGACGTTCCGAAGACGAGTAACGCCGCCGTCATCGCGGCCAGCAGGGAACCGGCATCCGGTTGCGCCGCCGCGTAAAGCCCATAGCCGAGGTCCACCACCATAAGGAGGCAGATCCCTTGGAAGGCGCTGTAGTGCGCCCTGTCACGTAAAAGCAGCTCACGTTCGTCGAGGTCGCCCGCCGCCGAACCGGGTCTGCCGACGGCCTTGCGCAGGACCGCCGCGGTGCCGACGCAGAGACACAGTCCCGGCCCCATCAGGCCGACGGCGAACCACAGCGTCGGTTCGCGGAGCAGGGCCGCCCCGGCGATCACGACGAGATGGCCGATCACGGCGGAAACGGCGAGGCGGCGGCGGTCCGACCGCGTCCGGGTGACGGTCACGTGGGGTTCACCTCTTCGAAGTCTTCGGGATCGTCGTCCGGCAGCGTCCAGCCGAGGATGACGCCGGACAGCGTGGTGCCGGTGACCAGCAGCGCACAGGTCATCATCGCGCCGCGGGCGCCGCCGTTGTCGGTGCCGGCGACGATGAGGCTGTAGAGCACCGAAACGAACATCAGCACCACCAGCACCTGGTAGCTGACGAAGGTGACACGGTGGCGCCATTCCCGCTCGCGCTCGTCGAGCCGCAAGGAGAAGCCGCCGCTCATCTTGCCGGTGAGGATCCGCAGCAGGTAGTGGGCGAGCCCGGCGATCACGGCGCCGCCGAACCAGGCCAGGACGAAGTACAGTTCCGGTTGCCGGTGGAACAGGGTCGCGCCGACGATCAGGATCAGGTCGCCGATCACCACGAGCACACTCAAGGTGCGGCGGCGTTTGCGCGTCCGCCAGGCGGGCAGCCGCCGGGCGCGTTTGCGTTCCACTTCCTCCCAGCGTTCCTGCTGTCGTTCCCAGTAGGCCGCGAGACGGCCCTGCTTGTCACTCATGTTCCCCCCTCCCGGTAGACCTGAGTGGACAGTGGCGTGAACGGTTCGCGGCTGAACACGGCCTCGACCGGGAGGTCGAAGACCGCGCAGATGCGGAACGCCAGGTCCAGGCTCGGGTAGTGATCTCCCCGTTCGAGCGCGCCGATGGTCTGCGGGTTGACTTCGACCGCCGCCGCGAGGGCGGCCCTGCTCAACCCGCGCTCCGCCCGGAGCACCGGGAGCCGGTTGTAGATCGGCAGTTCTTTGCCGCGTCTGACCGGGCTCATAGAACATACTGTTGCAAAAACCCAACGACTCGTCAAGCTGAGGGTACAACTCACCCGCGTTTAGCGGGCTAAACGCGGGTCAGGAGAGGCCGGCGAGCGACTTGTCGACAAGTTCCTGGACGCGGGGCCGGGCGGCGTCGGCGTCCGCCGCGACCAGGCTGAGCCGGGTCCGGCGCTCCAGGACGTCCTCGACGTCGAGCGCGCCCTCGTGTCGCACGGCCCAGACGACTTCGGCCGCGCTGATCTCGGTACCGGCGGACAGGGGCAGGCCCAGTTCCGGATCGACCTCGCCGAGCGCCGCGATCCTGGGCGCTTCGGTGCCGTACTTCGCGACCAGCCGGGCCGGCGCGTCCACAGTGGACAAACGACTCCGTGGGGCCGCGCCGAGCAGGGGGAGCCTGGACGTGGTCGACGGCCCGGCATGGAGCCCGGACCGGTTCAACGCGGCGTCGACGGCGTCCTCGGCCATCTTCCGGTACGTGGTCAGCTTGCCGCCGACGACGGTGAGCACGCCGTCGGCGCCGGTCACCACCGCGTGTTTGCGCGAGAGATCGGCACTCCTTCGACGGGCTCTCAGCGGGAGTGAGTGCTTCGAGCCGAGCCCGCCGTCGCCCTCGACCAGCGGTCGCAGCCCGGCGAAGGAGCCGTCGACGTCGGCGCGGGTCAGCGGGCGGGTGAACGCCGTCGACGCCACTTCGAGCAGGAAGTCCACATCGGACTCCGGCACGGTCGGTACGCGCGGGATGGGGCCGTCGATCGGTTCGTCGGTGACACCGACGAAGACGCGCCCGTCCGCTTGCGGCAACAGGAAGACGAACCGGTTGTTCTCGCCGGGGACGGGCACGTTGACCGACGTCGCACCGATTTGGGCGGCCCCCGAAGCCAGGATGAGGTGTGAACCGCGAGAGGGCCGCAGCCGCACCGATTCCGCCAGTTCGCCTGCCCAGACACCGGTCGCGTTGATCACCTGACCGGCGTGGATCTCCACCTCCTGCCCGGTGAGCCTGTCGCGGGCCAGCACCGAACCCGCGTCGAGCCGGAGCGCCTCGACCCTGGTCAGGATCTTCGCGCCGCGCGACGCCGCCGTGCGGGCGAGGCTCACCACGAGCCGCGCGTCGTCGGTCAGCGCGCCGTCGTAGGCGAGCAGCGCGCCGCGCAGGCCCTGTGGTGACAGGCCGGGAGCGAGTGCCAGCGCCTCCGCGGCCGGGATCGACCTCGGCCTGGGCAGCACCGACGCCGGGGTTCCGGCCGCGCGGCGAAGACCGTCACCGGCGACCAGGCCGGTCATGATGAACGCCTGCTGACCGCGGGAGGTCTTGCGGTACATGGGGAACAGCTGCGGGATCGCCCTGGTGAGATGCGGCGCGGTGCGGGTCATCAATATCCCGCGTTCGACGGCGCTTTCGTGCGCCAGCGCCAGGTCGCCCTTGGCGAGGTAGCGGAGCCCGCCGTGGACGAGCTTGCTCGACCAGCGCGAGGTGCCGTAAGCCAGGTCGTACGCCTCGACGAGGGCCACCGAAAGCCCGCGCGCGGCCGCGTCCAGCGCGATCCCCGCGCCGGTGACGCCGCCACCGATCACCGCCAGGTCGACCCGCTCACCGCCGGCCAGTGCCGCGAGTTCCCGCTCGCGGCGGCGGGCGTTGAGCGAGCCCGGGGTCACGGTCGCAGCGCCGCGTCGAGCACCTGCGCGAATTCCGTCATCAGGTCGTTCTCGTTGACGTCCGCGGTCGCGGGGCGCAGCGAGAAGGCGAAGGACTGGATGAGCAGCAACAGGGTGCGCGCCTGCGCGGGCAGGTCGCCCTTGCGGATCGAACCGTCCTCGTGGCCGGACTTGAGCAGGTGCAGGATCACACCCTCGGCGAAACGCTGGGTCTTGCCGAGCCGCTCGACGATGTAGGGCAGGACGAGTTCGGGATCGAGGTCCAGCAGCGTGCGGAACAGCGGGTCGCCCGACAGCGCGGCGACGGCGGCCGCGGAACTGTGCACCAGCCGTTCGCGGAAGTTGGCCGGTTCGGCGCCCGGTTCGGCGGCGCCTTGCAGGAGGCCGCCGAACTCGCGGGTCATGAGGGTGGCGAGCACGCTGCGCACGTCCGGGAACCGGCGGTAGACGGTCATCCGGCTGACCTTCGCGGTCCGCGCGATCTCGGCGAGCGTGGTCCGCCTCACGCCGACGGCGAGTACGCATTTCTTCGCCGCGTCGAGCAGAACGTCGTCGGACACGCGTGTCGAGGCCTGGCGGGATCGGGTATCCGCCAGTGCCGAAACGCCTGTTTCCGCAGGTGAGTGACGTTTTACGTCCATATGTAACACTGTAGTCGTGACGGAGCCTATTGACCACCTGTTAAGACGAGCGTGGACGCCCGAGGCCGGTGACGCGGCCCACCTTCCGGCGAAGGCGCTCAGGTGGCTCGTCCAGCGTATCGGCCCGCTGGGCCCGGCGGCGCCGTTCGCGGGGATTTCAGCCCTGTCCGTGCCGGATTCGGCGCTGGGCGAACAACCGAAACAGGACCTCGAGGCGGTCGTCGGCGCCGAGCACGTGCTGCTGGCGCCCGGGGAACGGCTCGCGCGGGCGAGTGGCTTGTCCTATCTGGACCTGGTGCGGCGCCGGGGGTTCGGTGACTTTCCGGTGCCGGACGCCGTCGTCCTGCCGGGAGATCCCGGCGAAGTCCAGTCGGTACTGGAAATCTGCGCACGGCACGACGTCGGTGTCGTCCCGTTCGGCGGCGGGACGTCGGTGGTCGGCGGGGTTTCGGCGTTGCGCGGGGACAAGAGCGCGGTGCTCGCGCTCGACCTCACCCGGCTCGACGAGCTGGTCTCGCTCGACCCGGTGTCGCGGATCGCGGTCCTGCAGGCGGGGGTGACCGGCCCGGCGGCCGATCGGCTGCTCGCCGCGCACGGGTTCACTCTCGGGCACGTGCCCCAGTCCTACGAACGCGCCACCATCGGCGGATTCGCCGCGACCCGGTCCGCCGGGCAGGCTTCGTCGGGTTACGGCCGGTTCGAGGACATGGTCGCGGGTGTCCGGCTCGCCACCCCGCGTGGCGAATGGAAACTCGGTGTCGCGCCGGCGTCGGCGGCCGGACCCGACCTGCGGCAGCTCGCTGTCGGCAGTGAAGGCACGCTCGGCGTGATCACCGAGGTGGCCCTCCGCGTCCGCCCGGTGCCGGAAGTACGCCGCTATGAGGGTTATGTCCTCGACGGCTGGGAGAACGGCACCGCCGCGGTGCGTGAACTCGCCCAGCGGCACGCGCTCGCGGACGTCACCCGGCTGTCCGACGCGGACGAAAGCGAGGTCTCGCTGGCGCTCAACGGCGGCTGGAAGACCAAGGCGCTGCGCCGGTATCTCCGTGCGCGCGGGGTTTCGAATCCGTGCCTGCTGATCGTCGGCTGGGAAGGCGCGTCGAAACGCGAGGTCGCGCGGCGGCGTCAGGACACCACCCGGGTGCTGGAGCCGTTCGGCGCCGTCCGCATCGGAGCGGCGCTCGGCGAATCCTGGCGGCGTGGCCGGTTCTCCGGTCCACGGCAGCGGGATGCCTTGCTGGACAACGGCGTCTGCGTGGAAACCCTGGAGACGGCCGCGTACTGGGCCGAACTGAGCGACCTGCGCGACGCCGTGCGTGCCGCGCTCACCGCCACGCTCGGCAGGGCGATCATCATGTGCCACGTCTCCCACGCCTACGAAACGGGCGCGTCGCTGTATTTCACCGTGCTCACCGCACGGGACGAGGACGACCCGATCCGGCAGTGGCGGCGCGCCAAGGCCGCGGCGTCGGAGGCGATCACCGGGATCGGCACCATCTCGCACCACCACGCCGTCGGCGTAGACCACGCGCCCTACCTGGCGGCGGAAATCGGGGAGATCGGGGTCGAGGTGTTGCGAGCGGCGAAGAAGGCCGTCGACCCCTCCGGGATCCTCAATCCCGGGAAGCTTCTCTGACCAGCGTCCCGGCGTCGACCAGCGTGCAGTCCAGGCCGTGTGTCTCGGCGGGGATGCCCTGCAGTGCCGCGGCCCGGCGTTGTTCGAGGTCGGCGACGCGGATGTGCCTGCCGTCCACGAGGATCGGCAGCCGGATGTCCGCGGCGCCGACATAGGCCACCACGTCGTCGAGCACGGTGCCGTCGTCGAGGGTGATGGCGGGCGCGGTCAGCCGCACCAGGTTGTAGCGCCGGCCGTTGCCTTCGCATCGGTGGAGGACGGCGAGCTGATCGGGTGTCGCGAACCAGACGGAGTGCTCCTCGACGACACCCGGTGCCGCGGCGAGGGTGGCGGGCCGCTGCCCGTCGCGGAACCGCAGGCCGGACGCCCAGACCGCGGCGAGGTCGCTGCAGCGCGCGTGGCAGACGACGACAGGACCGGTCAGGCCCATGTTCTCCCGCAGCCAGGTGATCTTGGCCGGACACGCGTTCGAGCCGTAGGCGAGCACGGCCTGACGTTCGCGCCAGCCCTCCGGCGCGGTGTCGAGGCTGTGCCCCGCGCCGTCGAAGTGGACGAACGAATGCCCTGGCCGCGCTCCCGGGTACGGGTCGGCGGGGAAATCGGCGTCGGTGAAGAGTTTCACCACGTCACCACGCTACGGAGGACGTCACCGTGGTGCATGCGTTCGAAGGCCTTCTCGACGCCGTCGAGCGGGATCCGTTCGGTGACGAACTTGTCGAGTGGAAGCCTGCCCTGGAGGTAGAGGTCGATCAGCATCGGGAAATCGCGTGAGGGCAGGCAATCGCCGTACCACGACGATTTGAGCGAGCCGCCGCGGGAGAAGAAGTCGATCAGCGGCAGCTCCAGGCGCATGTCCGGGGTCGGGACGCCGACGAGCACGACGGTGCCCGCCAGATCGCGGCCGTAGAAGGCCTGCCGCCAGGTTTCCGGCCTGCCGACCGCGTCGATCACGACGTCCGCGCCGAAGCCGTCGGTGAACCCCTGGAGCGCTTCGACGACCTGGTCTTCGTCGAGCCCCTTGCTGTTCAGCGTGTGCGTGGCACCGAACTCCTTGGCCCAGGCCAGTTTCCGGTCGTCGGTGTCGACGGCGACGATGGTCTTCGCCCCGGCAAGGTTCGCTCCGGCGATGGCGGCGTCACCGACACCGCCGCAGCCGATGACCGCGACGGAATCGCCGCGGCCCACCGCGCCGGTGTTCAGCGCCGCGCCGAGACCGGCCATCACCCCGCAGCCGAGCAGTCCGGCGACGGCGGGTTCGGCGGCGGGGTCGACCTTCGTGCATTGTCCACTGTGGACAAGCGTTTTTTCGAGAAAGGCGCCGACGCCGAGCGCGGGTGACAGGGCGGTGCCGTCGGCCAGCGTCATCGGCCGGTCGGCGTTGAACGTCGAGAAGCAGTACCAGGGCCTGCCCCGGCGGCAGGCCCGGCAGGTGCCGCAGACCGCGCGCCAGTTCAGGATCACGTAGTCGCCGGGTTCGAGGTCCGTGACGCCCTCGCCGACGGCCTCCACGAAGCCGGCCGCCTCGTGGCCGAGCAGGAAGGGGAATTCGTCGTTGATCCCGCCCTCGCGATAGTGCAGGTCGGTATGGCAGACACCGCACGCCTTGACCGAGACGACGGCCTCGCCGGGCCCGGGATCGGGCACGATCACGGATTCCAGCGAGACCGGTGCGCCCTTGGCGCGGGAAACGACGCCTTGGACCTCGTACGGCATGCCCACCTCCGGGTAGTCGACTCCGAAGCTTGCCACGGAACGACCCCGGATCGCGACATCCGCATGGGTGGGGAATTGATTCAGTGCGGAGTGATGATGTAGACGATCCCGCCAGGACCGCCGGAGACGCCGCCATTCGTGTTGTACCGCTTGGTGCGCTGCCAGATCGTCTCGAACTGGTGTCGCTTGTAGACATGCCGGACCCGGTCGTTGCTGCTCGCGGCCGGATCGTTCGCGATCACGTCACCGTCCTTCGTGAAGCCGACGACGACCATGATGTGCCCGGCGGTGCCGTAGCCCGCGCCGTCGAGTTCCTCGGCCTTGAACGACTGTGAGGTGATCACCGGAATGCCGCGCGCGATGTAGTTTTCGAGTTCGTTCAAGGAGTGCAAACGGGTGATGTGGCCGCGCAGACCGAGCGAAGCGGCATACGCGGTGTTGAACGGCCAGTTGCCGGTTCCGTCGTATGCGTAGTCGAAGGTGTAGCGGGCGGCGTACGCGACGGTCGGATCGACGTAACCCTCCGGGATCCACGCCATGTCCTCGCGCTTGGGCCGTTTGCCCCAGTACTCGGCGACCATTTCGGTGGACGTCGGGCTGCACCAGTTCTCCCCGCCGCCGCCGTATTCGGGGAAGTGTCCTTTGTGGAGGTTCTGGGCGTATGCGGGCACCTTGAGCTCGATCCCGGTGGCGCGGCCCGGTTTCGTCGCCTTGACCTCGAACCGGTCCGGGACCAGGGACGTCATCGCCCCGATCGAGGTCACCGACGGCGTGGCGCGCGACCCGGCCTCGCGGTACAGGCTGATCCGCAGCTGGTACGACCGGAGCGCGACGCCGGCCTTCATGACCAGCGTGTCCACGTCGACGGCCGCGTTGGCGTCGCTCTGGCCGTCGACGCTGGTGCGTTTGATGTCGGTGTCGCCGCTCGCCCAGTGGCCCATGACGTACCAGGTGGTCTCGGTACCCGTGGCGGTACGGCCCTTCGCCTCGATCTTGAGCCAGGTCTTGGCCGGTGTCTTCGCGTTCCACGAGGCGACCAGCTGCGAAGCGTCGAAGCCCTGCGTATGACTCCTCGACGTCCATTGGCCGTACTCGTAGGTCTTCGTGGTGCCCAGCACGGGTTCGGTGTGCTCGATGGTGCCGATCGGGCGGCCGATACGCAGTGCGCCGTGTTCGAGGTCGAGCCCTTCCAGCCTGCCGTCACGGAATCCGTGGTGACCGGACCATTCGTGGTAGTCGATCGACTCGTCGTCGTCCGGGCGACCCGGGCTCGCGTCCGCCGTCTGCGCCGTCACCACGGTCATCGTCGCTATCGTCAGCAGTGTGAGCAGCCCTCGCACGCGCATCCCGGCTCCATCCCTCGTGTCCACCCAGTAGGCAAGGGATTTTCGCCGGTCACGCGAAGTATGTAAACACTCGTCCACCGGACGTCGGCATTTCGTCCTCTGAATGCAGGGGCCGGCGAGCGGTCGGATCAGGCGAGGGGGTTCGGCAACAGGAGTTCCGTGTTCTGGTCTTGGGCGGTGCCGACGGCGCCCAGTGAAGCGTGGATGTCGTTGTACGAGAACTCCCGGTACAGCGACGCAAGCGCTTGCGTGGAGGTGTCGGAGTACTCCACCGCGTAGGGCGCTTCGGCCTCGATCAGGGTGGTGAACAGCGACAACGTGCCGTCGGCGTTGTCGGCGACCTCGATGATCCGCGCGTGTTGCGGGAAGTCGATATGCGACGCCGTGTTGATCTCCCAGAAGCCCTGCTTCGCCGTCTTGCCGGGGTGCGGGGTGATCTTGTTGCGATGCGTGTGCCCGTTGACCCACGCCAGCACGTTCGGGAACCGGTGCAACAGCGAGACGAACGTGTCGCCGTTGAGCCGTGGCTCCAGCGGATGCCGCGCGTCCGGCAGCACGTTGCCCATCGTGTCGCTGGTGTGGTGGCTGAACAGGATGAACAGCTCGTCCGTCACGTTCTGCGTGACCTTGCGCCCGAAGAAGTCGTAGTACGTCGAACTGTTGCGCCTGAGCGTGTTCTCCACCCAGGTGAACTGCCCGAGCCCGATCGAGCCGTCGGCCAGTCCGGCCATTGTCGTGGTGTCGAGGCTGATCCCGATGACACCCGGCGCGATGCGGAAGGTGTAGTACACGTTCCGGCCGTCGGCGTTGTCGTCGCTGAACCCGTGGCCCACCGGACCCGGCCCGGTGTTGGCGGCGTCGAGGTGGTGCCGCACGAATTCCGCGGTGCTGAACGGCCGCCGCCGCTCGTCCGGGGTGATCTCGCGGATCGTGCCCGAACCGCCGAACAGCTCCGTGATCGGGACACCGGAGCCGGAGTTGATCGCGTTGGCGAGTTTTCGCGACGTCGTCTCGTCTTTGCCGATCACCTTGAAGCGGCCGGTGTACCAGGCGGCCATCCCCGGCAGATCCGGCAGCGAGCCGACGATGCTGTCGTCGTGGTTGCCGAAGGTGCAGAACCACGGGACGTCGAGACCGGGTGAGGTGAAGGTGTTCGACGCCGCGCCGAGCAGGCCGGGCAGCTGCGGAAAACCCTTCTTCGTGTACTCGTCGTCCAGTGCCTTGCCGGGATTCCAGTAGTGCGAAGACCCGGACGTCTGGACGCCTTCGTGCCGGTTCGGGTCACCCGAGGTCGGATTCACCGTGCCGCCGTTGAGCACCTTGAGGAACCACTCGAGTTCGATCAGTTCGTGGTTGTCGGTGTTGTCGCCGGTGGTCACCATGAAGTCGATCGGCCTGCCGGTGAACGGGCCCGCCTTCAGGCTGTTCACCCGTTCGACGAGCGCCGTCGTCGCGACCGGGCCGAGCGTCTCCTGTGGCCGGTGCGCCGAACCGATGAACGGGTGCAGGTACTCGAACCGTGCCGGGCTCTCGGCGTCGGTGAAGTGCAGGTCGGTGAACTGGGCGAACGTGGCCACCGCGCGGCGGCGGTCGTCGCGGCCGGACTTCGGGGCGGCGAGCTCGCCCCGGACCACGAGCGGCCAGCCGGGACCCGCGGTCAGCCGGGTGTAGCCGGGGCCGCTTTTCAGTGGTGCGGCGGCGGATTCGAGCGTGGTACCCGCGGTGCGCACCGCGCGGCCGGTGGTGAGCGCCAGTGCCCGGTCGAGGGCGTTGGCGGTCGGCGTGCACAGCAGGAGGCCGACGCCGGCGGCGCCCGCCGCGGTGAAGGTGCGCCTGGAGATGTCGGACATGGCGGTGCCCCCAGTCGTCGCGGGTGGATGTCGTGGAAGGACGATGCCGGAAGACGTTAGCCGTGGGGTGAACGCCAGAAAAGGGTAATGCGAAAATTTGTCACGTTCGGCCGAATACCAAAGCATTCCCCGCCGCGCTCGTTACGCTGGTCGCTTGGCGAGTGAGGAGGTGGCCCGGTGGGAGCTTCGGCCTGGTCGGTCCGTGGCCGGTTCGACGGCGATCCGGAAGCGGCGCTGGACGCGATGAAGGCGCGCGTCTTCGAAGAGGGCGATTACCGCTGGGAAGACGACGAGCTCGGCCGCCCGGATTCGCTCGAGGAGCTGTACGAGGTCGAGAGCGTCCAGGAATCCGGGACTCATTCCGTGCTCGACGTCCACGAGTTCATCAGCGCCACGGGTGAGGACGACTTCGGCACGATCCGGCCCTTGACCGACGCCGAACTCCTCATCGCCTTCGGTACCGAGGAGCCGTCCGTGGCCACCTTCGACGAACTCGACAAGGCGGGACGGCTGCCCTACGAACGCCGTCCGCGCTGGAGCGCGAACTGTGCGCTGCTCTACGAGGACGACGTCGCCGTCGAACTCGCGATTTGGGGCTGTTCGGGGGATTAGAGCCGGGCTTCCAGTCCGTCGAGGATCACCTCGACGCCGAGCTCGAACAGGTCCTCGCTGCTCTGCTTCGCGAAAGCCGGACCGAGCCTGCGCACGTGGGGGTAGGCCGCTAGTCGTTCGAGGAAGCCTTCGTCCGGCCGCCGTGCGGGGAGGGTTTCCACCGAGGCGAGCACGTGTGCCGTGAGCAGTCGCGAAATACCCGCCGTGTCCTCTTCGGAGAAGCCGGCCTCCAGCAGGATCCGCGCGGTGGTTTCGATATGGCCCAGCCGATGCGGCCCGGTCGGCGGCCGTTCCCGCAGCAGCGTTGCCGCGTCGCGGTGGCTGAGCAGCAGGGAGCGGAACTGGCGGAGTCCGCTCGCGAGCTGTTCGCGCCATGGCAGGGCCTGGTCGATCTCGAAGGCGTCGGCACAGATGGCTTCGGCGACGAGGTCCAGCAGTTCCGCCTTGTCCTTCACGTGCCAGTACAGCGTCGGTGAGCTGACGCCGAGTTTCGCGGCGAGCCTCCGGGTGCTCAAGTCCGCGAGACCGGTCTCGTTCAGCAGCTCGACGGCGGCTTCGGTGATCTTGTGCTTCTCCAGCGAGCCTTTACGTGCCACCCCGCCGACTCTATCAGTGATAGATTTGTCTCTATCACTGATAGAGATCGGGGGAAGTGATGCTCTGGACACCGAAGACCCGCCTGGTCACCGTGCTCTTGTCGGTCGTGTTCGTACTCGGGACGGCGCTGCAGAATTTCGTCATCATCGATTTGGACCTGATCGAGCGGAGCATGCGGCTCAAGGGCGCGCCGACCGAGGACGCACCGGCCTATCTGAGCGCGTTGCGGCTGGTGGGGAACATCTTCATCGCCGGCAACGCGCTCGGTCTGTTCGTCTGGTTCCGTTGGCGATGGCTGTTCTGGCCGGTGCTCGCGATCAACGTCGGCCAGGCTTGCGGCGTGTTCGTCGTGCCGTTCGAGGTGCACCGGGCGGCGATCGAAGAGTACGGCTGGCCGGGTGTCCTGCCGTCCGTGGTCACCGACGGCGGAGCGGTGGTCCTGTCGATCGTGCTGATCGTCGCCTACGTCCGTTCGCGGTGGTTCACGCGGACAGGCGACCCAGTTCGGCTTTGACGGCTTCGATCGCCGTCTTCGTCTCGGCGGCCGGATCGGCGCCGTCGCGGGCGATCCGGCCCACCGCGTCGACGAGCGCGGTGTTCGCCGCCGGTGTCCACAGTGGACCGGCGGCGCGGCCGTTCTCCTTGACCAGCCGGGCGGCGTCGTTCGCCGGGGCGAGCTTGTCGAGGACGCTCAGCCGTGCGGGCAGGTGGAAGCCGAACTTCGTGGCGAACTCCTGCTGGAAGTCGGTCCTTTCCAGCCACAGCCACTTGACGAAGTCCTTGGCGGCGTTGGGGTTCAGGCTCTTCGAGTGCACCATCGCGCTCATCCCGCCGACCGGGACCGAAGCCGCGCCCGCCGCGTCGAGCCGGGGAAAGGGCAGAACGCCGACGTCGTCCTTCATGGTGTCTTGGATCTTCGGCAGGTTCGCCAGCCAGGTCCACTGCATCGCGGCGAGGCCGTCGATGAACGGGATCGGATCCGCCCAGTCCACCGGGGCGCCCAGCAGCAGCGAACCGTTGAGGTCACGCAGTTTCCCGAACACGGTCGCGGCGCGCGGATCGTCGAAGCCGACGGACTTGCCGTCCTTGACGTAGTCGAGACCCGCGGCCCACAGCAACGGTCCGGCGAGTGCCGCCGCGCCCGCGTCGTTGCCGGCGAACAGGCCCTTGACGCCGTCCTTGGACAGTTTCCGCGCCGCGTCGACGAGTTCGTCGAGTGTCTGCGGCGGCTTTACCCCGGCCTCCTGCAGGAAACTCTTGCGGTAGAAGAGAACCTGGGTGTCTAGCGCCTGCGGGATCCCGTACGTCTTGCCGTCCACAGTCTGGGCCGCGAGCACCGAAGGATTGAAGTCGCCGCGCACGGGCGCGAGGATGTCGTCAAGCGGGACCAGAAGATTCTGCCGGACGCGGTCGAGGGTGACCTGGCCTTCGAAGATGTCCGGAACCGGACCGGCCTGCAGCGCCGCGGCGAGTTTCGTTTCGTAGTCGTCGGGATTCCACTGCACCGCGACCTTGGACTTCTGGTACGCGGCCGCGTACCGCGTGACGGCTTCCTGCACCCCGGGTTCGGGATAGGGGTGGTACCACTGCGAAAGGTCGACAGGCTTCGGCTTCGGCCGGGTCGCGGCGGCGGAGTAGGCCGTGGAGGGCGGTGGTTTTCCCGATTGGACGGTGTTGGACCCGCAGGCGGAGAGCGCGGTCGCTCCCGCCAGCGCAAGGAACGCGCGCCTGCTTGTCTTACGCACCAATGAAACCCTTCGCCAAAGCCGTGAAGCGCATCTTGGGGGACAGCGTCCCTCAAGATGCGCTTCACGGAAGGGCAGGCGCGCGGGAGATTAACCCGTTAGAGCTGACTGATGTCGAGCTTTCCCTCGGAGTGGAAGGCCCGCAGCCGCTTCTTGTCGAACTTGCCGACGCTGGTCTTGGGGACTTCGTCCACAAAGGTCCAGTTCTCCGGCAGCTGCCACTTCGCGACCTTGTCGGCCAGGAAGGCGCGCAGTTCCTCGGCCGTGACGCTCTGGCCCTCCTTGACCACGACGGCGACCAGCGGGCGCTCGTCCCACTTCTCGTCGGGGATGCCGACGACGGCGGCTTCGGCGACCGCCGGATGCGCCATCACCTGGTTCTCCAGGTCCACCGACGAGATCCACTCGCCGCCGGATTTGATGACGTCCTTAGCGCGGTCGGTCAGCGTGAGGTAGCCGTCCGGGCTGATC
Organism: Amycolatopsis sp. NPDC033938; assembly: GCF_055575975.1. Classification (NCBI taxonomy): domain Bacteria; kingdom Bacillati; phylum Actinomycetota; class Actinomycetes; order Pseudonocardiales; family Pseudonocardiaceae; genus Amycolatopsis; species Amycolatopsis sp. NPDC033938. The sequence continues at coordinate 385,200 of NZ_JBVIRO010000004.1, forward strand.
TTGCCGACGTCGCCGGTGCGCAGCCAGCCGTCGTGGAACTTCTCCGGGTCGGGCTCCTCGTCGCTCGTGCCGCTGTAGTACGACGCCGCGATCCACGGGCCCTGTACTTCGAGTTCGCCGACGCTTTCGTTGTTCCACGGCAGTTCCTCGCCGTTGTCGCCGATCAGCCTGGCGCTGACCGACGCCGGGAACCGGCCCTGCGTGTAGCGGTACTCCCAGGCCTTCTCGCCGGTCGCGGCCGCCGGGGGACGCGCGACGCTGCCCAGCGGCGACGTCTCGGTCATGCCCCAGGCGTGCAGGATCGGCACGTTGTAGCGGTCTTCGAACGCGTGCATCAGCGACGGCGGCGCGGCCGAACCGCCGACCACGACCTCGCGCAGGTGCGAGATGTCCTGGGGGTTCGCGTCGAGGTGGGAGAGCAGGCCCTGCCAGATGGTGGGGACGGCGCCGGCGAAGGTCGGCTTCTCCGCGTCGAGCATCTGCGCGATGGGGGCGGGCTGGAGGAACCTGTCCGGCATGAGCAGCGAAGCGCCGACCATCAGCGCCGCGTACGGCATGCCCCACGCCATCGCGTGGAACATCGGGACGATGGCGAGGGCCTTGTCGTGCTGGGCCAGCCGCATGCTGTCGGACATGGTGACCTGCATCGAATGCAGCCAGATCGACCGGTGGGAGTACGCGACGCCCTTCGGGTCACCCGTGGTGCCCGAGGTGTAACACATCGCGGCGGCCGACCGTTCGTCCACCTCGGGCCAGTCGAAGGTGTCGGGCTGGCCGGCCAGCAGTTCGCTGTAGGAGTGCACCTGGACGCCTTCGGGCGCCGGGAGGGTGGAGGGGTCGCCGTTGGCCACGATGACGTGACGCACCGTCTTCAGTTCCGGGAGCTGCTTGGCCAGCAGCGGGACCAGCGTGCCGTCGACGATGACGACCTGGTCCTCCGCGTGGTTGGCGACGAAGACCAGCTGCTCGGGGAACAGCCGGATGTTCAGCGTGTGCAGCACCGCGCCCATGGCGGGGATGGCCAGGTAGGCGGCCATGTGCTCGGCGTTGTTCCACATGAAGGTGCCGACCCGCTGGTCACCGGTGATACCCAGGCTCCGGAGGGCGTTGGCGAGCCGCGCGGCGTGCTTGCCGAGCTCACCGTAGGTCTCGCGACGGGCTTCTGAACCGGTCCAGGTGATCACCTCGCTCTCGGAGTGCACCGTCGTGCCGTGGCGGAGCAGCCTGGCCAACGACAGCTGTCCGTCCTGCATCGTGCTCAACATCGTGTACTCCCGCGCTGCTCGTTCTCCGGTGAACTGGGGTTGCGCCGACTCTAATCCGGGTGGGGTGAACTGGTCAGTAACGTCGCAGGCAACCGTTCGGTCACAGTGTCGCGCTAACGGGTGGCCGCCGGTTCGGGTCAAGATCGTCAATAATTCGTCTTTTTCTTACCGTCAAACGAAAAATGGCTAACAGTGTGAAGTGGCGGTATCGCTCATAAGGGTGATGAACGCCATCGAATCGCCGCCCGAAAGGCGTGTTTCCGCAGGCTGGGGCGGGTTGCCCAGGGCGTGGTCGAGGGGTAATAAGTGCGTGTCGGTTTCACGGCCACGGAACAGGTGGCGTTTACTGGGGCCGTGGTACAGAGACGGCTGGCCAGCGCTTGCGGCTGCAAGCACGGGTAAATGGCCGTCGGCCGCGAAAGCGGAGACCTGAGATGAAAGGACTACTACGTTGGCTCTGCCCACGTTGACTCCGGAGCAGCGCGCCGATGCCCTCGCCAAGGCGGCTGAGGCTCGCAAGGCGCGCTCCGAGCTGCTTGCGTCGATCAAGTCCGGCAAGGAGAGCATCGACAAGGTGCTCAAGCAGGCCAAGGAGAACAAGACCATCGGCAAGACGAAGGTCACGCAGCTGCTGAAGGCCGTGCCCGGCCTGGGCGCGGTCAAGGTCGCCGCCCTGCTGGAGCAGGCCGGAATCGACCCGGACCGGCGCGCCGCCGGCCTGGGCGAGCGGCAGCGTGAGGCCCTCCTCGAGGCGCTGAAGTAACGCACGCGGGCTGTCCGAGGGAAGGTGTTGCCCGAGAGGCTGTTGCCCGGGCAACACTTTCCCCTGGTCTCAGCCGGAGCCTGGGAGGCTGGTGGGGTGACGACCAGTACCGCACCGGCGACCCCGGCAGACCTGGCCGCCCGCTACGAGCGGGGCGACTTCCTCCTGGCCACCGCGCGGCACGCGCTCCTCGCGAGCGGGGCCGCGGCCACCGCGACCGAAACCGATCCGGCGCGGCTGTCCCGGGCATTGCCCGGGCTGTTCGCCGAGTCGGGTGCCCCGATCGCGGTCGGTGTGCTGCCCTTCGACACCAGCGAGGGCACGTCCACGCCGGGGCATCTGGTCCTGCCGCGCGCGGTCCATCGCGCGTCGTCCGGCCAAGCCGCCGTACCGCCGCGAACTGCGCTTCCGCAGCCGGTGAAGGTCACTCCGGTGCCTGAACCGGAGGCACATCTGGCCGCCGTCCGCGCGGCCGTCTCGGCGCTGCGCGAACGCGACCTGCGCAAGGTCGTGCTGGCCCGTGCGCTCGACCTCGATTTCGCCGGAGCCGTTCCGGTCACCGACGTCGTCCGGAACCTCGCGAACGGCAACCCCCGGCACACCACGTACGCCGTGCAGCTGCCCGGCGGGCGCACGCTCGTCGGCGCCACCCCTGAACTCCTGGTGTCCCGCACCGGCGGCTCCGTCCTGTCGCGGCCGCATGCCGGGTCGATGCCCCGGTCGGCGGACCCGGCGATCGACAAGGCCAATGGTGAGGCGCTTCTGGCGTCCGAAAAGGACCACCTCGAACACGCCGTGGTGGTGGAATCCGTCGTCGAGATCCTGCGGCCGTTCTGCCGCACGCTCGACGTCCGTGGCCCCGAACTGGTCTCGACGCCGGCGATCTGGCATCTCTCGACGACCGTCACCGGTGAGCTGCTCGACCAGGACGTCACCGCGCTGAATCTCGCCGCCGCCCTGCACCCGACGCCCGCCGTCTGCGGCACCCCGACCGACGCGGCCCGCTCGCTGGTGGGGGAGCTCGAACCGTTCGATCGCGCGTACTACGCGGGCGCCGTCGGCTGGGTCGACGCGGCCGGAGACGGCGAATGGGCCGTCGGGATCCGGTGCGCGGAGATCGCCGACACCTCCATGCGGCTGTACGCCGGTGGCGGCATCGTGCCCGCTTCCGACCCCCAGACCGAGCTGGACGAGACGTCGGCGAAGTTCCGCACCCTGCTGGCCGCGATGGGCCTGGAGATCTAGCTCCCCCCGCGTTCAGAGGACGAAACGCGTCTCGCTCACCGAGATTTCGTCGGAAGTGAGGAGTGCGACGGCGGCCCGGTAGCCCTCGGCCGCCTTCAGGTCCACGAGCCGCGTCCGCGCCGGGTCGAGGGCCGGGTCACCCGAAGAGACCAGCCGCGCCTCCTCGTCGTGCCCGGAGAACGTGATGCTCTGCAGCGGGATCTTCAGGCCCTTCCCGGTGGCCTTCATGACGGCTTCCTTGCGCGTCCAGTAGGTGAAGAACGCCGTCGTCCGCTGTTCGGGGAGCAGACCGGACACCGCCGCCCGCTCGGCCGGACTCAGCGCGTACTCGATGAGCGAATCGTCGGCCCGCCTCGTGGCGGTCTCGACGTCGAGGCCGACCGGGGTGCCCGCGGTGGCCGCGACGCCTATGAGGTCGCCGGAATGCGAGATCGACAGCATCAGCGGCGCGCCGGGCACCCTGGGGCGGCCGTGCGGTTTGCCGCAGTCGTCGCAGGTCGCGTCGAAGCTCACGTCCTCGACGGCCAGACCGAGCCGCTCGGCGGTGATGGTCTTCGCCAGCACACGGCCGGTCAGGAACCGGCGTTTGTCGATGTCCTGGCGATAGGTGTCGTACCGGCCCTGCTCGAGCTTGTCGAGCAGGGCCAGGAACCGGGGCTCAGCGGACAGGGGCTCCGACCAGCGGACCGCACATTCGATCACACCTCCTTCTTACCCGATTCCGCATCGGCTTCACTCGAATTCTCATCGAGCAGCGTCGCTTCGTCGAACGGCGACTCGCCGTTCAGGGTCCGGTCCAGCTGGTCGCGGTCGATCTCCTTGGTCCAGGTGCCGATGAGCACGGTCGCGACGGCGTTGCCCGCGAAGTTCGTCAGCGCGCGGGCCTCGGACATGAACCGGTCGATGCCGACGATGAACCCGACCCCGTCGACCAGTTCCGGCCGGTGCGAGGACAGCCCGCCCGCCAGCGTCGCGAGCCCGGCGCCGGTGACCCCGGCCGCGCCCTTCGACGCGATGATCATGAACACCAGCAGGGAGATCTGCTCGCCGATGGTCAGCGGTTTGTCGAGCGCGTCGGCGATGAAGATGGACGCCATCGTGAGGTAGATCGCGGTGCCGTCGAGGTTGAACGAGTACCCGGTCGGCACGGTGATCCCGACGACTGGTTTGGAGACGCCGGCGTGCTCCATCTTCGCGATCAGCCGCGGCAGCGCCGATTCCGACGACGACGTCGAGAGGATCAGCAGGAACTCACGGCCGAGATATTTCAGCAGCTTGAAGATGTTGACCCTGGCCAGCAGGCCGATGATCAGCCCGAGCACCACGAACACGAACAGCGCGCAGGTGATGTAGAAGCCGAGCATGATCACCGCGAGGCTCTGCAGTGCCTTCCAGCCGGTCTCGCCGACGACGGCGGCGATCGCGCCGAACGCGCCGATCGGGGCCGCCCACATGATCATCGCGAGGATCCGGAACACGAGCCGCTGGATGTGCTCGATGCCGCGGCGGATCGGCTCGCCCTTCGTGCCCAGTTTCTGCAGCGCGAACCCGGCGAGCAGCGCGACCAGGAGCGTCTGCAGCACCTCGCCCTCGGTGAACGCCGAAACCAGCGTCTTCGGGATGATGCCGAGCAGGAAGTCGACCGTGCCCTCGCTCTTGGCGATCTGGTCCTGGCCCTTTTCGGCGATCTCCGGGGTCAGGTGCAGTCCGGCGCCGGGCTGCAGCAGATTGCCGACGACCAGGCCGATGACCAGCGCGACCGTCGACATCACCAGGAAGTAGCCGATCGCGAGCCCGCCGACGCGGCCGACCTTCGCGGCCTTCGCCACCGAGCCGACGCCGAGCGCGATCGTGCAGAAGATGATCGGCGAGATCATCATCTTGATGAGGTTCACGAAGCCGGTGCCGAGCGGCTTCAGTTCCTTGCCGACCTGCGGGAACAGGATGCCGACCGCGATGCCGAGGAGTACGGCGGCGATCACGGCCAAATAGAGGTAATGCGTCCGGTCCCGCTTCGTCGCGGGTTCCTTCGTGCTCATGGGTGCCCTTCGACGAGGTGAGAACAGGTTGCGAAAACTTATGACAGGTTCTCGGTGTTCGACAACCGAAGCGGTACCCTTGGCCTAAGCAAGCGCTTAGTAATGTCGAGGAGGAGCGGGCCGACCATGGATTTCTCTCTCAGCGTCGAGGAACGCGAAGTGCGCGACTGGGTCCGCACGTTCGTCCAGCGTGAGCTGATGCCGCGTGAGCAGGAGGTGCTCCGCCGCGAACGCGCCGGTGAGCCAGGGCTCACCTCCGACGAACTGCGCGAGCTGCAGCTGAAGGCCAAGGAGTCCGGGTTCTGGGGCGTGCAGACGCCCGAGGAGTACGGCGGCATGGGCCTGTCCGCGGTGATGACGGCGTTACTGGAGGCCGAACTCGGCCGCACGTTCGTCCCGTTCCGCTTCGGCGGCACGGCGGACAACATCCTGTACTACGCCAACGACGAGCAGAAGGAGCGCTACCTGCTCCCGACGATCTCGGGCGAGCGCAAATCCTGTTTCGCGATCACCGAACCCGGCGCGGGCTCGGACGCCAAGGCCATCCGGACCTCCGCCCGCAAGGACGGCACCGACTGGGTCATCAACGGCGAGAAGACCTTCATCACCGGCGGTAACGAGGCCGACTTCGTGATGGTCTTCGCGATCACCGACCCGGAGAAGGGCGCGAACGGCGGCGTCACCTGCTTCCTCGTCGACCGCGACGCGGGCTGGAAGTCCGAGTACATCGACACCATGGGCGAATGGGGTCCGGCGTCGCTGGTCTTCGAGGACGTCCGCGTGCCCGAGACGCAGATCCTCGGCGAACTCGGCCACGGTTTCGACCTGGCCATGCAGTGGATCGGCGCCGGCCGCTACCTGCTGCCCGCCCGCGCGATCGGTTCGTGCGAGCGGCTGATCTCGATGGCCATCGAGCACGCCAACACCCGGGAGACGTTCGGGCAGAAGATCGCCGAGCGCCAGGCGATCCAGTGGATGATCGCGGACTCCGGCGTCGAGCTGGAGGCGCTGCGCTGGCTGGTGCTGCACGCTGCCTGGCAGGTCGACCAGAAGCTGGATTCCCGGCACGCGCAGTCGATGGCGAAGCTCTACGGCGGGGTGAAGGCGAACGAGATCGTCGACCGCGTCCTGCAGATCCACGGCGGGATGGGCTACACGCGGGAACTGCCGGTCGAGCGGTGGTATCGCGAACTGCGGCTGCTGCGGATCTACGAGGGCACCGACGAGATCCAGCGCCGGACCATCGCCCGCAACCTGCTGAAGGGGCACGTCAAGGTCGGCGGAACCCTGGGCTGAGACGTGGGTACAGGTGGTCGTGAGTGGCGATTCGGGTTAGAACACGAATCGCCACTCACGACCAACCCGGCCCACTCCCCAGCGCCACCCCTGCTGCGCGAAGGCTCCCTTCACGGCCGGCCGCTGCCGGGCTCACCTGCCCGGATGCTATGAAAGGTCCTTTCCTTGCAAAATTTGCAAGGAAAGGACCTTTCATAGCGTCGGTCTCTCTCTAGCTCTCGTCCTCGTCGTCGTCCTTCTGGTTCCGCATCGCGATCGGGACCCCGGCCAGGTCCTCTTCGTTGCAGAGAAGTTTCACGTCGTAATACGGCGAACCCTTGCGGTCGTCATAGTCGAGATGGACGGCCAGTACATCGACCGGTTCCCCGAGCCACTCCTGAGCCTGGCGTAGCCATGTCGCGCACCGTTCGAGCGCCGTGGGCAGGTCGTCGTCGCGGAAGCCCACCGGGCGGTAGGGGACGTCCTGCACCTGATCACGGGGGTTCGAAGGCACCGGCAACGCCGGCGAGAGACCCGAGTCGTCCAGTTCGAGTTGGATCGTTTGCTCAGTCACCCTTCGAGCGTCCCCCAGACAAGCCGTCTGAGCAAGGCGTACGGACCTAAAGTCGCCGCTAAACGGGCACTCGCCACACTCCTGAGACCACTTCACGGCAGTTTTGCAGGTGGGCGGGCCCCAGCGGTTCAGCGCAGCCGAGCGCCCGAAGCGCCAGTTCGGCGTAGTGCGAGGCCAGCTGGTCCAGGGTGAGCGGCCCGTGCGGCGAGTACCAGCGCGCGACCCCGCTGCACATCTCCACCAGCGCGAGCCGGGTGACCGAAGGCTGACCGGTGTGGAAGACACCTGCCGCGACACCGTCTTCGATGGCGTCCGCCCACAGCCGTTCGTAGGCGTCGCGCAGCGCAACCACCTCGGCCCTGGCCGCGGGGGTGAGCGCGTGGACCTCGTTGTCCACCACGCGGGTGTCATCCGGCTGGATGGCGTGCGCGAGGACGTGCAGCGCCACCAGGGATCCGAGCCGCGACACGGGATCGGCCAGTCCGGCGGTCGCCTGCTCCGCCGCGTCGAGCAGCCGCCGCAGCGACTCGTTCATGATGGCCACCAGCAGATCCTCTTTGGTGCCCATGTAGTGGTAGAGGCTGGCGGACGACAGCTCCGCCTCCTGGGCGAGGTCCCGGATGCCGGTGCCGTGGAAACCCTTGGTGGCGAACAGTTTCACCGCCGCCTGGCGGACCCTTTCGCGAGTGCTCACAGCCATGAGCCGGTGGTCCTGTCCCACGACCCGGCACGCGGGTCGGCCACCTTCTTCAGCTCGCCCTTGGCGACCCGTTCCGACGGGGTCATCGGCAGCTCCTCCCGCACCGCCCAGAACCGGGGAACCTTGAAGTAGGCCAGTTTCGCCGAGCAGAACTCCGCCAGTTCGGCCGGTTCGCACTCGTGTCCCTCGTTTTCGTCGAGGACGATGTACGCCTTGACCTCCTCGCCGCGGATCTCGTCCGGTACCGCGACGACGGCGGCGAGCTTGACCGCCGGATGCAGCTGCAGGGCCCGTTCGACCTCGTCGGCGGAGATGTTCTCGCCGCTGCGCCGGATCATGTCCTTGGTGCGGCCCACGTAGTAGACGCGGCCCTGGTCGTCCATTGTGGCCAGATCGCCGGTGTGGAACCAGCCGCCTTCGAACGCGCGTGCGGTGGCTTCCGGGTCGTCGTGGTAGCCGTGCATCAGGCCGACCCCTCGGATCAGGAGTTCGCCGGTTTCGCCGCGTGGCAGGGGTTTGCCGTCCGCGTCGGCGATCATCACCTCGCGGGTGGGCGCGGGCCTGCCGAGGCAGCCGGTGCCGATCGTCTCCTCGTGATCGGGCGGGTACATCCGGATGTCACCGCCGGTTTCGGTCATGCCGAAGGCCTCGTACCACGGCGTGTTCCAGCGGGCTTCGAGCGCGGCGTGCAGGTCGCGCGGGATGGCCGACGCGCAGATCGCGCGGACCTGGTGCGCGGTGTCCAGTTCGCTTTCCGGCTGCCGCAGCAGGAGTGTGGGCATCAGGCCGAGGCAGTAGAACCAGGTGACGCCGTGTTCGCGGACCTTCTCCCAGAACGTGGACGGGTGGAAGCGGTCGAGCACCACCAGCGTCGCGCCGCCCGCGAGCCCCAGCGCGACGTTCCACTGTGGATCGATGTAGTGGAACGGTTGCGCGGTCAGGATGACGTCGTCCGCGCCGACCATGGGGAAGTCCGTCGCCAGGCTGATGGACAGGGTCGTCCAGTAGCGGTTCGGCAGGACGCAACCCTTGGGGGCGCCCGTGGTGCCCGAGGTGTACTGGATGTTGACCGGGCGCTCGCCTTCGGACCAGAAGGTCAGCCAGGCGCCGTCCTGGGGCGCCACGAGTTTGCCGGGGGTCAGCACCCGTTCCAGCGAGGTCTCCGGCGCGATCTTGTTCAGCAGCTCCAGGAACTCTTCGGCGGCGACGGCGAACCTGGCGCCGGAATGCCGGAGTACGTGGGCGCCGTCGAACTCGCGGTAGCCGGTGTTGACCGGGACGAGGACGCCGCCGATCTTGGCCAGCGCCAGCCACAGCAACGGGAACTCCGGCTGGTTCCGCAGCATCACGGCGACCCGGTCGCCCGGTTCCACGCCGAGCTCCAGGAGCGCGAGGGCGAACTCCGTGCTGCGCCTGTCGACGTCGGCGAAGGTGAAGCGTTCGCCGGTGGCGTCGAAGATCCACGCCGTCTTGCCGGGCCACAGTGCCGCGGCGCGGGTGGTCAGTCCGAGGAGGGTGTCGATCCCGGCGAGCGAGGTCATGTGCGGCTCCGGAACGCTTCGGCCGAGGCCGCGACCTCGGCGGAGTGCTCGGTGATCAGCGCGTGGCTGACTTCGAGTTCGAGTGCGGCGTCGAGTGAACTGTCGATGCCGGAATCGAGGGCGCGTTTGGCCATGGTGGCCGCGGCGGCCGGATGCGCGGCGATCCGGCTCGCCCAGCCGAGCGCGGTGGCCATCAGTTCGTCGGCGGGCAGGGCGGCGTTGACCAGGCCCAGTTCGTGCGCCTTGGCGCCGCTCACCCGCTCGCCCAGCAGGAGCAGTTCCTTGGCCTTCAGCGGGCCGACCAGCAACGGCAGCAGCCGTGACGCGGCACCCGTGACGCTCAGGCCCAGCGAGACCTCGGGGAAGGCGAACACCGCGTCTTCGGCGGCGAGGATCAGATCGCAGCCCATCGCGAACTCGGCGCCTGCGCCGATCGCGTAGCCGTGGACAGCGGCGATGACGGGCTGGCGGAGCCCGCGAAGGCGGCGTGTCACGTCCTGTAGCCGGTCGAGTCGCGGGCGTGAATCACCCTCGGGGGTGGGCTCTTTGAGATCGTGCCCGGCGCAGAACGCGCGTCCGCGACCGGCCAGCACCACCGCTCGCGCGTCGGACCGGGCGACCGCGTCGAGCGCCTCCAGCAGGTCGTCCACCAGTTCGGCGACCACCGCGTTGAGCCGTTCCGGACGGTTCAACCAAATCACTGCGGTGCCATCGTCGAGTTCGTAGTCCACGGTGCTCATGACGCCGAGCCTAGACGAGGCGATCGATCGATCGATAGGGTCAAAACCATGCGGGTCGACACGGTCTACGAGAACGCCCGGTTCCTCACTGGAACGGAGGAATCCGCGGCGCTTGCCACCCTGAACGGGCGCATTGTCGCCCTCGGCGACGATGCGGCCGCGCTTTCCGCGAAGCGCCGGGTCGATCTCGGTGGCTCCGTGGTGGTGCCCGGTTTCCATGACGCGCACAACCACATGGCCTGGTTCGGGATGGCGCTCGACGACGTCCCGCTTTCGGATTGCCGCAGCGTGGACGAGGTGTACGAGGCCGTCGCGCGGCGCGCGGCCGGGCTGCCGCCGGGCTCGTGGATCATCGGCAGCGGCTACGACCAGAACAAGCTCGAAGGCGGGCATCCGACGAGGTACGGCCTCGATCGCGCCGCCCCGGGATTCTTGGTGCGGCTGAAGCACACGTCGGGGCATATGACCGTGGTCAACTCGGCGGTGCTGGAGCGGCTGGACCTGGGAAACGTGCCGGTTGGCGGCGACGTCGTCCGCGACGAGGACGGTGCGCCGACCGGTCTGCTGCGGGAGCAGGCCCAGCTGTTGTTGCGGCCGCTGACCTATCCGACGCCGGTCGAGCGGGTCGTCCGCGGGCTGGACAGGGCGAGTGAGCGCTACCTGGCCGAGGGGATCACGAGTGTCCAGGAGGCCGGGATCGGCGGGGGCCTCGTGGGGGAGACCCCCGCCGAACTCGCCGCCTACCAGCTCGCCCGCGACCGCGGGGTGCTGCGGGTGCGGAGCACGGTGATGGTCGCGGCGAGTGTGCTGCATGAGCTGGATGCGGGCGCGGGCTTCGGGCTGGACCTGGGGATGCGCACCGGTTTCGGCGACGAATGGCTGCGGATCGGCGCGATGAAGCTGTTCGCCGACGGTTCGCTGATCGGCCGCACCTGCGCGATGCACGAGCCGTTCGCCGGGGAACCGGACAACGTCGGCTACTTCCAGGTGCCCGAGGACGAGATCGCGCGGACGATCGCCGCCGCGCACCGGGCGGGCTGGCAGATCGCGACGCACGCCATCGGCGACCGCGCGATCACCGTCGTGCTCGACGCCTACGAAGCCGCGCTGAAGACTGATCCGCGGCCCGATCACCGGCACCGCATCGAGCACTGCGCGGTGCTGCGGCCCGAGGAGCTGAAGCGGCTGGCCTCGCTCGGGCTGATCGCCTCACCGCAGGGCCGCTTCGTCAACGAGATCGGCGACGGGATGCGGGCCGCGCTCGGCCCCGGCCGCGAGCCGTGGTGCTACCGGCTCAAGAGCCTGCTCGACGCGGGATGTGTGCTCCCCGCCAGCTCGGACCGCCCGGTCGTCGAAGGCGCACCGCTGCTCGCGCTCGCGGACATGGTGCGGCGGAAGACGGCGTCCGGTGTGGTGCTGGGCCCCGATGAGCGGCTCACGCCGGCCGAGGCGTTGCGTGCCTACACCTACGGCTCCGCGTACGCCGCTTTCGCCGAGAAGGACCTGGGCACGCTGGAGCCGGGCAAGCTCGCGGACTTCGCCGTGCTCTCGGCCGACCCGACCGACGAGTCCACTTTGGATTCGATCCACGTCGTCGCCACCGCCGTCGGCGGCGACATCGTCTACGAACGGAGCTGAAACGGATGCCGGTACGGGACGCCGTCGCGGACGACATCGAGGAGATCTGCGCGCTCATCGAGGAGCACGCGGTCTACGAGGACAAACACGATCTGAAGCTCGACCGCCAGGAGATGGCCGGGTTCCTCTTCGGGCCCGATCCGAAGGCATGGGTGCTGCTCGCCACCCCGCCGGACGAGCCGGGCAAGGTCGCGGGCTTCGCCTTCTGCAGCTGGAACTTCTCCACGTGGGAGGCCAAACCGGGGATCTGGCTGGACGACCTGTTCGTCCGTCCGGAGCACCGCCGCTTCGGCCTCGGGCGGGAACTGCTCGACGAGCTGAGCGCCCGCACGCCGGGCCGGGTCGAATGGGACATGCAGGAGGGCAACGAGAAGGGTGAGGCGTTCTACGCCCAGCTCGGCGCCGAACCCGTCCCCGGCTGGATCCGGTACCGCTGGCGGCCGCACGCGGAGTGAGCCACGCCGTAAACTCCAGGGCATGGGTGAAGGGGCAAGCCGCAGGTCGTCGTCCGTTGAGGACTACGTCCGGGTGATCTACGGGCTGGTGGAGCGCGGTGAGGCCGTCACCAACACGTCGCTGGCCGGACGGCTGGAGGTCAGCCCGTCGTCCGCTTCCGGCATGGTCACCAAGCTGTCCCAGCTGGGGCTGGTCGCGCACGTCCCGTACCGCGGGATCGAACTCACCACCGAAGGCAGGCTGCTCGCCCGCTCGGTGCTCCGCCGCCACCGGCTGATCGAGACCTACCTGGTCTCCGAGCTCGGCTACACCTGGGACGAGGTGCACGCCGAGGCCGACGCGCTCGAACACGCGGTGTCGGACAGGCTCGTCGAGCGGATCGCGGCGAAGCTCGGCAACCCGGTACGAGACCCGCACGGCGACCCCATCCCCGCCCCCGACGGCAGCGTCGAGGAGCTGCCGATGCGCATCCTCGACGACCTCCCGCCCGGCGCGGTCGGCGAGATCGTCCGCGTCTGGGACACCGATCCGGAACTCCTGCGCTACCTCACCGAGCACGCCATCGGCCTCGGCGAGCGGATCGAGGTCGTCGAGCGACAGCCCTTCGGCGGCCCGATGGTGGTCAAGGTCGGCTCGCCGCCGGACGCGGCGACGCACGCCATCGGCAAGGAGATCGCACAGGCATTGTCGGTCGAGCTGCGCTGAACCGCGCCCTGTGTCCACTGTGGACACATTTCGGCCGCGTCGCGCGGTGGGAATTTTCCCTACGTCCCTGCATAATTCGCGTCCGCGACACGTCACCCGCCTGCCGGGCGGATAGGTGATCCAAGACCCTTCCGATCATGTGTTCGCGCGCCTAGGCTGCGCTATTCCGGGTGGCTAGCGAGCGTACGAAGGCGATGACAATGACCGGTCAGCGGACACACACCATCGACCGGGGGGTGGCGGAAGGACGTGAACTCAGGCGGCTGCTGGAGAACGGGCCGTTCGCGGACGCCCTCAGGGCGGCGATCAGGGCGAGGGGTCTCGGTCTCGACCGGATCCGGTACCGGCTGCGCGGACGGGGGTGTTCGGTCAGTCTCGCGACATTGAGTCACTGGCAGTCCGGGCGCTGCCGCCCCGAACGGCCGGAATCCCTGCTGGTGCTCAAAAACCTCGAGGAGGTCCTCGGGGTGCCGTCGGACTCCCTGTCCCGGCTTCTGGGCTCACCGCGGCCCTCGCGCTCGCCGCGCGGACGGGCGGTCCGGTGTACGGTGCCCGGCGAGAGCCTGGTGCCGCAGCGAGGCCGGGAGACGCAGACGTAGAGGAGAGCCGGTGCGGGCGGTCGTCTTCGAAGAGTTCGGGGTGCTGCCCGAGGTACGCGAGGTGCCGGATCCGTCCGTGCCGCCCGGCGGGGTGGTGATCGCCGTCGACGCGACCGGGGTGTGCCGCAGCGACTGGCACTCCTGGCAGGGTCACGACGCGTCGGTGAAGCTGCCGCACGTCGCCGGGCACGAACTCGCCGGCCGGATCGCGTCGCTCGGCGAGGGCGTCCGCGGCTGGTCGGTCGGGGACCGCGTGACCGTCCCGTTCGTCTGCGCCTGCGGCACCTGTGCCCAGTGCGCGGCCGGTGACCAGCAGATCTGCGACCGCGAGTTCCAGCCGGGCGCGACCCACTGGGGTTCGTTCGCGGAGTACGTCGCCATCGAGAACGCCGAGGTCAACCTCGTGGCGCTGCCGGATTCGCTGTCCGCCGCCGAGGCGGCCGCGCTGGGCTGCCGGTTCGGGACGGCGTTCCGCGCGGTGCTGCGCCAAGGCGGGGTCCGGCCTGGCCAGTGGGTCACGGTCTACGGCTGCGGCGGGGTCGGTGTCTCGGCGATCCTGCTCGCCGTCGCGGCAGGCGCTTCGGTGGTCGCCGTCGACCCGTCTCCGCAGGCCAGGGCGCTGGCGTCGCGAATGGGCGCGGCCGTGACCGTGGACGCGTCCGCGTTCGAAGGCCACGAAGCCGTCGCCGCGCACGTCCGCGACCTGACCGGCGGCGGCGCGCACGTCTCGCTCGACTGCCTCGGCTCGCCGACCACGTGCGCGGCCTCGATCGGCAGCCTGCGGAAACGCGGACGGCATGTCCAGGCCGGGCTGATGCCGCCCGCGCAGGGCATCGCGCCGATCCCGATGCACCGGGTGATCGGCGGGGAGCTGGAAATCGTCGGCATCCACGGACTGCAGGCGCACGAGTACCCCGAGATGCTGCGGGTGGTGGAGACCGCCGGGATCGATCTCGCCGGGATGATCGGCAAGCGGGTCGGCCTCGACGACGTCCCCGCGGTGCTGGCTGCGATGAACGACCCGGTCCCCGCTCAGGCCGGGGTGACCGTGGTCGAATTCGGTGATTCGCTGTGACCGGGTGAACGCGGTGTGGTCAACCGGCCGATCGGAGTAGTCCGAAAGGTGGCTTCTCTCGGCTGAATGTGGCAGCTTCCCCGCTGTGACAGCCACGGACACTCCGTCTCGCCCGCGCTTCTTCCCGCGGGTGCTGAGATGGTTCGCCGTGGCCGGGGTCATGCTCCGGGGCCACCGGATCATCGGCGCTCGGCCTGGCAAACTCGACCTGTGGACGCGCTGATCCCTCGCCCGCGCGCCGAAGTCGCGCCCGGTGCCGTGCATATCCCCGACTGGCTCGATTTCGACGCGCAACGCCGGCTGGTCGAAGCCTGTCGTGGCTGGCGTGGCTACCGGCAGACGCGGCTGCCGAACGGCGGCGTGATGTCCGTGCGGACGGTTTGCCTCGGCTGGCATTGGCACCCGTACCGGTATTCGAAGGTGACCGACGACGGCTCCCCGGTGCTGCCGTTTCCCTCGTGGTTGGGCGATCTGGGCAGGCGGGCTGTCTCTGACGCCTACGGGGTTCCGTCGTACGAACCCGACATCGCGCTGGTGAACTTCTACGACTCCGCGGCGAAGATGGGGATGCATCAGGACAGGGACGAGGCGTCGCTGGAGCCTGTCGTGTCGCTGAGCCTCGGGGACGCTTGCGTCTTCCGGTTCGGGAACACGTCCGATCGCGGGCGGCCTTACACCGACGTCGATCTGCGGTCGGGGGATCTGTTCGTGTTCGGCGGGGAGTCGCGGCTGGCCTTCCACGGGGTGCCTCGCGTCTTGCCGGGCACCGCTGATCCGGCGTTGGGGCTGGTGGGGCGGCTGAACCTCACTTTGCGGGTCTCGGGCCTTACGAGTGGTGATTCGGGCTAGAGCGAACCTCTCTTAGGTACCTACTCGTGGCCTGCGGGACCGGCTCGTGGGGGAAGCGCGTGAAGGCCCCCTTCCCTCGGCTGAGCCGAGGGAAGGGGGCCTTCACGCGCAGCCGGTGTGACTGACTGGTGGTGCTGTTGCGGCCGTGCCTTACGGATCAATAACCCTTATTGGCACTCACGAGACGGAACCGGACCCGTTGCCCCGGCCGCACCTGCGCGGCCACATCCAGGTCCGCCTCCTCGACCACCGCGATCACCGGATAGCCCCCGGTCACCGGATGGTCGGCCAGGAACAGGATCGGCTGCCCTGAAGGAGGGACCTGCAACGCGCCGGGCACGGCGGCCTCGGGCGGCAGCTCACCATCGCGCGCCCGCGAAAGCTCGGGCCCTTCCAGGCGTACACCCACCCGATCGACATCGGCGGTGGCCACGAACGCGGAAGTGATCAAAGTGGACAGTGCGCCGGGTACGAACCAAGACATCCGAGGCCCCACGGTCACCCGCAGCACCGGCTCCTCCGCCAGCGGAGCAGCGGGTGCGAGGTCGACGCCGGGATGAGGCAGAACCCGGTGCCCCACCGGCAAGGTCATTCCGGCGGACAGCACGGGCGGGCCCAGTTTGCCGAGGGTGTCGGTCGCCCGGGAACCCAGCACCGGAGCGACGTCGACACCGCCCCGCACGGCGACATAACAGCGCAAACCCTGGGCGGCCGTGCCGAGGACGAGTTCGTCGCCAGTGCCGACCGGGATCGGCGAGTTCGGGCCGAAAGCCCGGCCGCCGACGGTGATCGAGCAGGGCGCGCCGGTGACCGCGACGGTCGCGGGCGCCGGGAAGCGCAGCACGAGGCCGCCCAGGACGCATTCCAGAGCCGCGTTGCCTTCGGGGTTCCCGACCAGCCGGTTGGCCAGCCGCAGCGAGCCCCGGTCGGCGGCGCCGGACCGGCCGACGCCGATCGCGGCCAGCCCCGGCCGTCCGAGGTCCTGAACGGTGGCGAAGATTCCCGGGCGGACGACTTCGATCTTCGCGGTCATGAAGTGAACCGGATCCGCGTGCCCGGCGACAGCAGGTTCGGCGGCTCCCGGTCGACGTCCCACACCGCCAGGGTGGTCCGCCCGATCAGCTGCCATCCACCCGGCGAGGCGTGCGGGTACACCGCCGTGTACTCGCCCGCGATCGCGACCGAACCGGCGGGCACCCTGGTGCGCGGGCTCGACCGGCGCGGCAGGTGCAACGCCGGATCGAGTCCGGTCAGGTAGGCGAAACCCGGTGCGAAGCCACAGAACGCCGAGACATAGGTGCCGTCCTCGTGCCGCCGGACGACCGCTTCGGCCGACATACCCGCCGCTGCCGCGACGTCGGCCAGATCCGGGCCGTCGTAGCGCACCGGCACGACGATCTCCGCCGTCTCGCGCGGTGATACGTCCACAGTGGACCGGTCGAGGATCGCGCCGGCGAGGCGGTCGTGGTGCGTCCGGCCAGGGTCGAACCGGACCAGGAGCGTCCGCGCGGCCGGGACCAGCTCCACGACACCGTCCAGCGGATCCTGCTCCAGTGACGCGTGCAGCCCGAGCACCTCCGACGGGTCGTCGAAGTCGACCATGGCCGCACGCGCCCCGTAGGGCTGCACTCGCATCATGCGGCTTCGAGGAACGAGCCGAGGTGGACGCCCGACGCGCTCAGTCCCGCGCGGATCCGTCGCGCCAGCTCGACGGCGCCGGGCGTGTCACCGTGCACGCACAGCGAATGCGGCCGCAGCGTCAGCTCGCTTCCGTCGTCGGCGATGACCTTGCCGGTGGTGGCCATCGCGACCGCCCGTCCGGCCACCTCGTCGGCGTCGTGCAGGACGGCACCCGGCAGTTTCCGTGACACCAGAAGGCCTTCCGGTGTGTACGCGCGGTCGGCGAAGGCCTCGGCGTACGCGGGGAACCCGGCTTTTTCGGCCTGCTTGGCCATTTCCGAGTCCGGCGGGCACAGCAGCGCGAGCGCGGGGAAGAACCGGCGGATGCCTTCGACCACCGCGGCCGCCTGCTCCGGATCCACGGAAGCGGTGTTGTACAACGCCCCGTGCGGTTTGACGTACCGCACCCGCGTCCCGGCCGCCCGCGCGAACGCATCGAGCGCGCCGATCTGGTAGAGCACGTCGTCGGCCAGGTCGGCGGGGGCGACGTCCATCGCCCGCCGTCCGAATCCGGCCAGATCGCGGTAGGCGACGTGGGCGCCGACGACGACACCGCGTTCCGCCGCGCGCTCGCAGACCCGCCGCATCACCGAAGGGTCACCGGCGTGGAAACCGCACGCGACGTTCGCACTGGTGACGATGTCGAGCATGGCGTCGTCGTCGCCCATCTTCCAGGCGCCGAAGCCTTCGCCCAGGTCACTGTTGAGGTCAATACGGCTGAGATCCATCAGGCCACCCTGAACTCACTGTCGAGTTTGTCGGTCACGAACATGTAGCCCGGCGCGTGCGTGATCGCGAACGGCGGCCGCGAGGCCATCAGCGCCGCCTGCGGGGTCACGCCGCACGCCCAGAACACCGGCACGTCACCGGGTTCCGCCTCGACCGGATCGCCGAAATCGGGTTTGCCGAGGTCGGCGATGCCGAGCGCGCCGGGGTCACCGACGTGCACGGGCGCGCCGTGCACGGACGGCATCGCACGGGTGATCCGCACGGCGTCGTCGACGCGGTCTTCGGGGATCTGCCGCATCGAGACCACCATCGGCCCGTGCAGCCGCCCGGCCGGGACGCACTCGCGGTTCGTCACGTACATCGCCACGTTGCGGCCCTGGTCGACGTGCCGCAGCGGGATCCCCTCGGCGGCCAGCGCCGATTCGAAGGTGAAACTGCAGCCGATCGAGAACGCGACCATGTCACTGCGCCACAGCCCGCTCGCGTCCGAGATCTCGCCGGACAGCGCGCCGTTCTGCCACACGCGGTAACGCGGCAGGTCGGTGCGCAGATCCGCGCCGGGCGCCAGCCGCGTCGACGGGTCGCCCGGATCGCTGACGTCGAGCACCGGGCAGGGCTGTGGATTGCGCTGGCAGAACAGCAGGACGTCGTAGGCCCAGTCCTCGGGCACGGCGATCAGGTTGGTCTGGGTGAACCCGTTCGCCCAGCCGGTGGTCGGGCGGGCGGTACCCGCGCGGAACAGGGCGCGGGCCTCGCCGGGGGTCATCGTCGCCGGTTCGTCGAAGGTGGTCATCGCGGTGCCTCCTCTTCCGATTGTCGTCACAGAAGTTCGCGCCCGCGAGTCTCGGGCAGACCGAGCAGGGCCAGTACGGCGATGCCGTAGCCGACCGCGCCGAACACCATCGCGCCGCCCGCGCCGAGGAAACCGACCACGGCGGGGAAGGTCGCCCCGATGGCCCGGCCGAGGTTGTAGGTGAAACCCTGCCCGGTCCCGCGCAGCGCCGACGGGTACAGCTCGGCGAGGAACGCGCCGAACCCGCTGAAGATCGCGGACATCGAGAACCCGAGCGGGAAGCCGAGGAACAGTACGAGCGTGTTCGCGCCCGCCGGGATCTGCGTGTAGGCGATGATGAGACCCGCCGACAGCACGGAGAACAGCAGGAAGGTTTTCTTGCGGCCCAAGAGATCCGTGAGATAACCGCCGGTGACGTAGCCGATGAACGCGCCGGAGATCAGGAACGCCAGGTAGCCGCCGGTCCCGATGACGGTGAGGCCGCGGGTGGTCTTGAGGTAGCTGGGCAGCCAGGTCGCGAGCGTGTAGTAACCGCCCTGGACACCGGTGGCGAGCAGTGCGGCGAAGAACGTCGTGCGCAGCAGATCCGGTTTGAAGATGCCCGCGAGCGAACCGCGTTCCTTCTTCGTGACACGGGCCGCTTCCGCGACGGGGGCGTCCTGGACGTTGCGGCGGACCCACAGCACCAGCAGCGCGGGGATGACGCCGGTCCAGAACATGACGCGCCACGCGATGTCCGGGCTCCAGATGCTGAAGACGACGGTGTAGACGACGACCGAAAGGGCCCAGCCGACAGCCCACGCGCTCTGCACGAAGGCGACCGTGCGGCCGCGGTACTTCGCCTGCGAGTACTCCGCCACCAGCGCGGCACCGGCGGCCCACTCACCGCCGAAACCGAGCCCCTGCAGGGCGCGGAAGATCAGGAGCGTCTCGAAGTTCGGCGCGAACCCGCAGAGCACGGTGAAGATCGTGTACATCGCGATGGTGATCTGGAGGGTGCGGACGCGACCGATGCGGTCGGCCAGTACGCCGGCGCCGATGCCGCCGATCGCCGAGACCACCAGCGTCGTCGTGCCGAGCAGACCGGCTTCGCCACCGGAGAGGCCGTAGTAGGCGGTGATGGCGGCCAGGCCCAGCGGCAGCGTCTGGTAGTCGAACGAGTCGAGCCCGTACCCGCCGAACGCGCCGACGAAGGCCCGGCGGCCTCGCGAACCGAGCGTGCGGAACCAGGCGAAGGGGCGTGTGTCTTCGGTGGTGGCTGTCGCGTCCATCGGCACCTCCAGTGGGTGAGCTCATCGTGGCACGGGTCACATGGATAGCCACTGTAGGTATTGTTCAACAATTCCACAAGAGTATCCTTGGCTGGCTCTCTTGTGCGCAGGTAGGATCGGTCACGTGACGATCGCGGAGGGTGGTCCTGCATCGGTGCGAGGACTCGAAGCGGATCGCGGCATGATCAGCCGCACCAGCACCGCCGAGCGGGTCGCGGGCGTCCTGCGCACACGGATCGCGGAAGGGTTCTTCCTGCCGGGGGTGCGGCTTTCGGAGCACGACATCGGCTCGGCGCTCGGCGTCTCGCGGAACACGCTGCGCGAGGCGTTCCGGCTGCTCACGCACGAGCGGCTGTTGACCCATGAACTCAACCGAGGCGTTTTCGTGCGGGTGCTCTCGGTCGAAGACGTCGTCGATCTCTACAAGGTGCGCAAGGTCGTCGAGTGCTCGGCGGTCCGCGCGGTGACCGAGAAGCCGCCGACGTTCGCGAAGCTCGCGCGCATGGTCGAGGACGGCAGGCTCGCCGAGCGGAGCGAGCGGTGGCAGGACCTCGGCACCGCGAACATCCGGTTCCATTCGGCGATCGCGGAACTCGGTGGCAGCGAACGGATCGACGAGCTGATGCGCGGCATCTTCGCCGAGCTGCGGCTGGTGTTCCACATGATGGCCGACCCGCGGCGCTTCCACGAGCCGTACCTCAAACGCAACGCGGAGATCCTCGAACGGATCGAGGCAGGCGACGGCGCCGGTGCCGAAGCGCTTCTCGCGCAGTACCTCACCGACGCCGAAAACCAGCTCGTCGAGGCCTACGCGGAACGCGCCTGAACGCGTTTATTGAGAGGTAGCGCGAACATGGGCGGGTTGGTGCCCGCCGGGGCGGGATGAGGTCTTCGTGGCCTGGGGTGTCGTGAAGGCTCCCTTTGGGACGTTGAACGTCTCGAAAGTTCCCTTCAGAACGGGGATCCGGCCGCGTCGCGGAACCGGTGTCCCCAATGTGGCTTTGGGGACACTCAAGGTCTCCAAAGCCACATTGGGGACACCGAACGCGCCCACTAATTGAGACGTAGGGCGAAGTGGCACGCACGCTGTCGCGACATGGCGCATTTAGCGGGCTAAACGCGGGGCATGGGGCTGGGTCAGGGCGTGGTCCACTTCTGGTTGGCGGTACCGGCACAGGTCCAGAGCTGAAGCCGGGTCCCGTTCGCGGAGCTGTTCCCGGTGGCGTCGAGGCACTTGTTCGCCTGCGGGTTGACGATGTCCCTCGCTCCGCTGATCGTCCACTTCTGCGCGCCGGAACCGTTGCAGTCCCAGAGTTGTACCGGCGCGCCGTCGGCGGTCGAGCCGCCGGAGACGTCCATGCACTTGCCCAGTGCGCGGATCGTGCCGTCGCCGCCGACGGTCCAGTTCTGGGCGGCGTTGCCGTTGCAGTCGGTGAGCTGGATCGGCGTTCCGTTGGCGGTGTTCGCCCCGGCGACGTCGACGCATTTGCCGCCGATACCGGTGATCCGCCCGGTGTTCCCGGCGGTGTCGCTGGAGTTGACGCGCACGTAGTCGACGACGAGGCGCTGCGGGAAGACGGTGCTGGAGTTCGGGTCACCCGGCCAGTAGCCGCCGACGGCGAGGTTCAAGATCAGGTAGAAGGGGTGGTCGAAGACCCAGCGGTTACCGTTGAGATCGGCAGGAGTCCTTGTCTGGTAGAGGTTTCCGTCCACGTACCACTTGATCTGGTTCGGCGCCCAGTCCACGGCGTAGGTGTGGAAGTCGTCGGAGAAGTTCGGGCCGTTGTAGGCGGCGCCGATACCGCCCGCGCCGGAGTAGCCGGGGCCGTGGATGGTGCCGTGCACCGTGTTCGGCTCGAAGCCGACGTTCTCCATGATGTCGATCTCGCCGCTGTTGGGCCAGCCCACGTTGCCGATGTCGGCGCCGAGCATCCAGAACGCGGGCCACATTCCCTGCCCGCGCGGCAGTTTCATCCGCGCTTCGAACCGGCCGTACGTCTGCGTGAACTGACCCTGCGTGGACAGTCGGGCCGAGGTGTACTCACAGCGGCCGTACCAGCAGTTGTAGTTGCCGGGGTTCTCCTTCTTCGCGGTGATGACCAGGTTGCCCTGGCCGTCGAGCGCCGCGTTGTCCGTCCCGGACGTGTACCACTGGCGCTCGTGGTTGTTCACGTTGTCGCCGGTCTCGAAGTGCCACTTCGAGGTGTCGATCCCGGCGCCCGCGGGACCGGTGAAGTCGTCGGTGAAGGTGGCGGCCAAGACCGCGGCCTCGGAAACCGGAGCCTGGGTCGTGGCCGGAAGTGAACCGAGGAGGACGCCGACAGCGAGGAGCGCCGTCCAGCGGATTCGCGATGAGATGGACATCGTTGTCGCCTCTCTGACCGTTGGGGACCCCGCGCGGCAGCGGACGCGGGAGAACGGAAAGCGCGTGGCAGAACTACTTTGTTGTGCCTGGCAACAAAGTATGCATGGTCTCTACCACTGCGGCAAGGCATCGGCGTCAGTAATTTTCCACCTCGAATTAAGGCGGCGCGGAAGGGGTCAGGCGGCCGTCCCGCGCTTCGATCCGGCGGTCCGCGGGTCCGCGCCCTGCTCCAGGAGAGCGGCGACCGGGAGCGTGGCGGCTCCTATGGCGACGGCGTCCGGTCCGAGCCTGCCGAGTTCGATCTCGGTCTGGTCGAACACGTGCTTCAGCGCGTGCTCGCCCGCCACGCGCCGGATCTCGGACAGGTGCCCCTCGCCGAGCGCGAGCCCGGCCCAGCCGCCCAGCACGATCCGCTCCGGGTTGAACAGGTTGATCAGGTTGCCGATCCCGGCGCCGAGGTACCCCGCCGTCTCCTCCAGCACCTTGGCCGCCGTCTTGGACTTACCGGCCGACTCCAGCAGGGCGGCGAACTGCGACTGCTCGTCCTCGCCCGCGGCGGTTTTTCCGCCACGTGCCTTGCGATAGCGCGCGAGGACACCCTCCGCGCCGACGTAGGACTCCAGGCAGCCCCGCGATCCGCAGCGGCATTCCTGTCCGCCGTAGACGATCGTCGTATGACCCCATTCGCCCGCGCTGCTGGTGGAACCGCGATAGGTGGTGCCGTCGGTGATCACGGCCGCGCCGACCCCGGATCCGATCAGGACGATCACCGCGTGCCGGGCGCCACGTCCGGCGCCGAACCACATTTCCCCCTGCCCCTGGGTTTTCGCGCCGTTGTCGACGAACAGCGGCAGCTCGACCCCCTCCGCGCGCAGCAGATCCGTCAGCGGGACCGCTTCCCAGCCGATGGTGGGCGCGTGGACGCGGAGTGCTTCCCCTTGCTCGACGGTGCCGGGAACGCCGACGCCGACGCCGAGCACGGTCGCCTCGTCGACACCCGATTCCGTGATCACTTCCCGGAGCCCGGACGCCACCAGGGCGACGGCCGCCGCCGCGTCGGGCCGCGGCGAGGCGAAGGGATGTTCGACGGTGGCGATCCGGTTCATGGTGAGGTCGAACAGTTCGACCTTCACCCCGGTCTCGCCGATGTCCACGCCGGCGACATTGCCGTACGCGGGGTCGACGCGGAGCAGGACGCGCGGCCTGCCGCCGTCGGACTCGACCAAGCCTGCTTCGACGATGAGGCGTTCTTCGCCGAGCTCGGCGGTCACGTTGCTGACGGTCGCGGCGCTCAAACCGGTCAGACCGCTCAATTCGTGGCGGCTGAGCGGGCCGTCGAAGTAGAGTTTCGACAGCAGGAGGGAACGGTTGTGCCGCCGCAGGTCACGGACGGTGGTGCGCTTGGCAGGCATGCGGTACCCATCTTGTGGCGGCGAAGCTTCCAGGATGCCCCACGACCTTAGCCTCTGCCATGTATTAACTGGTGAAATAAGGCGGCGGACCCACCCGATCGAAGCCGCCTGGCGCGATCACGGTCTGGTCGAGCGGACGCTGGTTCTGCTCGTCACGCAGTGGTACCTCGACCGCCGTCCGGCGAAGAAGAAGCCAGCGATCGCGCGATGATCGTCCGCTGCACCTCGGAAGCGCCTTCGTAGATACGCGGCGCGCGGACCTCGCGGTAGAGGTGTTCGAGCAGATGCCCTCGCCGCAGCGCCCGCGCGCCGTGGATCTGCACGGCGGAGTCGACGACGTACTGGGCTGTTTCGGTGGCGAACAGCTTCGCCATCGCGGCCCGCCCGGCGAGGTTCCGCTCGCCCGCGTCGTAGGCGGCGGCCGCCGCGTAGACGAGCAGCCGGGAAGCCTCGGTCCTGGTCGCCATTTCGGCGAGGGTGTGCGCCACGGTCTGCTGCTTGAGCAGCGGTCCGCCGAACGCGATCCGGGTCTGGGCGTGGGAGACGGCGGCGTCGAGCGCGGCCTGGGCCATGCCGACGGCGAACGCGCCGACACTCGGCCGGAACAGGTCCAGCGTCCGCATCGCGACGCCGAAGCCGCGGTCCTGTTCGCCGAGCAGTTCGTCCCGCTCGACCCGGACGCCGTCGAAGACGAGGGTGCCGATCGGGTGCGGGCTGACGAGATCGAGATGCTCGCCGGAGAGCCCGGCGCGATCGGCGGGGACGACGAACGCCGAGACGCCGCGTGAGCCCGCTTCCGGCGTGGTGCGGGCGAAAACGCTGTAGAAATCGGCCTCGGGGGCGTTGGAGATCCACATCTTCTCGCCGGTCAGGCGCCAGCCGTCGCCGTCGGGCTCGGCGGAAAGTTCCAGGGCCGCCGCGTCCGAGCCCGCGTTCGGTTCGGTCAGCGCGAAGGCGGCGACGGCGTCACCCGCGGCCACCGCCGGAACCCACTTCGAGACTTGCGCGTCCTGCCCGGACTGCAGTACCGGATACGTGCCCAAACCCTGCAGGGCCAACGCGGTCTCGGCCTCGGTGCTCTGGCTCGCGAGGGATTCCCGCAGGATGCAGAGATCAGTCGCGGCCGCCTCCCGGCTCGGGCTGCCGCCGTCGACACCGGGGAACAGCCGGGAAAGCAGGCCGAGAGCACCCATTTCCTTGAGCAGCGGCCGGTTCACCGCGCCTTCGGTACCGGATTCGGCCAGCGGACGGAGTTTCTCGGCGCCCAGCCGCCGCACCTCGTCGGCGAAAGCCTGCTGTCGAGGATTCAACGCGAAGGCGGTCATCGATCGCTCCCAGGTCGCCAGCGGGCGTGTGCCGTGCCGGGTTCTCCCGAGCGCAACAGTTCCAGCCGTGGTTTCGGTCCGTCGGTCCGGCCGCCCTGCGGCTTCCTGCTGCCCGCCGCGTACTGCTTCGGCCACGGCATCGGATAGCCCTGTTCGGCGGCGGCATGGAGTGTCCACTGTGGATCGTAAAGATGGGTCCGGCCGAGTGCGCACAGATCCGCGCGGCCCGCGAGGATGAGCGAGTTGACGTCGTCGTAGGAGGAGATCGCGCCGACGGCGATCACCGCGATCCCGTATTCGCGCCCGATCTCGTTGCGGATCCGGTCGGCGTAGGGCGTTTGGTAACTGCGGCCGTACTGAGGTTTCTCCTCGCTGACGACCTGGCCGGTCGAGACGTCGATCCCGGCGGCGCCGTGCTCGGCGAACGCTCGGGCGATCTCGACGGCGTCGTCGATGTCGATCCCGCCTTCGTGCCAGTCTGTCGCGGAGATGCGGACCGTCATCGGCCGCTCGGCGGGCCATGCCGCGCGGACCGCGTCGAAGACTTCGAGCGGGAAGCGCAACCGGTTCTCCAGCGAGCCGCCGTATTCGTCGCCGCGCCGGTTGGTGAGCGGGGACAGGAAGGACGAAAGCAGGTATCCGTGCGCGCAGTGGAGTTCGAGCAGGTCGAATCCGGCGCGCGCGGCGGCACGGGCGGAGTCCGCGAACTGATCGCGGATCTCCGCCAGCTCGGGTTTCGTGAGTTCGCGCGGGGTCTGATTCGCTTCGCTGTACGGGATCGCGGACGGGGCGCAGATCTCCCAGTTCCCCTCCGGCAGCGGCTGGTCGATCCCGTCCCACATCAGTTTCGTGGAGCCCTTGCGGCCGGAGTGGCCCAGCTGGACCCCGATCCGCGCGGGTGTGTTCCCGTGCACGAAGCCGGTGATCGTGGCCCACGCCCGCTCTTGTTCCTCGGTGTACAGACCGCCGCAGCCGGGGGTGATGCGGCCGGTCTCGGAGACGCAGACCATCTCGGTCATCACCAGCCCGGCGCCGCCGAGCGCCTTGCTTCCCAGATGTACCAAGTGGAAATCGGTCGGTACGCCGTCTTCGGAGGAGTACATGTCCATCGGCGAAACGACGACGCGGTTCGGCAGGTCCAAATTCCCGATCCGGAACGGCTGGAACATCGGCGGCCGGACTTCCGTGTCCAAAGTGGACGCGAACCAGGTGTCCAGCTCCGCGGCGAACTCGGGATCGCGCAGCCTGAGGTTGTCGTAGGTGACGCGGCGGCTGCGGGTCAGGATGTTGAACGCGAACTGCGCCGGATCCTGATGCGTGTACTGGCCGAGGTTTTCGAACCACTCCAGGCTCGCCTGCGCGGCGCGCTGGGTCGACGTGACGACGGGGCGGCGTTCGGTCTCGTACGCGCTCAGGGCGCTGCCGGTGTCGGGCTGTTCGTGCAGGCAGGCGGCGAGCGCGAGCGCGTCCTCCATGGCGAGCTTCGTACCGGAACCGATGGAGAAGTGCGCGGTGTGCGCGGCGTCGCCGAGCAGGACGACGTTCTCGTGCCGCCAGCTCGCGCAGCGCACGGTGGCGAACGCGGTCCACTTCGAGTTGTTGGCGAACACCTGGTGCCCGTCGAGGACGTCCGCGCACAGTTCCCGGATGAGGGCGATCGACTTCTCGTCGCTTTCACCCGGGGCGAGCGAGGTCGCGGCGATGCCGCCGAACGCGCGCTGCCAGACGTCCTCGTGCAGTTCGAGGATGAACGTGCTCGCGGTGTCGCTGTAGGGATAACCGTGGATCTGCATGATCCCGTGCGGGGTTTCCAGCACGTGGAACTTGAAGGCGTCGAAGACCAGATCCGTGCCGAGCCAGATGTACTTGCAGCGGCGGGTCTGGATGTCCGGCCGGAAGCTCTCGGCGAAAGCGGTGCGGGTCGGCGAGTTGACGCCGTCCGCCGCGACGACGAGGTCGTACTCCGCGCTCGCCTCGGCAGCGCTCGGCGCCGCGGTGCGGAACCGCACGTCCACGCCGAGTCCGGCGCAGCGCTCCTGGAGGATGCCGAGCAGCCGTTTGCGGCTCATCGCGGCGAACCCGTGCCCGCCGGAGGTGTGCACCGTGCCGCGGAAGTGGACGTCGATGTCGTCCCAGCGCGCGAACTCGCGCCGCATGGCGGCGTGGATGGCCGGATCGGCGTGCTCGATGCCGCCGAGGGTCTCGTCGGAGAACACCACCCCGAACCCGAAGGTGTCGTCGGGCGCGTTGCGCTCCCAGACGGTGATCTCGTGATCGGGATGGAGCTGTTTCGCCAGCGTGGCGAAGTAGAGCCCCGCCGGGCCGCCGCCTAACACCGCGATACGCACGTCGCTCAGGGTATGTCGCGGTATGTACGACCGTCAACGATACGGGATATGCTCACCGGTATGGAGCGCATCAATCCGCCCGAGCTCGGCCGCCCTTCCGGCTTCTCGCACGCCGTCGCGGCGAGCGGGCGGTTCGTCTTCCTCGCCGGTCAGACGGCGTTGGACGAGCAGAACCGCATCGTCGGCGACGGCGTGGTCGAGCAGTTCGAACGCGCGCTGTCCAATCTGCTGACCGCGTTGCGCGCGGCGGGCGGGCAGCCGTCGGATCTGTGCAGCGTGACCATCTACATCGTCGACATGGACGATTACCGCGCCCACGCGCGCGAGATCGGCGCGGTGTGGAAACGGCTGGCCGGGAGCGAATACCCGGCGATGGCGGGGATCGGTGTCAGCCGGCTTTGGGACGCCGAGGCGCTGGTCGAGGTGCAGGGCTTCGCGGTGGTCGCGGACGTGTGATGAACGGGACTTTCATCGCAAAATTTGCCAGGAAAGTCCCGTTCATCACACGTCGGGCAGCGTATGCGAGACGTGCGCGGCCGCGGCCTCGCCCAGCCGCGAATGCAGCGTGAAGAAGAGGTCCGCCGCCCGGATCCCGGCCCAGCCGGACGGGAGCAGCTCGGCAGGCAGGCCAGGGTCGAGGTAAGGCAGCCGCCGCCAGTCGGTCAACACCCGGACGTAGTCGGCGAACGCTTCGGCCTCGTCTGTGGTCTTGCGCCGCTGCCACCGGCGCAGCGCGGGCGTGTGCTCGTCGAGGAAGGCGGTGTACAGCGCCTCGAGCTGGTCGAGGTCCCACCACTCGCGGATCTTCTCCCGCACGTCACCGAACGCGAGATGTTCGGCGTGGAAGAGATCGGCGTAACCCTCCAGTTCGAGCCGTCGCAGCATGTCGGAGGTCGCGTCGCGCAGGTGCGCCGGCGCGATCCAGACGCCGGACGACGCGGTCCCGAAGCCGAGCCGGGCGAGCTGTGTGCGAAGAACGTGCCTTTTGTGCCGTTCGGCCTCCGGAACGGAGAACACCGCGAGCAGCCAGCCGTCACCGGGGGTGGCGCGTTCGCGGCGGAAGATCCGCTCGTCGCCTTCGCGCAGGATCGCCAGCGCGGTCTCGGAAAGTTCGTACCCGGCCGCACCGTTCCGGCGGACCGCGGAAAGGATCCCGCGCCGCTTCAGCCGGGAGATCGACGACCGGACGGCGGGTTCCTCGACGTCCACGCCGGCCAGCAGGTCGATCAGGGACCGGACCGAAAGCCAGCCGCCTTCACCGCGTGAGTACAGGCCGTACACGGTCACGATGAGCTGGCGCGGTTGCGCCGTTCGCCCCGCGCCGTCGACTTCGGTTGCCTCCGACACGGCCGTCACCCGGTCACCATAACAACGAGCCACCCGCTTCCGGTCCCTCGGCGTTTCGGCCGTGACCGAAGTGTTCCGCACTTAACGTCACGGTATGGAGAATCCGCTGATCGAAGCGCCCGTGCCGCCGGTGCCCCACGACGTCGAGCCCGGTGGTGTCCGGTGGCTGCGGGCGAACGTCGCCCGGTTCAGCCGTCCGGAGGACCACTCGCGGCGGCGCGCGTTCGTGCTCGCGGACTTGGCGCCGATGGGGTCCTTGCGGGACAAGGCCTTCACGTTCGCCCGGGAACTACGGCACGAAACGGTCGACCGGATCGTGTGGACGGTCCCGGTCGCCGTGCTGGCGGCCGAACTCGGGCTGCCGGACGTTTCCCGCGACATCGCGACGGTTTCCGCCTGCTACCACCCGCATACCGAACCCGGCCTCGACGCCGACGAGGCCATGGCGCGGCTGATCGAGGTCTGCGGTGGCGAGGCCGACGAGCGGACGGCCGCGCGGATCGGGCTGCTGGTGCAGGCCTGCGACGCCACGGCGAAGCTGATCACCAAGGCGTTGGCCGCGCACCGGCCCGGCGAGGACGCCGCGAGCCTGCTCGATCGTGTCCTCCGGGAGGATCCGCCGGTCCGGATCACCCGACGGTGGGTCGGCGGCGAGGTCGTCGAGGTGGATATCTCGGATCGGCCGTTCGGAGCAGGGCCGAAGCGGTGCCCGGGGCAGGCGCAGGCACTCGCGGTGGCCACGGGAATTCTCGACGTCCTCCTGTGCTAATACTTACCCCGGTCATCTGGAACTGGGGAGTTTTCCATGCTGTATTTCAATGGTCTATTCGGCGTTCTCACACTCGGCCTGTGGATTTTCTGCATCGTCGACGTGATCACCACCGACGAGGGCTCGTGCCGCAACATGCCCAAGGGGATGTGGCTCCTGCTGGTGCTGCTGGTCCCGCTGATCGGCTCGATCGTCTGGCTGGTCGCAGGCCGTCCGCAGCATGCCGTCCGCGCCCCGCGTGGCCGGTACGAACGCGAGTCCCCGGCGTTCCCGGAATACGACCGGCCTGGCCGCTTCGCCGCGACGAGCCCTGAGGACGACGAAGAGTTCCTGCGCAAGTGTCGTGAGCGCGCGGAAGCGCAGCGGCGCAAGGCCCGCGAGAGCGGCTCTGAGTAATCTCGGTGGAGAGAACGACACTGGAGGAAAGAATGTCCGACACGCTCGACTGGAACAAGAACATCATCAAGGAGTTCCGCGAGAACGACGGGAAGGTGGGCGGCCCGTTCGAGGGCGGCTCCCTGCTGCTGCTCACCACCATCGGCGCGAAGAGCGGCGAGCCGCGGACGTCGCCGCTCGCGTACGCGGAGGAAGACGGCAAGTACATCGTCGCCGCGTCGTACGCCGGAGCCGACAAGAACCCGGCCTGGTACCACAACATCCTGGCGAACCCGAAGGTCACCATCGAGGTCGGCACGGAGAAGTTCGAGGCGACCGCGACAGTCGTCCTCGAAGACCGCGCCGAGCGCGACAGGCTCTACGCCAAGATGGTCAGCCTCATGCCGGGCTTCGCCGACTACGAGCAGAAGACCGACCGGGTCATCCCGATCGTCACGATCTCCCGCTGACCCTGGCGGGCAGGGCGAAGGCGTAACTCGCGTGCCTGGATCCGCACTGGGGTGTCTCGGCTCTGAGCACGCGAGTTACGGCGTCAAGCACGCGAGTGCGGTGCCACGTCACCCAGGCCGCATCCCGCCCGAACATGCCACATTCGACTTACCTCTGAATGCGGTGGTTGCCGAACGCCGGCTACCGCGTTCAGAGGACGGACGCGGGGGTCAGCGCGCGGCGCTGGGTGCTTCGACGGCGGCGCTGGGTGCCTTGAGTTCGGCCTCGGCCGCACGCAGGGCCTTGCGTTCCTGGCGGCGCGCGATCAGCTTCTTGCCGGTGGTGATCATCGGCTGCTCCACCCAGCGGTGGATCAGGTCCGCGATCCCCAGCCCGACCGCGAACACGGTCAGCGCGCTGATCATCCGGTGCTCGCCCAGCGGCGGGATCGCCGCGACCACGGCGAAGTGCACCGGACCCTGCAGCAGGTAGAGCGAGTACGACCGTTCACCGACGAAGCGCATCGGCCTGGTCGCCAGCAGCCAGCGCAGCGAGCCCGGCGAGACCAGCACGACCAGCAACATCGCCGAGAGCAGACCGTAGGCGATCAGCAGGCCCAGGTTGCTGTCGGTCTTCCACCACAGGCTTTCCATGTTGACGTGCAGGACGGCGAACGCGCCGAACACCGGGATCGCCGCGAGCGGGTGGGTCAGCGGTTTGATCACCGCGTAGGACCGGCGGTAGTGCATCGCGATCGCCAGCACGCAGCCGATGAGCAGGATCGCGTAGTGCACGGTCGACCGGTAGATCGGCACCTGCGGGCCGTCGAGCACCCAGCCGCTGGTGACGCCGACCAGTCCGGCCATCAGCGCGAAAGCGGCGATCGCCAGTGCCAGCTTGCGCCAGGCCGCGGCCAGCCCGACGGCGCCCGCGACCACCAGCAGGAACGGCCAGACCAGGTAGAACTTCTCCTCGATGCCCAGCGTCCAGGAGCCGCTGAAGAAGTTGTCCGCGCCGTTCGGCTTGCTGCCGGGCAGGAACTCGTTGAAGAACGTCAAGTAGTACTTCAGCGCGTGCGGGAACTCGCGGGCGAAGAACTCGCCGCGCAGCCACACGAACACGATGATCCCGCCGAGGATCACCAGGTACGGCGGCAGGATCCGGAACACGCGGCGCAGATAGAACGCCGAAAGCGAGATCCGTCCCGTCCGGTCCTGCTCACGCAACAGCAGCGTCGTGATCAGGAACCCGGACAGCACGAAGAAGATGTAGACACCCACCCAGCCGGACAGCCAGCTCCACTTCGGACCCGCGAAGTGGAAGAGGATCACGATGGTGGCCGCGATGGCGCGCAGCCCGTCGAGGGCGGGAAAGCGACGCATGGCGAGGAACTCGTCATGGCCCAATGTGCGCACAGTGCCCCCTAATGGCGGTGTCGGCCCGGAAGTATACGGGGACCGCTCACTGTGCCTTCGCCCCGGATGGAGGCCTCCTACCTGCGGATTTCGGAGATCACCCAGCGTCACGCGCCGGTTCGACGTTATGCGTCAGCCGGAACCGGTTCGCCGGGTCGACGGCCGCCTTGATCTCGGCGAGACGCCGCAGATCCGCCGGGGAGTACACCTTGGACGCCTCGTCGCCCGCGCCGCTCTCGCCGTAGACGAAGGTCAGCAGCTTGCCGGTCGACCAGGGCTTCAGTGCGTCGAACAGCTTCCCGTGCGCGACCTTGATCTCGGGCAGCCCGGCGTCATCCACTACGGACAGTGCGCGCACGGTGAAGGCGGCTTCACGGTCCCAGCCGACGCCAGGGTGCTCGGGCGCGTCGGACAGCGCGCCGCCGAGCAGGTCCAGCAGGATGACGGTCGGCACTGGGGCACCGGGGCCGGCGTGTTCGAGGATCGCGTCGAGCATCGCGTCGTTCAGTTCGGACACGGTGACGTTGTCGGCGCGGTAACCGTGCGGGAACGGTGGCTCGTTCGCGATCGAGCCGGATTCGGTGAACGGGATCTCGGCGAGCGTGTCACCCAGCACCGGGGCGGCGGCGCGCAACGGCGCGACGAGGCGTTCACCCTCGGCGGCGTCGCCGAGGTAGGCGATCCGGATCTGGGCGACGTGCTCTCCGCACAAGGGCTCCGGCACCATCGGCAGATCCGGCATCGGGACCATGGCCAGCGACGACGTCATCTCGCGCGGCATCCCGGCCGCCCAGTCGCGCCAGGCGCGGAGCACCGTCGCCAGCGATTCGGTGCCGAACTGCAGGCTTCCGCCATACAGATGGGTGACGGGGACGAGCCGGAATTCGAGCGCGGTGACGATCCCGAAGTTGTCGCGGCCGCCGCGCAGTGCCCAGAACAGGTCCTGCTCGGTGTCCGGGGTGGCGCGCCGGAGTTCGCCGTCGGCGGTCACGACCTCGATGGCGGTGACGTGGTCGGCGGCGAGACCGTATTTCCGCCCGAGCAGGCTGAACCCGCCGCCGAGGGTGTAGCCGACGACGCCGACGCCGGGGAACGAGCCGCTCAGCGGCGCGAGCCCGTGCCCGGCGGCCGCCTCGATGACCGCTCCCCAGCGGACGCCGGCGTCGACCCTGGCGATCTCACCGTCGACGCGGATCCCGGTCATGCGTTGCGTGGTGATCAGCACGCCGCCTTCGAAAGGGACGCCCACACCGTGCCCGGTCGAGTGGACGGCGACCGGCAGATCGTGCTCGGCGGCGTATCGGACCGCCTCGACGACGTCGGCGGCCGAAGCGGCGGCCACGATCACATCGGGACGCCGGGACACCGCGGTCTGGAAGCCGGTGAGTTCGTCGTCATAGCCGGAGTCGCCGGGGCGGAGCATCGTGGTCATGGGACCAGCCTGGTCTCGATCCGACCAGAAGTCCAAGATCTGGTTTGTCTGGCAACTAGAATCATCGGTTATGGAACTGCGCCAGCTCGAATACTTCGTCGCGGTGGCCGAGGAAGCGAACTTCACCCGCGCCGCCGAGCGGCTGCACGTCGCCCAGCCCGGGGTCAGCGCCCAGATCCGCCGTCTCGAACGCGAACTCGGGCAGCCGTTGCTCGACCGGTCGGCCCGTGCGGTGCGGCTGACCGAGGTCGGCGCGGCCGCGCTGCCGCACGCGCGGGCCGCGCTCGCCGCCGTCGCGGGGGTGCGGCAGGCGGTCGACGAACTCACCGGACTGGTCCGCGGCCAGGTCTCGATGGGCATGGTGTCCTCGCGCGGGCCGGTCAACCTGCCGGATCTGCTGGCGCGGTTCCACGAACGCCATCCCGCGGTGGACATCACGCTCGCCGAGGCGACTTCCGACATCCTCCTCGCGGGCGTCGCCGACGGCCGGTTCGACGTCGCGCTGATCGGGCTCGCCGGTGAACCGCCGCCGGGGATCGGCTTCGAGGTCGTCCTTGACGAACCGTTGGTCGCCATTTCCGGGCCGGACGATCCGCTCACCTCGCGAGCCACGATCACCCTGTCGGACTTGGAAAGCCGGTCCCTGGTGAGCCTGCCGAAGGGCACCGGAATGCGTGCGATCGTCGACGCGGCGTTCCTCGCCGACAGCGCGCAACCGAGGGTGACCCTGGAGGCGGGCGACCCGAACGTCGTCGCCGAACTGGTCGGTCGCGGGCTCGGTGTCGCCGTAGTGCCGATGTCGCTGGCGACCTACTACACGAAGCTGCACGCCATGGAGATCACCCGGCCCGCCGGGCTGCGGGCGAAACTGGCGCTGGCCTGGCGGACGGAGGGGCCGGTCAGCCCCGCCGCCCGCGTGTTCATCAGTCAGGCACGGGCGTTGCTCGCGTTGTGAGGCGCCCAGTTGTTAAGCGCCTGTTGTTAAGCGCCACAGCGAAGTCACCTCCTTCGCGCGCGCGGCGTGCAGCGGATCGCGCGGATCGGTGGCCCGCGGATGCTTCGGCCGGGTGTCTTCCCGCCCCCGGACTTCGAGTCCGGAGCGCCGGAACGCCGCGAGCAGCTGGTCACGCGTACGCAGGCCCAGCAGCTCGGCGAGGTCGGACAGGATCAGCCAGGCCTCCCCGCCGGGGGTGAGATGCCGGGGCAGCCGGTCCAGGAAGGCGTGGAGCATCCGGCTGCCCGGGTCGTAGACGGCCCGTTCGAGCGGGGTGTGCGCGCGGGCCGGCAACCAGGGCGGGTTGCAGACGACCAGCGGCGCACGGCCTGGCGGGAACAAATCCGTCTCCAGGGTTTCGATTCCCTCGAAGCCGAGGCGCTCGAAATTCTCGCGTGCGCAGGCGAGCGCGCGAGGTTCGGTGTCCGTCGCCACCACTCGTTCGACCCCGCGACGGGCGAGGACCGCGGCGAGCACGCCCGTCCCGGTGCCGATGTCAAAGGCCAGTTCCGTCGCGGGTAACGGGGTTTTCGCCACCAGGTCGACGTACTCGCCGCGGATGGGGGAGAAGACCCCGTGATGCGGATGGATTTTCGCGCCGAGCGCCGGGATTTCGACGCCCTTGACCCGCCACTCGTGCGCGCCGACCACGCCGAGCAGTTCGGGCAAGGACACCAGCGACGCGGTTTCCGAAGGCCCGTAGACCTCGGTGCAGGCCGCACGGACGTCCGGACCGCGACGCAGCGGCAGGACGTGTCCCGGTTCCAGCGGGACCAGCAGCCTGCCGAGGATCCGCGCTCGGCGTGCTTGGTGATTTCGCTTGTCCTGAAACGATTTCCCGGCCGCCGATGGACAGCGGCGGCCCATCGCGGCGAGCAGGTTCCGTGCGTTCGGGAAATCACCGCGCCAGCTGAGACCGGTGCCTGACACGGCGAGCCGATACGCCTCGTCGGCGGTGAGCTCGTCGCCGACTTCGACGACGCGGCGTGGTGGATTCGTACCGGTGGTGGTCAGCCAGCGCCGACCACCACCGTCCATTATGGACAGGGGGTTCATGGGTTTCCGTTCCTGTTTCCGCCCACGGCGAAGAGACCCGCGGGCGTGTTCCGTCGGGCGTTTCAGGAACGGCGGCTAGTGGACGGCCGCGGCATGAACCGGTGTCGACACGAATCCGATACTACCGGAAGACGGCGGCGTGGTCGGCCGCCCAGACCTCGAAGTCCAGCGCCGGCCTGCCGGTGACGTCCTCGACGGTCGAGGTGACCTCACCGGGTTTTTCCACCAGCGCGCGGAACGCGGTCAGCATCGTGTCGACGACGAAGTCCGGCATGTTCGCGAGCATGGCCGCTCTGGTCTCTTCCACGGGAGTCTCCTCCCACCGCGCCGGGCGCCCCGAGGCCTCGCCGATGATCCGGACCTGTTCGATCTGGGTGAGCGGTCGCGTGCCCGTGAGGACGTACTTCGCCTTCGCGTGCCCGTCGCCGGTCAGTGCCTCGACGGCCACCGCGGCGATGTCGCGTTCGTGGATCAGTGACATCGCCGCCTCACCGTACGTCCCGCGGACGACACCGCCGGAGCGGATCGACGGCGCCCAGGCGAGTGCGTTGGTCGCGAACCCGTGCGGCCGAAGGAAAGTCCAATCCACGCCGGTGTTTTCGATCGCCTTCTCGACGACCCGGTGCCAGGCGCCGATGGGATTTTCCTGTTCCGCCAAGGAATCGTCGACGGCGCCGGTGGAAAGGAAAACCACGCGCCGCACCCGTTCGCCCAGCAGCGACACCGTGGGCAGGAGCGCTTCGGCGGAGCCGGAGAGCATCAGGAACACCGTGTCGACGCCGTCGAGCGCCGGTGCGATCGTTTCGGGTTTGGCCAGGTCGCCGCGGACGCCGTCGCCCGGTGGGTTCCGGCTCAACGCCCGGACCGGAATGTCCCTCGCCCGCAATTGGCCGGTTATCTGTGCGCCGACGTTCCCCGTCGCGCCGGTCACCAGGATCGGCTTCATGCCGCCACCGCCGACATGACCGGGCGGTACCGCTTGACCGTCGAGCTCTTCATGCCCGGGTGCTCGCGGACAGCCTTCCAAGCGTCTGTCGTACCGATGCCACCGTTGTCGCCTGGCGCCTCCAACGCGGCGATATGGGCTGCTTCGCTGACCCATTCGGCGTAGTTCAGCATCCGGCGGCCGTCGGTGCTGAGGTGGAAGAAGCCCGAAACGCCGCCGGGAGCCGGAGTGGGCTCCGAGTCCAGCGCCGCGAAGACGAGATCGACCCACTCGCGCTGCTGGCGCTCGTCGGCACGGTCGAACTCGACCGAGACGACCACGAGCACCCCGGGTCCGCCCTCGCCGCGTCCGCCGCGGTAGAGGCGGTACACCGGTGCGCCGTCCAAGTCCTTGATGGCGTCTTCGCTGGTCCACTGCTCGTAGGTGAAGGCGCCGTCATGGCCGACTCCCTCGTACGCGGTGACGGAGACGAGGCCTTCGGCTCCGTTCGCTCGCGCCTCGAACGCCGCCCGCGCCGCGTCGGCACCCGGGTGTTCCCGCGCCACCGCGACCAGGCCTTCCGCCGGTGTCGGCCAATATCCCTTGTGGATGGTCATTTTCGCGATCCCCTGTTGTGTCATGCCTCCAGCCTGAAACTTAAACAAGGGTTCAAGTCAAGCTAGGATGGCGGACATGACCGAACTGCCGTCCGAACTCACCATCGGGGAGCTGTCCCGGCGCAGTGGTGTCGCCACCTCCGCCCTGCGGTTCTACGAGCGCCAGGGTCTCATCAGCAGCAGGCGTACCAGCGGAAACCAGCGCCGGTACCCGCGGGCGACGCTGCGGTTGGTCGCGTTCATCCGCGCGTCGCACACCCTCGGCATCCCCTTGGAGGTGATCGGCTCAGTGCTCTCCTTCCTGCCGGAGGGTGCCGCGCCGGACCACGCGTTCTGGCGGCGCGCCTCCGAATGCTGGAGCGCCGAACTCAACAAACGCATCGAGCAGCTGGAGTGCATGCGAGACCGGTTCACCGAATGCATCGGCTGCGGCTGCCTGTCGTTCGAGCAGTGCGTGCTGGTCAATCCCGCCGACTTCCTCGCCGCGAAGGGGCCGGGCCCTGCCCGGCTGATCAAGGACTGACCGCGGCCAGTTTCCGTTCCAGCAGACGGCGTTCGGCGCTGTTCTCCGCTTGCCGGATCGCAGCCTCGTACGCCAGCGCCGATTCCGCCTCGCGGCCGAGCCGGTGCAACAGGTCGGCGCGGATGGCGTGGTACAGATGGTATTTCTCCAGCCGCAGGCCGTCGACGACGTCGAGTGCCGCGCCGGGACCGTCCACCTCGGCCACTGCGACGGCCCGGTTGAGCGCGACGATCGGGGTCGGGTTCATCGTCAGCAACAGGTCGTACAGCTGGACGATCTGCGACCAGTCCGTGCTTTCCGCGTCGGCGGCGTCGCTGTGGACGGCGTTGATCGCGGCCTGGATCTGGTACGGCCCCGGCTGATTCCGCCGCAGGCAGGCGCGGACCAGCGTCTGCCCCTCGTCGATCAGCTCCCGGTCCCACCGCGACCGATCCTGTTCGGCCAGCAGTACGACATCACCGTCCGTGCCGGTGCGGGCGGCGCGGCGGGACTCGGTGAGCAGCATCAGCGCCAGCAGCCCGGTGACCTCGGGTTCGTCAGGCATCAGTTCGGCGAGCAGCCTGCCGAGCCGGATCGCTTCGGCGCACAGGTCCTCCCGCACCAGCCGTTCACCGGAACTGGCCGTGTAACCCTCGTTGAACACGAGGTACACCACGGCGAGCACCGAACGCAGCCGATCCGGCAGATCGGCGTCTTCCGGGACGCGGTACGGGATCTTCGCGTCGCGGATCTTGCCCTTCGCCCGGACCAGCCGCTGCGCCATCGTCGTTTCGGGAACGAAGAAGGCGTGCGCGATCTCGCCGGTGGTCAGCCCGCCCAGCAGCTTCAACGTCAGCGCGACCTGCGCGGTGACGGCGAGCGCGGGGTGGCAGCAGGTGAAGATCAGCCTCAAGCGGTCATCACGCACGGAACCCTCCTCCTCTGCTTCGTCGCCCGCATGGATCAGCGCGGCTTGGGCGTGTTTGTCGTCGCGCGCGGCTTCCCGGCGCAACCTGTCGATGCCCTTGTTGCGGGCGGTCGTGATGATCCAGCCCGCCGGGCTCGGCGGCAGACCGGTGGACGGCCACCGGTCCACCGCCGCGGCGAACGCGTCCTGGACCGCCTCTTCGGCGATGTCGATACTGCCGAAGACGCGGACCAGGACCGCGACCGCGCGCCCGTACTCCTCGGTGAAGACCCGGGCGATGTCCTCGCTGGTCAGGGGACGCACGAAGGGTCTTTCTCGCCTTGGAACGGCCGGACCTCGATCGGCAGGTAGGTGATCTCGGCGATCCGGCGGCCCCAGCCGAGCGCGGCGTCCAGATCCGGCGCCTCGACGATGGTGAACCCGCCGAGATGCTCCTTGCCCTCGACGTACGGACCGTCCGTCATCACGATGTCGCCGCTCTCCTTGGCCTGGAGCACCGTCGCGGTGGTCGGCGGGTGCAGCCCGGCGGCGAACACCCAGGCACCCGCTGCCCGCATTTCTTCGTTGAGCGCCTGGAGCTTGCGCGCGATCGGTTCGAGGAACTCCGGTGGCGGGGTGGGGCCGTCGGGCTGGTACAGGCTGATGAGGTACTGGGTCATGGCGTCCTCCTTGCTCGGAGCGGTTTGTCACCCCCTATACGAAGGGCGTCCGGCCGATTCGACAGCGGCGGCGATATTTTCCCGGATTTTTCTTCGCCGACGTATTGTCGCAGGTCAAACTAGCTTGTAGTGCTATCTAGGTAGTACTGCTACATTGCTTGTCGTGGATCAGGACCGGCGAGGCCAGTGGTTGCGGGGAGTGCTGGCGCCCTGCGTGCTGGCGCTGGTCGCCGAGCGCGAGTCCTACGGCTACGAGCTGGCCCAGTCGCTCGACGCCGCCGGGCTCGGCCCCATCCAAGGCGGCACGCTCTACCCGGTGCTGTTGCGGTTGCAGCGGTTCGGCCTGGTCACCGCGAGCTGGCGGGACGGGACGGCCGGGCCCGCGCGCAAGTACTACCGGATCACCGCCGCAGGCCGGGAAACGCTGCGGCACGCCACCGCCGACTGGCAGGAGTTCTCCGCCGGGGTGGCCTCGATCTTGCGGGAGGGAAGATGAACCACGACGCATGGCTTTCCGCGCTGGCGCATGAACTACGCCGTCGCGGCGTCGGGGAGGACGCCGCGCGGCAGGTGGTCGCGGAGGCCGCGGTGCATCTACGGGAAAGCGGCGGGGATCCGATGCGGGTCTTCGGGCCGCCTCCCGCGTACGCCTCGGCCGTGGCCGAAAGCGTGGGGCGTCCCCGGCGCCGTCCAGGCGAGGTGCTGCTGGAAGCGCGCGGCATCACGAAGAAGTACGGCCGCCAGACGGTGCTGAACGGGGTGGACCTCGTCGTGCGGTCGGGGGAGGTCGCCGCGGTGATCGGCGCGAACGGCTGCGGCAAGAGCACTTTCCTGAGTATCTGCGCCGGGCTGACCGGCGCGGACAAGGGCGAGGTCCGCGTCCGCGGTTCGCTCGGCTACTGCCCGCAGGACGGGGGCACGGCGGACTTCCTTGACGCGGGTGAGCATTTCGTCCTGATCGGGGCGGGCCGCGGGATGAGCCGCGAGGAGTCGGTCCGGATCGGCGGTGCCCGCGCCTCGGCGCTGGACTGGACGCCGGGACAGGGAAAACAGGCGCGGCATCTCTCCGGCGGGACACGGCAGAAACTGAACCTGGTGCTGGCCGGGCTCGGCGAACCGGACGTCCTCCTGCTCGACGAGCCCTACCAAGGGTTCGACAAAGGCACCTACCTCGACTTCTGGCACCAGGTCTGGCAATGGCGGGAGGCGGGCAAGGCCATCGTCGTGGTCACCCACCTGCTCAACCAGCTCGACCGGGTGGACACCGTGCTCGAACTCTCCCCGGCCCGGAAGGCTGTCGCGTGAAGAAGGTATTGACGGTCGCCGAAATGGCGCTGCGCGAACTCCTGCGCCGCCGGGCGGTCCTGCTGATCCTCCTGCTCCTGCCGCTGGTGTTCTACCTGAGCAGGCGGGGTGACCATCTCGGTCAGTCGATCCGGTTCGTCTGCCTCGGCCTCGGCTGGGCGCTGAGCACCGCCGCGCTGTTCGCCGGCAGCGCGAGCCGCGCCATGGAACCCCGGCTGCGGCTTTCGGGCTACCGCTCCCACCACCTGTACCTCGGCCGGCTGAGTGCACTGTGGACGGTCGGGCTGGTCTTGTCCGCGCCGTATTTCGGGTTGATCCTCGTCGACCAGCACGATGTCCGGTACGGCTCGGTCGGCCTGATCATGGTGCTGACGGTCGCCGTGGCGGCGCCGTTCGGGCTCGCGCTCAGTTCGGTGCTGCCGCGCGAACTCGAAGGGACACTGGTCCTGCTGGTGGTCGTCGGCCTGCAGATGATGGCCGACCCGTCGGGCCTGATCGCGCGGCTGCTGCCGTTCTGGTCGAGCCGGGAGATCGGGACCTACGCCATCGACCACACCGACTCCGGCTATCTGACCAGGGGGATCGCGCACGGGGTGATCTCGATGGCGGTGCTGCTCGCGGCGGTCGCCCTCGCTTCGGGATTCCGGCTGCGGCGCCGCTCGCATCTCAAGTTCGTTTAGCCGTTTTCTCCAGTAGCCGGGCGGTTTCCCGATGGAGCCGCTCGGCTTCTTCGGGGGTGGCGTTGTCGAGTTCGCCGCTCTCGTACTCGGCGTGCTCGCGGCCTGAGGTCCTGGCTGGTACTGCCGGACCTAGGTTGGGCAGACCGTTCCACCTCTCCGCCCTAGCCGGTTTCCTGGACTCAGAACGCGACAACGAGTCCACTTAGGAGAGACAGAGATGACGAACCCCCCGGCACGGCACGCGAACAGGGTCGCCGTCGTCACCGGCGCCTCCAGCGGTATCGGCGAAGCGACCGCGCGGCGGCTCGCTGCCTCCGGCGCGGCGGTCGCGCTCATCGCCCGCCGGACGGACAGGCTGGAAACGCTCGCCAAGGAGATCGAACAGGATGGCGGTACCGCACTCGTGCTCGCCGCCGACGTCGCCGACGCCGACGCGATGCGGGCCGCGGCGGCCGAGGTCGAAGCGAAGCTGGGCCGTGCCGACCTGCTGTTCAACAACGCCGGCGTGATGCTGGCCGCGCCGATCGACGAACTCGCGACCGGCGACTGGCAGCGCATGATCGACGTCAACATGGCAGGCCTGATGAACGCGATCGGCGCCTTCGTCCCGCAGCTGGTCGCTTCGGCGGACGAAAAGGGTGTGGCCGACCTGGTGAACACCTCGTCCATCGGCGCGCAGGCCGTCTTCCCGTCCTTCGCCGTCTACGTGGCGTCGAAGGCGTTCGTGACGCACCTTTCGAAGAACCTTCGCGCGGACCTCGGTCCGAAGGGTGTGCGGGTCGCGGCCGTCGAGCCCGGTCTGGTCAAGACCGAGCTGCAAGGCCACGTCACCGACCCCGGCGCACTCGAATGGCTGGACGGCGTGCGCGAGACGCTGACCTGGCTGGAGCCGGACGACATCGCCGAGACCGTGGCGTTCCTGACCTCGCTTCCGGCGCGGGTGAACCTCCAGCAGGTCACCGTGATGCCCACCGGTCAGGTCTGAGCCGAGGTTCCGGGGAAGAGGAGCCGGGCGATCGCGCGGGCGGCGGTGTCCGAATCCTCGAGGTGCTCGGCGCGTAGCGCGCCGGTGAGCCACAGGTTCGCGAAACCGTGCATCAGCGACCACGCGGCGACTCCCGCCATCCCGTCGTCGCTGACCGACGACGCTCCGCTGGTCAGCAGGTGCCCCGCGCGATCGCGGGCGGCGACCAGCGCGGCGTCGTCCTCGCGGTGGAGTTCGGGGCGGAACATCACCTCGAAATGCGCGCGATGCTCGATCGCGAACCGCACGTAGGCCACCCCGACCTCCACGAAGTCACGCGTGCCCTCCTCGGCGGTGGTGAGGGCGTCCGCGAGCAGCCCGAACCCCTCGGCGGCCAGTGCGGTGAGCACCCCGGCCTTGTCGCCGAAGTGGTGTACCGGCCCGGCGTGGGAGACACCCGCGCGCCTGGCCAGGTCGCGGAGGCTGATCCCCGCGGGGCCGTGTTCGGTGATGGCCGCGACGGCGGCGTCGAGGACGGCCCGGCGGAGGTCGCCATGGTGGTACGGACTCATGCCGATGAATCTAGTCATTGACAAGATGGGCCGCAACGGCGCATCTTGTCAGTGGAAAGATTCCTCGTCCGGAAGGTGTCGGTCATGGACCCCGGTCTCGTACCCGTACTCATGTTGGTCGTCGTCACGGCGACGTTGTTCCTGCTCGGGGTGGCGGGCGTGCGGCGTCTGCGGCCCTGGCCGGTGGCCGTGCGCGGCGGCGTCGCGGCGCTGTTCGTCACGACCGGCCTCGCGCACTTCATCGGCATGCGCGAGGAGCTCATCGCGATGGTGCCGCCCGCGTTGCCCATGCCCGGATTGCTGGTCACGGTCACCGGTGTCCTCGAACTGGCGGGCGCCGCGGGGATGCTGTGGTCGCGTACGGCGCCGTGGGCGGCAGGCGGGCTGACCGTCCTGCTGCTGGCGATGTTCCCGGCGAACGTGCACAAAGCTCTGAACGGGCCGGTGACCTCGACGATGGACGAACTGGTGCCGCGGAGCCTGATGCAGGTGGTCTTCCTGGTCGCGACGGTCTCCCTGGTGGCGCATTACGCGCGTACGCCGACCAGTCCCTTTGCCCAAAGGAGACCTTAAGTCTTTCCCAAGTGCGGGCCGTGCGGTGGAGTACGGCCCTACCATCTGGGAATGAAGATCTCATTGTGGATCGGATTCTGTGGGCTGTGCATCCTCGCCGGGCACATGCTTCTCGGTGCGGTCGGTCTCGTGCTGCTGATGAGCTGTCTCCCGGCGGGACACGATCACGAATCCGGTGACAGAACAGGGAAAGCGCCCGCGCGGCTGGTCTGAAGGCCGCACGGGAGATTTCACCCCATGGTGCTCGCGAAAGCGAGCGCGCCCAGTGCCGGAATGGCCAGCGCCGTCAACAACACCGTCTTCCGATCCGGTTTGGGACTTTCCAGAAATGCTTGGACACCGGCCGGAACCAACGCGACGCAAAGCCCGGCGGTACCGATGATCGACACGATTTCGGTTCCCTTCAACACGCCCAGCGGCAGAAGCCCCATCGTGGCCAGCGCTGTCGATCGCACGATGTCGAGCACTTTCGCGCGATAAGCGGCGAAGGCGAGCAGATACCAGCCGAACATGATGGTGAACGA
This sequence comes from Amycolatopsis sp. NPDC033938, assembly GCF_055575975.1. Classification (NCBI taxonomy): domain Bacteria; kingdom Bacillati; phylum Actinomycetota; class Actinomycetes; order Pseudonocardiales; family Pseudonocardiaceae; genus Amycolatopsis; species Amycolatopsis sp. NPDC033938. The sequence continues at coordinate 428,674 of NZ_JBVIRO010000004.1, forward strand.
AAGAAAACTGAACAGGTGCAGGTCCTGGTACGACTCGCTGACCACGCTCTCGGCGAAGCCGGCGCCGCGTCGTCCGGTGAGGCCCAGGGCGGCCTGGTCGATCCCGGCATGGAAGGTCCGCTCGAAGAGTCCAATAAGGACAAAGATCCCTGCCCACGCGGCCAGCGCCGGTCTGGTCCGCCCGATCTTCGTGGCGAGCGCGACGACCGCGGGCCACAGCAGGACGGTGCCCGCCAGGAAACAGGTGTAGGCGGCGGTCATCAGCGCGGGATGTTCGCTCATCGCCCTGAGCTGGCTGGGGAAGAAGAAGTCGAATCGCGAGCGCAGCAGTGTTCCGGTGAGGAGCAGGATCGGGCCCAGCACCATCGAGACCGCGGCGACGCGGCGGCCGGGGAAGACGAAATCGGTTGCCATACCGGTAAGTCTGTCGATCCGGACGTCCGCGCGGATCGGCCCGCGGTCGGACTCCGGCGGCTCAGACCGTGGGTGGACTGGTCGTTGGAGCCTGCTTGAGCTGTCGCCGTTATCCGGCAACGGGGCTCAGAACGGTGGTGGTTCGTCGTCCAGGGGGCTTTCGGTCCGGGGTTCGTGGAGTGGTGGTGGTGTGCTGTCGTAGCTGTGGCCGGTCGGGGTGGTGATGGTCAGCGTCCCGTCCGCCGCGAGGCGATAACTCCAGCCGGGTTCGTCTTTGAGCCGGTGGTCGCGGCGGCAGAGGTCGACCAACTCATCAGCGTTGGTATGACCACCGAACTGCCACGGCACCACATGATCCAGATCGCAGGCCTGCGCCGGACGACCGCACCCCGGTCTTCGACACTCACGATCCCGCACCCGCACAAACTCACCCAACCCCGCCGTAGGGCGATACCGGTCCCGGCCCAGGTCCAGCACCTGCCCCGACAACGGATCCGTGATGATCCGGCGCAACACCGTGTCCGGCCCCGTCGCGATGTGCCGCGCCAGCCCCGCCGGAATATGGCCATGCCCGGCCAGCTCCGCCGGATCATTGTTCACCCCGAGATAGGTGAACAAGTCCATGTACAGGAACACTTCGGTGCGTTCACTCGTGCCGCCCTGCCCGCCGAGCAGCAGATCGAGCGCGACATCAGCACGCAACTGATCCAGCGTCCGGGTCTCCCCATCCTTCCGCAGGGCGCGGGCTTCACGGTCGATCCGCCGGTAAGCCGCGGTGACCTTCTCGGCGGGACCGTCCTCAACCTCGATCGAGGCGACCCCGGTCTCACCCTGCCGCAACCGGAGACGACGCCCCTCCCGATTCCGCCGAGCACGCTTATCCGCGCCATCACGATCCACCATGTTCGCCGCGTGATTCGCCGCTTTCCGGATCTGGTCGGCATTCCTGCCCGGCAGCCGATCCTCCAGCACAGCATCCACGGCACGCGCGTTCTCATCCGACAACCACGCGGTGGCGGCGGCGACCTTCATCGCACCGAAACCAGACAGCTTCCCCCGATCCATCAACGCCAGCGTGCAAGGCAGACGCGTGGTCAACGCGGCCGCGGCGGAGACCAGCGCACCCGCGTGATTGTCCATAAAGGACAACTCGACCGCGACTTCCTGAACCACACTCCGCGCGCCCCCACGATGCCGGTTCAGCTGGGCCAACGCCCGGAACCGGACCGCCTCCAAGCGCGCGATCCCCGCCGACGCCGCCTTCGCGACAGCGACGGAATCCTTGTCGTCCAACGAATCTACGGAAGCATTGACCAACTCCAAAAGGTCAGGATCAACAATTTCCTCGAGAAGCGCCACAGGCGCCGCCTTGTAGGTATCCACCCGACGAACATACGATCGACCACCGACAGTTTCCGATCACGCGCCCACCGTGAGGCATTACCGATTTCCGGCAATGCCTCACGACCCGCCACCTGTCAGGACAGCCGCTCAGCCTAATACCCGGCAGGCTAATGCCCGGCAGGCTGGAGGTCGTGCCCGTTCCAGGTGAACCGGGCCGTGGTCACCGCGTCGTCACCGTCGCCGCCGGTGATCAGCTGATGGATCCCGACGCCGCTGAGTTCGGCGTAGGTGCACCATTCGTGGTCCGAAGTCAGCATCAGGTCGAGGTCGAGCGCGGACAGCAACCCGAACACCTGCCCCCGGTTGGTGGTGTCGACGCCGACGAACACCTCGTCGAGCAGGATCACCCTCGGTGCCTCCGGCACGGCCTGATAGTGCGCGGCGACGGCGGCGAACAGCGGCAGGTGCAACGCGATCGCCTTCTCCCCACCGGAAAGCGCGCCGTGCAGTTTCTTGGTCAGCAGCTGCCAGCCCGCTCCGTTGGCACGGTCCACCTTGACCACGAACCGGTGCCAGGAGGTGTAGTCGAAGACCTGCGCGAGCTGCTGCTCCCAGCTGGTCGCGGTGTCGTCGGCCTTCGCCTGTTCGACGCGTTCACGGAAGAACTTGTGCAGTGATGCGCGGTCCTCGGTGGTCAGCTGATCCGGATCCTTCAACAGCAGGTCCCGCGCGGTCTTGGTGCCCGGCGGCAGGTCCGGGGAGACCTGCCAGACCAGCCGGACGGCGACCCGCGACGCGGTCCGCACCCGTTCCAGGCGCGCGTTCATCCCGTCGACGAGGTCGTTGGCCTGCCGGATACGGGCGGCGAGATGACGGCGGGTGTCACCGGTCAGCGTCTTGTCGAACAGGTCGCTTTCGCGGTCGGTGATCTCGTGCCTGCTCTGTTCCGCCTCCGCGTAAAGGATCTTCAGCAGTTCGGCCGCGCCGACCCGCAGCCCGTCGACGACGGCGGTGAAGATCTGGACGTCTTCGTCGGTCTCCAGATCGAGTTCCGCGCGCGAACTGAGCGTGTTCCGGCAGGTGTGCACGGCCTCGGAAAGCCGGTGCAGCGCCTCGCCGAGGTTGCTCGGGGCATGCGGCACGGACGGCCACGCCGCGGCGACCAGGCGGGCCGTGTCGAGTGCGGACCGCACCCCTTCGGACGCGGACAGGGTGGCTTGGAACTTCGGCAGGTCTTCGATCCCGCCGTCCGCCGGGAAGACCCCGGTGGCGAGCTTCCGGAACCGGTGCGCGGCCGCGTCCTGTTTGGCCGCGGCGTCTTCGCGGGCGTTCGCGTCGGTCGTGCGCTGGACACCGAGCGCGCCCAGCCGGACGGCCAGGTCCGTGGCCGTCCGGTTCGCGGTACGCAGTTCGTCGCCGAGTTCGCGCAGTTTCGTGCGCAGGGCCTCGATTTCGGCGAGCACTTCGCGCTGCCCGGTGCCGACGGTGCCTTCGATCGCTTCCAGCATCGCGGTGAGCTTGGTGCGTTCGGCCTCCGCCTCGGCGGCCTCCTCCTCGCGCCGGGCCGCGTTCGCCTCCGAGCGTGCCGCCTGCTCGGCGAAGGTCTCGGCCCGCTGGGTCGCCGTGAGCAGGACGCCGTGCTCGTACAACCAGTTCTCACCCTGGTCGGAGTAGGTGCGCAGCGCCGTGGCGAGCGCGGTCAGCGGTGCGCGTTCGGTCGGCAGCCCGCTTTCCGAAGCCTGTGCGGTCAGCTCGTGCAGGGCGGTCTTGGCCTCGACCTCCAGTGCGGAGACGGTCGCCTCGCGCTGCCGGACGGCGGTGTCCGCGGCGGTCAGGTCGGCCTCGGCCCTGGTCAATTCTCCAGTCGCGGCAAGAAGATCTTCGTGACTGGGCCGAGCGGCGCGTTCGATCTTGATCAGCTCACGCCTGCCGCGCAGGGCGGCCAACTCGCCTTCCAGCTCGGCGATCGTCTTCTCCCGGGCGGAAATCTCGTCCCGCAGTTCGGCGATCCGGAGTTCTCGCGCGTGCAGCCGAGCCGAGGAACCGATGTAGGTGGCCCTCTTCTTCTCCCAGCTCCCGGCAAGGCTGCCCATCCGCCAGCTGCCGTCGGCGCCGATCGCGGCGGGCCCCGCGGGCAGCGTGTCGTCGAACGCGATCACTTCCAGTACCCGCCGGATCTTCGCCGGGGAGAGTTCCGCGTCGAGTTCCGGTACGAGGACGTCGGCGAGCGAACGACCCGAGACCACCGGCAGTGTCCCGGTTTCCGCGAGGACGTCATGTCCCTCGACGACACCGTGGGAGTTGATCCAGGCGTCCAGCAGACCGGCGCCTTCGAGCGCTGCTTCGATGCCGGCGTGGGCGTCTTTCCCTACCGACGCGGCGAAATCGACAAGTCGCCACAGCGGTGCGCCGCTCATCTCGGTCCGGTCCGCCGTCCGGGTGCGCGGCGACGCGGGGGTGAGGACGTCCTCCGTTTCGAGCACACCGGCCTCGACGAGGAGTTCGTCGTGCTCGGTGCGCACGGCGGCCAGCGCGGCGCCCGTCACCGTCTCCTGCCGGATGATGTCTTCGAGTACCGTCTCGGCGACCACGCTGACCTTCTCCAGCAACGCGGCTTCCGCTTCGGCCTCCCGCACGAGCGCTTCCACGTCGGGGAAGCGCAGCTCACGGCAGCCGATCGCCCACTCGGCGAGCCTGGTGCGCAGATCGCTCAGCGCGAGTTCGCGGGTGGCCGTCGTGAGATCCAGTTTGTCCTGCGCCGCCGCGAAATCCGACCTCGCCTGGTCCAGATCCGCTTCGGCCTGATGACGACGGCTGACGGCGCGTTCGTGTTTGTCCAGCGTCTTGGCGACGGCCTCGACCTGGTCGCGTTTGCCGCGGATCGCGGCCTGCAGCAACGGACGGAGCCGGGCCGGTTCGGCCAGTCCCGCGACGAGTTCGTCGTGCACCCCGGCCAGATTCGCGCGGGTCGCGGCGGCACGGACCTCGGTCTCCTGCGAGCGGACGAGGTCCGCCTGCCGTTTCGCGAGCTGCCTCGCCGCTCGTGACCGCTCCTCGTCGGCGTCCGCTTCGGCACGGAGCCGGTCGGCGTCCGCGCGGAGCGATTCCGCCTGTTCACGCGCGGAACTGGTCCGCTGCCGCAGCTTGTCGAGTTCCTGACCCTTTTGGTACGACTCGGATTCGGTCAGCCCCGAGATGCGGGCCTCGGCTTCTTCGACGTCCTTTTCGAGCTGTGCCGCGCGTTTCCCGGCGGCTTCCTTTTTCGCGGCGACCTCCTCGTACTCCTCGGCCGACCGGCGGGCGGCCGCGGCGAGTTCGTCGAGTTCGGTGGTCGCGGCGATGAGGTTCGCGGCACCCGCGCGCAGGACACGCTGGGCGTAGGTCTTCTGCCGCGCGGCGAGCGCACGGGTCGCGTCGACCTCGGTCTCCAGCGAACCCAGCCGTTCGCGCTGCGCGTCGAGCCGTTCGAACCCCTCGGCGAGGTCCGCGATCTCCTGCTGCCCCAACGGCGGGAGCGCGCGGGAGAGCAGGTTGGACAGCAGGCTCGGGTCGAGCCGCTGCGAAAGTTTGGGCATCCGCAACTGGAGGAGCGCCGTGATCAACGCGTCGTAGCGCTGTTCGCTCAAGCCGGGGAACAGTTTCGTGCGGATCTCGGTGCGGTATTCGGCCGCGCCGGCGTGCACTGTCCCGCGTTCGCCGAGGTGCTCCGCCAGCGCGTTCTTGGTCAGCGGCTGACCCGCTTCGTTGACGAGCGGAAGGCCGTCACCGACGCGCAGTCCGGTGGTGAAGAAGTCGGCGTGCACCGTGCTGGTGTGCGTGCTCGCCTGCAGCCGCGCGCCGCAGGTGAACCACTTGTCCTCGCCCATCCGGAATTCGAGCCAGACATACCCGACGCGCGTGGCGCCGGAAGCGCCTTCGCCCATCAGGTTCCAGTGCATGCTGCGCTCGCTGGTGCCGAAGGTCGACAGCCGGTTGGCGCGCAGGCTCGCGTCGAACAGGAACGGCAGCAGCAGCTCCAGCGCCTTGGACTTCCCGCTCCCGTTGGGGCCGCGCAACAGCAGGCGCCCGTCGTGGAACTCGAAGATCTCGTCGTAGTAGCGCCAGATGTTGAGGATGCCCGCGCGGGACGGGATCCACCTCGTCACGGTCACGTAGCCTCCTCTTTTCGGCCGGGGTCACGGTCGGTGTATCTCGCGGCGGCCGGGAGCGGACGGACGAGTTCGGCTTCGACGCGGACCAGCCCGAAACCGGTCAGCACCGCGAGCGCGTCCACGGTCAGCCGTCGCACGCCGTCCTTGCCGCGGTAGGTCTTGGCCCAGCGCGGGAACCGTTTCAGCAGTTTCGCGGTGGCCTTCTGCAGATACTCGGTCGTTCTCGGCTCGTCGAGCGCGTCGAGCAGCAGGAGCGCGGCGACCTTGGCGTTGCTGCCGTCGTCCGGGAACTTCTCGTCGGTGGCCAGCCCGTCGACGTCGACGAGCAGCACGCCCTCTGCCCGCTCTTCCAGGACGAATCCGCCCTGTTCCGCGGCGCGCCGCAGCAACTGGCGTCCGGTCGGCGACGCGAGGTACGCGCGCTCCTCCGCGGTCAGTTCGTCGAAGTACAGCACGGGATCGTCGACGAGACGGCGGAAGACCGAATGCCGGAGCCAGAGGTTCCGCTGGACGTCGGACGCGTTCGGCGTGTCCTCGTGGCGCCCTGCCGAAAGGCCGTAGCGTTGCTCGTACGACACCGCGTCCAGCAGTTCCTCGAACCGCAGCGCGACGTCGTCGGCGGGCACGGCGAGCTGCGACGGCCCGACCGGGGCCGCGAGCATCCGCAGCAGCAACGTCGCGTCGACCCGGAACAGCACCTTCGCCGTCGCTTCGTCCACAAAGGACTCCGGATCGCCGTCGGCGACGGCCAGGACGCCGAAGGACTCCAGCAGTTTGAGGACGTCCACGAACGCGATGCGCTCGGCCCTGGCGGCGACGTCGAACGTGGTGACGAGGTCGTCGGCGGCACTCGCACGGCCGACCCGGTCGGCGAGCAGGCCGATGGTGGTCACCGGCACCGTGAGCAGTTCGGCCGCCACCACGCAGAGCAGGACGTAACGGCGCCGGTCGAACGGTGCCCGCCCGGACCGCAGCCGCCGGGCGGGACGGCTGGGATCGGCGGCCGCGCGGACCTTGACCAGCCGGGCGTAGCCGAGCCGGGGTTCGACGGTGAGCGTCCAGCCGCAGTAGTAGTCGAACCATTGCCGGATGGGCTCGCGGCGGCGGCGGACGAGGTCGAAGGTCTCGGGGGAGCCGCGTTCGCCGATCAGCGGCGAGGCCAGCATCGCCCGGATCCCGCGTGCGACCTCTTCGCGCTCCGCGATGACCAGCTGGTTCGTCAGGCTCACGCGCCGCCTCCGGCCGTGCTGATCTCGATCTCGTAGTCGGGTCCGCGGAAGACGCCGCTCGTGGTGGTCAGGCGCGCGACCGCGCCGTTCCGCGGCGGACGCAGGATGATCTCGATCTGACCGTCGGACGTCGTGCTCCGCCGGGCGCCGCCGGTGCCGGGAGTGCTGCCGAGCGCCTGGCCCAGCAGATCCAGCAACCGCTCGAAAACGGTGTGGTCCAGCTTCTCGAACGCCGAAAGCCGCACCACGCCGCCGGTGTCGAGCATGTTCCACGCCGCCTCGAGTTCGGCGCGTTCGGCGATCGCCTGCTGGACCCGCGCCGCCCGGATCGCGGAGACGTCACGGACCCTGCCGGTCCGGGTGAACCGCTCGGTACGGCCTGCGGAGCGGAGCAGTTCGGAAACCTCGACCGCGGGCGCGTCGAGCCACGACGCCGTCGTGCTGACCACCTCGGGGTCCGCGTGCGCGAGATGCGCGTGCCGCGCGGGACTGAGCCCGAACATCGTCGACCACAGGCGATGCAGGTCCTCCTGCGCGGGAACGACGGTGAACCACCGCGCCAGCTCACGGAAATCGGCGACCGCGCTGCTCGCCCGCCGCCGAGACTCGGTGATCCGGTCCAGGACCTGCAGCAGAGTGATGATCGCCCGCCGCGCGACCTGGTGGAGGTCCTCGACCCGCGGCGCCGCGCCGTCTTCGGGGAAGAACCACGCGCGAAGCCCGTCCCAGCGCGCCTTGCGCACTTCGAGCCAGCGTGGTGCCTGCTCCGCGCTCGGCAGGGCCGCGCCGTTGAGCGCCCGCCGGTGCAGCACCGCGACGCCGTACTCGTCGATCTCCTTGATACGGGTGGCGATGGTGTGCGTGTGGTGCTCCAGGTCGTTGAGAAACTCCTGGAGATACGCGACCGTCGAGGCCTTGACCTCGTGAAACGTCGAGAGGTCGGCTTCGGCGCGCAGGAGACGCTGGAGATCACCGTTGAACCGCTTCGTGTTGTCGCGGAACGCTTCGAGGTGACTTTCGGCTTCGGCCAACGTGCTGAAGACGCGCCTGTCGGTGCCGTCTTCGAGCTGCTTCACGAGCTCACCGAGCCGCTCACCCAACGCGTCGAGCGTCGCCGTCTGCAACGCCCCGGTGGAATTGAGCACTTCGTTCGCGCGAATGATGCCCGCGTACGCCGCTTCACCCTGCCGCGTGAGCGAATACTGAAGGTTCCGGCGCTCGTACTCGGAGGCCGTCCGGTAGTCGCCCGCGTGATTCTGGACGACGTCGAGATGGCCTTGGGCCCGCAGCTGGTCGAGTGCCTTGACCAGGTCTTCGTCGTCGAGCGTCTCCAGCCAGCCGACCGCGCGCAGCCTGGTGCGGAGGTCGTCGATGCCGAGCGCCGTCTCGAGCCGTTCGTTCGCCTCGCCGAAGGCGTGCAGGATCGCCAGGGGAAGCCCGGACCTGCTGCCGTCGGTGAAACGGAACATTTCGGGCGGTACACGGATCGGATCCATGCGGCCTCCGGCGGATGGTGCGTGGAGCTACACGTTAGGGGGTCACCCAGGCGAGTCCGAACGGCCCATCTTTTTCACGCTGCGTGCTCAGGTGGTGAACAGCTCGAGGTGCACGGTCGTGCCGTCGATCTTCACCTTGCGGTAGACATGGCGACCGTCGACGAGCCTGTCGTCCTCCTTGACGCCGGGGGCGAAGTTCGACGCCCTGAGCAGCTCGGGAACGTCCTCCGCCGGAAGAGTGAGGACCACCTGGTACCTCGTGTCGATACCCCTGTCGGACTTCGTCTCCAGCACCTTGCCGCTCGCGGGCATCGAGATCCCGCCGAACCGGAACGCCTCCTCGGGCGTCGGGGGCGCTTCAGTGCCGGTCGAACACGCTGTCAAAAGCAGGGCCAGTGCCGCGAGCAGGATCTTCACCTACCGTGAGACGCACCGCGGACGTAAGCGTTCCGTCACACTTGGACGGGGATGACAGGGACGGCCGGACGCGTTGTACTGGTTGTCAACGACCAGAGGAGATCAACAGTGACGGAAAAGGCTGTTCTCGCGGGCGGCTGCTTCTGGGGTATGCAGGACCTGTTCCGCCGGCACCCCGGAGTCGTCTCCACCAGGGTCGGCTACACCGGCGGCGACGTGCCGAACGCGACCTACCGCAACCACGGCTCGCACGCCGAAGGCATCGAGATCGTCTTCGACCCGGCGCAACTGTCGTATCGGCAGATCCTGGAGTTCTTCTTCCAGATCCACGACCCGACGACGCGTAACCGCCAGGGCAACGACATCGGCACCAGCTACCGCTCGGCGATCTTCTACACCGACGACACCCAGAAGCAGATCGCCGAACAGACGATCGCCGACGTCGACGCCTCCGGCAAATGGCCGGGCAAGGTCGTCACCGAGGTGACCCAGGCCGGCGACTTCTGGGAAGCCGAGCCCGAGCACCAGGACTACCTGGAGCGCATCCCGAACGGCTACACCTGCCACTACGTGCGGCCGGAATGGCAGCTGGGCGAGCGCTGATCGTCGCGCTGCACGTCTCATCCGTGCACGCTTACGAGGGCCGTCCTTCCGACGGCCCTCGTCCCGACCCTGCCCCGGCCTCGCGCGAGCACGTCGAGGTGCGCGCTGGGCTGGGGCTGGTGGGGGACCGGTACTTCGGCCACTCCGCCCATCGCGAAGCCGCGGTGACGCTGTTCTCGGCGTCCGTTCCTGGTGACCCGCTCTTGGCTCGGCGGAACATCGTGCTTTCGGGGTTCGACGTGGACGCTTTGCCTCGGGGCTCTGTTGTCACGTTGGACTCCGGCGATGGTCCGGTGCGGTTCGAGGTCCACCGGCCCGCTAATCCCTGCGCTTGGATGGACGTCGTGTACCCGGCTGGGACTTTCGCCGCTCTGCGCGGGCGCGGCGGCAAGCGATGCGTGCCGCTGGACGATGGCGTTCTACGGGTGGGGCCGGTGGAGATCTCGGTACGCGAGAGCGCGTAGGTCGTCCAACAATGCGGGGAGAACCAGCTCCTCTTCGACACGAGTCCGGCGTCGCTCAAGGGCCGGCCGTAGTTCCGGATCCCAGCTCGCGTCCACCGGCCTGCCTGCCAAGGGGCCACCGGCCGCGGTCGTCGCGGTGTACGTCGCGGCGTCGAATCGCCACGGTCGCCAGGCAATCCGGTCTCGCAGGGTGTTGCCGATCCGGACGCCGCCCCAGTCGAAGTCTCCGTGATACCTGAACCGGGCACCATCCGCCGCGAGGAGGTCGAGCAGGCGCCATACCGCGGCCGATGGCTGCCCGTTGACACAGACGAGGGGTGGGCAGCCGGGACCCAGTTCGTCGGCCGCGGAGGCGAGGACGATCGGGTTCTCGCAGACCGACACGATCCCGTCCCCGACGCCGAGGCTCGCGGTGTTCAACTGGCGCAGCGTCAAAACACACGGTTCGCCGGATTCCTTGGACAGCGCCAGGATCCGGCCGGTCACCGTGCCGGTACCGCCGGGCAGACCGAGGCACAACACCGAGGAGGACAGCTCGTCACGGTGTACGCCGGCGGCGGCCCAAGAGCGACGGCGTTCGCCCGCCGAGCCGTCTCCAGCGGGCGGGGTGCCGCGCAGGCATCTCGCCGCCGACAGGACGATCGTCGCCAAAGGGCGCCCGTCGTCCAAGCCGTGCGCGTCGCCAGTGGTTTCGGCCGCGAGCCGTCCCAGCGCGATGCCTTCCGCAGGTAACTCGGCGAGTACACGGATCGTCGTGGTGATCAACGCCGACGCGGTCTCCGGATCCGAGGCCAACCTCCGGACCATCCCGGTCGAGTCCAGCCATCCTCGCCACGCTGCCAGCTCCGGACGTCGCGCGACCAGTCCGTCCAGCGGCTCGAAAGCCGCCGCCCATGCGGCCGCCTCGGCGGTCCGGTCCGGCACGGTTCCGATCAGCAGCCGTGCCGCGTCGGCGAGCCCGCCCGGCGCCGAACCACTCCGACGGAGCACCGCGTCGACTTCGTCGAGAGAAACACTCAGGGAAGTACCGGTACCGGCCCTGCGACCGAGCAATCGCTCGACGGCCCTGCGCTGGTCCTGACTCGCCGAGCCGAGGGTGACGGTTCCGCTCAACGGTTTGCCGTTGCTCATCCGGCGGCGCAACCGGTCGAGCAGCCACGCCGTGTCCTCACCGCCCAAGAGCCTGCGGAGGCGATCAAGATCGGTCATCAGGCTGTCGGGACATAGGGGAGCGGTCGTTCCCGCTGGACACGCTCGCGGCCGTCCCACCGCCAAGGGGTCACCAGCACGGCGTCGATACCGTCGCGCCGCGCGAGGTGGGCGATGGCCAGACCGGGCACCTGCGGGTAGCAACCCCATTCGCGTTCGCTGGTCATCACGACGTCGAGATCGAACGCGGCGAGCAGGCCGAGACACTTGGCCCGGGAGTCGTCGTCGACACCGGCGAACGCTTCGTCGAGCGCGACAAGCCGAGGGGTGTGGGGATTGGCCGACGACGAGTAGAAGGAAGACGCCGCGGCGAAGAGCGGAACCGACGCGGCGAGCACCCGTTCACCGCCGGAGGCCGGCCCGGTCGCGGACCGCCATTGACCGTCCTGGTAGCGCTGGATCGCGAATTCGTGCCAGGACCGGTAATCCAACGCGCGGGTGAGCTGCTCGACCCAGCCGCCCGCCGCGTCTTCGGCGTGCTCGCGGTTGATCTGCTCCTGCAGGAACCCGCCGACCGCGGTCCGGTCCTCCACACTCCAGGCGTCGGCAGTCTGCCGTAACAACCGGTCTCGCACCCTGTCCAGTCCATCGGGCGCCGTTTTCGAGGTACGCCATTGCAGCCGCAGGCGCATTCCGGTGGACGTCGGCCGGGCATCCAGATCGAGGTTGATGGACCGGACCTGATCCTCTGCGTTGCCGATCAATTCTTGTAGCGTGCCCGCCACTTCGTTGATGAGGTGGTTCTCCAGGATCTCGCGTTCCTTCGCCGAAAGCAGGTTCGCTCGCTGCTCGTTCTCCACCTCCAAAGCGGCCACCAGCGTGGGGATGTCCTGGGTGCGACCTTGGAACAGCACGTCGACGACGATGATCCCGTCTCTTACGGTCATCCCGACCGAATGGCCGTGCCTGGACAGTGCGTCGGTCAGGAGCTTGTGTTCGGCCGACACGCGCTGCTGCACCAGCTCCCAAGGCCGGTCCGCGTCGTCCACGCCGTCCAGTGCGGCGTTGATGGACCGCGCGAGGGCGACAGCCGGATTGGGCGCCCACTCCTTGGCGGGATCCGGGAACTCCAATTCGGGAAGGGCCGTCGTCAACAGTCCGGTATTCGCGAAGGCCCGCAGCTCACCGATGGCTTGGTCACGTTCGGCCACGGCGGTCGAGATCGAATCGCGAAGCGTCTCGCGCCGCCCGTTGGCCGTACCCCGTTCTTCGCGCACGACTTGTTCGTCTTGTCGCACCTGCTTCTCGCGGGCGTCTCGCTCGTCGAGTTCCGCGCCGACCGCGGCCAGCTTCCGGTACAGCTCGTCGACTCCCGCGCCCGCGGTCTCGACGAGCACGCGGTGACGTTCCGCCATGACTTCGGCTTCGGCGCGGGCTTCGGCGGCCGCCTCCTGTGCGTCACCGTGGTGTTCGGCGGCGGCTCGCAGTTCGTGCTCGGCCTCGGCCGATGCCGCCAGCGCCCTGGCCAGTGCCCGCGCGGCAGGCCAAAGCCCGGCCAGGGCGACCCGGTAGTCGCCAACGGCTCTCTGTACTCGGGCCAGTTCCTCGAGGTCCGTCGGCAGACCGACATCACCGGCGAATTCGATGACCTTCCCGCGAGCATGCTCGGCCGCGTCGGCACATTCTTCGGAAACTGCGACGGCTTCGCTGAGGCGGACGTCGATCCGGCGTTTCGACTCATGCTCGCTGGAGAGCCTGACATGAGCGTCGCGGAGCTCGTTGTCTCGCGGTTGAGCCCGGTGCTCCGCGGTGAGGGTGGCTCGCCGGGCAGCCAGGCTGTCGAGCGCGTCCGCCACTTCGGCAAGGCGCCGATCCAGCCGGGCGACCTCTTCCCGCAGCCGCCGGACGCGTTCCCGGCGCGCGGCCTCACGCGCGCCCTCGCCCAGGTAACCGGCCGTGTCCTTGTGCCACGCCCCGCTCAGCACACCGACGGTGAACCTGCCGTCCACCGCGACCCAGGTGTCCGCACCCGGGCCGAGACCGATCGCGCGCAGAACCGATTCGACCACGTCGTCAGCCAACGCCGCGGCCTGTGGGTCGGCCCGGTCCACCGCAGGCGTGAGCACAGCGGTGAGGCCGCCGGACGGTGCGGGATCGCCGGGCTTGACGACCACGTCGCCGGTCAATGTGCTGTGCAGTTCACCGTCCGGGGTCACCCAAGCGTCCAGAACGCCCGCGGCCTCCAAAGCCGCTTCGAGTCCGGCTCGATGCTCCGCGTCGACGCCGGGGAGGAAGTCCACGACCTTCCACAAGGGAGCGCCTGGGCGACTGGCCCGTGCTTCTTCGTCACGGGTGTACGGCCTTGGCGGAGCGTCGTGTCCGCCCGCTTCGAGCCGTGCGATCTCCTCGATGTTCGCTTGCCGCTCGCTTCCCGCCGCTGCTCGCTCGGCGTCGAGGGCGGCTTGCTCGCGGCCTAGTTCGCCGGTCGCCCGGAGCACGGCTTCTTCCACGGCCGACGCCGCGGGGTTGGCACCGGTGAGCGTCTCGGTCCACGCGTCCAGCGAGTCGACCACTTCGTCCACATCGGACAGAGTGAGCTGCTTCGTGTTCGCCAGATAGGAGCGGTAAGAGGCGACGAGCTCGGCACCGCGTTCAGCGATACCTTCCTCGGCCGCCGTGATCCGTTCGGCGGCACCCTGCTGCTCGGCGGTGACCCGGTCCACGTTTTCGCGTGCCGAACGCAACGCGGCCTCGGCCTGTGCCGCGGCGTTGAGTAACCGTTGCAGCTGCTCGACAGCCTTGGTCTGCCGTTCGATCAGCGCCTGCCCGGCCCGCTCGTCTTCGTCGGCGATAACCGCGGCATGTCCCTCGGCCACGTACGCGGCCTCGGCGGCTTCTCGAGCGGTTTCCTTCGCCTGTTCCAAAATCACCGAGTCGGCTTCGGTCGTTCGTCGCGCTGTTTCGGCTTGCTCTTCACGGAGCCGGAGATTCTCGACGGCCGACGTCAGGTCGCGTTCGCGCGACGCGGCGAATCTGCTGAGCTTTTCGGCTTCTTCCCCCACCTGTTTCAGGGTCTCGGCATCCCGCATTTCCGGGCTGCTCCGCAGCGCGGCACGGCGTGCCTCCAACTGGGCTTTCGCCGTGGTCAGCTCATCGAGCCGTCGTTGTGCTTCTTCGAGTGCCTGCGTCGCCTTTTCGTAAGCGGCCTCGGCTTCCCCCAGCTCACGTCCGAGCTGTTCGTACCTGCTGTGGGTGTGGCGGACCGGCGCCGCCCGGCGTTTGGCCGCGATCCGGGAATAGCGCCGATAATGGGTGAGGAACTGTTCCGCCGCCGTCTTGGCTTCGGCGAGAGCTCGCAGGGTCTCCCGCTCCTCGTCCAGCCCTCGGAAAGCTTCCGCCACCGTGGCCACCAAGGCCGGGTCGAGCGGCGGGAGCGCCTCGGTGAGCGCTCGGGAGAGCAGTTTCTCGTCCGGTTTCTTCGACAACTGTGGTTGTCGTAGCTGGATAAGGAGATTGACGAGGGCTTCGTAGCGATGCGTTCCCAGTCCGAACAAGGCCTCGTCCACCGCCCGCCGGTATTCCGACGCGGTGTCGTACACCTGGCCATGCCCGTCGACGGCGTCCTTGAGCTTCTCCCTCGTCAACGCCACGCGGGTCGGGTTCACCAGGGAGAGATCCCGGCCGATGCGCTGGTCGGTGACGAAGAACCAGTGCCTGGCGATACCGCGGCCGGCGACGGCCTTCAGCCCGCAGCCGATCGTCCGGTATTCGGTGCCCCCATCGGGAAGAGCGCGGCCGAATTCCAGCCAGGTGTAGCCGAGGCGTTCGTTGTGCGGATGTTTCCCGCCGAGCAGCAGGTTCCATTCCATCCGTTTGTTGCGATCGCCGTCCGGCTCGACCCGGTGCGCCGACAATTCGCCGTCGAGCAGGAACGGCAGGGTGAGGGCGAGCACCTTGGATTTGCCGGTCCCGTTGTTGCCGCGCAACAGCAAGCGGCCGTCGTGGAAATGGAACTCTTCGAGGTCGTAGTAGAACAGGTCGACCAGTCCGGCGCGGAGCGGCTGCCAGCGGGCCCTGTCCGGGAGGGGCAAGGTCATTTCCGGGTCCTCCTCTCCCGAATGGTGGGCGCGTCGAGCCGATAACGGCCGATCGCGGGCAGTGCGCGCACCATCGGTGGCTCCCCAGTGGAATCCTCGACGAGCCTCAGCGCGCGCAGCTTGTGCAACGCGATGGCGAGAAGTTCCTCGTCCGCGCCTTCTTCGGTGACTCCGCGCCGCCAATAGGTGGCGTGCTCACGGGCGATCTTCCTGACATACGCCAGCACCCGTTCGATCGGCACCGGCTCGTTCCGTGCCGCGAGATACTCGGCGACGAGCAAAGTGACGTGACCGTCGGTGCGCTGCTCCGGCATGCGCACATCGGTCAATTCGTCGTCGGGGTCGACCATCGCGATGCCCTCCGCGCGGACTTCGGCGACCAGTCCGGTGGCGTCCTCGATCCGGCGCGTGATCGCGTGCCGCTGGCTGGTCAGGTACGCGCGTTCGTCTTCGGTCAATTCGTCGTAATAGACCACTGGATCGTCGAGCAGGCGGCGGGTGAGCCGGTGGCGTAAGGCTCGATTGCGCAAGTCGTCGGTGTCGGCGACGGGCTCGTGGGCGAGTTCTTCCAGCCTGGTTTCGAAATCGGCGGCGTTGATGGTCGAAGGGCCACGGCCACTGGTCAAGAGCGTGGCCAGCACCCGGCGTTGCACGTCGTACAGGACGTCTCCGTTGTCGCTCAGGTAGGCGTCTTCCTCGCCGGCGACGCGTTCGAGTACACCCCAGGTGAGCAGCAAGCGGACCGCGGCGACCAGATCCGAACGTTCGTCACGCCTGCTCAGCGTGAACGAGACGCCCGCGTCGACGAGTTCGGGTTCACTCGCCGCGGCGAGCACGCCTTCGGCGAGGCGGCCGAGGGTGATCTGCGCGTCGGCTCGCTCCAGGACTGCCAGTGCCAAGCAGAGCAGGACGTATCTGCGACGGCCGAACGGTGGTTTGCCTTTGCCGTCCGTCGCCGGATGGGTCCGGTCGGTCAAGGTCGGCGCGGTTTTGAACAGCCGCGCGGATTCGGCGCCGACCGTCAGCCGCCAGCCCGTCTCCGTGGCGAGCCAATCGCGCAGTTCCGCCGCGTGGCGTCGGACCAAGCGCAGTACTTCGTCGTCCGCTCCCGCTGTCAGCAACGGTTTGGCGAGCAGCGCGCGCAGAGCTTTTCGTTTCTGCGCGACGCTTTCGTCAACGGGTGCGGTCACGCGATCGCTTCCACTCGGCCGCGGCCGACCAGGTCGACGATCTCGATCAGATGTTCCGGCCCGCTCAACACGCCGTCCTCGGTGTCGATGCGCACCGTTCCGCCACCACGCACGAGGGCAAGCCGGATCTCCATCGTGCCGTCGCTCGTGGTCGTACGGACTTCGTGGTCGCCAGGGGCGCGGGCCGAGAGCGCGTCGCCGAGAAGACCGAGGAAAAGCCGGAAGGCCCGCGCGTCGAGCTCACCCAGAGCCGACAGCCGCGTCGGCCCCGGCGTGGCCAGCCGCGCACGCGCTTCGGCGACCTGCTCGGATTCCAAAGCCGCCTGTTCGGCGAGAACGCGCCGCTGCTCCGTGCGGTCCGCGACCCGGTTGGGCTGCCCGCGTCGCTCGTAAGATCCGGTTTTGCGCAGTTGCGGGCTGATGTGCACCCCGGGTGCCTCCCGCCACGCGGTACTCGGAGCAGGCTGCGCTTCTTCCCACCTGGCAACGGTTTCGTGGTCGGCAGTGAGGTGTCTCGCGGAGCTGAGCCCGAACGCCGTCCGCCACAGGCGATGCGCCGCGCCGTCGTCCGGGGCCTCGGCGAACCACCGCGCCAAGGTACGGAAGTCCGCCGAGCGATCGGAACGCCCAGACCGGCGTTCGTTGAGCGCGGCCACCGTGTCGATGAGCTGGGTGATCGCCGTGACGGCGGCGCCACGAAGCAGTCGCGCTTGTGACTGGCGGCGAGAATCGGCCGAGACGAACCAGTCGTGCAGCCCTCGCCAGCGATTTCGCCAAGTGTCATAACAGCTTTCGATGGCGGCGGCGTTCTCGTGATCGTCCGGCGCGACATCCGCCGCCTCACGCCGGGCAGCGACCATGAGCAGCTCTTCCACGCCGATTTCCTCGACCCGGCCGAGCAAAGTGGCGATCTCCGCACCCCGGTTGGCGAGGTCGGCGATGAACCGGTTCACATAGTCGATCAGCCGCTGCTTGTAGGCGACGAACGCCTCCACGTCCCCGTCGGCGAAGTCGATGACACGGCGTAGCGACGCCATGAACGCCTGCGCGTTGTCGGCCAAGCCGGTGAACCGCTCGGCGAGCGCGAGCAGCAGCAGATGGACCTTCGCCGGGTCGAGCTCTCGCGCGCCCGCCAGCTCCACGAGCGCCCGCAGTTGCGCCGCGATGTCCTCCAGCGCTACCGACTGCAACGACCCCCGGCGGCCCAGCGCCTGGTCATAGACGGCAAGTGCCTCTTCAGCGGCCTGGCCCGCCGCGGTGAGCTGGTAGAGATAGCGGGCGCGATGGAAGTCGGCGACACTGGTCACCCGGCTCGTATCCGGGTCGGCGCGCAGATTGCCCCAGTCGACGAGCTTGTCCAGCGCGTCCGCGACCTGCTCGATGTCGCCCGGCCTGCCCAGGTCCGTCGTGACGTCCTCGGGGCGCATATGCACGATGAACCGGTCCCGCGCCCGCGCGAACGTCGACAGGACGTCGCGATAGAGCGCCGCGTTCGGCGCGCTGAGGTGCGCGAACGGCTGGGGCTCCTGTCGGTCGGTCACGATCCCATTATGGGGAGGGCGCCGACAGTTCCGATGGCACCCCACCGGGCGCCTGGTCAGCACGCTTTTCGCGCGCGACCACCTGGCTGTTCACTCTTTCGGGGTAACTGCTTCAGGATAGCCAACCATCGGAAAGTGTCAGACGTGTCTGGTCCACTGGTCGCTCGATCGCGCAGGTGCTGGCGGCGCATGGGGAGAAGGGTTCGCGAATGGCGGAGGACACTGGGTGGCGGACGCTGCCCGACGGCCGAAGAATCAAGTTGCGGAACAAGGGTACCGGCGCGGCGGTAGCCGTCGCCGCCGCGATCGTGGTCGCCGGTGCGAGCGGTGGCCTAAGTGGTCTGGGAGGTGTCGGCGGCGGCTCTGGTGGTCAAGCCCTGGAGGGTAACTTGGCCGGCGATGTCGCCGATTCTCTTCCTGGCGGCTCGCTCAAGACGCGGAAGGCCGAGGCACAGAAGTCGGCGCAGCGGGGAAAGACGGATGAAGCCTTGAGCCGGTTCAAGCTCAAGCGGCTCAACCGCGGAACCGAGCACAAGATCGAGTGCGTCGCGTCCTCGAGCGGAAAAGTTCGGGAATTCCTGGTCCGTACACCTTGTACGTCGTTGGACCGGATGTTGATGGCTGTTGGTGATGGCCACGGCAACGCGGCCGTAATCTCGGTCGTACGTGTCGGTTTCCGCAGCAAGAAGCAGGCTTTGGCGTTCGAGAAGGTCGAGGCGGTCCATGGCAGCGGGGACATCCGGCCGTTGGAGATCGCCGCGGTGCTCGGCCTGGCCGACGTCCGCATCAGCGGCCTGCATTACTCCTCGCGTCCGGAGGGGTACGGGATGATCGTGGCGGAGACGGACACCGCGACCGGTCACGTGGACACCGCCACCCTGGAGGCACTCGTCGATGTCGCGGTCTACCTGCCGGTGAAGTAGCTGAGCTTGGGGCAGCAGCACGGAAACCGTCGAGTGGAACGCGGTCAGCCGGTCAGGGCAGGACTGGATCCGGGTGTTCGGAGAGGAACCGGTCAGCTTCGGCACGGTCGACGAGGGTCTTGTCGGCAAGCCACTCCACCGCACGACGGTTCGCCCGGTTGTCCCGGAACGCGTACCAAACCTGAATGAGTTCCGGATACTCCTCGTGCAATTCGTCCTTGAAATGGCGGAAGGCGCCCTTGCCTCGAATGGCCCGTTCAAGCCGGCGACTTGCGCGGTCGTCACTGATGCCTTCCGCGAAGTCCGCCATGTCCTCGTACCAGACATAGGACGGCAAGGGGTCGATCGCGATCAGGTCGACGTCGTCGAGGTCGACCGGATTCTCGCCGTCTATCCCGCCCTCGCGGGTCCAGTAACCCATCTCGCCTGTCCGCGGATCGACCAGGTGACAGTGCTCGTAGTCGGTCTGGTCCTGCAGTGCCATACCGATCTCATCGAGATCGAACTTGTCCAAGCCGAGCATACGGCCAGCGTAACCGCCGGATCACCGGCCGGGAGCGACATATTCGCTGGACGCCACGGCGGTGAGGCGCTGGTTGGCCTCGTCGACGGTGAAGCGCGCGGGGTCGAATTGGCCGGGGTCGTCGAGGCCGAGCCAACCGAGTAGGTCCTGGTGCTCCTTGTGGCCGGGATCGCCGAGGATCTGGATCAGCCGTGCGTAACCCCCGGTGCCTCCGACATCCTCCGGCGGGCACGCCGCTTGGCCCGCGACACATCGGGGATAACGCCCGTCGGACGTGGCGACCGTTGCCGCCTCGACCAGGATCTCGTGGTCCCAGCTGTCGCCGAAGTCGTAGTTGTACAAGAGACGGCCACCCGGCTTCACCAGGTCGTCCAGCCGCACTTTTCGTTCGTCACGGTATTGCAGCTCGGGTTCGGCCTGGCCGTAGTAGACCTCCCCATCGAGGAAGTGGTGCAGGTGGTAGTTCTCCCACCCCATCGCGGCCTGGATGACGACGTGCAGCCGGTCGAGCGGGATGGCCGCCGGAACCAGTACCCGCCGCCACACCGGGAGTTCCTCGATTTCCAGCAAGGTGATTTTCACCTGGTAGATCGGATCGCCGGCTTCCGGCAAGCCCAAGAGCCGTCGCATGCCCGACCGGCCGAGTTCGGTCAGCTCCGCGGATTCGTTCCGGAGGTCCGCCGCCCCTAACCGCTGCAGGGTCTTGAGCGTTCGCTTGGTGTCGTGGTCGGTCGTGATACGCAAGGTCTCGAGTTGGAGTTCGGTGAGATCATCCAGGATGTAAGGCGCGCTCACCACGTTCCAGACGGTCATGCACAAACTCGCGATATCGACGGCGCCGTCCGCGTTGTACAACATGGTCAATGCCGTACGGCTGCCGTCGGCGAACTCCGGACGCAGCAGCGACTCGCCGAATCCGGTGTGCAGGAATGCCTGGCCAAGCTGGTCGAACCCGGTGAACAGCGTGAGCCACAGCGCCTGCGGGTCACCGAGCAGAGCCTGGTTCTTCTTCACCGGCACCAGTCGCTGCCCCGTCTTGCGGACCAGGCGAGCCACCTTGGCGCACTCCACGACGAGCATTAGATCGAGCAGGTCCTCACTCGACCTGGTCCGGAACACGCGATCGCCGATGGCCGGGTCGATCACGTCATCGGTACCCAGCAAGGGCACCAGCGTCCGGGCATCAGTCAAAGTGAGACGACCGGTCTGGGTGAGCTTGCGGCCCGCGCCCACCCATTCGGTGAACGCGCGCACCTGCTCGACCAGTGGGGACTTCACCGAGAGATCCAATGCCTCACCTTTCCGGATTCGCCCGGGCAGCTTAGTGGTACCTGTTCACAGCTTCTCGGTGGCTTCAAATACCTGCCCGGTCAAGCCGGTCCATGAGACTGGGTTTGCGAGCATGCGTTCTACGTAGCGCGATGCTCCGTTCCTTGAACAAGTCACCGCGACCATCGCGTTCGGCAAGAGCGTGGAGATCGCCGAGCAGCGTTACGGCGGTGTCGTACTCACCAGGCTTTCGGGTGGCGATCATCGCATCGACGCGTGACCACGCGGCTTCCTCGTCGAGAGCCAGCTCGTCCAGACGCCGTTCGCGGGCGACGGCACGTGCCTGCTCGCGGTGCTCTTCCTTCTCGGCGAGCCGGGCGGCTTCACGCCGTCGCCGGTCGGCCCGCAACCGTGCCGCGTTGTCGAGGAGGTCGGCGACGGTTCGCCGTGGTGGAGCGGTGATGGGCTCGCTGTGTTCGTCACGGAACCGGCGAAGCAGCTCCATCCTCACGGTCACGCCGTGCTCTTCGACGATCCGTGACAAGATCGCGTCTTTCTCACCGAGTGGCAGGTTCGTCACCCAGGCCGCGAACTGGCCGAGGTCAACCGAGGTATCGGCGAGGGGCGGGCTCGTCTCGGCCGCGCTCGCGAGCAGGTCGTCGTCGACCCGGAGGAAGTCGGCGAGCGCTCGTTGAGGCGCGGTGAGCGTGGACAGGCCGGGTGGCACGGGCGGCTCGAGGTCGTTGTCCGCGTCGGGCTCGAAGGCGTACTCGTCTCGTTCCCAGACACCGTAACCAGCCAACCAGGCGAGATAGAGGGGGCGGAGATCGCCCGCCGCCAGTTCGGCGCGGACTCCGACGAATGCGGTCAGCCTTGCCTCGGCCTCGTAGGTGAATTCGTCGGATTCGTCCTCGCTCGTCAGATCCAGCACCAGGAACTCGTCCGTCGTACGGGCCGACAGATAGGGGTCGACGCAGTAGTCCTGGACCGCCTCGGCATCCAGGAGGCGACGAGGCAGGCGGAGCATGAGCCGGTGTGTTCCCCAGTTGGCCACGTACACATGCGCGTCGTAGTACTGCTCCATCAACCGGTTCGGGTCGCCGTGGAAGTCACCCCAGTGATACTCGTTGACGAAGCTGGTGGCGGTGATCCTCGCGCGGGTGGACAGGGAACGGACAGCAGCCTGCTGACGTTCGTCGAGCGGCCGATCGATCGCGAGGAATTCGTAGTACTGGTACTCGCTCATCGCCTTCCTCACCGTCCACGTTCGTTGTCGTCGACGCGCCAGGGTAGCCACCTCCGAGGCGGGTCTGACGCGGCGATATTGAATGACGTTCATGGCGAGCGCGGAAGTCGAGCGGATACGGCGGTTGATCGATGGGCTCCGGCGGGATCGCCGGACGCATCCGTATCACGGTCGACGCGAGTACGCCCAGCTCGCGATGGAGGTTGCCGCCGCGTGTGAGAAGTTGATCGAAACCGAGCCTGCGGCGGTGCCTGCTCTCGCGCGGCGCGCGGTCGACCTGGTGACGGCAGTGCTGATGTACATGCACGACTCGTCCGCCTACCTCCACACGCTGATGGGTGTACACGCGAGGGCCTGCTCGGCGGCTCCGCCCGATCCGAAGCGGCTGGCGGCGTGGCTGGCGAAGTTGCGACTCGATGGACCCGGCTGGCCGGACTTCGAACTGCGTGACTACGCGGAAGCGCTGGGCGATAAGGGCCGTGCTGAACTGGCCCGCCTGGTAGAAGACCGTGCCAGGACCGCTGAGCCGGAACCGCACGGCAAGGCGCCATTCGGTGTCCGCGTCCTGCGTGAGCAACTGGCTGAGCTCTCGGGCGACGTCGACCACTACATCACGGTGCTGGCCGAAGAACTCCATGCCCCACCTCAGTACCGCAAGATCGTCGAAGCGCTGCGAAACGCCGGGCGTCCCGCTGATGCCGAGAACTGGGCGCTACGTGGACTTGCGACCGACAACTCGATCGGCAAAGACAAGCTCCGCGATGTCTATGTGGACCTGCTGCTCGAACGCGACGCGATCGACGAAGCGGTCGCCATTCGGTGGCGGCTGTTCGACCAGCACCCCACCCAAGCTCACTACGCCGACCTGCGCCGCACTGCCGAACGCACCGGCGACTGGCTGGACTTGCGAGACAAGACGATCGAGCGGATACGCGAGGCCGGCGCCGCACAGCCCGGTTTTGTCGACCAGCTCATCGGCGTGCTCATCGAGGAAAACGACCTGGACGAAGCGTGGCAAGCGGCTGTCACTCATGCCGACGCTCTGTCCGAGTCACGCTGGCAACAGCTCGTCGAGCTACGTCAACCCACCCACCCGGGGGACGTCATCGGGCCATGGCAATGGCTCATCCAGCAGCGACTGGACGCCAGCACCGACAAGTACCGGTACGGCAAGGCCATCAAAATGCTCTGGAAGCTCCGTGACGCCTATCGGGCCGCGGACGACGAGAGCGGTTTCGGAACCTACCTGGATGGCTTGCGAGAGCAGCACAAGCGTAAGACGTCATTCATCGCGAAGCTCGATAGCGCCGGTTTGTGACAGGCCCGCGAGTGAGCAGAGCCTTGTAGGTGTTCTTGATCAACGCGCCGAAATGCAGTTCGTCCGCCGTTCGGACCTCGGAGTCCTTGGAGTTCTCGCGTACCGGACGCCACCGACCGTGGACTGTCCTGCCTGGAACAGGAGTGGCGTCCGTCGTGGCGATGGTTCGCACAGATTGACGGATGACCCGGTACTTCACGACCACGTTCCAGGCCCCCCGCCCTTTCGGCAGATGGTCCAATGTGGACATCCTTCGAGCGAAGGCGTAGGGCAGTTCCTGCAGGATGTTCTCGGTGAAGGCGAACCCGAGGCATTTCCCTCGTAGACGGTGGCGTCATGCGATCCTCAGCGCGTCGAACCGGCCTCGTTCGAGTAGCTGGGCTAGATCGATCCGCATCCCGAGGATCGGTGTACTCCAGCTGACGGCTGTCCGATGGGGTGCGAGCGGCAAGGGAATATTTCGTATGTGTGAAAGCCCTCGGCCCGCCCAGTCCCCGCGGCGAGCCTAATGCGGATCATCCCGCGGTGTGTCCCGGCAAATGGTTGATCTCGGCGAAGTCGATGAAGTGCCCCCGGCAGGATTCGAACCTGCGACACCCGCTTTAGGAGAGCGGTGCTCTATCCCCTGAGCTACGAGGGCATGTACTGCCACGCGCAGCTTACCGGGTCACCGCCCCCAGGCGAACACGAGGGCTCAGTCACACGGAGCACCCGAACGGCGGTAGCGCTCAGCCGAGTACCGCAACGAGGCCGGTGAGCAGGCCGAACCTGGACACTGGCCGTCTAGTGACACCCGACCTGCGGATCGGTCGACGAGCAGCCACACTCTCCACCAGCAAAACAGGGACTGAATCGAGCCCTAGATCGACACAGATGACCCGCAGGGGTCACTCGTACGTGTCTGGTTTCGAAACCCTGAACAACAGTAGGTAATCTTCGTTAACGGGACGCGGTACCCACGCTCCCCCGGCTGCCGGAGGGCTTAGTTGATCAAGCTCATGTTCGCCGACGACGAGGAACTGGTCCGTTCGGGCCTGCGTGCCATGATGTCCGGCGCTGCCGACATCGAGATCGTGGGCGAGGCGAGCGACGGGAGATCAGCGGTCGAGGTCGCCCGGCGGTACCACCCTGACGTCGCGCTGCTCGACATCAAGATGCGGTCCCCTGACGACGGCATCCGCGCGCTCCGGGCCATTCTCGCGTTGCCGGATCCGCCGACCGTGGCCATGTTGACCACGTTCGACATCGACGACTACGTCAGTCTCGCGCTCCGGCTCGGGGCCAACGGCTTCCTGCTGAAGGACATCGACCCGGCGGCTCTCCTCCGGGCAGTGAGGGACCTCGCTAGGGGCGGCGCGGTGCTCGACCCTGGTGTCGCGGCGCGCATGGTCCAGTCGCATCGGGACGAGCAGCGGGCCGCGCAGCCGGCGCGCAAGCTGCTCGCGTCGTTGTCCGATCGGGAGCGTGAGGTGGTCGGCCTGATCGGGCAAGGACTGTCCAACGCGGAGATCGGCGGGCGGCTTCACCTGTCCGAGGCCACGGTCAAGGGTTACGTCTCGGCCGTCCTGTCCAAGATCGGCGCGGCGAACCGGGTACAGGCCGCGCTGCTGGCCTATCGCGGTGGCCTGCTCGACCAGTAATGATCCTCACCGCGCTCGAGTTCCTCGGCTTGATCGCGTTCGCGGCTTCGGGTGCGCTCGCGGCGGTGCGGTCCAGGTTGGACGTCTTCGGAGTGGTCGTCGTGGGGCTCACGACGGCCCTCGGCGGCGGGATCATCCGTGACGTCCTGCTCGGGATCACGCCGCCCACCACCCTGCGGACGTGGCCGTACCTCGCGGTCTGTGGTGGGACGGCGCTGGTCGTGTTCGTTTTCCATCCGCAGATCGCGAAGCTGCGGCGTGGCGTGCTCCTCGCCGACGCGCTGGGGCTCGGGGTGTTCGCGACGGCGGGTACCACGATCGCGTTGAACGCGGGTGCCACTCCCTACGCGGCGTGCCTGATCGGGATGACGACGGGTATCGGTGGTGGTGCGGTGCGTGATCTTCTGCTGCGCGAAATCCCGCTCGTGCTGCGGAAGGAGATCTACGCGGTCGCGGCGCTCGCGGGGGCCGTGCTGGTCGTGATCGGTCACGCTCTGCAACTGCCGCCGGGGCCGGTGACGGCCATAGCAGCCGCGGCCGTCGTGGGGGTCCGGATGCTCGCTTTGTGGCGTAGATGGAACGCACCTGTTGCGAAAGGGCCCGAGACCGGCTGAAACGTCTTGCGGAGTGCCGGATTTCCTTTGTTTGTTCTGTGTGTGTTCTTAGGCGAGTCTCAGCACGCTGCGTAAGACTGTCGTCATGCG
The DNA here is from genome assembly GCF_055575975.1 of Amycolatopsis sp. NPDC033938. Lineage (NCBI taxonomy): Bacteria > Bacillati > Actinomycetota > Actinomycetes > Pseudonocardiales > Pseudonocardiaceae > Amycolatopsis > Amycolatopsis sp. NPDC033938. The sequence continues at coordinate 454,392 of NZ_JBVIRO010000004.1, forward strand.
CATCCTCGTAGTGGACGACGACAGGGCCGTCCGTGAATCACTCAGGCGATCCCTTGAGTTCAACGGGTACCAGGTCGAACTGGCCGGGGACGGCGCGCAGGCCCTGGAAGCGATCATCGCCAACAGACCCGACGCGATGGTCCTCGACGTGATGATGCCGCGGCTCGACGGCCTGGAGGTCGCCCGCCGGTTGCGCAGCACCGGTGACGACCTGCCGATTCTCGTGCTGACGGCACGGGACACCGTCTCCGACCGGGTGTCCGGTCTCGACGCCGGGGCCGACGATTACCTGCCGAAGCCCTTCGCGCTCGAAGAGCTTCTCGCTCGCCTTCGCGCGCTGTTGCGCCGGGCGATCCCGGATCCGCAGGCCGGGCAGAACGCCGAGCTCCTGTCGTTCGCGGACCTCACCTTGGACCCCGGGACGCGTGAGGTGCGCCGGGCCGGCCGGGAGATCAGTCTCACGAGGACCGAATTCGCGCTGCTGGAGCTGTTCCTCTCCTACCCGAAACACGTCCTGACTCGCAGCCGGATCCTGGAGGAAGTATGGGGATACGACTTCCCGACGTCGGGCAACGCGCTGGAGGTCTACGTCGGCTATTTGCGCCGAAAGACCGAGGCTGGGAACGAACCGAGGCTGATCCACACGGTCAGGGGAGTGGGGTACGTGCTGAGGGAAACCCCGCCGTGACAGACCCGGCCCAGGTCGCCGACGGGTCCGAAAAGGATCCGCGCGGCGACCGCTGGGGCACGCGGCGCTTCTCGCTCCGCGGCCGGGTGACGCTGCTCGCGGCCGCTTCGGTGGCGGGCGCGGTGGCCTTGGTGTCACTGGGCGCGTATCTCGTCGTGAAGGACAACCTCTACCAGCAGGTCGACGACAACCTGCTCGCCCGCGCGCAGGCCGCCGTCGACTCGCCGCAGGTGCAGACCGAGTTGCAGCAGGTGCCCGGCGCCTTCCTGGCCAGCGCGGACCTGCAGATCGGCCAGCTGACGGTCGGCGAGAAGATCCGGCTGACCTATCCGCAGTCCGGAAGCCGCCCGCCCTACGGCGCGGACGAGATCGCGGTCGCTTCGGGGACTTCGCCGTTCTCGCTGCGCACCGACCCGAAGACCGACAGCCGGGTCGTCGCCCTCCCGCAGGGCGCCGGCCAGGCGATGGTGCTCGCCCAGTCGCTCGGCCCGACCAAGCGCACCCTGAACGAACTCTCCGTGGTCCTCTTCCTGATCGGCGGCGCCGGGATCCTGGTCGCCGCGGCGGCGGGGACGGCCGTCGCGAGAGCGGGCCTGCGGCCGGTCGACAGGCTGACGTCGGCGGCGGAACGCGTCGCCACCACGGGTGACCTGCGGCCGATCCCGGTGAGCGGAGACGATGAACTCGCCCGCCTCACCCAGAGTTTCAACACGATGCTCGGCACGGTCGCCGAATCGCAGGAACGGCAACGACAGCTCGTCGCCGACGCCGGCCACGAGCTCCGGACCCCGCTGACGTCGCTCCGCACGAACCTGGAACTCCTGTTGTCCGCGAGCAGGCCGGGGGCGCGCACGCTGTCCGATGAGGACCGCAGCGACATCGAGGCCGACATCCGCGGCCAGCTCGACGAGCTGACCCAGCTGATCGGCGACCTCGTCGAGCTCGCGCGCCAGGACGAGCCGCGGATCGAGCACGAGCGGGTCGAGATGGTCGACGTCGTCGAGCGCGCGCTCGACCGGGCGCGCCGCCGCGCCGGTGAGATCGAATTCGACGTTTCGCTGCAGCCGTGGGTGCTGACCGGCGACACCAGCGCGCTGGAACGCGCGGTGCTGAACCTGCTGGACAACGCGGTCAAGTTCTCACCGGAGGGCTCGACGGTCGGCGTCCGGCTGTACCCGGTCGGCGACGGCACCGCGGTGCTCGAGGTCGAGGACTCCGGACCGGGGATCGCCGACGAGGACCTGCCGAAGGTGTTCGACCGCTTCTACCGCTCGTCCGAGGCGCGGACGCTGCCCGGTTCGGGGCTCGGCCTCGCCATCGTGCAGCACGCCGCGCAGCGGCACGGCGGCGACGTCTACGCGGGACGCGCTCCCGCGGGCGGTGCGCTGATGACCCTGCGAATCCCGGGAGCCCCTGCCTGATGGGTGATTACGACAAGGGACTGGAACTGCTGCGCCTTCTCGGCGGCGTCGAGGACCCCGCCGTGCTGGAGCTCTTCGAAAGCGTCGGTGCGACGGACTTCGGCGCGGAGGCCGTCGCTTTCGTCTACGGCGGCGTCTACCAGCGTCCGGGGCTTTCGCTCGCGCAGCGGCAGCTGGTGACGGTCGCGGCGCTGGAAGCCTTGGGGTACGCGGAGGCGCAACTCCGGTTCCATCGGACCGCCGTGGTGAACGTCGGTGGTGACCTTGACTCCGGCGACGAAACGACCCGGCGGCTCAAGCGGATCGCGGTGTACACGGCGAAGGGCGGGGTGGCGCCGGAGCTCGCCGACGTCCTTCGTGAAGCAAAGGACGCGGGGGAGTTCGGGGCGGCCGTCGAGGCGATCCTGCATCTCGCGGTCTACGTGGGTTTCCCCGCCGCGCTCAACGCGTTGGGCGCCGCCCGTACTCTAACGAGTGATGAGCACCGAGAACGCGCCTGAGCTGCCGCCCCGCCGTCTGCTGTGGACACTGCTGGTGGCCGCGGTGCTGCTGGCGGCCGATCAGCTGACCAAATGGTGGGCCGTCGACGCCCTCACCGATCGTGCGCCGATCCCGGTGATCGGCGACTTCATCCGCTTCCGGCTGCTCTACAACCCGGGCGCGGCGTTCTCGCTGGGCGCCGATTCCACCTGGGTCTTCGCGATCCTGGCCGCCGCGGCGGTGATCGCGCTGCTGTGGATTGCGCGCAGGGTCCGCTCGGCGGGCTGGGCGATCTCGCTCGGGCTGCTGCTCGGCGGCGCGACGACGCATCTGGGAGACCGGCTGTTCCGTGAGCCGGGCTTCGCACGCGGTCACGTCGTCGACTTCATCGACTACAACGGCTGGTTCGTCGGGAACGTCGCGGACATCGCGCTGTTCTTCGGCGCGGTTTCGCTGTTCGTGCTCAGCTTCCGCAACGTCCCGATCGACGGCGTCAAGCAGACGGCGTCGGAGTAACCAGACAGAACTCGTTTCCTTCAGGATCGGCGAGAACGACAAGCCCGTCTTCGGGACGGGCGAGCACCTTCGCGCCCAGTGCCACGAGCCGTTCGACGTCGTCGCCGGTCACGTCCAGGTGCACGCGGTTCTTGGCGACCTTCCCCTCCGGGACCAGGTTGAAGAACAGCCGTGGTCCCGATGAGGCTTCCACGAGCACCGAAGGATCGTCTTCCGGGCCGGAGAATCCCAGTGAGCGGAGCCGCTCAAGCTCCTCTTCGTCATAGGGTGCGACTTCGTAGCCGTCGAGCACCGCCGCCCAGAAGCGGGCGAGCGAAGCCGGATGGTGGCAGTCGAAGACGACGTCGCGAAGCACGGCCATGTCTCCATGCTGACAGGACGGTTCGGCTCGTCGCGCGATGTTTATTCGTGTAGGATTTTGTGTAGTTGATCCAGGGAGGATTCGTGCTCGCGCGGCAACGACAGGCGGTGATCCTCGAAGAGGCGCGCCGGACCGGGGCGGTCCGGGTCAGCGACCTCGTCACGAGGCTCGGCGTCTCCGACATGACGGTGCGCCGCGACCTCGACGTGCTCGCCGGCCGTGGCCTGGTCGAAAAGGTATACGGCGGCGCCACCTCCATTGTCGGCAAAAGCACCGACGAGCCCGGTTTCGAGGCCAAATCCGTCCGTCAGCGCGTGCAGAAGGAAGCGATCGCCGCCGTCGCGGCCGGGCTGGTCCGGCCGGGCACCGCGATCGGCATCTCCGCGGGCACCACCACCTGGACGCTGGCCAGGGCACTCGACGGGATCCCGGGGCTGACGATCGTCACGAACTCCATCCAGGTCGCCGACGTACTGCGCGGCGAGAGCCAGCCGGAGCGCACGGTGGTCCTCACCGGCGGTGTCCGCACCCCGTCGGACGCGCTGGTCGGGCCGGTCGCGGTGCAGAGCCTGCGCTCGCTGCACCTGGACGTCGTCTTCCTCGGGGTGCACGGGATGGCCGACGGCCCCGGTTTCACCACCCCGAACCTCACCGAATCCGAGACCGACCGCGCCCTGGTCGAAGCGGGCCGCAAACTGGTCGTGCTCGCCGACCACACCAAATGGGGCATCGTCGGGATCTCCACCATCGCCGGGCTCGAAGAGGCCGACGTCGTCGTCTCGGACGACGGTTTGTCCGACAAGGCAAGGGAAACGCTCACCGAACAGGCAGGTGAGCTGATGATCGCCGAAACGGCGGAGACGGCTGAGGCTGAAGAAGCGTGAAACGCACGGTAAGGCACCTGGCCGACGGCCGGGAAATCATCTATTTCGACTCTCCCGGCGCGCCGGAGCGCACCGCCGAGGACACCCGTGATCTGCCGCGGGTCGCGGCGGCGTCGGAGATCCGGCGCGATCCGCTGACCGGCGAGTGGGTGGCGATGGCCGCGCACCGGCAGACGCGGATCTACAAACCGCCGGCCGACCTGTGCCCGTTGTGCCCCACGAAACCCGGGAAGCCCAGCGAGATCCCGGAGCCGGACTACGACGTCGCGGTGTTCGAGAACCGCTTTCCCTCCTTCGCCCGCAACGTCATCGGTGACTCGTCCACAGTGGATGGTGCCGGGCTGGTGCCCGTCGCGCCGGGGGTCGGCCGCTGCGAGGTCGTCTGCTTCACCAGCGATCACGACGGTTCTTTCGCCGGGCTGACGGCCAAACAGGTCCGCGCGGTCGTCGACGCCTGGGCCGACCGCACCGCCGAACTGTCCGCGATGGACGGAATCGAACAGGTCTTCCCGTTCGAGAACCGCGGTGAAGAGATCGGCGTGACGCTGCACCATCCGCACGGCCAGATCTACGGCTACCCGTTCGTCACGCCGAAGACCGAGCGGATGCTGGAAGTCGCCCGCGCGTACGAGGCCGAGCACGGCCGTCCGGTGCTGGGCGATGTGCTGGCCGCCGAGCGGGAATCCGGCATCCGGGTCGTGGTCGCGGGGAAGCACTGGACGGCGTTCGTGCCGCCCGCCGCCCGCTGGCCGGTGCAGGTCCAGATCGTGCCGCATCGCCAGGTGCCCGACATCCCCGCGCTGTCGGACGCGGAGCGTGACGAGTTCGCCGACGTCTACCTCGAGGTCCTTCGCCGTTGTGACGGGCTCTACGACCGTCCGCTGCCCTACATCGCGGCCTGGCACCAGGCGCCCGCCAAACGCGATCGCGAACTCGGCTGGCTGTACCTGGAGGTGTTCTCGGTGCTGAGGTCGAAGGACAAGCTGAAGTACCTGGCCGGTTCGGAGTCCGGGATGGCCGTGTGGATCAACGACGCCACCCCCGAGCAGATCGCCGAGAGGCTGCGCGCCACCCACTGATGAGGCCATACTCATGAGCGACGCACAGCTTTGGCTCAGGAACCTCTCAGGACCATCCCGCAAGGTAGAGACATGACCGAGAACGATCCCAGCGGCCAGAACGCCGAGCAGGCGCGGCCCGCCGGCGCTCAGCCGGACGCGGAACAGAGCGCGAGCTGGGCGGCTCAGCCCGCTCCTTCGCAGCCTGACGCGACCGGCCTCGGCGGCCATGCCGCACCCCAAGGTGGACAGGCCTACCCCACGGAACAGCAGTACAACCCGTGGTCGCCCCAGGCGCAGCAGACCCAGACGCAGCAGACGGCGACCTCCGAGCACCAGGCGCAGGGCACCTACACCCAGGGACAGCAGCTTCCGGGGCAGCAGGCGCACTATGGGCAGCACGCCCAGCCGGGTCCGTCGGTCTACGCGGTCCCGCAGCAGCGACAGGCGTCGAAATCCACTTCGGGCAAGCTGCTCGCCGGTGTCGCGGCGATCGCGCTGGTCGTCGGCGGGGTCGCGGGCGGCACCGTCGGCTACCTGACCGGCGACGCCTCCGGCGGCAACTCCGTGAACGCGCTCGACGCGCCGAAGCCCGCCCAGCAGACGGGCAACGTGCCGGCGGGATCGGTCGAGTCGGTGGCGCAGAAACTGTCGCCGAGCGTGGTCGAGCTGCAGGTTTCCGGCCGGTCCGGGGCGGGCGAGGGCTCCGGCTTCGTGCTCAGCACCGACGGCTACGTGCTGACCAACAACCACGTCGTCGAAGTCGCCGTGGGTGGCGGGCAGATCCAGGCGGTGTTCCAGGACGGCAAGAAGGGTACGGCGACCATCGTCGGCCGCGACCCCACGACGGATATCGCCGTGGTGAAGGTCAGCGGCGTCAGCGGCCTGACCCCGGTGGAGCTCGGCCGGTCCGACGACCTGCGGGTCGGGCAGCCGGTGGTCGCCATCGGTTCGCCGTTCGAACTGGCCGGCACGGTCACTTCGGGCATCGTCAGCGCGCTGAACCGGCCCGTGAGCGCCGGTGGCAACGGTGACCAGACCACGGTGATGTCGGCGGTGCAGACCGACGCGGCGATCAACCCCGGCAACTCCGGCGGCCCGCTCGCGAACATGTCCGGCCAGGTCATCGGGATCAACTCGGCGATCTACAGCCCGAAGTCCGCGCAGAGCCAAGGCGGCGAGAGCGGCGGCAACGTCGGCATCGGCTTCGCCATCCCGATCGACCAGGCGCGCCGCACGGCCGACGACATCATCAACACCGGCCAGGCGACGCAGACCTTCATCGGCGCGCGGGTGCAGACGGTGCCGACAGGCGGAGCGCAGCTCGGTGAGATCTCGCCGGGCAGCCCCGCGGAGAAGGCGGGCCTCAAATCCGGCGACGTCGTGACGAAGCTGGACGACCGGCCGATCCCCAACGCGGACGCGCTCGTCGCCGCGATCCGCACGCGGGCGCCGAACGACAAGGTCAAGTTCACGCTCAGCGGTGACAGGGTGGTCGAGGTGACCCTCGGCGGCCAGCCGGTCACCCCGAACTAGGTTCCCCCTATCGCTCGGCCGCAGTGCGCGGCCGAGACCAAACCCCGGCTCGAACCCCCAGCGGGCCGGAACCAAGAGGCCACGTGTGACCGGCTGCCAATCCCGGTCACACGTGGCCCTTTTTTATTGAGGGGCAGGGGCAGGGGCAGGTGGCGCGTCGGTACAGGTGGTCGTGAGTGGCGATTCGGGTTCTAACCCGAATCGCCACTCACGACCAACCCGGCCCCGGGCACCCCCAGCCAAAGG
>NZ_JBVIRO010000004.1:461591-679657 GCF_055575975.1 Amycolatopsis sp. NPDC033938
CTCGTGGCCTTTTTTTTTTCGGGGGCGGGGGCCGGGGCGGGGGGCCGCCTCGTTCTCGGGGTGTGTTGGGCTGTATGCGTTAAAACCCCAAAACCCCAACACACGACCAGCGCGGCCACGAGCACACCGAGCCAGACGACGCCCAGGGTCACCAGCAGACCGGTGACGGTGTCGGCATCGTGCAGCCCGGGATTGGCGGCGCCGCCGAAAGGCCGCCACAGCAACGGAATCGCGAGCAGCGTCAGGACACCGGTGAGGACCGCACCCGTCTTCACCGGGGTCCTCCAGCGTTCCGGCAGGAATCCGTTCAGCGCGAGCCCGGCGGCGCCGACCAGAGGCGCGACCAGCAGGTCGTGCACCAGCGGACCGCCGGCAAGCCAGCCGAATGTCCCGAACACGTCCGGGCGCAAGGGGAACGCGTATTCGGCGAACAGCACCGCACCCCAGGCGAGTGCGCCCAGGCCGGGCAGGAACAGCAGCAGCCGCAGCGTTTTCACAGCGTCTCCAAGCGGGTGACCCATTTGGTCTGCAGGACGCCCGGCCGGTTCGGGGCGATGATCCGGCACGGGAAGCCGTGGTCGGCGTCGAGGATCTCGCCGTCGAGTTCCAGGGCCAGCAGGGTGAGTTCGTCCTCGGTGTGCGCGCCGGGCAGTTCGCTGATGCCATAGATGCCTGCCTTCTCCAGCGAGAACACGCGAACCGGCGTACCCGGTGAGCTTCCGGCGTTCCGCAACAACTCCGGCACCGAGACACCGCTCCAGCGCGCGGACTGGCTCCAGCCCTCGACACAGGCGATCGGCAAGTCGGCCGACGTCTGGGGCAGGGCGCGGAGCTGGTCCAGCGAATAGGTTTTCGTGCCGTTCGGGGTCACCACCGACAAGCGCCAGTTCGGATCCCGGGCGGCGTCGAGGACACCGGCCGCGGCGGCCGTCCGGTTCACCGGCAAGCCCTGTGGTCCCTTGTCACTGCGCCAGGACAGTCCGGAAACGGTGCGCAGCAACGGAACCGTCGCGCCCGCCGTGGCGACGACGGCGACGCCCGCGGCCAGCCAGGTCGTACGGAGAAAGGCGCGTCTTGAGGGTTCGGGCTCTGTGGTGAGCGCGCGGCGGACCACCGGCAGTTTCACCGCGACGTGTACCAGTATCGAGCCGATCGCCACCCACGCGACGGCGTAATGCAGCTGCGGGAAGTAGAACGTCCACGGGTAGTTCTGCGCGACGTTGAACAGGCCGGTGACGAGCTCGAAGAACGCGGCCGCGGACAGTACCAGGATCGAGAGGCGTTCCAAGGCGTGCGGCAGGCCGCGGAGCACCGGGCGCTCGAACAGTTTGGGGAAGACGCTCCACAGTTTGGCCAGCAGCAGGGGAATCGACGCGATGCCGGACAGCACGTGGGTGCCCTGCGTGACCCGGTACAGCCAGACCGGGCGGCTCGGCCAGCCGAACCACGACGGCGGATGCTGGATGAGATGGCTGACGAGGCCGGTGACGAAGCACAGGGTGAACGTGACGGCGAGCGCGAGTCCGATCCGGGATGTCACCCGTTCCGAATGCGCGGCGGAGCGGAACCTCATGCTTTCTCCAGGCAGGCGAACCAGCGATGACCGCGGCGGGTGGCCCAGGCGACGCGGAACGCGCTCCGGGCGGCGAGTCCGGCGATGGCTTCGACGCCGACCCACGCCCAGGTGAACCAGGCACCGTCGTCGGGACGCAGGCGGACCCGGTCCTGGCGGACGCCGCGGCCGGGTGGGTCGAGTTCGACGAGCACCGTCCCGCCGTCGGCGATCAGTTCGGCCGTCCGCGACAGCAGGCGCAGCGGATCGCCGCCGATGCCGATGTTCCCGTCGGCGAGCAGGACATGCCTCCACCGCCCTTCGCCGGGGACGCGGTCGAAGACGTCGCGGCGGAGCGCGACGGCGCCCCTGGCGTGGGTGAGCCGAACGGCGGTGGCCGAGATGTCGACGCCGAGTGAGGCGATGCCGCGTTCGGTCAGCGCGGCGGTGAGCCTGCCAGGGCCGCAGCCGATGTCGAGGGTCGGGCCGGAGCAGGCGTCGAGGAGAACGTCGTCGCCGTCGCCGGGTACGGCCGTCCAGCGGTCCACCGGCAGCTCGACACGTTCTCCGGTCGCCAGTTCCAGCCAGCAGCGCTGTCCGAGCAGACCGGTGTCGAAGGCGGTCACCGGACTTCGACGACCGCTCGGGCGAACCGGCCGTGCGGATTCGCCGCCGCCACCCGGCGCGCGTCCGTGATGGTGTCCACATCGGACAGTGTGGGCAGGATGCCGGGACACAGGCCGATCTCGGTCAGTGCCCGCAGGGTCTCTTGGCCGGTGTCGTGCCGGGACATCGGAACCCCGGCGAGTGCCTTGGCGTGCAGAGGGTCGGCCAGGCCGAGCGCCCACCAGCCACCGTCCTCCGCGAGCCCGAGTACGGAATCCCGGGTGGCCAGCGGTTCCGCGGCCGCGGCCAGTGAGTCCGGCGTGACCTGTGGGGTGTCCATGCCGATCTGCAGCACCGGAAGCCCAGGGTGGAGGGCGGCGGTGTCGGCGTGCGCGTTGGCGAGACGGACGTCGAAACCGTTGCCGCGCTGAGGAAGTACGTCCGTCTTTTCCAGGACCGCGGCGATCTCCTCGCCGCGCGCGGCCTCGCCGAGTTCGCCGGTCAGCGCGACGACTACCCGCGCTTCCGGTGTCAGCAGCGCGGCGTCGAGGGTGTCGAGCAAGGAAGCGGCCGCGATCCCGGCGGCCTGTCCCGGCGTCGCGGGCGGGCAGAGCCGCGTCTTCGCGAAACCGGGTACGGGCGCCTTGGCGACGATCAGCAGGCAGAAGGTCATCGGCTCAGCACCCGCCCGAAATCCCGTGCGGCGCGCAGCGTTCCGCGCAGTGAACCGGAGACCTTCGACTTCGTGCCCTTGGCGCGTTCACCGTAGGAGACGTCGAACTCGACGACCCACCAGCCCGCCCGCCGGGCCTTGATCAGCAGTTCGAGCGGGTAGCCGAAGGCGCGGTCGGTGACGCCGAGGTCGAGGAGCGCTTGCCGCCGGACGGCCCGCAGCGGCGCGATGTCATGGACCGGAAGACCCTTGAGCCGCAACAAGGACGAGACCACCGCGTTGCCTGCCCGCGCGTGCCATGGCCAGACGCCGGAACCGGACGGCACTCGCCGACCGACCGACAGATCGGCTTCGACGAGGCCGTCCACCAGCCTCGGCAGCTCGGCGAGGTCGAGGGACCCGTCGGCGTCGGCGAAGCAGACGACGTCCGCGGTCGCCGCCTCCAGTCCGGTGTGTACCGCGGCGCCGTAGCCGCGCCGGGGTTCGTGGACGACCTTCGCCCCGAGCCTGGCCGCCACTTCGGCGGAGCCGTCGCTGGAGCCGTTGTCGACCACGATCGCCCGGTAACCGTCGGGCAGGGCCGCCAATACCCCCGGGAGCGCACCGGCCTCGTCGAGACAGGGAAGCACGACGTCAACTTCGTCATCGTTCACGAACAGCACGGTAAGTCCGGACTGGACGGCCGAAAACCCTTGTCGTGCTTACCGAATCATGACATCGGCGAAGTTCTTACCGAGTTCTGACGGTTCGCTTCCCCATCCCGACGGCTGCTGTGAATCCGGCTATGGTGGCCGGTTTTCACGGCTTCGCGATCAGCCGGGCCACGAACACCCCGGCGATCGCGACCAGCGCGGCCGCGGCGATCCACGGCCACACCGGCATCGAGTCGTCCACCGCCGGACGGGCCACCGCGGTTTCGGTCCGCACCACCGGATCGGCCGCCGCCTTTCCGGAGCCCGCCGTGGTGAGCGTGAACGGAACCGAACCCGACACCGGATGGCCGTCCGCGGACACCACCCGGTACTTCACCGTGTAGACGCCGGCGGCGCCCAGCGTCCGCAGAGGCGCGGACAACTTCTCTCCGGTGACCACGGGTGCGCCGCCTTCCCAATGCGACGAGCCGTCCGGGCCGAGTACGGCCAGTTCGGTGAAGCCGCGGTCGAGCGGCTCGTTGAACACCAAGGTGACGGCGGCGGGTGCGGCGGCGATCGAGGAGTCCTTCGCCGGGTCGCTCGAAACGAGCACGCTGTGCGCCATGGCGGGCTGGACGACGGCCAGCGACGTGAACAGCACGAGTGCGGCCATGAAGGCGCCGCGCAGCCGGTTTCGTGCCGATGGCGGGGAAAAGGACATGGGTGACCCTCACAATTGCGTCGGACGGCCGGGGGAATGGGAGCCCATCGTCGGGGACGGAATGGTCGGCAGCGTTGCGACGGCGAAGGTTCGCGCTACAACCGTGTTAACGAAAACTCACCGATGTCCGCGTGGCGGCAGCCGGAAACGGGCACGGTACCCGTGGCGTTCACTCGAATGGCCGTGCCGGGCGGGCATTCGGCCGCAGAACTCACAGCCGTCCGGCGGCAAGCGGCCCGGTTCCTTTACCTGGCCTTCATGTGACGATCATGCCTGGTAACGCGACACCTGGTTTTCTTCTGGCCCATCGAGCCCGTTCCCTTTCCCGCTCAATTCTCGTTTTCCGTATGGGAGGACGCCTTCGTGGCCTTGCGAGGAATCGCCCCGCGCCGTGACCAGCTGATCGCGGCGAGCCTTACCGGCGCCGTCGTGATCGTGGTCGGGTACGCCTCGGGTCTCGGCCTGAAACCCGGGACGGCGATGGCGGAGAACCCGCCGGTGCTCACCCAGCAGCCTCCGCCGTCGGCAGCCACTCCGTTGCCCGGCGGTGAACCACCGCCTCCCGCGCCGATCCCTTCCCTGCCCGCGCCCGCGGTTCCGGTCACCGACATCCCCGCCCCGGTGGCCCCGCCCGCGCCGCCCGGCGGCATCGAGGTCCCGCCCCCGGTGCCCGTCCCGGACCCCGTTCCCCCGCATCCGCATCCGGATCCGCCGTCGGTGACGCCGCCGCCCACTCCGCCGCCGCCCGGTGCCGAGCTGCCCGCCTGCCAACCTGGTGTGGCGCAACAGGTACTGGACACCGTGGCCGCGCTCCCGTTGCTCGGCGGGATCACCGGTGGTCTCGGGGTGACGGGGGCGGACGGGCTCGGCGCGACCCTGCTCGGGTACTGCCGCGCACCCGACGGCGCGGTCGTCCTCGAGACGGTCCCCGCCCCCGCACCGGTGCGGTGAGTCATGGTCAAGACCTGGTACGTACTTGCCCGCTGCGTCGACTACTTCGGCATGACCCTGTTCACCGGCGGACTGTTCTTTCTCGCGTTCCTCTGGCCGGACGGCGCCGCGCAAGGCCGGGCGCGCAAGATCGTCGGGATCGGCTGGCTGCTCGGTTTCGCCGGCACGGTCGCGGGTCTCGGCCTCCAGGGCGCGTGGTCGGCGCAACGTCCGGCCGCCGATCTCTTCGACTGGGACCTGCTCGGGCAGGTGCTGGACACCCAGTTCGGCCGGGTCTGGTTCGCGAAGGCGTTGCTGTGGTTGCTGGCGGGCGTCGTTCTCGCCGATCTGCTGCAACGCGGACGGGCCGCGGCGCGTTCGACGGCGTGGCGGGTCGGCGCGGGAGTGGTGACACTGGGGCTGCTGCGTACGACCGGGTTGACCGGGCACGCGGTCGAAAGCACCCGGCCGTTGCTCACCCAGCTCGCGGATCTCGTGCACCTGGCCGGAATCTGCGCGTGGATCGGCGGACTGGCCGTCCTGTTGTTCGGTGTGCTGTCCCGGCGTGATCCCGGTGAGCTCGCCGCCGTCGTGCCCCGCTACTCCCGGCTGGCGATGGTGTCGGTGCTCGCGGTGATCGCGGCGGGCGTCGTACTGGCGTGGCAGACGGTCGGCAGCTGGGCTCGACTGTCCACAACGGACTACGGGCGCACGCTGGTCGTCAAGCTGATCGTCCTCGCCGTCGTCCTCGTCATCGCGCAGGGCAGCAAGAGCTGGGTCTCCCGGCGGCTGGATTTCGCGGTCGTGCTGCGCGGCGACGCCGCCACCGTCCGCCCCTTCGTCTATTCCGTCGCCGCCGAGACCGCGCTCGTCATCGTGGTCCTCCTCGCGGCGAGCCTCCTCGTCACGGCCAGCCCCGGCCGGTGACCGCCCTACAGAAAGGAGTGTCCTTCATGGACAACCCAGAGCCCAAGAACCCCGCCGCCGAGGCCCCGCCGGTGGTGCCCGCGCGGCGGACCTGGCCGGTGGCGGTGGCCATCCTCGCCCTGGGTGTCGCGCTGTTCAGCCTCGCCACCCTGCGGGGCGGGCAGCAGGCGGACACCGCACAGACCGCCGACGTCGATCTCGCCGCGTTGTCCAAGCAGGGACCGCTGGCGGTTCCGCTGTACCAGGGACTTTCCCAGGAGAAGGCGGCGCCCGCGGCGGCACCGGCGGCGGCCAAGACGGTCGAGATGATGGGGTACAAGTTCAGCCCCGCGAGCCTTTCCGTCGCCGTCGGCGACACGGTGACGTGGACCAACCACGACACCGCGCCGCACAACGTCGTCATCACCGACGGCCCGGAGAAGTTCACCTCGCCGACGTTGCAGCAGGGGCAGACCTTCAGCCACACCTTCACCAAGGCCGGCGACTACTCCTACTACTGCTCGATCCACCCGGACATGAAGGCGTCGGTCAAGGTGGAGGGCGCCGGCACTCCACCGACTTCACAGCCGAACCCGACGAGCGCCCCGCCGACCTCGACGAGCAGCAGCAAGCCGCCGACGTCTTCGCATTCGATGCCGCCGACGACCCCCGGCGGAGGATCCTGTGTGCCCAAGGGAGTGCTTCAGCCGATCATCGATCACGTCAAGGCCGCGCATCTGGAGACCTCACCCGGTCAGCAGGTGCAGGACATCCTCAACCTCGACCAGTACATCAAGACGCATACGGTGTGGCTGGAATCCGTCCTCGCCCCGGTGCTGGACGGCTCGGCCGACAAGGTCGTCGCCGACACGCTCGCACCGATCATCGCGCACATCAAATCCGCGCATCTGGAGACGTCGCTCGGCCAGCAGGTCACCGATCTGCTGAACCTCGACCAGTACATCAAGACGCATACGGTGTGGCTCGAAACCGTGCTCACCCCGTTGCTGAACCAGGCGAGCTGCTGAACCAGGCCGGTCACTGAACCGCAGGGCCCGGCCGGTAAGCGGCCGGCCGGGCCCTTCGCCAGTATCCACGTTCCCCTCCCACGGAGACGAGCGATGTCCGACACCGAACTCCTGCCCGTCCCGGTCCAGGCCGGCCACCGGCTGCGCCCGGACCGCTGCGTCATCGAGCCGTCGATCAGGGTCCTGCGCTTCCCCTTGGCACGGGGCAGATTCGCCGCGACGGCGGGATACCTGGACATCTCCGGGGAACCGGCGCTCTTCGTCGAACTCGACGTCCCTTCGCTACGCACCTATCCGTGGCCGTTGCGACGATTGATTCTCAAGCGCCGCACGACCCGCGTACTCACCTTCACCTCCGACGAAGTCGTCGTCGACGAAAGGCAGGTACTGATCGAAGGGCGGATCGGGGAAAGAGGGCTCGTGCTCGACGGAGCTCTGCGTTATGTCGATGAAGAACGGATAGTGTTATGGGCCAAGGGAATTCTGCCGCGGCCACGGCGGGCGCCGTGGTTCGTCCGCCGGGTCCACGTCGAGATCGCGATCGAGTTCGTGCGATGAGGCGGCTCACCGGATTCGCGTGTGCGGCGGTTTTCCTGATCCTGCAAGCCAGCTATCTCGCTCCGCCGTCGAAGGCGGCCACGCAGCAGGTGATGATGCAGGACTACGCCTACGGCCCGGCTTCGCTGACCGTACGGGTCGGGGACACCGTCACCTGGATGCAGCACGATCAGGCACCCCACGACGTCGTCACGACGAGTGCCCCGGTCGCGTTCCGCAGCCCGCAGCTTTCGTCCGGGCAGAGCTGGAGCTACACCTTCACCAAGCCGGGCACGTACTCCTACTACTGCTCGGTGCATCCGGACATGCGCGCGTCGGTCACCGTACTGGCCGCGGAGACACCCACGAAGCAACCGGCTCCCGTCCCGCCGAAACAGACCACGGCCCGGCCGACCACGGCCCCGGTGTCGGCGCCGGCCAGCCCGACGGCGAGTGCGCCGCCGTCGAGCAGCGCGTCTTCGGCCCCGGCGGCTCCCGCCACCGAGCCCGCGACCCCGGCCCCTCCCGTGACCCAGCAGGCGGCGGCCACGGCACCCTCGCTCGACCCGATGCTGCTGATCGCCGGGATCGTCACGGCGGTGGCGGTGCTGTGCCTGCTGCTCGTGGGGTCGCGACCGGCGGGGTGAGCGGGAGTCTTACCGAGTTCTGACGGACCGGGCTTCCCGGCCTTCGAACGTCGAAAACGTGGTTATGGTGCCGGTGATGTCCACTGTCACCGCTCCCGTCCGTACGGGTCGCCGGGCCGATCTGATCGCCGTCGGCCTGGCGATGCTCGTCGTCGGCGCAGCGATCGCCGTCGGCCTCCACTACAACCGTCCCGGTTCCGGCGTGGTGATCTACGCCTTCGCGCCGCCCCTGTTCGGGCTGTGGTTGCCGCACGTCGGCCCCGGGACGGTCGCCGCCGTCGTGCTCGCGCTCGTGGTCGTCACCAAAGGTCCCTCGCTCGCCGCGCGGCTGCGCTGGCGTCCGCTGCTCGTGCTCGGTTACGTGGCCGCCGTGGCGTGGACGTTCTCGCTGGCCATGATCGACGGCTGGGCCAGGGGGTTCACCGGCAGGCTCGCCACGGAACACGAGTACCTGCACGAGGTACCCGGGATCACCGACATCCCGCGGATGCTGAGCGAGTTCTCCTCGCGCATCCTGGATTTCCAGCCGAACTCGTGGACGACGCACGTCTCCGGGCATCCACCCGGCGCGACGCTGGTCTTCGTCTGGCTCGATCGGCTCGGGCTGCACGGCGGCGCCTGGGCCTCGGCGTTCGTCGTGCTGGTCGGCTGCCTGGTCGTCGTCGCCGTCCCGGTGACGCTTTCCGCGCTGGGCAGGCAGGACGCGGCGCGGACGGTGCTCCCGTTCGCCGTGCTGACGCCCGGCGCGATCTGGATCGGTGTCTCGGCGGACGGGCTCTTCGCGGGGGTGACGGCCACCGGGATCGCGCTGCTGGCGCTCGCGGCCAGGCGGCGGATCCTCGCGCTTCCGGCAGGCCTGTTGCTCGGGTTCGGGCTTTTCCTGTCCTACGGGCTCGTGCTGCTGGGGTTGATCGCGCTGGCCGTCGTCGCGCTGACCCGCCAGTGGCGGATCCTGCTCCTCGCCGCGCTCGGGGCGGCCGCGGTCGTCGTGGTGTTCGCGTGGGCCGGGTTCTGGTGGCTCGACGGCTATCACCTGGTGGTCGAGCGCTACTACCAGGGGATCGCGACGCTGCGCCCGTACTCCTACTGGGTGTGGGCGGATATCGCGGCGGTGCTGATCGCGATCGGACCGGCCGTGATCGCCGGGACGCGGCGGGCGGGCGCGGAGTTCCTCGCCGGGCCGAAACGGTCGTTCCGGGAGCCGGTCACGCTGATCGTGACGGCCGCGGTGCTGACGATCGTGTTCGCCGACCTGTCCGGCCTGTCGAAGGCGGAGGTCGAGCGCATCTGGCTACCGTTCGCGGTGTGGCTGCTGCCCGCGGTCGCGCTGCTGCCGTCGTCCCGGCGGCGGTGGTGGCTCGCCGCGCAGGCGGCCACGGCGCTGGTGGTGAACCATTTGGTGCTGACGAGCTGGTGAGGTGGATGTGATGGCCGAACAGGGCCGCGTACTCGTGGTCGACGACGACGAGACCGTCCGGGACGTCGTCCGGCGGTACCTGGAGGTCGCGGGCTTCGACGTCGACGTCGCCGGGGACGGCACCGAGGGGCTGCGGCTGTTCGCCGAGACCGCCCCGGATCTGGTGGTGCTGGACGTGATGATGCCCGGCCTCAACGGGCTCGAGGTGTGCCGTCGCCTGCGGCAGATGAGCCAGGTCCCGATCGTCATGCTGACCGCGCTCGGCGAGGAGGAGAACCGGATCGCCGGACTCCAGCTCGGCGCCGACGACTACGTCACGAAACCCTTCAGCCCCAAGGAACTCGCGCTGCGGGTGGCCTCGGTGCTGCGCCGGGCGAGGATGCCCCGCCCGGCGCCGGCGGCCACCGAACTCGCCGACGGTGACCTTTCGCTGCAGATGACCGCGCGGCAGGCGAGTGTCGGTGGCGTGGAACTTCCCTTGACCAGCCGGGAATTCGATTTGCTCGCGTTCTTCCTCGCCCATCCGGGGGTGGCGTTCTCCCGGGCCGACCTGCTGGAAAAGGTGTGGGGCTGGGACTTCGGCGATCAGTCCACCGTGACCGTCCATGTGAGACGGTTGCGGGAGAAGATCGAGAAGGATCCGGCGAAACCCGTCCGGGTCGCCACCGTCTGGGGTGTCGGTTACCGGTACGACCCGGTGCGGCCATGATCGGCGCGGGCGAGTCGTTCGCCGAGATGCTGGCGCACGCCTGGCACATCCTGCCGTTCGCGCTGCTGTTCACGCTGCCGGTGGTGCTGCTCGGCGGGCTGGCGTTGTATGTGCTCAGACGCGGTTCGCTGGCCAGCACGATGACGGTGCTCGTCCTGATCCCGGTGCTCGCGACGCTGGTCGCGGTGCTCGGCGTCAGCGGGTTCATGTTCACCCCCGCGCTGACCACGATGACCCTGGTCTGTCTGCTGGTCGCGCTGGTGACCGTGCCGGCGGCGCTCGTGCTCGGCCGGTTGATCGCGCGCCGCAGCGTGTGGGAGCGGGAGGCGCGGGAACGGGAGCGCGCGGCCGAGGCGTCGCGGCGTGAACTCGTCGCGTGGATCAGCCACGACCTGCGGAGCCCGCTGGCCGGGATCCAGGCGATGGCCGAGGCCGTCGCGGACGGCGTCGTCGCCGATTCCGGCGAGATCACCGACTACGCGCGGCGGATCAGCGGGGAGACGACGCGGCTTTCGGGCATGGTCGGCGACCTCTTCGAGCTGTCGCGGATCACCGCGGGCGCGCTGGAACTGACCATGGCCGCCGTGCCGCTGCGTGACGTGGTCAGCGACGCCGTCGCCGCGCAGGCGCCGCTCGCCGGGCAGAAACGGGTGCGGATGGTCGAGCGGGCGGACGCCTGGCCGGTCGTCTCCGGAAGCGACCCGGAGCTGGCGCGGATCGTGCGCAACCTGGTGTCCAACGCCGTCCGGCACACGCCGCCGGACGGGACGGTCGCGGTCCAGCTCGGTATCGATGGCGGCGACGCGTTGCTGGCCGTCGACGACGGCTGCGGAGGGATCCCCGACGACGAGATCGGGCGCGTCTTCGACGTCGCGTTCCGCGGGACACGGGCACGGACGCCCGAGCGCGGTGGGCTGGCGAGCGGCGGCGGACTCGGGCTGGCGATCGCGAAAGGGCTCGTCGAAGCCCATCGCGGCCGGATCGGCGTCCGCAACCACGGGCCCGGCTGCCGCTTCGAAGTCCGGCTGCCCCTCTCGACGCCCTGACCGTGTCAGTGCCGTGTCACCGCCGTGTCAGCGCGGACGGCGAATGTTGCCGCCATGACGACTTCAGCGAGTACAGCCAGGAACGGCAAGAGCCGGGTCCTCCGGCGAGCGGGGATCACGGCGTTGGCGGCGACGTTGCTGGCCGGGGCGGCCTTGCCAGGGGTGGCCGCCGCGGACCCCGCCGGAAAGGATCGTCCGGACCTGCGGGCGATGGTCGGGGAGATCGCCGGCTCCGGTTTCGCCGGCGCGCAGCTCCGGGTGCACGACCAGCGGGGCGACTGGACCGGTAGCGCCGGGGTGCGCAAGCTGGGCGAGACCGCGAAGCCGCCGACGAACGGGCGGTTCCGCATCGGCAGCAACACCAAGACCTTCGTGGCCACCGTCGTGCTGCAGCTGGTCGGGGAGGGCAAGCTCGGCCTGGACGCCCCGGTGGCCGGCTACCTGCCCGAATTCGGCCTTGACCGGCGGATCACCGTGCGGATGCTGCTGCAGCACACCAGCGGGTTGTTCGACTACACCGGCGCGGTGCTGCCCGACGGTACGGTTGTCCCGGGAATCCCCTTGCAGGGCAAGGAATTCCTCGACAACCGATACCGCACCTACCAGCCGGAGGAGCTGGTGCGGTTCGGCCTGTCCAAGCCGCCGCTGTTCGCGCCTGGCACGGACTGGACGTACACGAACATCAACTACGTGCTGGCGGGGCTCTTGATCAAGAAGGTCACCGGCAACCCCTACGGCGACGAACTCCAGCGGCGGATCCTGCGCCCGCTCGGCCTGCGGGACACCGTGGTGCCGGGCACGTGGCCGGGCATCCCGGGGCCGCACGCCCACGGCTACTACCGATACGAGGAGGCGGGGCAGTGGAAGACGGTCGACATCACCGAGCAGAACCCGTCGTGGGCGTCGAGCGCCGGTGAGCTGATCTCGACGACCAAGGACCTGCACACGTTCTTCTCCGCATTGCTGGGCGGAAAGCTCCTGCCCGCCCCGCTGCTGGCCGAGATGCGCAAACCGCATCCGAAGGGTGGCTACGGGCTCGGGCTGTACGTCCAGGAGTCGAGCTGCGGCACCGTCCTCAAGGGCATGGGCGGCTTCCACGGCTACGGGACGCTGATGGCCAGCACACCGGACGGCAGCAGGACCTACGAGCTGTCCATGACCTACGGTGACTCCGCGGCGGACCTGGGGCAGGCGTACTTCAACGCGGACAAGATGCTCACCGACAAGGTGCTCTGCGGCAAGTGATGGTGTGTCCGTGAAGGCCTCCTTCCCTGCTCTCAGGGTCAGGGTCCGGCAAAGTCGCATAACTGCTGGTCGGCTCCACCGCTGGAGCGGGACAAAGCGAACGTGTCGTGGCGGATCCGGCGGGAGCGTCTCACGCAAGGGTCCTCACCCGGCTCTTGACTGTCCATAAGGGACATTTCGCGAGACGAATGTGCCCGGTTTGGGGTCGTGAGTGTTAATGAGCGTTCTGGCCAAGGGTGTTTGCGGTGCCTGCGGTGGGTGGGTCCGGTAGCGGTCGGGCCGTGAAGGACTCCTTGAGGGACCCAGAGTCCCTCAAGGAGTCCTTCACGGCCTGGGAAGGCCTTCACGCGCTTCCCCCACGAGCCAGGCCCGCAGGTGACGAGGAGGTACCCACCCGAATCGCCACTCACGACCGACCAGGCGATCAGAGGCGGCGGAACCCCAGGTCCGGGAAATGGGCGGGCGCGATGATCGCGCCGGTCTCTCCGGCTTCGGCGAGGAGCCGCTGGCGGGTGCGGAGCGCGAGGTCCGGGTCGAGGTCGCTGAGGAAGCCGATCTTGGCGTCCGTCAGCTGTGCGGGCGTGTGCAGGACATCGCCGAGCAGCAGCAGGCGCTCGTCGTCCGCGGTGATGTCGAGGATGTAGTGGCCCGGTGTGTGGCCGGGAGCGTGTCTCGCCACGATTCCGGGGGCGATCGGGACGTCGTCGCCGCTGATCGCCTCGGTCAGGCCCGCGCCGCGGGCGGTCTCCATGCCGACGCGGCCCCACTCGTCCGTCCCGGCGGGCTCGATCAGGGCTTCCCAGTCGAGTCGCCCGAAGACGACCCGCGCGCCGGGGAAGGTCAGGTCGCCTTCGGGGGCGATCCAGCCGGTGTGGTCGTTGTGCAGGTGGGTGAGGAAGACGGTGTCGATCTCACTCACCGGGCAGCCCGCCTTGTCCAGGGCGGCCGCGAGGTCGCCGCCGGTGCCCATGGCCGGGGTGGGGTCGCCCTTGGCGGGTGTCATTCCCTTGGGGAAGGCGAATTCACGCGGGCCGAGGCCGGTGTCGACGAGGATCGTGCGGCCGTTGCCGCGGATCAGGTACGCGCCGGTGGGGACATGGACGGTGCCGTCTTCGTCGAGCACCTCCGGGTGGGCTTCCGGGTCGAGACCGGGGAAGAAGGCGAGCGGCAGCCTGATCAGCCCGTCGCCCAGCGCCTCGATCTCGATGTCGCCGATGGTGATGCCCACAAAACCCCCAAGGTCGGTCCGCTTGTCCGCGAACGACAACCGCGCGGGAGCCCGGTCTGTTCCCGGTTTCAGAGACTCGCCGGTTCCCGCAGTTCAGCGGTGGCGAAGCCGGCGATGCCCTCGGCGAAACCGGTCTCCGCCTTGAAACCGAGCAGTCGTTCCGCGCGGCCGGGATCGGCGACCACGTGCCGGACGTCGGCGGGCCTCGCGCCACCCGCGATCACCGGCGCAGGACCGTCGCACGCCTTCGCGAGCTCTTCGGCCAGTTCGCCGACCGTGTGCGGCTGTCCGGAGCAGATGTTCAGTGGCGTGAGTTCGCCTTCGGGGCCGTCGGTGTGAAGTGCGAGGACGTTCGCCCTCGCGACATCGTGGACGTGGACGAAGTCGCGTTGCTGCTTGCCGTCCTCCAGCACGGTGGGTGCCTCACCACGCTGCAATGACGAACGGAACAGCGACGCGACACCGGCGTACGGGGTGTTCTGCGGCATCCGGGGTCCGTAGACGTTGTGGTAGCGCATCGCCCAGACCGTTCCGCCGGTCTGACGGGCCCACGCCGCCGCGAGATGTTCCTGAGCGAGCTTCGTGGCGGCGTAAGTGCTTCGCGGCTGAAGCGGCGCGTCCTCGGGGACCAGCCGCCAGCCGAGTTCGGCACCGCAGGCGGCACAGGTGGGCTCGAAGCGTCCGGCGTCCACATCGGACCGCGTCCGCGGTGACGGCGGCACGATCCCGTGTTCAGCGCATTCGTAACGGCCTTCGCCGTAGACGACCATCGACGACGCGAGCACGAGTTTCCGAACCCCGGCGGCGTGCATGGCGGCGAGCAGCACAGCGGTGCCGTAGTCGTTGTTCAGCGCGTAGGACGGCGCGTCGGACGGGTCGATCCCATGCCCGACGACGGCGGCCTGATGGCAGACCGCCTCGACGCCGTCCAGCAGTCCGGCGACCAGTCCTGGGTCGGTGACGTCACCGTGCAGGAACCGGTGACGTCCGGTGTAGCCGGGAGGACGCGACGAGCCGTGCGCGGTCCGCAGGAGGTTGTCGAGGACGACGACCTCGTGGCCCTGATCGGACAGCAGATCCGCGATATGGGAGCCGATGAACCCGGCCCCGCCGGTTACCAGTGTTCGCACCCTTCCGACGCTAGGGGCGATCCCCGCCGACGGCCCCGGATCCGCCGCGCACGTCAGGGAATCGTCACAACTCGTGGCCCGTGCCACCGCGGGAGCGAAGATCAGCCGAAACCGGATACGGTGTGCGTATGGAACGGAGCGCACAACGGCTGGGCCGCGCACTGGTGGTCATCGTGGACGATCGCGTCGCCCACGGCGAGCACGAGGACAACACGGGACCGCTGGTCACGGAGCTGCTCGAAGAGGCGGGGTTCATCGTCGACGGCGTCGTGGTGGTCGAGGCCGAGACGGCCGCGATCCGCAACGCGCTCAACACCGCGGTGATCGGTGGTGCCGACCTGGTGATCACCGTCGGCGGCACGGGGGTCTCCCCGCGTGACCGCACGCCCGACGCCACGGCCGGGGTACTCGACCGCCCGATCCCGGGCATCGGGGAGGCACTGCGCGCGTCCGGCCTCGCCGCCGGCGCGGTGGACGCGGGTATCTCCCGCGGGCTCGTCGGCGTCTCAGGCAGCACGCTGGTAGTCAACCTCGCGGGTTCGCGCGCGGCGGTCCGCGACGGTATGGCGACGCTCTCGTCGCTGGTGCCGTACGTGATCGACGAGCTTTCCGGGCTCGAAGAGGCCTAAGTGTCTGTTGGTGAACCCGCGTCCGCGATAGCGGGGCCTCCGGCCGGGGCGGGTTCACGCGTCGTGTCCCTTTCGTGAGACACGTCGCGGCTTCGCCAACAGGCTCTAACTCTTGCCGGCGGGTCCGGGCTCTGTCCCGGGCTCGCCCTTTTTGTCCTGGTGCAGCACCCCTTCCACTTTTTCGGTGACCTTGCCGATCTTGTCCTCGAACCGGCCGCCGGTGACCTTGTTCGCCCCGGCCGACGCCGCGGTGACGCCCTTGGCCGCGGCATCGCCTGCCTTCTCGGCCAGCGGGCCCGCCTTCTCACGGACTTCGCCCGCGACTTCTTCCGCTTTGTGGATGGCCTGCGCGGCCAGCCCCTTCGCTTTGTCGACAATGCTCATGCGCTGATGGTCCCACCGGTCGGCGTGCCCCGCGACCGGTGCGAAAATGGGTGTCATGCCAGGTGAAGACGAAGACAAGCGCCCTTCGGCGGCCTCTTCCGCGCGGAAGCGGCGCCGGGTCGACGAGATCTTCGGCGACGTCCTGCCGGACACGACCTCCGACGAGCGGGAGCCGGGTCAGCGATCCCCGGACTCCGACTCGTGGTACCTGGAGAACCGGCCGCCTCATCACGACCGGTGATCCGGATCAGCCCTCGCGGCTCTGCTGCGCGCGCAGGAGGTCACGGATCTCGGTGAGCAGTTCGACGTCGGTCGGCTCCGTCGGACCCGCCTCTTCACCGCGCTTGCGCCGCTCCTGGATGTGCTTGACCGGGAGCACGATCACGAAGTAGACGACGGCGGCGACGAGCACGAAGTTGATCGCCGCGTTGATCACGCCGCCGAAGTCGAGGAACGTGGCGTCGTTCGCGCTGAGGATGTTGAAGCCCAGCCCCTTGGCGGCGTCCGAACCGCCGATGGTGTTGATCAGCGGCTTGATCAGGCCGTTCGTGAACGCGGTGACGATCGATGTGAACGCGGCACCGATGACCACCGCGACCGCGAGATCGACGACGTTCCCGCGCATCAGGAAGTCCTTGAAACCCTTGAGCAAGACGCTCTCCTCTTCACCTGGGACGGTTGCCGACCGTCCCTTTTCCGTACCAGGGGGACGCAGGCGCCCGCCGGGGCAGGCGCGAGCTAGCGGAGGGTAACCGTTAAGGACCGTTCCAGCGAAGTCGCCGCCACCCGTGTCGCGATCGCGGTGGGCAGGGAGAGCAGCACCAAAGGTCCCTTGCTCCCCGCGCTGGGATGCTTCGCTTCGGCGGTCTCCTGTTCGCCGACGGCGGCCACGACGGCCGTGCTGGCCAGCACAGACGCCTCACGGCCCGCTTCGGCGGCCGCGACGACGTCGACCCGCTGACCCGGCCGCAGGAGTGCGGCGATCCCGGCGTCGGCGAGCCTCACCGGCACGGTCGAACTTTCCGGATCACCCGTTCCGGGGATGGCCGCGCTCAGCATGCGGACGTCGGTCAGCGGCTCACCCGCCCGTGCCGCCCCGATGAGCAGCCGCCCCTCGACCGAGGCGGTCTGGCCGGTGGCGCCCTGTGGACGGATCTCGTCCGGGACGTCGACGACTTCGAGGTCCTCGGCGCGCAGCACCGTCCCGGACGGCAGATCACGGGCGGAGACCACCGTCGGTGTCCCGGGCGCGCCGCGGGCCGAGGCGGGCAGGAAGAGGGCGACCAAGCCGCTGAGCAGCAGGGACAGGGCGAGCCAGCGGCGGAGCAGCCGCGCGGGCCTGCCGTGGAGTCTTCGCAGGACGGGCAGATCGTGGAACACGGGATTCCCCCTCGTCGATCGGTGATGCTTTCGACGCTAGGGGCGGTGCCGGGCGCGGAGAAAGAACGAAAACCCCCGGCTGTGGATAACCGGGGGCCTGTGGACAACTCGGGACGTCAGGAAGCGGCGGCGGCCGTTTTCGTCGTACCCGTGGAGGAGGATGCCGGGCTCTTGGTCTCCGACTTCGACTCGGTCTTCGACTCCGACTTGGTCTCGGTCTTGGCCGGCGCCGAGGTCGTGCTGGCCTTCGAGTCGCGGGAATCGGTGCGGTAGAAACCGCTGCCCTTGAAGACCACGCCGACCGAGCTGAAGACCTTGCGAAGCGGACCCGAGCACTGGGGGCACACGGTCAAGCTCGCGTCGGAGAACGACTGCACGGCCTCGAAAGCGTGGTCGCATTCCTTGCAGGCGTACTGGTAGGTGGGCACTGCTGCTCCTTCGTGCATTGGCACTCAGCCGACAAGAGTGCTAACACAACACGGTACCGGGGCATTCCGGCGCAGGTCAAACAAGGTTTCCCAAGGTCACATGATGTCCTGGTCACGCATGTCACGATGGCCGGGCGGACGAGGGGGGAAGGTGGTCGCCATGCCAGGCCCAACCGGTGATCCGTTCGGCGGGAGGCCCCCGACCAGTCACGAGCGTATGACCGGCCTGTCCTGGGACGCGTCGTATCACGAAGGCCCCGCGCCCTGGGACTTCGGCGGCCCGCAGCCGGCGGTCGTCAAGGCGGCGGACAGGTTCGCGGGCGAGGTGCTCGACGTGGGTTGCGGGTCCGGGGAGAACGCCCTTTACCTCGCTTCACTCGGCCTCCAGGTGCTGGGCGTCGACGTCGCCGAGACGGCCTTGGCGCGGGCTCGGCGGAAGGCCGGCGAGCGGGGGCTCGAGGTCGAGTTCGCGACGGCGGACGCGCTCCATCTGGAGCGACTCCAGCGCGGCTACGACACGGTGCTCGATTGCGGGCTCTTCCACACCTTCGACGCCGGCGAACGCCTGCGGTACGCGGAAAGCCTCGGAGCGGTCACCAAGGGAACGCTGTTCATCCTGTGCTTCAGCGACGAAGGGGAGACCACCGGGCCGCACCCCGTAAAACGGGAGGCGCTGACGGCCCCCTTCGGTAAAGGATGGCGCGTGAAGGCAATCGAAAGGGAGCGCGTCCGGACCAGGTTCCATGACGAGAACGGCGCGCCTGCTTGGTTCGCGACGATCGAAAGAGAGTCACCGTGAGCGAGCTTCGAGATCTCTTGGCCGACACCGTCGCCCGCGTGGCCGACTATCGCGAGCGCGTGTCCGAAACGCCGGTCTTCCCGGACAGCACGGACGGCGTCCGGGAAAAGCTCGGCGACCTGCCCGAGAAGCCTGCCCCGCCGTCGGAGGTGATCCGGCGGCTGGCCGACGCCGTCGAACCCGCGCTGGTGTCGACCACCGGGCCGAGGTACTTCGGCTTCGTCGTCGGTGGCGCGCTCGACGCCGCGACGGCGGCCGACATGCTGACGACCGGCTGGGATCAGGGCGCCTTCAACCAGATCACCTCGCCTGCCGCCGCGATCGTCGAGGACGTGGCGGGCGGCTGGCTCAAGGATATCCTCGGCCTGCCGTCCGGCGCCTCGTTCGGGTTCGTGACCGGTGGCCAGGGCGCGAACACGGTCGGCCTGGCCGCGGCTCGCCATCACGTCCTCGCCAAGGCCGGGTGGGATGTCGAGCGACGCGGGCTGAACGGGGCACCGCCGCTGCGGGTCGTCGCCGGCGAGGAGCGCCACGCGACGATCGACGTTTCCTTGCGCTTCCTCGGCCTGGGCACCGACGTCGTCGAGCCGGTGCGCGCGAACGCGCAGGGTGCCATCGACGTCGCCGACCTCGAACGGGTGCTTGATGGCCCCGCAATCGTTTGCCTTCAGGCGGGGAACGTGAACAGCGGTGCTTTCGACGACTTCAGGACCGCGATCCGGATCGCCCACGAGCATGGCGCGTGGGTCCACGTCGACGGCGCGTTCGGGCTCTGGGCGGCGGCGAGCCCGGCGACCCGGCACCTCACCGAAGGGATCGAGGGCGCCGACTCGTGGGCCGTCGACGGGCACAAGTGGCTCAACGTCCCTTACGACTGCGGGTACGCCTTCTGCGCCCATCCCGGCTCGCACAAGGCCGCGATGTCGGTCACGGCCGCCTACCTGACCGGGCAGGGAGACGGCGGCGTGAGAGCGCCGGGCGATTTCGTGCCGGAGTCCTCGCGCCGGGCACGGGGCTTCCCGACGTGGGCGGCCATCAGCGAGCTGGGCCGCGCGGGGATCGCCGAGATGGTCGAACGATGCTGCGCTCTGGCGCGAAGGTTCGCCGAGCGGCTCGACGCGTGTGAAGGCGTCAGCGTCGTGAACGACGTGGTGCTGAACCAGGTTCTGGTGAGTTTCGGCGACAAGACCGACAGCGTGGTCGAGGCCGTACAGCGTTCCGGCGAGTGCTGGATGGGCGCGACCACCTGGCACGGCAGGCGGCTCATGCGGATCTCCGTCTCCAACTGGAGTACGACCGAGGAGGACGTCGATCGCGGTGTCGCCGCGATTCGAGCCGCCTGGGCGTCCGTCGCCGCCACCGGATAGGCGTATCTCGTCCCGCTCAGCGTCCGCGAGGTCACGGCGCGGACGCTGAGCGTTCCGAGGAGTTCGGGCAGTGCCACGGCTCCGCGTGCGGGGAACGGCCCTCTACTCGGTCAACGACGGTATCGGTCGCGGACGACGCGCGACCTCTCCCCGATTGCGCCGCGTCTCGTCCTTTATGGACAGTAAGGCTCGGGTCTTCGAGATTGTCGGCAATCAAGAAGACGTTCCGCCCTGTGGCCGACTGTCACGCTCGGTGTCCGAGTCATCTCAAGGAGACCGAGGGACGGAGGAGCAGTGCAACCGCATCCCTGTGACTGCAGTCCGATGTGCGTGTTGCGAGCGACCAATCCGATGCGGATCCGGCCGACCCGCACGGGTGGCAAGACGTTCGCTTCGGCATCGGCTTATTGGAAGGCCGAGCCGGGGAGCGCGGATCTCGCGGGGCGGATCGTCCGTTACGTCGTCCTGGCCAACGATCCCGCCGTGCCGGACGTCGCCGCCGACTACTGGATGCACAGCGAACGCTTCTACCGTGCCGTGGTCGACCCGCTCGAAGCCGCCATCGGCCACGATCCGGCGTACCGGCGGCTCGTCTCGCGGCCGACCGACACCTTCGCCGAACGTCGGCTCGAAGAGCGCGTCGTCGCGTTGCTCGACGAAAACCCCGTTCTGGCACGAAAACTGGGCAGTGAAGCGGACGCCGCGGACGACAACGTCTACATCAACTACTTCCGAGGCAGGCTCTACGAACCGGAAGCCGGGCCTGCCGGTCTCGACCGGCTGACGGAGCTCGCTCGCGGCGTACGGTCGCGGCCGTCCGGCACCGGCGACGAGATCCTCGTCGTCGTCCCACTGTCCGATCGGGACGGTGCGGGCCGGATCCGCAACCTGACCGCCTGCCTGCTCGCGTTGCGCGACCAGACCTTTCCGGCCGACCGCTACCGGGTCACCGTCGTCGAGTTCGACGAGAAGCCGCGGTGGAAGCACCTCGTCGAGCCGCTGGCCGACCACTACGTGCACATCGAGGGTGAGGGGCTGTTCAACAAGTCCTGGACGCTGAACGTGGGTGTCCGCGAAACCCTTGGCGCGGCGAGGACCCTGTGCCTGCTCGACGCGGACATACTGGTGGACCGGGAATTCCTGGAGCGCAACCACGCCAGGTTCACCGACCAGCGGCACGACGCGCATCTGCCGCATACCGAAATGCTGTCGCTGGACGCGCCGTCGAGCGACTGGCTGATCGAACGGCGATGCGGCGAGAACACGCCGGAAGCACCGCTGGCCGGGGCGCGCGGACTGCTGCTGCGTGACGTCCCAGGCGCGTGTCTGTGGACGCGGCCGGAGATCTTCCACCGCATCGGCGGCTTCGACGAACGCTACAAGGGCTGGGGCGGCGAGGACGAGGACATGCTTTACCGCATCTCCGCGGCCGGGGACGTCACCCAGTACGACGACGTCTTCCTGCACCTCGCGCACCGGCGGCCACCGATGCGCGACGCCGAGGGGAAACCCTTCAACGCGCACGTGGAGGTGGGCAGCTGGACCGGCGAGTCCGGCTTCGGCGACGCGTCCGGTGTGGCGAGCGGCGATGAGTAGCGGGCCGGAAATCCATCCGGTGAAGGACGTGCGCCGCCAGCGGATCGCGATCTCGGGGATCTTCCTGATGGTCGGGATCATGCTCGGCTCGTGGTTCGCGCGCGTACCGCAGCTGCGGATCGAACTGGGACTGAACTTCGCGGAACTGGGCATGGTGCTGCTCGCCCAGACCGTCGGTGTCCTGCTGGCGATGCAGCTGGCGGGACATCTGTCGAACCACCTCGACAGCCGGGCGGTCATCCGGGTCACTTCCGTTGCTCTGCCGTGGTTCCTGCCGCTGATGGCGGCGATGCCGAACGCGCTCACCGCCGGTCTCGGCATGCTGACCTGGGGCGTCATCGCCGGCCTCCTCGACGTGTCCATGAACGCGCAGGGCGTGGAAGTGGAACGGCGGACGCGGCGGCCGGTGCTCAACAGCCTGCACGCGGTATGGGGCATCGGCGCGTTGCTCGGCTCGGGCGGCACGGTGCTGGCCGTCCGCGCGGAATGGTCGCTGAGTTCGCATTTCTGGGTCGTTTCGGTGCTTCTCGTCGTCATCGCGCTGTTCAGCGGCCGCTGGTTGCTGACGGAGTCTTCGGTCGCTTCGTCTGTCTCGCCGCGGGCGTCGCGGGTCGGGTTCCTGTCCGGGTGGACGCGTGCGGTGATCGTGCTCGGCGGTCTCGGCGCGGCGGTGGCGCTCTGCGAAGGCGCGGTGTCCAGCTGGGGCGGCGTCTTCCTGAGCGAGCAACGCGGTGCGGCGGCGAACATCGCGTCGCTGGGTTACTTCGCGTTCATCGTGTCGCAGACCGGGACGAGGCTCGTCGGTGACCGGCTGCACCGGCGATTCGGTGCCGTGGCCCTCGTCCGCTGGAGCATGGCGATGACCGGCGCGGGCGTGCTGGTCGCCGTCGCCGTGCCGAGTGTCTGGTTCGGGCTGGCCGGGCTCGCGATGGCAGGCTGTGGGCTCGCCGTGGCGATCCCGATCATCTCCAGCGCGGTCGGGCACGGCACGAAGTCCAACACCAGCCTCGCGATCGCGCGGTACAGCACGCTGCACAACGCCGGCGTACTCGCTGGTCCGGCGATCTTCGGCTGGCTCGCCCAGACCTTCGGGATCAGTACGGCGCTGACGTTGCTGTTGGTGCCGCTCGGGGTGATCGTCGTCTTCGCCGTGGCCACGGCTCCCGCTTCGGCGCGTGCCACGGTGGCCCAGCCGGCGCCGACACCGGAAGGCGAGACGGAGCCGGTGGTTCCTCGGGCCGCTTAGGACTGTCGTGAGTGGCCTGTCCCGCCTCCAAGCACGCGAGTGCGGTGCCGGGTCACCCGGGCCACCATCCCGCGGGCAGGTCTCAGCCATGCCGGACGGGCCGGTAGATCAGCTCCTGGGTGCGGCCGTCGAGCGTTCGGCTTTCGAGCAGGTCGAGGTCGAAGTCGGCCGCGTCCTGGAAGATCGGGCGTTCTCCGGTCCGACCGGTGAGGACGGGGAAGATCGTCACCTGGACGCGGTCGACCAGACCGGCGGCCATCAGCGTCCGGTTCAACGACAGGCTGCCGTGCGAACGCAGAGGCACGTCGGACTCCTCCTTGAGCCGGGCGATGACGTCGACGGCGTCGCCGCGCACGATGGTCGCGTCCGGCCAGTCGAGCGGTTCCCGCAGCGTGCTCGACACGACTGTCGCCGGAAGGGCCCGCATCCGGGTGACCCAAGGGTCGAGCGACTCCGCGTCGAGCGACGACAGCATCCGCGCGTTGAGGGAGGCCGTGGCCGCCCCGAACACCATCCGCTGCGGCTCGTCGTACAGCGACAGACGACGTTCGAGCAGCTCGGGGCCCTGCTTGCCCCAGTAGCCACCCCAGTCGCCGTTGTGCGAACCGAAGCCGTCGAGGCTGCAGAAGATGTCGAAGGTGTAGGGGACGGTCATGGCGCTCTCCTCCGGTGTGGCCGGTCCGTCGCCGGCCTCTCACCCTCGCTACGAACGCGCACGAGGCAAATCGACACCTCCGGGAAAAAGTTTCGCGGCCGGTTTTCCGCCGGGTCACGTCCGGGCGAGCGGCACCTCCGCGTCCTCGGTCAGGAGGAGGTCGCCCAGCCGGTTCGCGAAGCCTTCCGGATCCCAGATGAAGCCGCCGTGGTCGCCGGGGAACTCGACCACCGGCAGCCCCAGTTCGCCTGCCAGCGCGGCACAGGTCCGCCGGGTGAGCAGGTCGCCGGAATCCGCGCCGAGGCCGATCACGACCCTGGCCGGGCCCTCGCGCAGCGCGTCGAGTTCGGGGGTGTAGCGCGTGGTCTCGCGCAGTTCGTGGACGAAGAACCGGCGCCCGTCCTCCAGGTCCTGCTCCGGGGAGTCACCCGGCGGCGGACCGGCTTGCTCCTCCTCGAAGCCGGACGTGCGCAGGAACATCCGCCATGCGGCCTCGAGGCCGTCGGTCTCGAACGCACCCACGATCGCGTCGACCTCGGCGTGCCGTTCCGCCGCGTCCGGCAGCAGGTTCAGCACCGGTGGCTCGTGCGCGACGACCGTCCGGATCCGGCCGGGGTGGCGGGCGGCCAGCGCGAGGGTGGTCATCGCGCCGCCGCTGGAGCCGAACACGTCGGCCGTTTCGGCGCCCAGTTCGTCCAGGACCGCGACGACGTCTTCGGCGCGCATCACCGGGGTCGAGTCCTGATTCGGATCGTCCAGCTTGCTCCGGGAAATGCCCCGCGGGTCATGGGTCACCACCGTGAACCGGCTTGCCAGCGCCTCGGCCAGCGGCGCGAAGGCGTCCGCCCCCATCGGTGAGCCCATGGCCAGGAGCAGCGGTCCGGCGCCGCGGACTTCGTAGTACAGCCGTCCGCCGTCGACGGCGATCTCGTTCGTGCTGGTCATCTCGGTCGTCCTCCTCGATCGTCCCACCCCCTCGGGTGGTGTCGAAGGGTGGACTCCGGGATCGGCGCCGACTCATCGCTCGCGCCCGGCGGTTTCCGATATTCACCCGTTCGCAGGCATCCGGCGGTGTTCGCGAGAGAGCACGGAACCGAGTTGACCGCGTGAACCAGGGCGAGGAAGACTCGAGATCATGGCTGACAACACTCCGCAGGCGATCGATGTGACCTTCACGGCCGAAGTCGTTCCCGACGGCAACAGCGGCTGGCCGTGCGTGAACATGCCCGGATCCGCGGAGTTCTTCGGCACCGGCAAGGCTGTCAAGGTCGGTGGCACCGTGGACGGCCACGACTACGAGGCGAGCATGCTGCCGATCGGCGGAGGCGTCCACATGCTGCCGCTGCGCAAACCGTTCCGGAAGGTCATCCAGAAGGAGATCGGCGACGAGGTCGTCGTGCACCTGACCAAGCGGATTTCCTGAACAGAGGCGAAAAGGGCCCGGATCCCGCCGCTAGCCGGGGACCGGAGTGTCCACAAGGGACGCCAGCAGCTCTCGCACCCGGCGGTCCATATCGTCCCGTAACGGCCGGATGCCGGGGACCCCTTCGGTTTCCGGGTCGGGGACGACCCACTCGACATACCGCGTTCCCTCGGCCACGGGGTAGGTCCGGCAGCCCATGGTGATCACGATGTCGGCCGCCGCGACGTCGGCGTAAGTGACCTGACTCGGGACCTCCGCCGAAATGTCGACGTCCCATTCCGCCAGCGCCCCGGCCACCAGCGGGTTGATCTTCTCCGCCGGGTCGCATCCCGCGGACCGTACGGTGACCCTGCCGAATCCGTGATGCTTGAGCAGGGCGGCCGCCATCTGTGACCGGCTCGCGTTGTGCACGCACACGAACAGGATTTCCGTCATCACGCCGTCCGTTCTTCCCGGTATTGTGTCCTGGTACCGAGATTACCCGTGAAAATGTCATCCATCGCGGGTGCGAAAGAGAGTGGCAATCGAGGAGAACCACACTTTTTCCGTTACGCGCGCATGCGGGGAGAAGAGCGGACTTCGCCGGCGCGGCACACTTCCCGATACCCGTAGAAGACGGTGAGGGTTATCGATGACCGAAGTACGGCTCAGTGGTGCCGTGATGGCGCATCCCAGTCGAGGGGAAGCGGCGGCGAAACTCGCGCGACTCGACCCCGCGGGCGCGCTGCGGGTGGTGCTCGACCCGCGGCCGGACGGGCCACCGACGACGTCGCGGACGGTGCGGCTGGCCTGGAGCGGCGTCGCCGCCGACGCGACACACTTTCTCGTGCTGCAGGACGACGTCCAGCTCGCGGACGGTTTCTTCGAGCACGCGCGGAAAGCGGCCGGGCGGTTCCCCGGTGACGCCGTCGCCTTCTACGCCAACTGGAACTCCCGTAACGGCGCGGCCGTGCGGATGGCCGCGGCCGCCGGGGCGGCCTGGGCGACCGCGGTCAACGAATACGCGCCTTGCGTCGCCATGATGTTGCCCGCGGCGATCGCGCGCGGTTACGCGCCCTACGCCGACGAACATCCGGACGGCTGGCCGTGCGACGTGCTGATGTTCCGGTATCTCAAGGCCGTCGGGGTACCGATCCGCATCGCCGTACCGAATACCGTCGAACATTCCGGCCTGCCCAGTGTCGCCGGTAACGACGCGCACGGACTCCGGCGTTCCTCCTGTTTCTCCGGTGTCGCGCCCTCGGACGTCGAAGGCGCGATCGTCGAACACGAGTTGATTCCCTTCCACAAGCATGTCACGTCGGAATGCGCCGTGCGCGCCGACGGGTACTGGGAATACCTCGGCACAGAACGGCTCCTGCGGCGATCGGGGATTTCGCCGCAGGAGTGCAGAACCGAATTCGAGCTGGGTGGTGATCTTTCCGAAGGCGCGTGGCAAACCTGGTTGACGGCGTTCACCATGGGACTGTCCTCTATGGACTCTGTGGCGAGCGAGCCGCTGGATCTCGCGCTCGCGAGCATCGGACCGGGCGGTCTCTGCGACCGGCTCACCGCGTCCGAGATCGAAGCGATCACGGCCTCGCACAACGAGGTCGCGATCGAGGCCTTCGCCGCGGGACGGGCGAGGGCGGCCCACCCCCGCCGTCCGCGGGCGGGAAGCGGGCTTCAGGTCGCGCTCACCGGACCCGGCGGTCCGCTCACGAAGTATCTGGCCGCGTTGCTGGCCGAACTCGGCCACGAGATCGTCGACGGTGAAGCCCCTTCCGCTTCGACGCGGCTCGTCCATCTCGGGGAGGAAACGGATCCGGGCGAGGTCTTCTGCGCCATCGTCGACACCGGCGAGCGTGAACACCTCCTGCGGTTCGCGACGCCGATCGGCCCGCACACCCCGGCGGATTCCGAGGTGGCGCACTGGATCCAGCTGGCATGGACGCGTAAGGCTCTGCGGATCGATCCCGATCGCGTCCACCAGTTCACCGACGTGCGCGACATGGCGAGCGCGATCGACGCGGTGCTGACCGGAGCGCCGGTCGCTCCGGTGTACGACATCGCGACGGCCACCCTCACCGGGAGTGAACTGGCGAAGATCGTCTGCGCGGCGGTCCGTTCCGTGCCGGTCGAGACCGGCGTTTCGCCGTCGGGGACCGCCGTGATGAAGCTGGGCCTCGCCGCGGCCGAACTCGGCTGGACAGCCACCGTCCCGGCCGACGAAGCCGTCCGCGCCTTCGGGAAATGGCTGGCCTACGACCGGGAATGGGCCCGATGAGGATTCTCGTCGCCGGCCCGGTCCCCGAAGCGAGCGACTACGGGAACGGCGTCACCGCGCGCCGCTGGTCCCGGCTGTTCCGGGAACTCGGGCACGAGGTCAGGGTGGTCGAGGACTACGACGGCGGCACCTACGACCTGCTCGTCGCCTTGCACGCCCGCAAGAGCGAGGCCGCGATCCGGGCCTTCTCCCTGGCCTGCCCGGCCGCCCCGATCGTGATCGCGCTGACCGGCACCGACCTCTACCCGGACCTGGTCACCGGCGGGGTCGACCTGACCCTGCTCGGCGGCGCCGCGCGGATCGTCGTCCTTCAGCCGCGAGGTGTCCGGCAGGTGCCGCCCGGACTGCGGAGCCGGACCAGGGTGATCACCCAGTCCATGCCGCCGATCCCGGGGGAAGCGCCTGCCGAGGACCGGTTCGAGATCGCCTTCCTCGCGCACGCCAGGCCGGTCAAGGATCCGCTGCGGCTGAGCGCCGCGGTGCGGCTGCTGCCGCCGTCGTCACGGATCACCGTGACCCATGTCGGCGGCGTCCGCGAGGACGACATCGGCGACCGGCTGCGCGCCGAGTCCGCGACGAACCCACGCTATTCGTGGCTCGGGCCGTTGCCGCGGCCCGAAGCGCTCGCCGTACTCGCCCGAAGCCGTCTGCTGGTGCTCACCTCACTGCACGAGGGCGGGGCGAACGTGGTCACCGAAGCGCTCGCCGCGGGCGTCCCGATCGTCTCCACTCGCATCCCGGGTTCGGTCGGGCTGCTCGGCGCGGACTACGGGGGCTATTTCCCCGTCGGTGACACGGAAGCGCTCGCCGCCGTCCTCGACGCCGCGGAACACGACCGCGACGGGCTTTACACGCGGTTGCGGCGGCAGTGCGCGGACCTTCGCGCTTCGGTCGACCCGGAGCGCGAAACCGAGGCCTGGAAGCGGTTGCTCGCCGAAGCGATCCCCACGAAGGCCGGATACGAGGGAGTGCGATGAAACTCAGGAAGAGCGTTCCGAAGGTGGGGGGCGGCGGGGTCCACCGGGAGTTCACCGCCGAGCAGACCTACGCGCGGATCGAGCCGCATCTGCGGCGCGCCGGCGTCACCCGGGTCGCGGAGATCACCTGGCTCGACCGGGTCGGCATCCCGGTCTACAACGCCATCGCGCCACGCTCCAACGACATCATCTCCGTCTACAACGGCAAGGGTCTGCGGAACATCGACGCCAAGACGTCCGCGGCGATGGAGGCGATCGAGCGGTTCTCCGCCGCCTTGCCGGTGCGGCCGCGGGTCATCGCCTCCTACGAGGAGCTGGTCGCCGAGGGCCGTCCGGTGCTGGACCCGCGTGAGAACAACGCCGAGCTTTCCGCGCACTACCGCGACGATCTCCCGATCTCATGGGTCGAGGCCTACGACCTGATGAACGAAGAGTCCGTCCTCATCCCGCAGGCGTGCGCCGTCTACGGGTTGAAGTTCCACGAACCCCCTTGCTACAAGGTGCTTTCCACCAACGGGCTGGCGTCCGGAAACAGTGTCGAAGAGGCCATCTGCCACGCGCTCACCGAACTCATCGAACGCGATTCGATGACCAACGCCGAACTCGTGAGCAGCCAGCTCGCCCAAGTGCTCGAGAAGGGCATCTTCGTCGAGCCGCAGCCCGAGAGCGTCACGTCGTATCTGCGGGAACTGCATCCGCACGTGGACCTGGAGACGCTGCCACCGCTGGCGAAGTCCCTTGTGGACAAATTCCACGACGCCGGGCTGAAGATGCGGATCGTGCACATCACCTCGGATCTGGAGATCCCGAGTTTCCTCGCCGCCACCTCCGAAGACCTCGGTCCGACGACGTCGCAGGGGCACGGCGGGTTCGGCACGCATCCCGACGCGAACGTCGCGCTGATCCGTGCCATCACCGAATGCGCGCAGGGCCGCGCTGTCGACATCCAGGCGATGCGCGAGGACATCCGGCTCCCGACCGAGAACGTGTCCAAGTACCAGAACCACGTCCAGCGGTCGGCGACCATCGACAAGGGCGCGTGGGCGTGGCAGCCGATGCGCAAACAGGTCGCGTTCGACGACATCCCGTCGTGGACCACCGACGACGTGATGACCGACATCGAGCTGATCCTGGACCGGATCCGCGCCGCGGGCATCGAACGCGCGCTCGCCGTCGACCTCTCGCCGCCGGGGATCCCGGTCAGCGTCGTGCGGGTGATCGTGCCGCGGCTCGAATCGTGGGCCGTCGACCACTGCAAGATCGGGCCGCGCGGGGCGAAGGTCTGGAACAACGCACTGCTCGAGCTGTCGGCACGCAAGCGCGCCGCCGAACTTTCCAAGCCCGCCTAGGAGATCCGTCATGCGCGCAGTGGTTTTCATCGGCCCGAGCATCGACCGGGAAGCGGCGGCCGCCGAACTCGACGTCGAGTTCCTGCCCCCGGTCAAACGGGGTGACCTCGCCGAACTGCTGGCCCGGCCGGAGCCACCGGAGGCCATCGGCATCGTGGACGGCCGGTTCCTGCAGAGCCTGTGCATCTCGCCGAAGGAGGTGCTCGAAGCGATGGACCGCGGGGTCACGATGTTCGGCTCGTCGAGTATGGGTGCCCTGCGGGCGGCGGAATGTTCGCCGTTCGGCATGGTCGGCGTCGGCAAGATTTACGAGGAGTACTTCTCCGGGCGGATCGACGCCGACGACGAGGTCGCCGTCACCTACGACGAAGAGAACCTTTCGGCGCTGTCCGAACCGATGGTCAACATGCGGTTCGCCATCGCCGCCGGTGTCGAGGAAGGCGCGTTCGCCCCGGAAACGGGGGAGCGGTTCCTCGAGATCGCGAAGGAACTGTACTTCCCGCAGCGCGTCACGCGGACCGTGCTCCAGTTGCTGCGCCGGGAGATCCCGGCGGACGAACACGCCAGGATCGCCGCCTTCTTCGACGGCGGCGCCCCCGACACGAAACGCGAGGACGCCCTGCTGCTGCTCGCGGCGATGCGTGACTTCCTCGACCCGGCCGGAAAACCGCGGATCGAACCCGTCGAATCCCGAGGTGCGCTGTGAGCCTTCCCGTCCCGCGACCGCTTCCCGAAGGACCGGTCGACCCGTCGCTCGCCCCGCTGGCCGGCTTCGGTCCCGAACAGCTCGAACGGTTCCTGGAGGCCGTGCGGACGTCGTCCGACGGTGTCCAGGGCACGCTGGAGTCCCTGACCATGACGATCATGACTTCGATCGAGTGAGCCGCGCCGCGACCCGACCGATCAGGAATCGAGAAGCGCCGGACACCGATCTCACCTAGCGTGACCGTCATGGACATCAGCATTCACGGGAGCTTCCTCCCGCAGAACGACCCCGAGGCCGCACTGGCGTTCTATCGCGACATCCTGGGCTTCGAGGTGCGCAACGACGTGGGCTACGACGGGATGCGCTGGATCACCGTCGGCCCGCCGGGGCAGCCCGTGTCGATCGTGCTGCACCCGCCCGCCGTCGACCCGGGGATCACCGACGACGAACGCCGCGTCATCACCGAGATGATGGCCAAGGGGACTTACGCGAGCATCCTGTTCTCCTCGGACGACCTCGACGGTCTCTTCAAGCACCTCGCGGAGGCGGGCGCCGAGATCATCCAGGAACCGACCGACCAGCCGTACGGCCTGCGGGACGGCGCCGTCCGCGACCCGGCCGGGAACCTCATCCGTATCCAGCAGCGCGTCTGACCCACCGCCCGCCGTATGCGGGGACAAGATCCTCGATCAGCTCCGCACCGGCGGAGATGCCCTGGTGAAGAGCGGTCGCTGACGATGGGGACATGGACATTTCCCTCTCGCCGGCGGCCGGCTCCGGACGCCGCGCGGCCCGCGACGTCCGGGCCACGCGCCTGCCGTCGCTGACCGGGATGCGCTTCATCGCCGCGCTCGCGGTCTTTCTGTCCCACCTCACCCTGGAGAACCTGTTCGCCGATCCCGGTGTCCAGAAGTCGATGACGGCGATGTTCATCCAGGGTGGCTTCACCGGTGTCGGGTTCTTCTTCGTGCTCAGCGGTTTCGTGCTGGCCTGGTCCGCACGCGAGAAGGACACGGCGCGGACGTTCTGGCGCCGCCGGTTCTTCAAGATCTATCCGAACCACGTCGTCACGTTCCTCGCGGCGGCGTTGCTGCTGGGCTTTGTCGCGAACGAGACCTTCGATTTCGGGACGGCGGCACTGAACCTGTCGCTGCTGCAGGCTTGGGCGCCGGTCAACGGCGGCTTCAACATCGTCTCGTGGTCGCTTTCCTGCGAGGTGCTGTTCTACCTGTCGTTCCCGTTGCTGTTCCGGTATCTCCGCCGGATCCGGCCGGACCGGCTGTGGTTCTGGGCCGGCGCGGTCATCGCGGTGATCCTGCTGATCCCGCTCGCCGCGACCGCACTGCCGAACGAGCCTTACCTCTGGTACGCCGAGACGTCGGTGCCGCGGTTCTGGTTCGTCTACGCGTTCGCGCCGGTTCGCCTGCTCGACTTCGTGTTCGGCATCCTGCTGGCCAGGATCGTGCTGGAGGGACGTCGTCTGCCGCTCCGATTCGGCTGGGCCGCGGCACTTTCGCTGGCCGCCTACGCGGCGGCCCCGTTGTTCCCGATGACCTACAAGCTGACGGCGGTCACGGTGGTGCCACTCGGCCTGCTCATCGCGGCGGGCGCGGTGGCCGACCGGGAGGGGCGACGGACCTTCTTGGCCGGTCGCCGGATGGTGTGGCTGGGTGAAGTCTCCTTCGCCTTCTACATGGTGCATTGGCTCGTGCTCACCTTCGGGGTGAGGTGGATCGGGGACCGTTGGGGCACGCCTGCGGCGCTGGGGGTGACGGCCCTGCTGTTCGGGGTGACGCTCCTCGTGTCGTGGCTGCTCTACGCGGGCGTGGAACGACCTGTCATGCGGCGGTTCTCCACCCGGCGCAGACCGGAACTCGTTGTATATCGGCAAGAACCGGAACCCGCGAAGTCCGCGGCACCGGCATCCACGGTGAGGATGGAAGACCATGGCTGAAGCACTCGAGAGTTTCCCGTTCCCGCCCGGCCCGCGAGGTCGTCCCGTCGAAGACTACGAACGTCGTCTGCGGGAATGCCCGCTCGGCGAGGTCCGGCTGCAGAGCGGTGACGTGGCCAGGCTCGCGGTCCGCTACGACGACGTCGTGAAAGTGCTGAGCGATCAGCGATTCAGCCGCGATCTCACCTACGAGGGGGCGCCGAGGCAGGCCGACGGCCTCGATTTCACCGTCGACCCCGACATCATCATGAACATGGACCCGCCCCGGCACACCAGGCTCCGCAGCCTGCTGGCGGGCACCCTGACCAAACGCAAGATCGAGGCGTGGCGGCCCAGGGTGCGCAGCATGGCCGACAAGATGATCGACGGACTCGAAGGACCGGTCGTCGACGTGGTGAGCACGGTCGCGTTCCCCTTCGCCGTCGAGGTGATCAGCGAGGTGATGGGAGTACCGGGGATCGACGCCGAACGGATCCGGCACTGGTCGGATCTCCTGCTCCCCTCCGGTGGTCTCGGTATCGAAGAGCAGACCGCGGCGCTGATGGAGTTCGCGGCGTACTGCGTCGAACTGATCGAACAGGTGCGGAACCTGCCGGGTGACGGCGTGCTCCAGACGATGATCCAAGCGCGGTACGAAGGCGACCGGCTCAGCGACGACGAACTGGTGCGCAACACCATCGGGATGTTCCTCGCCGGGCACGAGACGACCGGATCGGTGCTCTCCCGCGCGTTCCTGCGGCTGCTGGCTCCGCGCGAGCACTATGAACGGCTGGTCGCCGACCCCGGCCTGGTGCCCAGCGCGGTCGAGGAACTGCTGCGTGTCGAGGTCCCGGGAGACGGTGCTCCGCTCCGGGTCGCGTTGGAGGACGTCGAGCTGCCGTCCGGGACGATCCGGAAGGGCGAGGCGGTCGTCGCGTCCTTCGTCGGGCCGAACTACGATCCCTCGATCTACGACGCCCCACGGGAGCTGCGCCTCGACCGGGACGAGAAGGCGCATCTGACCTTCGGCAGGGGTGTGCACTTCTGCCTCGGGGCGAACCTGGCGCGGATGGAGATGCAGGAACTGCTCGCCGCCTTCGTCGACCGGCATCCCCGGCTTACGCTCGCCGAGGACCCGGACGAGGTGGAGTGGACCGACAGCGCGTTCAAGCGCCCGGCCAGGCTGCTGTTGAACCTGGGCTGACTTCCTGGCGGTGATGGTCCGGGGCCGGCGATGGGTCGTGCCTGGTTTGGGCGACGCGTTCTTTTGGGTAGTGAAGGCCTCCTTGCCTACTCTGATGGTAGTGAAGGAGGCTTTCGCTACCATCGGATGTGGTACCTGGTGACGGTGGGATGGCTGTGACGTCGGCGGCCGGTCGTGAAGCCGAGCCGGTGGCGATCCCCGGTGTCCATGAAGGAATTGGGACACTCAACGTCCCAATTCCTTCATGGACACGCTCGACGGCCCGCCGAATCAGCGCTCATCTGCTGGTCAGACGTGGTACGCAAACACGAGGTCCCCTTCCTTTGCGCTAGACGCAAGGAAGGGGACCTTCATGTACTTCACGACCCTCGCGCGGAAACGTACATGGCGGCAGTCAATTGCCCGGTGATGTCCTTTGTGGACATCGAGGACTTATTGAGGGGAAAGGCAAACGTATCGTGGTGTGGGGTCGGTGTCACTCCTGTATACGCGATCTTCTGGTAGTGAAGGCCTCCTTGCCTACTCTGACGGTAGTGAAGGAGGCTTTCGCTACCGTCGGATGTGATCCTTGGTGACGGTGGGACGGCCGTGACCTCGGTGGCCGGTCGTGGAGTACATGATGGCCCCCTTCCTTGCGCCTAGCGCAAGGAAGGGGGCCATCATGTACTTCGATAAGGCGTGACTCGCGTGCCCGGATGCCGCACTCCCGCCCGAGACACGACACGTTTGCCTTTCCCCTCAATACCACTGCCAGCGGGTGGGTGTCCCGGTGAAGTCCTCGGCCCGCATCCCGAAGGCCCAGGCCGGCCGGATCGCCACGATGGCGTTGACGTCCGGGTCGTAGCTGTAGGCCGACGCGTACTTCGCGTTGGCGGTTTCGACGTAGGTGGCGACGGCTTCCGGATCCGTGACGAACTCCGCGACGCCGTCGAGTACGACCGGGTCGAGCGCGTTGTCGATGGTGACGGTGCAGCGGGGATCGGCGCGCAGGTTGCGCATCTTGCGTGAGGTGTGGGTGCTGCCGAACCACAGCGCTTCGCCGTCCCAGGTCGCCCACACCGGCATCACGTGCGGCCTGCCGTCCGGCCGGACGGTCGCGACCCAGTAGTTCATCGTGGTCCGCAGTTTGTCGTCGGCCCATGACCAGGGCAGCAAGCCGGCTTCACACCGTTCGGTGCCGTAGCCGGGCATGTGCGGACGGCCTGCCTTCAGCGGGTCTCGCGTACCAGTGCTCATTTTCCCTGCTTCCTTCTCTCAGGCGGCTGACGCGTCGTCGTCGTGGGCGAGGACGTCGTCGATGATGTCGAACAGTTCGTCTTCCGACGCCGATTCGAGGTCGTCGTAGCCGGGGACGGCCGGACGGGCCTTGAGTGCCATCGCTTCGAGCCGCTCGGCGATTTCGGTATCGGTGTCTACAGTGGACAATGTGGCTTCGAGTTCAGCGAGCTTCGCCAAGACGGCCCGTGTCGCGTCCGCCCGGTCGTCTCCGAGGCACTCGTCGAGGTACGCGGCGAGGCCGGCGGGGGTCGGCTGTTCGTAGACGACGGTGGTGGCGAGCCGGAGCCCGGTCTCCGCGTTGAGCCGGTTCCGGAGCTGGATCGCGGCGAGCGAGTCCATGCCGAGGTCGCGGAACGGCCGGTGCACCCCGATGACGTCGTCGTCGTGACCGGAGACCGCGGAGACCGCGCGCACCACCGAATCGAGCAAGGCGGCCCTGCGTTCTTCGCCGGAGAGCGCGGTCAGCCGCTCGCGTGGGGACGTCTCGGCCGTGGTGCCCGACGGTCGTCCGCCGACGAGATCGTCGAACACCCGGCTGGCCCTGGTCGCGGTGTGGGCGGGGACGAACCTGGCCCAGTCGACCTCCCCGATCGCCTGCGCCGCCGCCGGGCGGGCGAGTGCGCGGTCCAGCGCCGCCAGCGCGGTCTCCGCGCTCATCCCCGACACCCCGTCGTGGTGGCCTTGACCGGGGACCGCGGTCCCCATGCCTTCCTCCGCCCACGGTCCCCAGGCCACCGCG
This sequence comes from Amycolatopsis sp. NPDC033938, assembly GCF_055575975.1. Classification (NCBI taxonomy): domain Bacteria; kingdom Bacillati; phylum Actinomycetota; class Actinomycetes; order Pseudonocardiales; family Pseudonocardiaceae; genus Amycolatopsis; species Amycolatopsis sp. NPDC033938. Next base: position 496,958 of record NZ_JBVIRO010000004.1, read on the forward strand.
GTCGACGGCAGGCCGAGCGCCGCCCGGTGCTGGGCGATCGCGTCGACGGCGGCGTTCGCCGCGGCGTAGTTGGCCTGGCCGGGAGCGCCGAACGTGCCCGCCATCGAGGAGAACAGGACGAACTGTTCCAGCGGAAGGTCCGCGGTCAGTTCATGCAGCAGCCAGGCGGCTCCGGCCTTCACCGCGAAAACCGTTTCCAGCCGTCGCGCGGACTGGGCGTCCAGGACGCCGTCGTCGAGGAGCCCGGCCGCGTGCACCACACCGGTCACCGGATGTTCGGCGAGCAACGCGCGCAGTGCTTCCGGATCGGTGACATCGCAGGCCGAGATCGTCACGGCGGTACCGAGCGCCGTCAGTTCGGCGCGCAGCTCCTCTGCTCCCGGGGTCTCCGCGCCGCGCCTGCCGACGAGGACCAGACCGGGGGCGCCGCGGCCTGCCAGCCATCGGGCGACCTGCTTGCCCAGCGCACCGAGCCCGCCGGTGACCAGTACCGTGCCCGACGGCCGCCAGCCCGTCTCGGTCTCCGGGAATTCGAGCGCGGTCAGCCGCCGCACGTGGAGCCCGTCGGCGCGCACCGCGAAGTGGTCTTCTCCGTCGCCGCAGGTCAAGGCCTCGCAGACGTGAGCCCAGCCGGTGTCGTCCGGTTCCGGTGGCAGATCGATGAGCCCGCCCCAGCGGTGGGGGGCTTCGAGCGCGACGACCCTGCCGAGCCCCCATACGCCCGCCTGCCAGGGATCCGGCGGCGGATCGGCGGGGCCGGTCGCGATCGCGCCGGTGGTCAGTGCCCAGACCGGCGCCTCGATCGAGGTCCGCTCCAAGGCCTGGACGAGCGCGAGCACGTCTGCCGTCGCCGTGACACCCGCCTTGCCTTGCCCGCCTGCCAGCCAGAGGATGCCGTCGGGGGCGGCTGCCGCGTGCTCCGCGAGCCGGGCCGCCCAGCCGTCGGAGCCGGTGTGCCGGACGAGCCGCACCGAGCAGCCGCGTTCGGCCAGCGCCCGTCCCGCCTTGGTGACCCGTTCGTCGAGGTCCTCGTCCCCCGGTGGCGCGATCACCAGCCAGGATCCGGTCGGCAGCGAATGCACGCCGGCGTTCCTGAGCCGCCAGCCCGGTTCGCTCGCCAGTGAGTCCATTGTGGACCGGCGTCGGTGCAGCCAGTACCGCCTGCGCTGGAAGGCGTAGCCGGGCAGATCGACCCGGCGACCGCCCGCGTACCACGGCGAGAAGTCCACCTCGGCCCCGCGCGTGTAGAGCGTCGCCAGCGCGGCTCCCAGCGTCTCGGTCTCGTCGCGGCCACGCCGGAGGCAGGACACGAGTCCGGCCCCGTCCTCGGGAAGGGCCTGTTGCCCCAGCGTGGTGAGGGCGTTGCCGGGGCCGGTCTCGACGATCGTGGCGACACCTTCGGCGGCTATCGTCCGCAGTGCGTCGCCGAACCGGACAGTGTCCCTGGCATGCCGTACCCAGTACTCCGGGAAGCTCGCTCCTTCCGGCTCGAGCCGTTCCCCGGTCACGCACGAGACGATGGGAACCTCGGCCCGCCGGAATTCCAGGGTGTCCAGCACCCGCCGGAACCGGTCCAGCATCGGATCCATCCGCGGTGAGTGGAACGCGTGACTCACCGCGAGGCGCGTCGCCCGGCCACCCGCCGCGGTGACCGTGGCGGCCACCGCCATGACGGCTTCCTCGTCGCCGGAGATCACCACGGATCCGGGGCCGTTCACGGCGGCTATCCCGACCTCGCCCCGATACTCCGCCGTCAGGTCTTCCGCCTCGGGTTCGCTCAGGCGCAAAGCGACCATCGCGCCGCCGGGCAGGGCCTGCATCAGCCGTCCCCGTGCGGCCACCAAGGCGGCGGCGTCCGGCAGCGAGAGCACTCCCGCGGCGTACGCGGCGGCGATCTCGCCGACCGAATGACCCGCGAGCAGCCCCGGCCGCACCCCGAACCCGGTCAGCGCCCGGAAGACGGCCACCTCGACCGCGAAGACGGCGGGCTGGGTGAAGTCGGTGCGATCCAGCAGCGCGGCCTCCGGGGTGCCCGCCGCGGCGAACACGATTTCCGCCAGCGGCCGGTCCAGATGCGGGTCCAGTTCCGCGCACACCTCGTCGAAGGCTTCCGCGAAACCCGGCAGGTCCTCGTACAGCCCGCTCGCCATCCCCGGGTACTGGCTGCCTTGGCCGGGGAAGACCATCGCGACCGGCCCGTCGACGGCCTCGCCGATGTGGCGGGCGGTCGCCGGGGTGGTGCCGGTCAGTGCCGTGACCAGGTCGCCGATGTCCCTGCCGAGAACCACCGCGCGGTAGCGGTGCCGGGTCCGCGTCGTGGCCAGTGAACGGGCCAGATCGAGTGCGCCGCTTTCGGGGGTGATGTGTCGCGCGAGGCGTCGCGCCTGCTCGGTCAACGCGCCGGGCGAGGCCGCCGAAAAGGTCCACGGCACCAGCGGTCCCGGGCGGGTGGGAGCGGGTTCGGCGGGTGCCGCGCCGGGTTGCTCCAGGATGACGTGCGCGTTGGTGCCGCTGATGCCGAAAGCGGAGACGGCGGCGCGGCGCGGCCGGCCAGTCTCCGGCCAGGGCGTCGGTTCGGTGATCAGCGCGATGCCGCCGTCGGTCCAGTCGAGGTGGGTGCTCGGCCGGTCGTGGAGCAGCCCCGGCAAGGTGCCGTGACGCATCGCCTCGATCATCTTGAGCACACCCGCGACCCCCGCCGCGGCCTGCGCGTGCCCCAGATTGGCCTTGGCGGAACCGACGAGCAACGGGCGGCTCCGGCGCTGTCCGTAGGTCGCTTGCAGCGCTCCCGCCTCGATGGGGTCGCCGAGGGTGGTCCCGGTGCCGTGTGCTTCGACCACGTCGATGTCCTCTGTGGACAATCCCGCGTCGCCGAGGGCGGTGGTGATGACGCGTTGCTGGGCCCGTCCGTTCGGCGCGGTGAGCCCGTTCGACGCGCCGTCGGAGTTGATCGCGGAACCCTTGAGGATGGCCAGCACGGGATGGCCGTTGCGCCGCGCGTCGGACAGCTTTTCCAGCACGACGATCCCGGCGCCCTCTGCCCAGGCGGTGCCGTCCGCGTCGGCGGAAAAGGGTTTGCACCGGCCGTCCGGGGCGAGCCCTCGCTGCTCGGAGAACTCCACGAACAGCTTCGGGGTGGCCATCACCGTGACGCCACCGGCGAGGGCGAGTTCGCTCTCGCCGGTGCGCAGCGACTGGGCGGCGAGGTGCATCGCCACCAGCGAAGAGGAACACGCCGTGTCCAGGGTGATCGACGGCCCCTCGAAGCCGAACACGTACGACACCCGGCCGGAGGCGACACTGCCCGCGTTGGCGACCGACACCTGACCGACGAGGTCCTCCGGCACTTCGGCGAGCGGAAGCGCGTAATCCCCGCCCATGACCCCGGCGAACACCCCGGTCCGGCTGCCGCGCAACACCGCGGGGTCGATGCCCGCCGATTCCAGCGCGTGCCAGGAGACCTCCAGCAGCAGCCGCTGCTGGGGATCCATCACGAGAGCTTCGCGTGGTGACAGCCCGAAGAACTCCGCGTCGAATTCCGTCGCCGTGTCGAGGAAGCCGCCATGGCGGACGTAGGACTTGCCGGGCGTTTCGGGATCCGGATCGTAGAGACCGCCCAGATCCCAGCCCCGGTCGGTGGGGAACTCCGAGATCACGTCGCGGCCGCGCGCGAACACCTCCCACAGGTCCGTCGCGGATTCCACGCCACCGGGATAGCGGCAGCCCACGCCGACGATCACGACGGGATCGTCGGCGGTGGCACGGACCGGTGGGGGGACGGTCTCCGCGGCTCGCGGTGCCTGATCGCCCCAGAACCTTTCCGAGAGATACCCGGCCAGCGCGTCGGGGGTCGGGTGGTCGAACACCAGGGTCGCGGGCAGGCGCAGGCCGACCGCCTCGCCGAGCCGGTTGCGCAACTCCAGTCCGGTGAGCGAGTCGAAACCGATCTCGTGGAACGCCCTGTCGCCCACCACGGAGTCCTTCGTGGCATGGCCGAGTACCGCCGCGACGGTGCGCCGGACGAGTTCCGTCATCGCCTGCTCGTCCCGGTCCGACGGCAACGAGGTCACGGCCGCACCCGCTTCCCGCGCGGCCGTCGCGACGCGCCGTGACGGCGCGGCCAGCACGGAGAACAGCGGTGACCGCTGGTCGCGCAGCGCGGTGACGTCGAGACGCGCCGGTACCAGCAGGGCGGGACCGCCGGTGAGCGCGGTGTCGAACGCCGCGAGCCCTTGCCCGGTGGGCAGGGGCAGCAGACCGCGGCGGGCCATCCTGGCGACGTCGGTCTCGGACAGATGCCCGGTCATTCCCGTGTCGAGGGCCCACAGCCCCCACGCGAGGGACGTCGCGGGCAGGCCCAGTGCGCGACGACGGTGGGCGAGCGCGTCGAGGTAACTGTTCGCCGCCGCGTAGTTCGCCTGGCCCGCGTTGCCGATGATGCCCGCGATCGAAGAGAACAGCACGAACGCCGAAAGATCCGCGTCCTCGGTGAGCTCGTGCAGATTCCGGGCTCCGTCGACCTTCGGCCGGAAGACGGTGTCCACAGTGGACGCGGTGAGCGATTCGATCGTGCCGTCGTCGAGTACCCCCGCGGCGTGGACGACCGCGGTCAGCGGATGCTCGGCGGGGATGGCCCCGAGCACCTCGGCCAGCCGCTCCCGGTCGGAGACGTCGCAGGCGGCCACGGTCACCCGCGCGCCCGAGCGGGTCAGCTCGGCGACCAGTTCCGCGGCGCCTTCGGTGTCCGGGCCCCGGCGGCCGGTGAGCAGCAGATGGCGGATCCCGTGCTCGGCGACGAGATGCCGGGCGATCAGCGCGCCGAGACTGCCGACGCCGCCGGTGACGAGCACCGTCCCGGCCGGATCGAGCGCCCTTTCCCGCCGCTCCCCGGGTTCGGTCAGCCGGACGAGGCGGGGCACGAGCACCTGGCCGCCACGGACCGCCGACTGCGGTTCGCCTGCCGCGAGCGCCGCCAGCGCCTGCTCCGGGGTGCCGTCGCGATCGAGATCGACCACCAGTACGCGGTCCGGCGCTTCCGACTGCGCGGCGCGCACCAGTCCCCAGACCGGGGAAGCGGCGGTTTCCGGCGGGTCGCCGTCCGCCGTGGTGGCGACCGCCCGCCGGGTGAGCAGGACGATTTTCGCGGCACCGAAGGTCTCGTCGGTGATCCAGTCCTGGAGCAATTCCAGCGCCTCGACCGTGACGGCACGCGGATCGTCCCGATCGTCTCCTGGTCCACAAGGGACAGCGACGAACTCGGGCAGGGGGTCGCCCTCGTCGATCGACGCGCGCAGTGCGGTCAGATCGTCGAAGACGGCGAAGGAAGGTGTCTCCGCGTCCACTCCCGTGACCGGAATCCAGTCCACACGCAGCAAGTCGCGGTTCACCCGTGGCCCGGCGAGCTTGCCGAGATCGACCTGCCGGAGGGTGAGGGAGCCGACCGTCGCGACGGGATCACCCGCTCCGTCCGCCAGCGTCAGCGCGACCGCGTCGTCGCCGGCCGGGGTGATCCGCACGCGAACGAGCTTCGCGCCGGTCGCGTGGAGATCGATCGACGTCCAGGCGAACGGAAGCCGGACGACGTCGCAGCCTTCCCCCGCGACGAGGATCGCGTGCAGTGCGGCGTCGAGCAACGCGGGATGGATGCCGAATCCCGGTGTCGCATCACCGCCCTCCGACGGCAGGGCCACCTCCGCGAACCGCTCCTCACCGAGCCGCCACAACGCGCGAAGCCCCTGGAAAGCGGGGCCGTACTCGTAACCGATGTCGGCGAGACGGGGATAGGCGCCGTCGAGGTCGACGGGCTCGGCTCCCGGCGGCGGCCATTCCCGCAGGCCAGGGCCGGACGAGGACGACGTGGCGAGCGAACCGGTCGCGTGCCGGGTCCAGCCGGTTCCGTCGCCGGAATCCGCGGGCCGGGAATGGACGGTGAAACCCCGTCGCCCCGGTTCTCCCGCGGTGACCGTGAGCTGCAGTTCGACCGCGCCGTCAGCGGGGATGACCAGCGGGCTTTCCAACGTCAGCTCGTCCACCCGGCGGCAACCCGCCTGGTCACCGGCGTGCAGCGCCAGCTCCGCGAAAGCCGCTCCCGGCAGGAGGACCGTGCCGTCGACGGCGTGGTCGGCCAGCCACGGATGGGTCGAAAGGGAAAGTCTGCCGGTCCACAGCGCCCCGTCACCGCCGGCGAGGGTGACCATCGCGCCGAGCAAGGGATGCCCCGCGTCGCGCAGGCCCAGCGACGCCGAACCGGCCGCCTGGGTGGCCGGGGTGAGCCAGAACCGTTCCGTCTGGAAGGCATAGGTGGGCAAGGAGACGAGCCTGCCTCCGGGGAAGACCGTGTCCCACTCGACTTCAGCCCCGTGTACCGCCGCTTCGCTGAGCGAGCGCAAGAACCGGGGCAGGCCGCCTTCGCCTCGCCTCAACGTTCCCAGCGCGACGCCTTCGCGCCCGGCTTCGTCGAGGATTTCCTGCAGTCCCATGGTGAGCACGGGATGTGGGCTGCATTCGACGAAGAGCGAGTGGCCATCGCCCGCCAGCCGCCGGATCACCCGGTCGAACTCGACCGGGTTCCGGAGATTCCGGTACCAGTACTCGCCGTCCAGGCCGGCGGTGTCGATCAGGTCGCCGGTGAGGGTCGAATGGAACGGCACCTCACTCGTCCGCGGGGCCAGCTCCGCCAGCAGTTCGAGCAAGGGTTCGTGCAGCTCTTCGACATGGGCGGAATGGGACGCGTAGTCGACCGGAAGCCGTCTGGCCCGGATGCCCGCTTCGCCGAGTTCCGCGGCCAGTTCGTCCAGTGCCACCGGATCACCCGAAAGTACCGTCGCCGACGGCCCGTTCGCCGCGGCGACGGACAGCCTGCCGTCCCAGCGTTCGATCCGGCGCCCGGCCTCCGCCCTCGGCAGCGCGACCGAAAGCATCCCGCCCCGGCCGGAAAGCGCCCGGATCGCCTTGCTGCGTAAGGCGACCACGCGCGCACCGTCTTCGAGGGACAGCGCGCCCGCCGCGGTCGCCGCCGCGATCTCACCCTGCGAGTGGCCGACGACCGCGGCCGGGCGCACGCCGTGCGACTCCCACAGGGCGGCGATCGAAACCATCACCGCCCACAGCACCGGCTGGACGACGTCGACCCGCTCCAGCGCGTCCTTGTCGGCCAGTGCCGCCGGCAGGAGCCAGTCCACGTGCGGTTCGAGCGCCCGTCCGCAGTCCGCCATCCGGGCGGCGAACACCGGACTGGTGGCCAGCAGTTCCGTGGCCATCGTGACCCACTGGCTGCCTTGCCCCGGGAAGACGAACACCGGCCGCGGATCCGCTTTGTCCTTGCCGGTGACCACTTCCGCCGCGGACTCCCCGGCGGCGAGCGCGGTGAGGCCGCTGAGGAGCTCATCGCGGTCGCGCCCGAGCACGGCCGCTCGGTGGGCGAACCGGGTCCGCGCGCTCGCCAAGGTGAAACCGGCGTCGTGGACATCGAGGCCAGGATCGGTTTCGAGGCGGGCTCGAAGCCGCCCCGCCTGGTCTCTCAGTGCCTGTTCACCGGTCGCCGAAAGCAGCAGCGGTACGACAGGAGCGGTCACGATGGCCGGTTCGGCTTCGTCCGGTGCCTCTTCGAGCACGACGTGGGCGTTGGTGCCGCTGATCCCGAACGACGACACCGCCGCGCGCCGCTTGCGGCCGGTTTCCGGCCACGGGGTGTGCTCCGCGAGCAACTCGACCCGGCCGGACGACCAGTCCACGTGCCGGGACGGTTCGTCCAGGTGCAGCAGCTTCGGCAACATGCCGTACCGCATCGCCTGCACCATCTTGATCACCCCGCCGACCCCGGCCGCGGCCTGTGCGTGGCCGAGGTTCGACTTGAGCGAACCGAGCAGCAGCGGACGGTCCGGCCGCCGTGCCTGGCCGTAGGTGGCGAGCAACGCCTGCGCCTCGATCGGATCGCCGAGGGTGGTGCCCGTGCCATGCGCTTCGACGGCGTCCACGTCCGAAGCGCGAAGGCCCGCGTCGGCGAGCGCGTCCAGGATCACCCGCTCCTGCGCCGGGCCGCTCGGAGCGGACAGGCCGTTCGAAGCCCCGTCGGAGTTGACCGCCGAACCCCGCAGCAGGGCGAGTACCCGGTGGCCGTTGCGCCGTGCGTCCGAAAGCCGCTCGACCACGAGCACACCGACGCCCTCCGCCCACGCGGTGCCGTCCGCCGACGCGGCGAAGGATTTGCAGCGGCCGTCCGGGGCGAGACCCCGCAGCCGGGAGAATTCGACGAGCATCTCCGGCGTCGCCATCACGGTGACACCACCCGCGAGCGCCAGGTCGCTGTCACCCGACCGCAGTGACCGCGCCGCGAGATGGAGCGCGGTGAGCGAAGAGGAACAAGCGGTGTCCACCGTCACCGAAGGACCGTGCAGACCGAACACATAGGACAGCCGCCCGGAGACGACGCTGGAGGTGTTGCCGGTGATCAGGTGACCTTCCAGCCCATCCGGCACCGTGTGCACCCTCGGCGCGTAGTCGTGGTGCATGACACCGGCGAACACCGCGGTACGGCTGCCGCGCAGGCTCGCCGGGACGAGGCCCGCGTCCTCGAAGGCCTCCCACGCGGCCGCCAGCAACAGCCGCTGCTGCGGGTCGGTGGTCAGTGCTTCCCGTGGTGAGATGCCGAAGAACCCCGCGTCGAATTCGGCCGCGTCGTAAAGGAATCCGCCACTGCGGGTGACGGAATGCCCCTGCCGCGCGGGGTCCGGGTCGTAGAGCGAGTCGGCGTCCCAGCCACGGTCGCGGGGGAGGCCCCCGATCGCGTCGACGCCGCCGGCCGCGAGGCGCCAGAGGTCCTCCGGATCGCGTACCCCGCCGGGATAGGTGCAGGCCATGCCGATGATGGCGATCGGTTCGTGTGCTTCGGCCGGTTCGGAAACCGTGGCGGGGGCACGGCGCTCCGGTGCCGCGCCGGACAGCAGCGAACCCAGGTGCCCGGCCAGTTCCGCCGGGGTGGGGTGGTCGAAGATCACCGTCTCCGGCACGGTCACCCCCAGCGCCGTGGTCAGCCGGTTGGCCAGTTCCGCGCCCATGATCGAGTCGAAGCCCAGCTCCGTGAAGAGCCGACCGGACGGCGTGCCGCTGTCGTCGTCGTGGCCGAGTACGGCCGCCGCGTGGCCGAGCACGATCCCGGCGATCGTCTCGCTGTCCGATGTGGACACAGGGTCGACGGCGGGAAGGGTGTCGAGCCAGTGGCGTTCGCGCTGGAAGGCGTACGGGGGAAGGTCCACCGGCTCCGGCGGCTCACCGGGGAACAGTGCCGACCACTCCACGGCGGCGCCTTCGGTGAATGCCGAGGCGACCGCGGTGAAAAAGGCCCGGACACCCGGCGGGAGCGGGATCTCCCGCCCGACGGCGGAACGGAGAACGGTGGGTGTGCCCGCGTCCTCCGTCGTGGTGGCGAGAACCGCGTCGGCCAATTCCGCCGGTGAGATCGTCCGGTTCACGTACGCCGCCGTGAACTCTCCGATCCCTTCGCCGGACACTGCTTCCCACTCGATCCCCGAAGCACTCAACAGACGGTATGTCGCGAGCTGGGTGGCGAAGGTCCTGGCGGCGGGGGCATCGCCTCGTTCACCGAAGAGCGTGAGTGCTTCGTCGAAGGCCGTGGCGAACAGGGGGAACACGTCGAGGCCCTCGGAGTCCGACCGCGCGGAACCGAACCGCAGTGTCGCGGACCAGGTGGGCACCGCCTCCCGTACCCCGGTACCGGCCTCGTCCAAAATGGACAAAAGTTCCGCGCGGTCACGCGCGATGAAGGCGGTCCGGTACTCGAACGCGGTACGCGTGGTGGCGAGGGACCAGGCGACCTCCGCGACCTCCTGCTCCGGATGTTCGAGAAGATGGTTCCGCAGCCGGGAAACCTGAGCGCGCAGCGCGGACGGGGTCCGGCCCGAGACCACGCAGGCCACGGACGGCGGGCCCGGAACGGCTTCGCGTGGGGCGGGGGAAGGCGCGGCGGCGAGTACGACGTGGCAGTTCGTCCCGCCCATACCGAGCGAGGTGACGCCGGCGACCCGTTCCGTGTCCGCCCAGGCGATCGCCTCGGTGCAGAAGCGCAACTTCAACTCGTCCAACGGAATCTTCGGATTCGGCTCGCGGAAGTGCAGGCTGGCCGGGATCTCCCCGTGATGGACGGCGAGAGCAGCCTTGATCAAGCCGAGCACACCCGCCGCGGCTTCGAGATGACCGAGGTTCGTCTTCACCGAGCCGACCGGCAACGGCGCCGGACGACGCCCGAAGACGGCGCCCAGCGCGGCGGCCTCGATCGGATCGCCGACCTTCGTACCGGTTCCGTGCAGCTCGACATAGCCGACGTCGGTCGGAGAGAACCCCGTGTCTTCGAGTGCCTGCGTCAGTACCTGTTCCTGCGCCGCCCGGTCCGGCACGGTGAGCCCCGCGCCGCCGCCGTCGTTGTTGACGGCGCTGCCCGCGATCACCGCGTAGACCCGGTCGCCGTCGGCGATCGCCGCGTCCAGTGGCTTGAGCACGACGACACCGCCGCCCTCGCCGCGGACGAACCCGTCCGCCTCCGCGTCGAAGGTGCGGCAACGGCCGCTCGCGGACAGTCCGCCGAACTCCGCCACCTCACGCGCGGTCGACCGGGCGAGATTCAGGTTCACCCCACCTGCCAGTGCGATCGCCGATTCTCCGGAAAGCAGGCTCCGTGCGGCGAGGTGGACGGCGACCAACGACGACGACTGTCCACAGTCGACTGTGAAACTCGGGCCGCGCAGGCCGCAGAAGTAGGAGACCCGGTTCGCGATCAGCCCGCGGTGGAGCCCGGTGAAACTGTGCTGGGTGGTGACGTCGTGCTCCTGTGCGAGCCGGGCGTAGTCGTCCCGCATCGCACCGAGGAACATGCCGCAGTCCTGGCCGCGCAGCGTCGCCGGGACGACGCGGGCGTCTTCCATGGCCTCCCACGCCAGTTCGAGCGCGAGCCGCTGCTGCGGATCGAGCACCGCCGCCTCGCGCGGCGACACACCGAAGAACCCCGCGTCGAAGGCCTCGACGTCGGGCAGGAACGATCCCCAGCGCGAACCGCCGTCACCGCCGGAACCCCGGCGATCTTCCGGGACTTCGGTGACCATGTCCCTCGCCTCGCGCAGGAGCCCCCAGAACCCGGGAACGTCCGCCGCTCCCGCGACCCGGCACGACATGCCGATGATCGCGACCGATCCGGACCGCGTGAAAGCTTCCCCACCAGAATATGCGGACATGGTTTCGAAACTACGTCGTCCGTCGAATCGCGAGCCAGTGCTCCGGCCGCATCGGGCACGACGGAAGAACAGCGCTATTACCTGGTCATAAGCAGCACGGCGCAGCAAAGACGGAGGTGCGTCGCCGGCGCGGTGGCGGGCAGAGTGGCGTTCATCGACTCGACCACGGGGGCTTTGAGATGACCGACGTCGGAACGACTTCGCTCGACGAACGCGGAACGGGGATGGCGCGGGAGAATCCGCTCCATGTCCTGCTCGACCCGGCGATGCGGATCGACCCGCATCCGACCCTGGCCAGGTTGCGGGCCGCGAGCCCGCTCGTGACGCCGGACGGCACGGTGGTCGTCGGTGACTACGCCGGCTGTCTCGAGGTGATGCGGAATCCGGTGATGGGAAACGACACCCTTGATTCGCCGGGATTGCGCGGCCTGGTGCCGAACAGTGGCGCGAAACAGGTCCTCGACTCCATTTTCTTCATGGACGGGAACGACCACGGCAGGCAACGGCGGCTGATCTCCAAGGCCTTTACCCCGAGAATCACCGCACGCTATCGCCCGTGGATCGAGAACATCGTCGACGAGCTGTTCTCGGAAATCGCCGTCGCGGCGGAATTCGACGCGGTCGGCGATTTCGCCAATCTGCTGTCCATCCGGATCATCTGCGAGCTGCTCGACGTCCCGATGTCCGATGTGGACATTCTCAAGGAGTGGTCGGACGATCTCGCGCTCGCGACGGAACTCCCGACACTGGTCGCCGGATTCCGGCGGCTGGGCCTGCTTTCCCCGGAGGAGCTGGCCGTGGTCGACCGCACGTGCGCGTCGATGCACGCTTACTTCGCCGACCTGATCTTCAAACGCCGCCGCGCTCCCGGCGACGACCTCGTGTCCAGTCTCATCCAAACCGAAGACCGCGGACAGACCTTGGCGAGGCACGAGGTGACGAACGTACTCGTCACGTTGTTCGCCGCCGCGCACGAATCGGTCACGAACCTCATCTCGAACGGGATCCTCGCCCTGCACCGCAATCGCGACCAGCTGGCGCTGCTGCGGGCGGACCCGGCGCTGGCCGCGCCGATGGCCGACGAGGTGCTGCGCTACGACGCCCCCGTCCAGCTGACCGCCAGGGTCGCGTTGAGCCCCACCACGGTCGCGGGCCTCGACGTCGAGGCCGGGACCGTGGTGATCCTGCTGCTCGCCGCCGCCAACCGGGACGAGGCCGAGTTCCCGGAGGCGGACCGGTTCCTGCTCTCCCGCACCACCAAGCGTATGCAACTGGCCTTCGGTGCCGGCCCGCATTTCTGCATCGGCTCCAGTCTCACCAAGCTCGAAGCCGAACTCGCCTTCCGTGCCATCGCCGAACGCGTCGCCGATTTCCAGGTCGACGAGGATTCGCTGGAATACCGCCGCCACGTGGTGGTCCGTGGCCTGCGGAAGATGATCGTCCACGTCTCGCACTGAGCGCTTTCGGCGACACCGAAATCTGGAGCTTTGATGTCTACAGAGGACAAGACCCGCCAGTACCTGAAGAAGGTCACGGCCGAACTGCGGCGTACCCAGGACAGGCTTCGCGAGGTGGAAGGCCGTGGGCACGAGCCCATCGCCGTGGTCGGGATGGGCTGCCGTCTCCCCGGTGGCATCGATTCGCCGTCGGGGCTCTGGGAACTCGTCCGGGACGGCGGCGACGCGATCACGCCGTTCCCGGACGACCGCTACTGGGACCTCGACGAGCTTTACGATCCGGATGCCGGGAAGCCCGGCCGCTCTTACGTCCGTGAGGGTGGCTTCCTGCACGACGCGCCGCTCTTCGACGCCGGATTCTTCGGCATCTCCCCCAGGGAAGCGCTCGTGATGGATCCTCAGCAGCGAGTGCTGCTGGAGGTCGCCTGGGCGACGCTGGAGTCCGCCGGGATCGATCCCGACGAACTGCGCGGGAGCCGGACCGGTGTCTACGTCGGTTCCACCGGGAACGACTACGAGCTGGTGTGGAAGGGGTCGAAGGAGTACTCGCCGCACGGCATCACCGGCAACAGTTCCAGTGTGATCTCGGGGCGGCTCTCGTACTGCTTCGGCTTCGAGGGACCCGCGGTGACCGTCGACACCGCCTGTTCTTCGTCGCTGGTCGCGATCCACGAGGCCATCCGCGCGCTGCGCGAGGGCGAATGCGGTATGGCGCTGGCAGGCGGGATCACCGTGATGGCCACGCCGGACACCTTCACCGAATTCTGCGGCCAGGGCGTGACCTCGATCAGTGCCCGGTGCAGATCGTTCGCCGACGGGGCCGACGGCGCGATCTGGGCCGAGGGCGCCGGTCTGCTCCTGCTCGAACGGCTGTCCGACGCCCGTCGCGCCGGCCGTCCGGTGCTGGCGCTGCTGCGGGGTTCCGCGGTGAACCAGGACGGGACGAGCAACGGCCTCTCCGCCCCGAGCGGGCCCGCGCAGCAACGGGTGATCCGGGCCGCGCTCGCCGACGCCGGCCTCTCCGCGCAGGACGTCGACGTGGTGGACGCGCACGGCACCGGAACCACCCTGGGCGACCCGATCGAAGCCAACGCCCTGATCGCGGCCTACGGCAAGGACCGGCCGTCGGACCGCCCGCTGCGGCTCGGTTCGCTGAAGTCGAACATCGGGCACACGCAGGGCGCGGCGGGCGTCGCAGGCGCGATCAAACTGATCATGGCCATGCGGCACGGTGTCCTTCCCAAGACCTTGCACGTCGACGCTCCTTCGTCCAAAGTGGACTGGTCGGCGGGCTCGGTCGAACTCCTCACCGAAGCGGTTCCCTGGCGAGCGACGGAGAAACCGCGACGTGGCGGCGTGTCGTCGTTCGGTATCAGCGGTACCAACGCCCACCTGCTCATCGAGGAACCGGCGACCGAGGGGGCCCGCGCGGCGGTGCCGTCGGGGTCGCTTCCGCTCCTGCCTTGGGTGATCTCCGCCAAGACCCCGGCGGCCCTGCGCGGTCAGGCCGCGCGGCTGGCGACCTTCGCCGAAGACCGCCAGGCCGATCCCGCCGACATCGCGGGCGCGCTCACGAGCACGCGGGTCGGGTTCCGGCATCGCGCGGTCGCGTTCGGCAGGACCGCCGAGGACTTCGTCACCGTGCTGAACGCCTACGCGGACGGTGCCGCGAACGGCGCCGTCGTGGCGGACGTGGCAGGCAACGGCTCGCTCGCCGTCCTGTTCACCGGCCAGGGGGCGCAGCGACCGGGGATGGGGCGCCGTCTCGCAGCCGAATACCCCGCGTTCGCCGCCGCCCTCGACGTCGTCTGCGACGAACTGGACCCGCACCTGTCCCGGCCACTGCGCGAGGTCATGTTCGCGGAACCCGGCTCGGCCGAGGCGGAGTCGTTGTACCGCACCGAGTTCACCCAGCCGGCCTTGTTCGCCTACGAAGTCGCGCTGTTCCGGCTCGTCGAGTCGTGGGGAGTGCGCCCGGACCAGCTGCTCGGGCATTCGGTCGGGGAGATCACCGCCGCGTACGTCGCCGGTGTCTGGTCATTGCCCGACGCCTGCCGGCTGATCGCCGCCAGGGGGCGCCTGATGCAGGCGCTGCCCGAGGGTGGGGCGATGGTTTCGGTGGAGGCCACCGAAACCGAGGTGCTGTCCGGTCTGGCCGGGCTCGAAGACCGGGTTTCGATCGCCGCGATCAACACCGCGGAATCCGTCGTGCTGTCCGGGGACGAGGACGCGCTGGCGGGCCTCGAACGGCGGTGGGCCGAACGCGGCCGCCGGACCAAGCGGCTCCGTGTCGGCCACGCCTTCCATTCGCCGCTCATGGAGCCGATGCTCGCCGAGTTCGAAGCCCTGCTCGGCGAACTCGAGTACCATCCGCCGTCGATCCCGATCGTTTCCGACGTGACCGGGGAACCGGCGACGCCCGAACGACTGTGCTCGCCGCGCTACTGGACCGAGCACGCCAGCGCGGCCGTCCGGTTCCACGACGGCCTCGCCACGCTACGGGAAGCGAAGATCACCACCCTGCTGGAACTCGGCCCCGCCGCCGTCCTTTCCGCGATGGTGCCGCCACCCGCCGACGGAGAACCCGCGATGGTGGCGATCCCCGCGGTGCGCACCGACCGGGACGAGGCCGAAAGCGTCCTGCGCGCGCTGGGCGGGCTGCACGTCCGAGGGGTGCCGGTGGACTGGACGGCGGTCCTCGCGCCTTCGCGGACCGAGCTACCCACTTACGCGTTCCAGCGGGAGCGCTATTGGATCGCTCCCGAAGCGGACACCGCCGACGTCCAGGCGGCGGGGCTGCTGCCGTCCGGGCATCCGCTGCTGGGCGCCACCCTCACCCTCGCCGACGGGGGAGGTGTCGCCCTCACCGGCCGGATCTCACTGCGGGAGCAGGCCTGGCTGGCGGGTCACCGCGCCCACGACACGGTGATCCTGCCGGGGACCGCCTTCGTCGAACTCGCGCTGTCCGCAGGCGAACAGGTCGGTTGCGACGTGATCGAAGAACTCACGATGGAGACCCCGCTGACCCTGCCGGACGAAGGCGGGGTGCGGATACAGGTGCTGGTCGGTGCTCCGCTGGAATCCGGTGACCGTCCGGTGCGGGTGTTCTCCCGGCCGGACGGCGCCGACGTCGGCGGCTGGCGCTCCCACGCCTCCGGGCTGTTGGGTGGCCGGACCGCGCCCCCGGGCGAGGCGCTGACCGAATGGCCGCCACCGGACGCGGAACGGCTCCCGTTCGACGGCGGCTACTACGACGACCCGGAAGTCGTGCTGGCGTTCGGTTACGAAGGGGTGTTCCGCGGTCTTCGCAAGGTATGGCTGCGCACGGGTACCGACGGCGGCACCGAACTGTTCGCCGAGATCGAACTGCCGGGGGATCCGGCGCTGACCGACGGCTACGGCCTGCATCCGGCCCTGCTGGACGCGGCGCTCCAGGCCGTCGGGCTCGGTCCGTTCCTCGATTCGATCAACCAGGGCTCCGGCAGCATGCCCTTCGCCTGGTCCGGGCTCACCCTGCACGCCGCGGGCGCGTCGGCGCTCCGGGTGCGGGTCACCGGAGCCGACGGGCATGTGGCACTGACCCTCGCCGACGCCACCGGCGCGCCGGTGGCGTCGGTCGGCAACCTCGCGTGGCGGCCGGTCGCCGAACGGTCGGCACTCGGCGCTCCGGACGTCGACGACTCCTTGTACGGGCTCGACTGGGTTCCCGCGCCGGTACCGGCGGCGGCGGGCGGGAGCGGGTACGTCCTGCTCGACTCCGGTCCGGCCGCGCTCGCCGCGCTGATCGCCGCGGCCGACGACGGGGCGCCGGTCCCGGAAGCCGTCGTCGTCCCTCTGTCCACAAAGGACGGTTCGGTGATCCCGTCGGCGCGGGAGGCGCTGGCGGAGGCGGCGGAACTGTTGCGCGTCTGGTTGGCGGCGGAGCGCTTCGCCGCGGTGAAACTGGTGCTTTCGACCCGTGGCGCGGTAGCCGCGGTCGCCGAGGACCGGATCGACCTGACGGTCGCCGGCATCTGGGGTGTGGCGCGGTCGGCCCAAGCGGAGCATCCTGGCCGGATCGTGCTGCTCGACACCGACGGACCGGTGGCCGAGGCGATCCCCGCCGCGCTGGCGACCGGTGAACCGCAGATCGCCGTACGGGCCGGGACGGCGCTGATCCCGCGGCTGCACCCGGTCGCCGCGGACGGGTTGCTCACGGTCCCGGCGGAACCGGCTTGGCGCCTCGACAGCACCGGGCCCGGCACCCTCGACAATCTCGCGCTCCTGCCGTGCCCCGAGGTACTCGGACCGTTGGCGCCACTCGATGTCCGGGTCGGGATCCGGGCCGCGGGGGTCAACTTCCGCGACGTCCTGGTCGCACTCGGCATGTACCCGGGAAAGGCGGTGCCGGGCGCGGAAGCCGCCGGGGTGGTCCTGGAAACGGGCGACGGCGTGACCGATCTCCGCGTCGGCGACCCCGTGTTCGGCGTGTTCACCGGCGCCATGGGCCCGGTGGCGGTCACCGATCATCGGTTGCTCGCGCCGATCCCCTCTGCCTGGTCGTACGAGGTCGCGGCTTCCGTGCCGATCACGTTTCTCACCGCGTACTACGGCCTCACCGATCTCGCCGGCCTCCGGCGGGGTGAGTCCGTGCTGATCCATTCGGGCGCGGGCGGTGTCGGCATCGCCGCGATCCAGCTCGCGAAGCACCTGGGCGCGGAGGTGTTCGCCACGGCCAGTGAGGGCAAGTGGGCCACGTTGCGGGGGCTCGGGCTGGACGACGCGCACATCGCTTCCTCGCGCACGGTCGAGTTCGAAACCCGGTTCCGGGAGACGACCGGCGGCCGAGGGGTCGACGTGGTGCTGAATTCGCTGACCGGCGAGTTCCTGGAAGCTTCACTGCGCCTGCTGGCTCCGAAAGGACGGTTCCTGGAGATCGGCAAGGCCGACGTCCGAGACCCGGAAGCGGTGGCCGCGGCCCATCCCGGCGTCGGCTATCACGCCTACGACCTGGTCGCCTCCGCGGGCGAAGACCGGGTCCGGGAGATGCTGACCGAGGTTTCGGAACTGTTCGGCCGCGGCGCGCTCACCACGCCACCGCGCCGCGCCTACGACCTCAGGCGGGCGGGGCAGGCGCTCCGGCACGTCAGTCAGGCGAAGCACATCGGCAAGGTGGTCCTCACCGTGCCGAGGGAACCCGACCCCGACGGCACGATCCTGGTCACCGGCGGCACCGGCTGGCTCGGCGGCCTGATCGCCGGGCACCTCGCGCGGCGGGGCGCGCGGCACCTGATGCTGCTCAGCCGCCGCGGGAACGACACCCCCGGCGTCGGCGACCTGGTCGCGCGGCTGGCCGGTTTCGGTGCCGAGGTCACGGTCGTCAAGGGTGACGTCGCCGATCGCGCCGATGTCGAAGCCGCGCTGGCCTCGGTGCCACCGGAACATCCGCTCACCGCGATCGTGCACGCGGCGGGGACGCTCGCGGACGGCGTCGTCGCCGCGCTGACCGAAGAGCAGCTCGACGCCACCCTGCGACCGAAACTCGACGGGACCTGGCATCTGCACGAACTCACCAAGGACGGTGACCTGGCCGCGTTCGTCTGTTTCTCTTCCGCGGCAGGCATCTTCGGGGCCGCGGGGCAGGGTGCGTACGCCGCCGCGAACTCGTTCGCCGACGCCTTGATGAGGTGGCGGCGGGACGCGGGACTTCCCGGCACCTCGCTCGCCTGGGGCCTCTGGGCCCCGGGGGACGACCACGCCGACGGCGGCGGGATGGCGGGCGGGCTCAGCGCGGCGGACTGGGCGCGGATGGGGCGGACGGGTGTCCGTGGACTGTCCGTGGCGCAGGGGCTCGCCCTCTGGGACGCGGCGCGGGGCTCCGACCGCGCGCTGATCGCGCCGCTCGGTCTCGACCTTCCCACCATCGCCGGATTGGGCGACGGTATCCCGCCGTTGCTCCGTGACGTCGTCCGCGGCGCCACCCGGCGGGTGGCGGCCGGTCGTCAGCAGGAGGCGTCCGCCGAGGCACCCGAAGTGCTCATGCGGAGGCTGGGCTCCCTGCCGGAGGCCCAGCGGGAACGGCAGCTGCTGTCACTCGTGCGAGGGCATCTGGCGGCCGTCCTCGGTTACGGGTCGGGCGATGAGGTGCCCACCGAAACCCCCTTCCGCGAACTGGGTTTCGACTCGCTGACCTCGGTCGAGCTCCGCAACCGGCTCACCGCCGCCACCGGCCTCAGGCTTCCGCCGACGTTGGTCTTCGACCATCCGACGGCGAACGCGCTGGCCGGATACCTCGGTACGGAGATCACCGATTCCGGTGCTCCCGCCGCTCCGGCACCTTCGCCCGCGCTGGCGCAGCTGACCGCGCTCGAACGAACGATTTCCGAACTGGACGAGGACACCGAACTGCGCGCGACGCTGGGCGCGCGGGTGCGTGCCCTGCTGACCGTGCTGGACGACGAGCGGCCCGGCGACGCGGAAGACACCCTGCGGTCCGCCTCCGTCGACGAGCTGTACGACTTCGTCGACCGGGAGTTCGGCCGTGCGTGAACCTGCCGTGCCAGTGACGACGACGAATCCGTTGGGGGCAAGCCATGTCCGATGATCCGAAGCTCGTCGAGTACTTCAAGCGGGTGACGGCCGAACTGTACGAAACCAGGAAACGGTTGAACCGCCTCGAAAACGAGGCCGCCGATCCGGTGGTGATCGTGGGCGCGGGCTGCCGATTCCCCGGTGGTGTCGAGTCGGTCGAACAGCTGTGGGAGGTCTTGGCCCAAGGGCGCGACGTGATCTCGGAATTCCCCGCCGATCGCGGCTGGAACCTGGGGGAGATCTACGATCCCGATCCCGAAGCGCCGGGGAAGTCCTACGTCCGCCACGGCGGGTTCATCGAATCGGCGACCGAGTTCGACGCGGGATTCTTCGGCGTCTCGCCGCGCGAAGCCCTGGTGATGGACCCACAGCACCGGTTGCTGCTGGAGGTCTCCTGGCACGCGCTCGAGTCCGCCGGGGTCGATCCGGCCCGGCTCCGCGGTAGCCGGACCGGCGTGTTCACCGGGCTGGTGGGTGGCGACTACGCCTCTCGGGTGGAGGAGGTGCCGGTCGAGCTGGTCGGGCAGGTTTCGATCGCCAACGCGGCCAGTGTCGCGTCCGGACGGGTGTCGTACCTCTTCGGTTTCGAAGGACCGGCGATCACCCTCGACACCGCCTGCTCGTCCTCGCTCGTCGCGATGCACCTGGCCGCCCGGTCGCTGCGGAACGGCGAATGCGACCTCGCGCTGGCCGGTGGCGCGACCCTCATCCCGAGCCCGATCCGGTTCATCGAGTTCTCACAGCAGCGTGGTCTCGCGCCGGACGGCCGGTGCAAACCCTTCTCCGCCGACGCCGACGGCACCGCCTGGGCCGAGGGCGCGGGGATCGTCGTCCTGGAAAGGCTTTCCGACGCCCGGCGCCTCGGGCACCGGGTGCTCGCCGTGCTCAAGGGATCGGCGATCAACCAGGACGGGGCGTCCAACGGTCTCACCGCGCCGAGCGGGCGAGCCCAGCAGCGGGTCATCACCGACGCGCTCGCCGACGCCAAACTGTCCACACAGGACATCGACGTGGTCGAAGCGCACGGCACCGGCACGAAACTGGGCGACCCGATCGAGGCGCAGGCGCTGCAAGCCACCTACGGACGGGACCGCCCCGAACCGGTCCTCGTCGGAGCGGCCAAGGCGAACCTCGGGCACACTCAGGCCGCCGCCGGGATCGCCGGTGTGCTCAAGATGCTGATGGCCATGCGCCACGGTCTCGTGCCGCCGCTGCCCCATCTCGACCGGCCGACCCCGCACGTCGACTGGGACGGCGGCGGGATCGCACTGACGACCGAAACCGTTCCCTGGCCCGAAACCGGCCGCCCCCGCCGAGCCGCGATCTCGTCGTTCGGAATGAGCGGTACGAACGCGCATCTCATCCTCGAACAGGGCGAGTCACTCGCCGACGCCGAGGACGGCACTCCGCCGCCGCTGCTGCCGTGGCCGGTTTCGGCCGCCACTGCGGCCGGGGTGGCGGCGCAGGCGAAGAAACTGCTCGACGAACTCGGTGACGCCGACCCGGCCGACGTCGCGTATTCGCTCGCCACCACGCGGACCCATCATCGGCACCGTGCCGTGGTGCTCGGCGCGACTCGCGGGGAACTCCTCGACGGCCTGTCCGCGCTCGCCACCGGTGAACCGTCGTCTTTCGTGGTCGAAGGCACCGCGATCCCGGACACCGGGGTGGCGTTCGTCTGCCCGGGGCAGGGCGCGCAGTGGCAGGGAATGGCGGCGGAGCTGCTGGCCGCTTCGCCGGTGTTCGCCGAGCAGATCGTCGAGTGCGAGAAGGCGCTGACCCCGTTCGTCGACTGGTCTCTCGTCGATGTGTTGCGACAGGACGAAGGGGCGCCTTCGCTCGACCGCGTCGACGTCGTCCAGCCGGTGCTGGCGGCGGTGATGATCTCCCTCGCCCGGCTTTGGCGGCATCACGGCGTCGAGCCGACCGCCGTCGCCGGGCACTCGCAGGGCGAGATCCCGGCGGCGTGGATCGCCGGTGCCTTGAGCCTTTCCGACGCCATGCGGGTGGCCGCGCTGCGCAGTCGCGCGCTGACGGCGTTGTCGGGTACCGGCGGGATGGTCTCGGTCGCCCTCGGCGCCGAGGCGACGGCGGAACTCGTCGACGGCAAGCCGGGTGAGCTCACCATCGCCGCGGTGAACGGCGCACTGTCCACAGTGGTCTCCGGCACTCCCGCCGCGTTGACCGAACTGCTCGCCGAATGCGGGGAGCGGGGCTTGCGGGCGCGCCGCGTCCCGGTCGACTACGCGTCGCATTCGACCCACGTCGAACAGATCAGGGACAGGATCCTGCACGAGCTGGCACCGCTGACACCCACCGGTCCGGTGCTGCCGTTCGTATCCGGCCGGACCGGCCGGTGGGTCGAGGACGAACCGCTGGACGCCGCCTACTGGTACCGCAGCCTGCGGGAAACGGTCCGGTTCGACGAGGTGACCGGTACCCTGCTGCGCGACGGTCACCGGGTGCTGGTCGAAGTGAGCCCGCATCCGGTGCTCGGCGGCGCCTTGCGCGAGACACTCGACGCGGGCGGCGAGACCGGCTCCGTGCTCGGGACGCTGCACCGCGGCGAAGGCGGCCTCGATCGCTTTCTGCGCGCGCTCGCCGAAGCCCATGTAGTCGGGGCCGAAGTCGACTGGCAGGTCGTTTTCGAAGGCAGCGGGGCGCGAAGGGTGGATCTCCCGTCCTACCGGTTCCACCGCGACCGGTACTGGCTCGAACCGGTCATGCCCGGGTTCGGCGACGGCGCGGCGGTGGAGGAAGCAGGCATCGAAGCGGACACCGGCCTGGCCTCGCTGCCGCCGGACGAACGGCGCCGTCGTCTGGTCCGGCTGGTCCGCGGCCACGTCGCCGCGGTGCTGAAATACCCGCGTGGGCGCGAGGTCCCGCTGGACGACACCTTCCGCGACCTCGGCTTCGAATCGCTCACCGCCGTCGAGTTGCGTAACCGGATCGCCGCCGCGACCGGCGTCGACCTCCAGCTGACCGATGTGCTGAACTATCCGACGGTCGAAGAGCTGGCGGAGTTCTTGTCCGAAGAGGTTCCCGAGAGCGGAGCCGGCGGGGCCGCGGCGGAAGAGTCCGATTCGGACAGTCTGGTTTCCTTGTACCTGAGCGGTGTCGAGCAGGGACGACCGCACGACGCGATGGGCCTGGCCAGGATGGCCGGGCTGCTGCGGGCCTCGTTCGACGACGAGACGGACGCGGCCGCGTTGGTGGCGGTCTCGCGGCTGGCCGTCGGTGCGGGCGGTCCCGCGCTGGTGTGCGCGATACCGCCGGTTTCGCCGATCACCGACGCCGCGTACTCGTTCATCGCCCCCGCGATGCCGCGGCCACGCGACATGTGGACGATGTGGCCGCCGGGATTCACCGACGGCCAGCCCTTGCCGCCCGACCTGCCCAGCCTGTTCGCGGCACAACGGCGGGCGCTCGACGAGCACGTGGGCGACGGAAGGCTGGTGCTCCTCGGTTACTCCGCGGGCGGCTGGATCGCTCGCGCCTTCGCCGAGTACCTCGAGGCACAAGGCCGCCCGGCCGACGCCGTCGTGCTCGTGGACATCTATCTGCCCGCTTCGGACCGGAACGAGGTACGCGGGCGATTCATGCGGGAGCAGGCCGGACGGCAGGAACTCTTCGGTGGCGGGAAAACGGGTTCGATGGCGAGCCAGCTCGGCGCGATGGGCCGGTACGTCACGTTGTTCGACACCTGGGAGCCGGCCCCGATCCGGACGCCGACCCTGCACCTGCGGGCTTCGGAAGCCCTGCCGGGCCTGCCCTCGTTTACGGCGGACGAACAGTTCCCGACCGCGCTCTGCGCGCGGACCGTCGATCTGCCCGGCAACCACTACACCCTGCTGACCCAGCACGCGGAATCCGCCGCCTCCGCGCTGCACGACTGGCTGACGGAGCGCTTCGGCGACTGACCCCTTGCCGTGGCGCCGGGTCCTTTGTGCGAGGTCGTGAGTGGTAATGAGGGTTATTGAGGGGTAAGGCAAACGTGTCGTGTCTCGGGCGGGAGTGCGGCATCCGGGCACGCGAGTCACGCCTTATCGAAGTACATGAAGGTCCCCTTCCTTGCGCCTAGCGCAAGGGTCCCGGCAAAGTCGAGGTTGATCAAGGGCGAGCCGAGGTAGGGCAGGCCTGATTCTGGATGCCGCGGGGCTACAGGTGGGTTTCGGAGGAATGTCGTGAGCGGCGATTCGGGTGAGGGCCACTGGTGTCTTAGGTACCTGCCATCGGGCGACACGCGTGATCCGACGGAGAGCACGCGTGAGTGACCGGAGAACACGCGTGTCGAAACCTGCCGCCCCGCGTGTCATCCATCCAGTCACACGTGTCCTCCGTCTGATCACACGCGCCATCCATCCAGCCACGCGAAACCACCCACTCGGCCCGGGTCGTGAGTGGCGATTCGGGCTACAACACGAAACGCCACTCACGACCCCTCATGAAACTGCGCAAATCGCATGAAACAGGCGCCATGGTCGCGAACAGTGTCTCTTGTAGACAGTCAAGAGGCGGGCCGATCCTGACCGGGTGTGGTGAGGTCGCGACGATGAAGGAATCGGGACACTCAACGTCCCCGATCCTCCGTCGTCGAGCCTGCCGCTCCGCCAAGGCCTGGCTCAAGCGGCGTCGCGAAGCCTGCCCCGGTCGACCTTCCCCGAGGGCGTCACGGGAAGGGCGTCGACGAACCGGATGTCGCGCGGGTACTTGTACGGGGCCAGCCGGGCGCGCACGTACTCCTGCAGTTCGGTCGCTTCGACGGGACCGGACAGGACGACATAGGCGCGGCTGCGCGTCAGCCCGCCGTCCTGGTAGCCGACGACGGCGCACGCTTTGACCGCGGGATGCGTCGCGAGACAGTTCTCGATCTCGACCGGCGCGACCCACACCCCGCCGACCTTGAGCAGGTCGTCGGCGCGGCCCCGGTAGTGGAAGTACCCGTCGGCGTCGCGGGTGAACAGGTCACCCGACCGGACGGTGTGCTCGGCGGGGAAGGTGGCGGCCGACTTCTCCGGTGACCGGTAGTAGCCGAGCGCGACCGGTTCGCCGGACACCTCCAGCACCCCGGTCTCACCGTCCGGCACCTCTTTCCCGTTTTCGTCGACGACCCGCGCGCGGTAGCCGGGTACGACCTTGCCGAGGGTGCCGATCCTGGATTCGCCAGGCCGGTTGGTGATGTAGCCGTGGTAGGCCTCCGAGGAGCCGATGCCGTCGATGACTTCGACCCCGAAGGTGTCCAGCCAGCGCCGGTGCAGCTCGGGTGGCAGATGCTCGCCCGCCGAGGTGACGAACCGCAGGCTGCTCAGGTCCTTGACGGCGGCGTCGGGGTGTTCGACCATCGCCTTCATCATCGTGGGCACGTTGACCAGGATCGTCGGGCGATACCGTTCGACGAGGTCGAACAGCGTGTCCGCGGTGGACCGTTCCGGGAAGAGGACGCCGGTCCCGCCGACCCCGAGCGGGAAGAGCGCCACCATGTCCCTCGCATAGCCGAAGAACAGCTTGGGCACCGGCAGCACGACGTCGTCCTGGTCGATCCCGAGCGTCGATCGCGCGTACCACTGGAAGCTCAGCCACGGGCTGCGCGCGGTCAGCCGGCACGCCTTCGGTTTCCCCGTGCTTCCGCTGGTGAGTTTCCAGATCGCCTCGTCGTCACCGTCGACGTGGACGGCCTCCAAGGTCGCGGGCAGTTCCGAAACGAGCGTCTCGAAACGGTGTTCTCCCGGCGCGAGCTCGTCCGGGGCGGCGCCGACCACGACGATCTCCCGTGCGCCTGCCGCGCGGAGTTCCGGCGCCGTTCCGGCGTCGGCGACGATCACCTTCGGTTTCAGGTAGTCGAGGTAGTACCGGTAGTCGTCGCGGCCGAGGAAGCTGTACACCTCGACGGTGATGGCTCCGATCCGTTGTACCGCGAACCAGGTCGCGACGTATTCGACCCCGTCGCGCAGGGACAGCAGGACCCGGTCGCCCCGGCCGACCCCGAGCGCGCGCAAGGCGTTGCCCGTCCGGTTCACCTGTGCCCGGAGCTCGTCGTAGGTCGTCGGGCCGTCGTGGGTGAGCAGAGCCGTCCGGTGCCCGTCGCGTCCGTCGAGGAAGCGTTCGGCGACGTTGAAGCTCTGGTCGGAGCCATTCAGGGACATCGGTTCGGCGCTCCCTCGGTCACGGGTGGATCAGCGGATATCCAGCGGTGCGAATAGAACTCGAAGTCGATCGCCTGCCCGTCGAGCGCGGCGTGGACCTCGGCGACCGCCGCCCTCGCCGCGGCCCGCACGGCCGGGACGGCGCAGCCGGTGGCGAGTTCGTGCAGGGTCAGGTAGGTGTCGATCAGCGCGTGCCGGTGTTCGGCACTGAGTTCACCGGTCGCGTTCGTCATGGAACCTCGCCGCCTTCGCCTCGAATCGGGGAAGCTCACCCTGCGCGGCGAGCTGGACTTCCGGTTGCAGCCCGATCAGCCGTTTGACCGCGTCGCGGACTCCGGTGGCGAGCGCGACGGCGTCGGCGCCGGGGCGGGGTTCGATCCGGAGCACCATCTTGTCGAGACCACCGTCCGTGCGGAGCACGGTCTGGAATTCCGCCACCTCGCCGAAGCCGCGGACCACGTCCTCGACCAGCACCGGGGTCACCGAGATCCCGCGGATCTTGCGCATGTCGTCGCTGCGGCCGAGGATCCCGCCGTCGTAGAAGTCCCAGGTGCGCCCGCACGGGCATTCGTGCCACGGCCGCTTCACCACGACGTCGTCCGTCCAGTAGCGGAAGACCTGGATCCCTTCCCTGCCGAGGCCGGTCATGACCCGGACGCCGCGTTCGCCGTAGCCGACCGGGAGCTTCGTGCCGGGATCGAGCACCTCCTCGAAGACGCCGGATTCGATGACGTGGCAGGCGCCGGGGCGGGACGGGCATTCGAACATGAAGACCGTGCCGAGTTCGGTCATCCCGGCGAAGTCGAACACCTTCGCGCCGAAACCTTCGGTCAGCGCCCGGGTCGTGGCGGCGGATCGCGGTTCGGCGCCGGTCACGATGATCCGGAGCCTGCTTTCGGTCGCCAGGTCGATTCCCATCGCGGCTGCGGTTTCCAGCAGCCGCATCGCGTAGGTGGGCGTGGAGCCGAGTACCTCGATGCCCTGGTCGACGATCAGCCGGACACGGGTGGCGGAGTCCATCGAGCCGGTGGGCACGATGGTGCACCCCATCCTGGACAGCGCGTCCTGCATCCCCCAGAACCCCATGAAGAGGCCGTATCCGAAGGCGACGCACCCTTTCTGGCCGGGCCGGACCCCGGCGGCGTGCAAGGCGGTGCACCACAGGTCGACACCCCACGCCCAGTCCCGCGCGGTGTCGAAGGTGCGCAGTGGCGTGTTCCCACTGGTGCCGCTGGTCTGGTGGAACCGGACGCCGGCGACGGGATCGGTGGACGGCAGGATGCCGAACGGCGGGTCGACGGCCTCCGCCGCCACCAGATCCTTCTTGTACAGCAACGGGACCCGCTGCCGGAAGTCGGCGAGCGACTCGATGCCGTCCGGGATGCGCGTCGCCCAGAATTTCGAGTTGACCCGTGCGTGCTCCAGCGCCTTCCGCAGTTTCACCCATTGCCAGTCTGCCAGCCGGTCCCGCGGCATGGTTTCGGTCGCGGGGTGCCAGAACGCGGCCTCCGGGGTACTCATTCCGTCTCCTCTGTGTGCAGGACGCACAGGTCGGCGCGGCCGGACGCGACCGTGGTGTCGGCCTCGTCGATCGTCGTCAGCCCGTCGTCGGCGATCACCACGATTTCGGCGGTGTTGCGGATGAGGTCGGCGACCTGGACGACCCGTCCCGCCGACAGCGGGTCCCGGTCCGCGGCGGCGAGCAGCAGACCGTCCACACCGGACTCTTTGAGGGAACCGGCCAACGCGATCACCGCGTCCAGCCCGTCCCCGGAGTAGGTCCGCTCGTCCAGGCCGAACGCGGCCACGACCGGGAGCGATGCCCGTGCTTCCACCAACGTGGAGGCGGACGGCACAGTCGCGGTGAGCCGGTCCCCGAGGTCGAGGACCAGTAACCGGTAGCCCAGTTCCGCCGCGGTTCCGGCCAGACCGGCGTCCGGCGCGGCGAGCCGGACGGCCGCCGGGACCGGACTCACCGGAGCGGGCGGGATCCCTTCGGTCCCGTCGACGAGGACCAGCCCGGCGCCCGGCTCACCGGTCGTCGTCACGATCCGGTTCGCGAGTTCGAGCGGCCCGAGGCTCAGTGGCGTGAGCGCGGGCGACGACGCCGGTGGCATCGGCCTGCCGGTGGCGCGCGTGTGGAACCAGCGGGTGAACTCGTTCGCGAAATCCGGGTCCAGCGCGACGATGTCGTCGTGGGAGATCCGCCATGACCTGGCGAGCAGCTGGTAGGCGAACTGGATCGGCTCGAAGCCGAGATAACGGTGCGCGTGGTCGAAGTGGCGTTCCGAACGGAGGGAAGCCTGCTGGAACTGCTCGACTCTTGGCCGCCGGGTCTTCTCGTACATCGCGAGCGCTTCGGAGACCCGGCCGGGCTGCGCCCGTAGTTCACCGGCGAGCGCGATGGCGTCTTCCAGTGCCAGCCGGGTGCCGGAGCCGATGGACCAGTGCGCGGTGTGCGCGGCGTCGCCGATCAGTACGACGTCGTCGGTGTGCCAGTTTTCGCATTCGAGGAGCCGGAAACGCGACCATTCCGAGCCGCGCGGCAGGATCGGCTTGCCGTTCAGGTGGTCCGCGAAGACGCGTTCGCAGAAACGGAGTGATTCCTTCAGGCTCATTTCCGCCAGCCCGGACCGCCGCCAGGCGTCGTCCGAGACGTAGAGGATCAGCGAACACCAGCCCTGGCCGGAGGGATAGAAATAGCCTTGGAAGAGGCCCCATTCCGTCTCGGCGAACGCGTAGGTGAAGTAGGGCAGCGGGAGTTCGACGCCGAACCAGCCGAAGTGGAACTTCGACGGCGTGAAGGCGGGCCGGAAGGTGTCGGCGAGTTCGGTGCGGACCACCGAGCCGACCCCGTCCGCGCCGACGACGAGATCGGCCGCGTCGTGTTCGGCGAGCGACTTCGTCTCGTGTCCGAAGTGGAGCTCCACCCCGAGGCGCCTGGCGTCCCGGCGCAGCACCGTCTGCACCTGATTGCGGGGAATGCCGTGGAACCGGTTGCCTTCCACCCGGCGGACCGTGCCGCGGTACCGGATCTCGACGGGGGTCCAGGTGGTTCCGGCCGAGACGATCTCCTCGTGGATGTCCGGCGCGATCGCGCCCAGTTCGGCCAGCGCGCCGTCGGGGAACACGAGCCCCCAGCCCGCCGAGGCGTCTTCGGCGTTGCGTTCGAAGACATGGACCTCGTCCGCGATCCCGCCGCGTTTGAGCAGTGTGGAGAGGAAGAGCCCGCCCGGCCCCGCCCCGATGATGTCGACTCGCATCACGCCCTCGATTCGGTGCTCGTCCGGACGGTCGCCGCTTTCCACCGGGTGACCGCGTCGCGTACGCGGTCGAGCCGCGCACCGCCCGCGGCGCCGAGCACCCGGTAGAGCTCGCTCCCGATGACCACGCCCGCCGCGTGCCTCGACACCGCGCGGATGCCGCCCTCGTCACGAAGGCCGAATCCGGCGAGAAAGGGCTTTTTCGCGTCGTCGGCGGCGGCCTCGGTGAGCCGCCCCGCCTCGGCGTGGGTGAGTGGGTCGCCGGTGCGGGCGGCGAGGGAGCGGTAGGTCAGCACGTCGGCTTCGGCCTCCAACCGGGCGGCGTGGCCGGGTTCGGTCGACGAGGTGATCAGGGGAATCGCGCTGAGCCCTCGGTCGAGGACCTGGCCGACGGTGGGCGAATGAGCCGGGTCGGTCAGCACGAGGCCGTCGGTGCCCGCCGCCACCGCCTCGGTCAGCAGCGATCGCACGCCGAGATCGGCGACCGTCGCCGGATACACCAACGGCAGCAGCGGGGTGTCCGGCAGCACCGCACGCAGTTCGCCGACGATCTCCCACGAGCGACCGGACGGGAGGCCGCGCACCCGATCGAACGAGCGCGCCACCTCGGTTCCGCGTGGTCGCGTGCCTTCGGTGGGGATCCCGAGTTCCAGAACGTCGGCGCCCGCCTCCACCAAGGCCTCGGCGAGCCGTCCGGTCGGCGCGATCGGATCGCCGACGGTCAGGTAGACCACCAGCAGCGCCTCGCCTCGCGACCGGCTTTCGCCGAGCCGGTCGCCTAGGTGAGGCATCGGACGGTTCCGGCTCGCAGCCGCTTCGCGAGGGCGGCGGGGTCGGGACTCTTCGCCAGTGCCGTGCCGACGAGTACGGCGTCCGCGCCGGCCGCGACGGCCCGCGCGACGTCCTCGGGGGTGTGGAACGCGCTCTCGGAAATGACCCGGACCTCCGGCGGGATCGCCGAAAGCAGTGCTTCGGTCCGGCTCACCGTGCCGGTGTCGAGTTCCAGCGCGACGATGTCCCGGTTGTTCACGGCGACGGTCTTCGCGCCGAGTTCCAGTGCCCGCGCCACATGCTCCGGCTGATGTGCCCCGATGACCACTTCCAGTCCGAGCCGTTCCGACCGCTCGATCATCCGCTCCAGCAGACCGGGCTCGACGACGGTGTTGACCGAAAGCTGCACCGCGTCGAAACCGGCGTCCGCCGATTCGTCCACCTGGTCGATGGAGTTGAAGAATTCCTTGCGCATCAACGGAAGCGGGCAAAGGGCGCGGATACGCGCGGCGAGTTCGATCCCACCGCCGAAGTACACCGGGTCGGTCGGTGTCGACAAGGCCTCGACCCCTCCGGTGACCAGTTCGGCCAGGTAGCCCTCCAGGTCCTCAGTGCGCAGCAACAGCCCGTCGCGGGGCGAGATGAACTTGACGTCGGCCATCAACGCGGCCCGGCCGTCCAGCCGCGCGTTGTCGAGAACCTCTTGCAAACTCCGACCGTTCACCTGATCCCTCCTGATCATGAGCCACTCGGAAATCGTCGCATCGTCGTGGTGCGCGAGCTTCTCGCTCGTTGCCGGATTTCAGTGCGGGGCGGCGATGGTGCCGGAAAGTTTCGCCCAGCCGCGCAGGAGCGATTCCGCCGCGCCCGAGTCGATCGCGTGTTCCGCGACGGGGAGCCAGTGGCGGATGTCGGTGGTCAGCGAGTCACCGAAACCGTGGTGGGCGGCCAGCGCCGCGGCCGCGTTGAGCAGTACGGCGTCCCGGACGGGACTTCGCTTGCCACCCAGGGTTTCCAGCGTGATGGCCGCGTTCTCCGCGGGACCGCCGCCACGCAACGCGCCGGGCGCGGAAAGCGGGATCCCCGCCGAACGCGGATCGAACTCCTCGCGTCGCACGGTTCCCCCGGACACGACCCAGACCGCGCTCGTCGTCGCCGTGGTGAATTCGTCGAGCCCGTCGTCACCGCGGACGACCAGTGCCCGTGTCCCGCGCCGCGCGAACGCCTCCGCGAGCGTCTTCGTCTGCGTGGCGAAGGCGCAACCGACGAGCGCGGCGTCCGGTCTCGCCGGATTCGAGAGCGGGCCGAGCAGGTTGAAGGTGGTCGGGACGGCGAGTTCGCGGCGTGCCGGGCCGATATGCCGCAGGCCGGGATAGAACGCCGGGCCGAAACAGAATCCGATGCCCAGTTCGGCGAGGCACCGTTCCACCCCCTCGGGCGGCAGATCGATGACGACGCCCAGCGCCTCCAGCACGTCCGCCGACCCGGAGGACGAAGACGCGCTCCGGTTGCCGACCTTCGCCACGTCCGCGCCGGTCGCGGCGACGACGATCGCCGCCATGGTGGAGATGTTCACCGAACGGGAACCGTCGCCGCCGGTACCGACGACGTCCACCGCGGACCGGCTCAGCCGCACCGGCGGCGCGTGCGACACGGTCCGCTCGGCCAGTGCGGCGACCTCGGCCGCGGTCTCGCCCTTCGCGCGCAGCGCCACGGCGAAACCGGCCAGCCGCACCGGAGTGACGTCGCCGGCCATCACCGCGTCGATCACCCACGCGGCGTCCGAAGTGGACAGATCGACGCCGTCGAGCAGGCGCTGGGTGAGCGTGGTGATATCCCGTCCGGCCGTCGTCATCGCGCAACCCTGGCCTCGATGAGCGAAGAACGGGACGAACCGGTGATCCGGGTGATCGCGAAACCCGCGCCGCCGAGCAGCTCACGCCAGTGTGTCTCGGTCCGTTCCCTGCCGCCGAGCAGGACGAGCATGTGCAGGTCCAGCAGTTTCGCCGGATGGGGTTCGGTGCCGTCGGGTACGACCTGTTCCAGGATCAGCAGTTTCGAACCGGGCGCCATCGCTTCCGCCACCCGGCGCAGGATCCGCGTCGCGTCGGTGTCGTCCCAGTCGTGCAGGATCTGCGCGAGCACGTACACGTCACCGCCCGGCGGGACACGGTCGAAGAAGTCCCCGCCGACCACCTCACGGCGGCTGGAGGTCGACGGCGGCCCGACGACATGCGGCTGATCGAAAACCGTGCCGTGCAGATGCGGGTGGCGGGAGAGCAGTTCGTCGACGAGGGTGCCGTTGCCGCCCCCGACGTCGACCACGCTTCCGGCGCCGCTCCAGTCCCATTCGTGGAGCGGCAGCATCCGCAAGGTGACCAGACCCGCCTGCGCCCGGTCGAAAGCCGCGGCGGCGGCGGGATGCTCGCCGTGCCAGTCGAACATCGGCTTGCCGAACACCTTGTCGAAACCCGCTTCACCGGTGCGCAGGCTGTGACCCGCCGCGGACCAGGCCAGGTAGGCCTCGTCGTCCATCAGCGTCGCCAGATGCCTCAACGACCCGGGGGTGTCCTCGCGCAGCAGCGCGCCGAGCTCGGTGACGGCGAAGGTACCTCTCGGCTCCTCGGTGAACAGCCCTTCGGCCACGAGAACCCTGAGGAAGCGGGTGAGCGCGTCTTGATCGACCCCCGCCTTGGCCGCGATGACCTCCGCCGGGAGCGCGTCGTCGCCGAGCCGCTCGATGACGTCCGCCTTGGTCACCGCGAAGATCGCCTGCGAAACGACGTAACCCATGATCTTCCGCCGCAGCGAGCTGTTCGCCTCGTCGTTGTCACGCAATGCGGGCACCTCCCTGCTGTTCGCCGTGTTCGGAGTGGAGTACCGGGAACAGCGGCTGGTCCGCCGCCACCCGCAGGTAGTCCGCGCCGGCGGTGCCACCGGTTCCCGGCACCCGGCCGATGATCTTCAGCGTGATACCCCAATGGGTTCTCTTCATCCCGCGCCACGCGTCGTCGAGCTTCCGCATCGCCGCGGCCAGCGCGGTGGAGACGGGATCGGCGGGCAGGGCGGTGAAGACCTCTTGCAGCGACAGGCCTTCCACCGAGAGCGGTGGCGCCTGCGGATTGGGCCGGATCGGCGCGCTGCGCAATTCGACTTCGCGATACGCCCTCGACTGGATCGCGCTGCGGCCACGCGTGTTCGCGCGGATTTCGGCGAAGCTGTCCTGCGGCATGGTCGTCAGCACGCGGTAGAGCATCGTGGTCGCGGTGATCTTGCCCGCCGCGCCGGTGATCTCGTCGATCGCGGCCGACGGCCGCCCACCGTCCACAGCGGACACCGCGCGATCGAGGCCGCGCGCGACCCTGCGGTAGAGCAGTTCGAAGGCCTGCACGCTGCGGATGAACATGACCTCGTCGTGTCTGCTCGTGGTCGGCAGCATCGCGATCCGCACCGCGTGCCGGACCGGCTCCTCGATCCGCGCGAGGGTCGAGTCCGCCACCGCGATCTCCTGGTCTCCCGGCGCGCTGCCGTCCGTGGACGCCGGCTGGAGCAGCGCACCCGCCAGCGGCGCGATCTCCCCGGCTCTGACGAGCGCGCGGAATACGGCCTGGGTCCGGGCCCACTGCTTGCCCGAGTTCGGATTCGCGCGCAGTCCGGTCGCCTCGAACCGCAGGAGATCGGCCAGCAGTGCGACGATCAGCCCGTCCAGTTCGGCGTCGACCCGGTCCGGGCCGCCCGCTTCGGCGACTTCTTCCAGCAGCGGGATCGCGGCGTAGGAGTCGTAGTTCCCGTTTTCCTGGTCGAAGGTTCCGGGCAGCCATCCAGCCAGTACGCGGTCGTGGACCGTACGCGGCGGCGGGAGTGATCCGGCGAGGACGCGGAGTCGTTCGATCAGGAGCGGATCGGCCTGATTGCGGCCGACCGCCTGGAAGTGCCCGAGCACGGCGTCGTAGGGGAACCGCGCCGCTTCCCCGCTCGCCGTTCCGGAAAGGAGCCGCTCGAACCACCGGTCGATCTGTTCGACGGCGGGCCGCGGAGAGCGTCTCCACGAGCCCGCGCCGACCGCGCGGAGGCTGAGTCGTCCGACCCCGGTCGTCGTGGGGACGACCGCGGTCGCGGCCAGGGTGTCCTTCTGCGGTGTCATAGTGCTTTCCCTCATCAGATCAGGAATCGATGGCCGGGTTTCACCGCGGGTCAGGTGATGTTCCGCACCTCCCACAACGCGGGGAACAACGGCGTGAACACCGCACGCCGCAGATAGGCCGCGCCGGTCGAACCGCCGGTCCCGGTCTTGTCGCCGATGATGCGCTGCGCCATCATCGAATGCCGGTAACGCCATTCGGTGAAGGTCTGGTCGAGGTCGACCATCCGCTCGCACACCTGCGCCACCACACCGTCCTCGCGGTAGGCCTTCGCGATCGTCGGCGCCGCGGTTTCGGGGGATTCGCCTGGGAGCACGGGAAATCCCTGCGCGGTGAGGTAGGTGGCGAACGAGTCGGACAAGGACGGCCGTCCCAGCGCGGTGAGCAGCCGTTCCCGGTCGGCCGTTCCCCGCGGGAACCGGTCGAGCACGCCGGGGTCGCGTCTGCCGAGGACCACCTCGATCTCACGGAACTGCGCGGAATAGAAGCCGCTGCCGCCGAGGTCGTCCCGGAACCGGGCGAACTGACCGGGGGTGAGGGTGTCGAGGACGTCGATCTGCCGGAGCATCACCCGCACGATCGCGAGGAGGCGGCCGATGGTCCGCAGGGCCGCCCCCACTTCGCCGTCCTCGAACGCCCGGCCCAGTTCGGCGAACTCGTGCAGCAGCTGCTTGAACCAGAGCTCGTGCACCTGGTGCACGATGACGAAGAGCAGCTCGTCGTGTTCGCCGGTGTTGGGCTGTTGAAGCTCCAGCAATTCGTCGAGGGCGAGATAGTCGCGGTACGCGGTATGTGCTGCTTCGTCGGCTGTGCTCATGCCGCGTGCCTCTCCGGCGTCACCACCGCTGGAGGGGGCGTGGGCACCGGGGCCGGGACCTGCCGGGACTGCCTGAGCACCCGCAACATCATGGCGGGTTTCATCAGGTTCGCCGGTGGGTCCACCAGTCCGGCCACGCGCATGAAGGTGCCGGTGACCCGGCCGTCCCTGGTCGCCGCGCGCTGCACGCGTCCCATGTAGGCGTTGGCGATCCGGACCTGCGCGGGACGTTTTCCGGCCACACCGGGGAAACTCAGATCGCCCGACGCGGAGATCTGCCACGGTACGTCGATGACGGTGGAGATGTCCTTGAAGAACGCCAGTGCTTCCGGCGCTTTCCCTTCGCGCAAGTGTTCCCGCAGGGTCAGCGCTTCGAGCGCGGCGACGGTCATGCCCTGCCCGTAGACCGGGTTGAAACTGCACACGGCGTCGCCGACCACGAGCAGACCTTCCGGAAACCCGGTCAGCCGTTCGTAGTGACGGCGCACGCTCGCCGGGTACCGGAAGGCGACCGGTTCGCTGAGCGGTTCCGCGTCCTTGATGACGTCGTACACGTCGGGAACTTCGAGCGATTTCGCGAACGCCAGGAAGCCGGCGTCGTCGGTGGGGGCGCTGTCACCGAGCACGCCGGTGAGGGAGACCATGAACTTGCCTCCCTCGATCCGCGAGAGGAACGCGCCCCGCGGATGCGACGGAGTGGACACGGGGTTGATCGACAGGTCGTCCCCGAGCGGTCCGCCGTCCGGGAGCCGGTAAACCCGCGTCGTGTAGGTCAAATCGATCTTGACGCGGTCCTCTTCCGGCGCGGCGTGACCGAGTTCGGTGAGCCACGCGGGCGTTCGCGAGCCGCGTCCGGTCGCGTCGACCACCAGATCGGCCGTGAGCCGCAGATCGTCGCCGGAGGCCCCGTCACGAACTTCCACGCCCTCGACGCGGGAGCGGTCGCCGGACAGGATCGGGCCGAGCACCGTGTGGTTCGCCAGCAGCCGGACGTTGGCGATCGCCTCCACCCGGTCGCGGACGAGACCTTCCAGCACCGGACGCGCGGCCGACACGCAGACCAAACCGGTGTGCGCGGGGGAAAGCCGCCTGCCGTTGAAATACCAGCGGAGTTCCCCGAGGTCCCCGGTGGGGACACCGGCGGCGACGGCGGCGTCGGTGAACCCGTCGAACAGCTCGTCGAGGATCTGCTGTCCTCTGGCGAGCAGACCGTGCACGTGCCTGCCCTGTGGCACACCGCGGCGGGCCGTCCGCAGACCGTGCAGTTCGTCCCGATCGACGATCACGACGTCCGCGTAGGACTCCGACAGGACCCGTGCGGCCAGCAGGCCGGCCATACTGCCACCGAGAACGACCGCGCGCTCTCCCACTTGCTTGCCCACCAGGGCCTCCCTGTCTTCGTCCTTGATTCGATCAGTGGCCGGAACGCCGGATTCAGTCGTCCGTGCCGAAGAACTCGATCACCGACGGGGCGACGGCGGCGGCGACCAGGTTGTGGTCGCTGTCGGGCAAGGTCAGCGCGTTCGCCCCGGGGATCCGCGCCACCACTTCGGCGACGGAATCACGTTGCCATTGCGGGCTTTTCGCGCCGGTGACGCCCAGCGTCGGCACGGTGACCTTCGAGATCCGGTCGGGGATGTGACAGTCACCGATGATCTCGCCGTCGTAGGGCAGGGTGTGCGCCAAGCCGACCAGGTGCGACCATGCCTCGGACTGCTCGATCCGGCCGACGGAATCCGGTTTGAACCCGACCGCGTTGATCATGAAGTGCTTGACCGCGTCACCGAGCTGATCGTTGCGGACGTATTCCGCGAGGTCGGACCGGTACTTTTCGTCGAGGCGGTCGCGCGAGCCTTCCAGGATGTACGGTGGTTCGTACGCCACGAGTTTCGTGATCCCGTTGCCGCGCAACGCGACGTCGAAGGCCAGCACGGCGGCGGTGCAGTGGGCGAACACGTGCGCCTGGCCACCGGCCTCGGCGATGACCGCTTCGAGGTCTTCCAGTTCGCGCTCGACCGCGTACGGGCCGGTGTCGCCGCTTTCCCCACGGCCGCGGCGATTCACGTTGAACACCTCGTAATGCGGGGACAGCAGTTCCGCCAGTTCCGCGGTGGCCCAGTGATCACAGAGCGCGCCGCCGAGCAGGATCACGGGGTGGCCGGCACCGACCCGCTGGACCGAGATCGCGGTGCCGTCGCGCGAAAATACCTTGTCCATGGCTCTCCCACAGGATCGATTTCTCCTTCGACGCCGTCGCCGGGCGACCGCGCCACCGGCGTTTCTCATCCCGGTGATGGAAATCGTCACACGATTCCCCGCACGGATACTTCTTCCCGACTGCTTGGTGGATTCCGTTTCCTTCCCGCAGCGAAGGAGACGTTTACGGCTTGTCCGGGGAGTT
Organism: Amycolatopsis sp. NPDC033938; assembly: GCF_055575975.1. NCBI lineage: Bacteria > Bacillati > Actinomycetota > Actinomycetes > Pseudonocardiales > Pseudonocardiaceae > Amycolatopsis > Amycolatopsis sp. NPDC033938. The sequence goes on from NZ_JBVIRO010000004.1 coordinate 533,765, forward strand.
AGCGTGCTCGCCGGGGGAGTCTTGTCGTATTCGATGATCGGAGTCGTTATGAAGCCCTTCCGCCTCGCTGTGCCGGAGGCCGACCTGGCGGACCTGCGTCGCCGGATCGGGCAGACCCGGTGGCCCGACGAACTTCCCGGCGTCGGCTGGGATCGCGGTGTCCCGCTCGGCTACCTGCGCGAGCTGGCGCGGTATTGGGCGGAGGAATTCGACTGGCGCGCGGTCGAAGCGAGAATCAACGCGTTCCCGCAGTTCACCACCGAAATCGACGGTGAGGACGTGCACTTCCTGCACGTCCGCTCACCCGAACCGGACGCGACGCCGCTCGTGCTGACGCACGGCTGGCCGGGTTCCTTCGCCGAATTCCTCGACGTCATCGGGCCACTGACCGATCCTCGCGCGCACGGGCTGGACCCCTCGATCGCCTATCACGTGGTCATCCCGTCCATCCCGGGTTACGGGTTCTCGACGCTGCGCCAGCCGGGCTGGGACGTGCCGAGGATCGCCGGCGCCTGGCGGGAACTCATGGCACGCCTCGGATACGACCGCTACGTGGCGCAAGGCGGCGACGCCGGCTCCCCGATTTCGCTGGTGCTGGGCATGCTGGATCCCGAGCACGTACTCGGCGTGCACGTGAACATGCTGATGACCTTCCCATCGGGCGATCCCGCGGAACTCGAGGGAATCAGCGAAACCGACGGTGCGCGGCTGGCCGGCCTCGGGCGGTTCGACACCGAACTCTCCGGTTACATGAAGGTCCAGGCGACCCGGCCGCAGACGATCGCCTACGCGCTCACCGACTCACCCGTCGGCCAGCTGGCTTGGATCGTCGAGAAGTACCGTGAGTGGACCGATTCGGCGGAACTCCCCGAAGACGCGGTCGCCAGGGACCACATCCTGACCGGGGTGACGCTGTACTGGCTGACGGCCACAGCGGGTTCCTCGGCGCAGTTCTACTACGAGGGTGCCGACGCCGTCCGGCAGGCGGCGAGCGGGGTGGTGCCGCCCCCGGTGCCGGTGCCGGTCGGCGTCGCGGTGTTCCCGCGCGACATCTTCGTGCCGGTGCGCCGTCTCGCGGAACGCGACATCCCCAGCATCACGCACTGGACCGAACACGACCGCGGCGGGCACTTCGCGGCGCTGGAGCAACCGGGTCTGCTCGTGTCCGATCTGCGGGCGTTCACCGCGAAACTCCTCGCGGGGGAGAGCCGTCGGGCGGCTTGAGCACTCGAGAACGGTCCGTGAAGGCCTCCTTCCCTACTCTGACGGTAGTGAAGGAGGCTTTCGCTACCGTCGGATGTGATCTCTGGTGACGATGGGGCCGGCGGCCGGTCGTGAAGTACATGAAGGTCCCCTTCCTTGGCGCCTAGCGCAGGGTTCCGGCAGAGTCGCATAAGTGCTGGTCGGCTGCACCTCTGGAGCGGGACAAGACGAACGCGTTGTGGTGGACGCGGCGGGAGCGGGCCAACGCAAGGGGCCTTACCCGGGCCCGGACTGTCCATAAGGGACACTTTCCGAGACAGAAATGCCCGATTTGGGGCATCTTGCGCGGTTTCGCGAGGGGGTCGTGAGTGGCGTTTCGTGTTCTAGCCCGAATCGCCACTCACGACCCGGGCCGAGTGGGTGGTTTCGCGTGGCTGGATGGATGGCGCGTGTGATCAGACGGAGGACACGTGTGACTGGATGGATGACACGCGGGAGCGGCAGGTTTCGACACGCGTGTTCTCCGTTCACTCACGCGTGCCCTCCGTCGGATCACGCGTGTCGCCCGAGGTAGGTACCTAAGACACCAGTGGCCCTCACCCGAATCGCCACTCACGCCATTTCTCCGAAACCGCACCGGTAGCACCGCGGTGTCCAGAATCAGGCCTGCCCTACCTCGGCTCGCCCTTGATCAACGGAAGATCAGGGACGTTGAGTGTCCCTGATCTTCCGTGGGGACCTTCATGTACTTCGGTAAGGCGTGACGACCAGCCGTCGCTCAGGCGTCTTCCGCGCCCATCATCAGCGCGGCGAGGTCCTCCGGGGCGAGGAACGACGGCGGCGGAGGAGTGCCCCAGCTGAAGAAGCTCAGCGCACCCTCGAAAACCTCGGGCTTCCACAGTTCGTCGTCGAGAATGCAGTCCGTGTCGCTGTAGTACTCGCTGAAGTTGCCGGCGGGGTCCTTGAGGTACCAGAAGAAGTTGGACCCGACGTGGTGACGGCCGAGGCCCCACACATGCCGCTCCGGATGGTTCTCGAGCATCGACGTCGCACCGCGGCCGACCTCGTCGACGTCGTCGACCTGCCAGCCGGTGTGGTGCAGATAGGTCACCGGGGAGCGCAGGAGCAGCAGGTTGTGGTGTTCGGTCGTGCACCGCAGGAACGCGCCCGCGTTCCGGATCAGGTCACTGACCTTGAACCCGATACCCTCGACGAAGAATTTCTGTGAGATCGCGAAATCGGTCGAACCGAGGACGACGTGCCCGAGCCGCTTCGGCCGCACCCGGTCGTCGCGCAGCACACCGGGAGCCCTCGTCCCCGGTCGTTCGATCCGTCCGTTGGCGTTGTACGGCGTCGGCTGTCCCACCGCCTGACGGATCCGCGGCTCGATCTTCAGGGTCACTTCGGTACCGGTGGCCGGATCGGTGCCGATGAGGCTGTCCGGCGCGCGGCGGTGGGCGGCGCCGATCTTCTCCAGATTCGCCTCGGCCCGGCCGAGATCGTCCTCGTCGTCGACGGAGACGGTCATCCCGGCCAGCCGCCGGAATCTCGACGACACCAGCCGCAGCTGGCGACCACCGTCCACAGTGGAGTACCAGCCGTCTTCCCCGCGAGTCAGGCCGAAGTCGTCGTAATAGGCGGAGGTCTCCGCGAGATTGGGCACTCCGATGGTGACCGATCCCAGCCTGTGCAGTGTCACGCGACAGCTCCCTTTCGGCTACGGGCCCGGCAATTATCCACTGATCAGAATACCGGAGCGAACGCTCGTCACGGGGGTCCGCGGAAGGTGTGACAATCCAGGATAAGCAGGCCGACGCCCCTTTTTCCGGCAAACACGGAGTAGGGGAACGGGTCTCCGGCGGGCTAGCATCGAATGAAAACACAGGTATGGTTCGCCGAGAGTGAGGATGTTGCAGTGACCGTCCCCGAAGTCGTCTCGCGAGAAGAATGGACAGCAGCTCGCACCGCCTTCCTCGCCAAGGAAAAAGAACTGACCAAGGCGCGTGACGAGATCAACGCCCAGCGCCGTGCGCTGCCCCGGATACTGGTCGAGAAGAACTACACGTTCCATGACCCGGAGCGAGGTGAACTCTCGTTTACCGACCTTTTCGAAGGCAGGCGGCAACTCATCGTCTACCACTTCATGATGCTGGGCCCCAGTGAGGAGTTCTGCACGAGTTGCTCCTTCTGGATCGACAACATCGGGCACCTCGCGCATCTGCACGCCCGTGACACCACGCTGGTGATCGACTGCCCGGCGCCGCTCGAGAAGATCCAGCCGTTCAAGGAACGAATGGGGTGGACGGTGCCCTGGGTGTCGTCGCTCGGCTCGGATTTCTACCAGGACTTCCACGTCTCACTCGGGGCCGGCGTGCAGCCTCCCGGAATCAGCGCTTTCGTCCGTGAGGGCGACACGATCCAGTACGCGTACTCGACCCACGGCCGCGGCAGCGATCTGCTGAACACGACCTACAACTACCTCGATCTGACGCCGCTCGGCAGGCAGGAGGAGGGGCTCGGGTTCACCCAGGAGTGGGTCCGGCACCACGACCGTTACGAGCACGCGGACCGGTGCGGCGTGTGCGAACACGCCGCCGGCTGAGAAAGCCGAAAGGGCCGTACCCGGATGGCTGCCGGGTACGGCCCTTTCGTCGTGGGTCGATCAGTAAGGCGAGCCGACGCTGGCGATCTCGAACTTCGCCAGATCGCCACCCTGGATCTCGGTGAACTGTTCCGGCGGGTTGGCGACCTGACGCCACGCGTTGAGCACCTCGTCGGATTCCCAGCGCTCGAACAGGTTCACCCGGCCCGGGTCCACCGCGTCCGCCGTGATGGCGAAGTCGAGGCAGCCGTCGAACTTCCGGGCACGCGAGATGACGTCCTGGTGCAGCTGCACGTATTTGTCCCGGTCGGCCGCGTCGATCTGGAAGTATCCCGCGACGATGATCATTTCCTGTCCCTTTCGTCGAACTTTCAGTCCTTGGCCAGAACGGATGTCCCGGCGTCGGAGCCTTCTCCGGTGGCGGTTTCTTCCGTTTCCGGCGCGCCACCCTGCCCGTCGCCACCGGGGCTTTGGTGAGAGAGCGGCGGGATCTGCCGGAACGACTTGATGCACAGCGTAGCCAAAAGCGCGAACAAAACCGCGCCGACGATCGCGACCACGTTCAAACCGCTGGTGAACGCGCTCCTCGCCGATTCGAGCAATTGCGAACCGGCCGGTTCACCGAGCCCCGGCGCGACGGCGAGGGCGTTGGTGATGCTTTCCCGTGCCGCGTCCGCTCCGGGCGGCACCTCGACCTGGTTGCTGTACACGGCGGTACCGACGGTGCCGAACAGCGCGATACCCGCCGCCACACCGAATTGCCCGCCCATCTCCATGGACGCCGACGCCGCGCCGATCTTGTCCGGCGGCGTGTTGCCCATCATCAGCTCGTACCCGAGCGCGGTGCCGGGCCCGATGCCGGCCATCGCGAGCGCGAACCCGATCACGGTGAGCGTCAGGCCACCGGTGGCCGAAACCTGCGTGAGCAGGCCGTAGCCGATGGCGGCGATCAGCAGGCCGACACTCATCACGTAGGCCGGCCGGATCTGCCTTCCGATCCCGCTGCCGAGCATGATGGCGACCACCATGGCGAATCCGGTCGGCACCAGCCAAAGACCGGCGGCCAGCGGGGTGAGCCCGACCACGGTCTGCAGGTAGAGGCTCACCATCAGCAGCCCGCCACCCTGGATGGCGCCACCGCCGAGGCTCAGGATGAACGACGAGCGGAACACCCGGTGGGAGAACAGGCCGAGGTCGATCATCGGGTCGGCGAGCCGCTTCTGCCGCGCGATGAACAGCGCGCCGAAGACCAGGCCGATGACCATCGAACCGACCAGCAGCGGCTTCCAGCCCTCGCGGGCCACCTCGGTGACGCCGTAGATGAGCGGCAGGATCGCGAGCAGCGAGAGCAGGACACTGCCGAGATCGACCTTCCGCCCGCCCGGTGCCTTGAACTCCGGCAGCACCGAGCCGCCGGCGATGAGCACCAGCAGGACCACCGGCACGGCGAGGAGGAAGACCGAACCCCACCAGAAGCTCGACAGCATCAAGCCGCCGACGATGGGTCCGAGCACCGAACCGCCCATGAAACAGGCCATCCAGATCCCGATGGCCGCGGACCGCTGCTTCGGGTGCTGGAAGATGTTGCTCAGCAGCGCCAAGGACGAAGGCGCGAAGGTCGCGCCCGCGATACCCAGCAGCGCCCTGGACACGATCAGCATCTCACTGCTGACCGAGAACGCCGCCAGTAGTGACGCGATCCCGAACGCCGCGGCGCCGAACATCAGGATCTTGCGTCTGCCGATCCGGTCGCCCAGCGCGCCCATCGTCGGCAGGAAACCGGCGAGCAGGAAGCCGTAGATGTCCAAGATCCACAGCTGTTCGGTACTGCTGGGCGCGAGATCCGCCGTGATGTGCGGGGTCGCGAGCACAAGTACGCTCAAGTCCACTGACATCAGCAGGGTCGGCAGCGCGAGCAGGAGTAGCCCGAACCATTCCTTCCGCCCCGCCAAGACGGGCGCATTGCCCGTCGGTGTTGTTGCGTCCATCAACCTTCCTTTCTCTGGGGCACGGCCCGGCGGCGATCAAGTGATCACCGCTGGAGGAAATCGGCGCTCGTCCGTCTCAGCTCGTCGAAGGAGGAGAGGTCGGGAGCGGTCCAGCCGTCCAGGTCGTATTCGGCCAGGCATTCGCGGACGAAGTCCCGGTAACCGTCGACCTGCCCCGAGACGACTTGCGACATCATCAGCTCGATCCGGGTGTTCTCGTGGTTTCCCGAATAGTTGCGTTCGTACAGTTCGTGCCTGCCCCCGAATTCCGAGCCGATGGCGTCCCAGAGCAGTTTCATCACCTTGACCCTGGCCACCGAATCCGTCCCGTTCGACCCACGAACGAAACGATCGAGATAACCGCGGATCTCCGGATTGCGGAAGTCGTCGGCACTGGAATTGAGGTAGATCAGCCCGCTGGCCACGTCCTGCATCACGATCTCCTTGATGCGGGAGTACCCCATCTGCATGAACCAGCGGTAAGCCATTCCGTACTGCGGGTTCGGCAGCACGGCACCGTTCTTCCAGGGCACCGGATTCCGCGCGGCCGCGTCGGACAGCCCCTGGAACAACGTCCGCCACGCCAGCACTTCGCCGATCCTGGTCTGCACGCCGCGGAAGTCCTTGGAACCGGTGAGCTCCAACGCCTCGAAAAGCAGGCCCGCCAGGAATTCGAGTTTCACGGCGAGCCGGGTGCACCCCTGGAACATCGCGCGCTCGTTGAACCCGGAATGCCCGGTGAACATCTGCATCTTGCCGATGTTCCCGTAGACGAAGACGTTCTCCCACGGCACGAGCACCTTGTCGAAGACGAGGATGCTGTCGTTCTCGTCCATCCGCGCCGAAAGGGGGTAGTCGAAGGGGCTGCCCATCACCGCTGCGGTCGCGGCGTAGGAGGTCCGGCAGATCAGTTTCACGCCCGGCGCGTCCATCGGAACGGTCGCGACGAGCGCGAACCGCTTGTCCTTGACCGGCATGCCCTGGTTCGCGATGAAGTTGTAATGCGTCATCGCCGAGGCCGTCGCCACCACTTTGGCGCCACTGATCACGACCCCCGCGTCGGTCTCCTTCTCCACATGCACGATCACGTCGCCGATCTCGTCCGGCGGTTTGCTGCGATCGACCGGCGGATGCACGAAGGCGTGGTTCCAGAACAACACCTTCTCCTGCGTTTCCCGGTACCAGCGGTGAGCGTTGTCGGTGAACGGCGCGTAGAAGTCGGCGTTGGCCCCGAGGGTGCCGAGGAACGACGCCTTGTAGTCGGGTGTCCTGGTCATCCAGCCGTAGCTGATCCTCGCCCAGCCCGCGATCGCGGCCTGGTCCGCGATCAGGTCTTCGGCACTGTGCGGGGTGCGGAAGAACCGGTGGGTGAACCCGTCGCTCCCGGTGTCGGTCGGCGCGGTGAGCGTCGCCTGGCGTTCCGGATCGTGCAGCGCGTCGTAGAGCCGCGCCGTCATCCTCGCCGGATTGGCGAAGGCCGGATGCCTGGTGATGTCCTTGACCCGGTCGCCGTAGATGAACACCTCCCGCCCGTCCCGCAGCGTCTCGAGGTATTCGTCACCGGTCAGCGGGCGGGTCTTGCGGGCGTTGGCGGCGGGTTCGGTACTCATCGCGCCTCTTCCGCGAGCGGCGCGTCGGTGTCCGTGACCACAGTGGACAGAATCGCGCGGAACTGCTCGACCAGGCCGGCCACGGTCTCCTCCCGGAATTCCTGCCGGTCGTATTTCACGCTGCCGAAGATCCCGTGCTCCGCGTCGACGTCCAGGGTCCAGAGCATCCCGTTGGGGATGTCGGAGGAGACCTCCTGGCCGAGGATGCGGTGGCGCACCTCGGAATACTTCGCGGTGGCCCCGAGTTCGCCGTCGGCGCCGAACGGGTGCTGGAAGACCTGCAGCGCGCTGACTGCGACCCCCGGCGTGGCGAAGGTGCTCGGCAGCTCCGGGGCCTCCGCGACGAGATGGGCGAAGGGGAGGTCGTTCACCTGTGCCTCGATGCAGGTGGCGCGGGTGCGCTGGAGGACATCGCGCAGGGTTTCGCAGCCGCCGAGGTCGGTCCGCAGCGGCAGGAAGTTGAAGAACGGGCCGACGGTCTCCTCGAAGCGTTCGTCGAGCCTGCCCGAGGTGATGGTCGGCACGACGATGTCCGTCGCCGAGGTCCGGCGCGCGACAAGGACGTTGTAGGCGGTCTGCAGCACCATGAACGCCGACGCGCGGGAACTCCTGGCGAGTCGTACGGTCGCCTCGGTCAGGACCGGGTCCAGCACGAACCGGTAGGTCGAGGTCACCTTGTCCGGCCCGGGGGTGACGACGGCGTCCGCGGGGAGGCCGAGCAGGCGCGCGTCACGCAGCTTGTCCCGCCAGTAGGCGAGCGAACGCTCATGCGCCTTCGACGTGCTCGCTTCCCGTTGCGCGACAGCGAACTCCCGGTACTGACGAACCTCGGGAAGCCGGGGATCGCGCCCTTCGAGCCGTGCGCCGTAGTACTCGGCGATATCCCGCATGAGCAGTCGCATCGACCAGCCGTCGGTGCCGATGTGGTGCCCGACGAGCACGAACAGGGACTCCTCGTCGGACAACCTGCCCAGCACCGCCCGCACGAGCGGCGGGCGGTTCGCCGAGATCGTCCCCGCCTCCACCTCGCGGAGGAACTCTTCGACGCGGTGCTCCGAACCGGTGCCGGGGATGTCGACGACTTCCAGTTCGGCGGGGGAGGGCGGGCGCACCTCCTGGTACCGGTCGCTCGATGGCCGGTTGATCACCGTACGCAGTGCCTCGTGCCTGCCGACCACGTCACCGAGCGCCGCACGGAGCAGCGCGACGTCGATCGAGCCGAGCAGCCGCCAGCCGCGGACGTTGTGATACCGCGGGCCGAACGGCCCCTCGTCGGCTTCGACGTTGTCGTCGAAACCGCACAGGAACTCCTGGGTAAGGGAAAGCGGGTAGCGGCGTGGTGCCTTTTCGTCCACTTCGGACATTTCGTGAACCTCCTCGAGGTGTGTCACGCGGCGGTCTCGCCGACGGCCCGGTCGGCGGACTCCTGGTCGGCCACGGCCTCGTAGAGCGCTTGGATGTTCCCGCTGCCGAAGGTCTGGGCGCCGAGCCGTTCGATGATCTCGACGAAGAAGGTGTTGCGCGGATGCACGGATTTGGCGAAGATCTGGAACAGCTGGCCGTCATGGTCCTCGTCGACGAGGATGGAGAGCCGCCGCAACGAGTCGATCGTGTGGCCGATGGGGGAGAGCCGGTCGCCCAGCCTGCGGTAGTAGGACTCGGGGGTGCTGAGGAAGCCGATTCCGTTGGTGCCGATCGCGTCCACCGCGCGCACGATGTCGTTGGCGGTGAACGCGACGTGCTGCACACCCGCCCCGCCGTGGTCACGGAGGAACCGGTCGATCTGCCCCGGCGCGCGGCTGATGTCGGGCTCGATCACGGTGAAGGTGACGGCGCCCGAACGGCTTTCGACGACCTTCGAGTTCATGGCCTGCGCGCCGACGGAGATCTTCTCGGTGAAGACCGTCCGGAAGTCCAGGACCTGTTCGTAGTACGCGACCGTCGGCTCCAGCTGTCCCGGGGGCACGCAGACGGCGAAGTGGTCGACCAGCCCGAGGTCGACGTCCGCCGCGCCCTCGCCCTCGATCGGGCGGAACCCCGGCAGCACCCGTGCGTCCACAGTGGAGGGTCGTTGGACGAAGGTGTGGGTGAGGTCGCCGAACCCGCCGATGGTCGCGGTGACGATGCCGTCGGTTTCGGTGACGCCGGACACCGGACGTGCCCCCCTGGCGACGGCGTCGTCGAAGGCCGCCGCCGCGTCGGGGACACCCAGCGCGATGTCCCCGACGCCGTCGCCGTGCCGGGCGAGGTAGAACGAACCGGGTTCACCGTCGGCGCGGGGTTCGGCGATGACCAGCCTGATGTCGTTCCGGCCGACCGCGATCAGGCGGATGTCGTCCGCGTGGGACTCCGCGTACGGCGCGAGCCCGAAACCCCCGGCCAGCCAAGCGGCGGTGGCGCCGGCGTCGGCGGTGTAGAACTTCACGTGGTCGACCGTCAGGTCGTCGAAGGTGGACATGTGGCTGTTCCCCTTGTGGTTGCCCGTCATTGGTCTTCGGCCGTCAGCTCGGCCACGTGTTTGGCGAGCAGCGCGACCGTCGGGAGGTCGAAGAGTTCCGCGACCGTGACGCGGACCCCGAGCTCGCCTTCGATCCGCAGGACGAGCCGGGCGGCGTGCAGGGACTGGCCTCCGTTGTCGAAGAAGCTGTCGTCGAGGCCGACACGTTCGGTGCCGAGCACTTTGGCGAAGATGCCGCACAGCGTCTCTTCGACCGGGTTGCGCGGCGCCCGGTATCCGTTGTCCGCACCGAATACCGGCTCCGGCAGGGCGGCCCGGTCGATCTTCCCGTTCGCCGTCACGGGCAGCGCGTCGAGTGACTGGAACGACGAAGGAACCATGTAGTCCGGCAACGTTTCGGCGACGTGAGCGCGAAGCTCGGCCAGATCCACCCCGCCGGGGCCGGGAACGACATAGGCGGCCAGCCTGCGCTCGCCGTTCTCGCGGGCGCCGACGACGAGGGCGTGGGCCACACCGGGGTGCCTGCCGAGCGCGGCCTCGATTTCCGAGAGCTCGACCCGGAAACCGCGGATCTTCACCTGGCTGTCGGTCCGTCCGGAGAACTCCAGCCCGCCGCCCTCACCGACCCGGACCAGATCCCCGGTACGGAACATGCGCTCGCCAGTGGCACCGAACGGATCGTCCAGGAAACGTTCGGCGGTGAGATCGGGGCGGCCCGCGTAGCCGCGCGCGACTCCGGCGCCCGCCACGTACAGCTCGCCGATCTCGCCGTCGGGAACGGGCCGCAGGTCGCCGTCGAGGACGTAGGTCCGGGTGTCGTCCATCGGGCGGCCGATCGGGACCGTCCCGGTGACCTCCTCCGGGGCGTCGAAGGTGGCGTAGGTGGAGAACAACGTCGTTTCGGTCTGGCCGTACATGATCCGCACCCTGATCCCGGGGCAGGCTTCGAGTACCCGCCGGACAGCGGTCGCCGAGACGACGTCCCCGCCGGTCATGACCTCCTTGACCGTGGCCAGCGATTCCGGCGCTTCTTCGGCGACCACACGGAAAAGACCCGCGGTCAGATGCACCGAGGTGACGACGTCCGCGGCGAGGATCCGCCGCACCGCCTGGAGGTCGAAGGTCCCCGGCGGGGCGAGCACGACCTCACCGCCGCGCAGGAGCGGTCCCCAGACCTCGAAGGTGGACACGCCGAACGCGTAGGGCGCGACCATCAGTACCCGTCCGTGGACCGAGGAATCCCAGCAGGAATCGCCGAGAAGACTCAGCACGGAACGATGGGTGACTTCGACCCCCTTCGGCCTGCCCGTCGATCCCGAGGTGTAGATGACATAGGCCAGCCGGTCTTCGTCCGCGCCGGGAAGCGGGGCTTCGCCGGGTTGTTCCCCCGCCGGTTCCCGGTCGACCACGATGACCTCGTCGGTGACGGGCAGCTCGCCGCCGCTCATCGCCGTGTCGGTGAGCAGGATCCCCGCGCCGATGTCGTCGACGATCCACTGCATCCGGTCGAGCGGGTACGCGCTGTGCAACGGCAGGTAGGCGCCGCCCGCCTTGAGCACGGCGAGCAGGGCGACGATGAGGTCGGGCGACCGGTCCATCAGCACGGCCACCGGGGTTTCGGCGGTGACGCCGAGGGCACGGAGCCTGCCGGCCAGCCGCGCGGCCCGTGCGTCCAGTTCAGCGTAGGTGACGGCCGTGTCGCCGGACCGCACCGCGACGGCGTCGGGGTGGGCTCGTGCGCGGGCCGAGAAGGCCTCCTGGATGGACGCGACGGTCATCGAAGTCTCCAATCCGTGAATCGGGTGGTGACCGAAAGACCCACCACCGGAGCTTTTTCCAGGCTTTCACCGGGCCACAGTGGAGAACGTCTTCTGGGTTGCGAGCCGCTCGCGCCGCCAGACCGTGCCGGCGATCGCCGGGATCCGGACATCGGCACACGCCTCCTCGTCGGCTCACGCATCCAGCGCACACGAACGCGTTCAGTGTGCTGTTCCGGACGTGGTCACAGCCAGTGATCGAGCCACCGCGTCGACATGAATTTTTCATGTCGTCGGCGAAGTCGGCGCTTTCGGAGAAGGCCACTTTCCCGGGTGGCTGACGCTGGGCGTGCCAACGAAGAAAAGGCTCAGTGGATCGACGCGGGAGCGCACTCGGCACAGGAGGCCAGGTCGTGAGCAATCTGATCATCGGCGAGCAGGCAAGCCCGACCCCGCCGTCCAGTCCGCCGGGCAGTCCGGGGCCGGGCCTCCGGCAGACCTTGCTGGCCTACGCCTTGTTCGTCCTGCTCGGCGCGCTGTTCGCCGGCCTCGGCGCGGCCTTGCCGCAGCTGCGGGCGGTCTACCAGCTCGGTCCGGCCGCGGGAAGCGAACTCATCAGCGTTTTCAACGCCGGCTCCCTGCTGTCGACCCTGCTCTTCGGGATCGCCGCCCGCCGATTGCCGCCGCGCCGCTCGATCACCGTCCTGGTGCTCGTCATCGGCAGCGCCGCGATACTGATGGGGCTGGCCACTTCGTGGGCGATGCTGCTGATCACGGCGCTGATCGCGGGTACCGGGTTCGGTGGTCTCGTGGTGTTGCTGAACACGGCTTTCGCCAAGGGTTTCGGGGATCGCAGCGCCATCAAGCTGAGCATCCTCAACGCCGTCTTCGGGGTCGGCGCCGTCGCCGGTCCGCTCCTGATCGGAACGGTCGGGCCGTCGAACCTGCCTTTCGTCTTCTCGGCGATCGGTGTGCTCATCCTGTTGTGCTGGCAAGTGCGTGACTGCGCCTCCCTGCTGACCGATCCGGACGGCACCGACGAGGACACCGTCCCAGGTGGACGGTTGCGCCGCGGCCTCCCGATCCTGGTGGCCTTCGCCGCCATCGGCCTCGTGTACGCCTCGACCGAGACAGGCATTTCCGCCTGGCAGAGCACCTATCTCGTCGGCGTCGGATACTCGGTTGCCGCGGCCGCGCAGATCGACGCGGGCTTCTGGGCGGGTTCGACACTGGGCAGGCTCGTGATTCCCGTGCTTACCGTCCGGATGTCACCGCCGCGCGTGGTGCTCGTCTGCACGGGGTTCGCCGTCCTCGCCCTCTTCAGCGCCACGTCACCGATCTTGGCGCCGTTCAGCTACAGCCTCGCCGGATTCGCGCTCGGCCCGGTGCTCCCGATGGTGATGGCCTGGCTGGCCAGGATCGCGCCGTCCTCGGCACAGTCGACGAACGCCGCCATCCTCGGCTGCGGCATGCTCGGCAGCGTGCTCTCCCCGATCGTGATCGGCGGGATCACCGGCAGTACGCCCGGCGTCCTGATCCCCATCACGATCGGCGTCTTCGCCACGTTGACCTTGCTGGCGCTCTTCAACGCGATCAGGGTCGCGCACCGGCGAAAGGCGGAACGTCAGCCGTTGCGGGAGAAGTAGTCGGCGAGAACGGGAGCGAGCGCGGCCGGGGAAACGTCGTGGTTCTGGCCGTCCAGTGTCCGCTGCTCACCACGCGGCAGGACCTTGGCCGCCTCCTGCGCGCCGTCGAGCATCCAGCCGGGACTGTCGGCGCCGTACAGCACGAGTGCCGGGATATCCACTGTGGACAGACAATCGGCCGGAACGGCCGAGCCGAGCTCGGCGTCACGCATGATGGCCGAGTCGTGGGCCAGTGTCGGCGCGACGGCGGTCAGGCCCGACCACATCGGGGACTCGCGCATCTGGTCGATCATCTCCCGCGGTGAGCCGATCCGTTCCAGGAACAGCGCCACGGCGTCGCCGGAGCGGTCGGCGGCGATCAGCCCGAGGAGTTCGCCGTAATAGCGGCGCGCGCTTTCCTGCTGTTCGTCGCTCGGGTAGAAGGGCGGTTCGTAGACGGCGACCGCGGTCACCGGCTGCCCGCTCGCCGCCCGCAGGGCCAGCGCCCCGCCAGAGGACATGCCGAACAACGCCACCGGGCCGCCGGTGTCGGCGATCACCGCGGCGAGATCCTCGAGTTCCCGTTCGAGTGCGGACTCGGCGACGACGCCGGCGCCGTCACTTTCCCCTCGGCCTCGGCGGTCGTAGGTGGTGACGGTGAACCGCGTGCTCAGTTCCTCCGCCACCCCGGTGAGCGGACCGGCTCCGCGGTGGCAAAGCGCGCCGTCGACCAGTACGACCTGCGGTCCTTGCCCGATGCGGGTGCGGGCTATGGCGGTTCCATCCGCCGAGATGACGGTGCTCACGATCGCTCTCCCTTGGTCGGTGCTGAAGATAACCGTATCGTAAAGTACGGAAAACTGACTATCAACTACGGTGACGCTACTCGATGGTGTGGTTATAGTGAAACCGTGGTGGTCACACGCGAATACTTCGACGGCTGCGGCACCGCGCACGCGCTCGACCTGGTCGGGTCACGATGGGCGTTGCTGATCGTGCGCGAGTTGCTGCTGGGTCCCAAACGGTTCACCGACCTCCGGGCCGGCCTGCCGGGCTCGAGCCCGACCATGCTCGCCCAGCGACTGCGTGAACTGGAGCAGACGGGCATCCTGAGACGGCGCACCCTGCCGCCGCCCGCGGCGTCCACAGTGTACGAACTGACCGAATGGGGCGCCGAGCTCGAACCCGCCCTGCTGGCACTCGGCCGCTGGGCGGCCAGGTCGCCGCTCATGCCGGAACGCGCCCCGCTGTCCCTCGATTCACTGGTGCTGGCGATGCGCACGATGTTCGATCCGGCCTCGGCGGGCGGCCTCGAAGTGGACTGCCAGCTGTACCTTGGGCAGCACGCGGTGCGTGCCCAGGTCGCTGCCGGGACCCTCGAGATCGGATACGGCACTTCGGACCGGCCGGACGCGGTGGTGACCGCCTCGGTGGAGGCGTTGCGGACGGTGGTCTTCGAAGGCCGCGGGCTCGATCACGCCATCGACGACGGAGACGTCACGGTGGAGGGCGACGTCGCGGCGGTGGCCGGATTCGCGAACTGTTTCCCGGTGCCCGAACCCGCTCGCCTCCCCGGTTAGGACAGGGCTTTCGCGACATGAGTTCTTGAGGGGTGGCGTGATCGCCTCGTTGCCGTGAAGGCCCCCTTGCTTACCCTGAAGGTAGGGAAGGAGGCCTTCGCCACCTTGGTTGTAGTCGGGTGCGCCCTCCTGGGGCTCGGCGCGTCTTTGGTTGTCCATAAGGGATGCTGGCGGGCTGCTCCTTGTCTGATTCAGGCCTGTTTGTGCGGTTTCAGGTAGGGTCGTGAGTGGCGATTCGGGTTATTTAGGGGCAAGGCGAATATGGCGTGATCGGCTCACTGTCCGGTAGCAGGCGAGGAGCTCCCCGCTGAGGTGGGGGTGTCGCGTGACTGTCCGCAAGGGGACGTTTTTCGGAGACTTGGTGTCCGATTGATGGCGCTATGTGCGGTTCCGCGTGGGGTCGTGAGTGGCGAATAGGGTTAGAACCCTCATTGCCACTCACGACCCCCATCCAAAACCGCGCAAACCACCCAAGTTGGACATTCTTCTTTGGGAAAGTGTCCCTTGTGGACGCCGGGGCACGGTCCGGCGTCCGTCGGTCAGTCCAGTCCCGTGCCGGGACACGCCACATTTGCCTTACCCCTCAATAGAACACTACTTACCACTCACGACCACCGGCCGAAAACTGCGCATACTGCCCAAGTCGGGCACTTGCCTGCCCAAAAGTGTCCTTTGTGGACACCAGCTCCCCGTCTCCGGCTTCCGGCAGCCGGTCCGGACCCTCGCCAGGTCACGCGGCCAACGACCACGGAACCCGTGAGCGTTTCCCGGCGGCCGCCACCCGTTTCGCACGCCCTCGCCGGGCGTTCCTCACGGCCTGGGTCTTCGAACGTGCCGAGTGCCGCGTATACCCGCTGAAAGTCTTCTAACACAAGGGTTTCCTCACTTACGATCCACGACAGCGAGGTAGTCCACGAGGATCTCCTTCCCGCGGAACTGACTCGTCCAACCGGTCGGCCGCCGGAGTCGTCTTTCAGTGCCTATGGAGTCCTCGAGGGAGATTTTCATGGAGAACCGTTGCCCAGTCGCACTAGATGTCACCGGGGCCGACATCCACGGTGAAGCCGCCGCGCTGCGCAAGCAGGGGCCGGCGACCCAGGTGGAGCTTCCCGGTGGGGTCGTGGTCTGGTCGCTCAACAGCCATTCGGTGATCAAACGCGTGCTATCCGACCCGCGGGTCACCAAGAGCGCCAGGAACCATTGGCCCGCCTTCATCAACGGGCAGATCCCGCCGGACTGGGAAATGATCAGCTGGATCGCGATGGACAACATGGTGACCGCGTACGGCAAGGACCACGTCCGGCTGCGCAAACTGGTCGGAAGCGCGTTCACCCGTCGCCGCACCGAAGCCATCAAGCCGAGGATCGCCGAACTCACGCGAGGACTGATCGCCGCGCTGGAGGCGGTACCCGCCGGGGAGGTCGTCGACCTGCGCGAGCGGTTCGCCTACCCGCTGCCCGCGATGCTGGTCGCCGACCTGATCGGGATGTCGGACGACGCCAGGGTGAAGACCGCCAAGGTGATCGACATGATGGTCGACACCACCGTGACCCCCGAACAGGCGCAGTCGGTGCTGGCGGGCTGGCGCGGCGCGATGGCCGAACTGATCGCGGCCAAACGGCGAGAGCCCGCCGAAGACATCACCAGCGACCTGATCGCGGCGCGGGACGAGGACGGTTCGCGACTGTCCGAAGAGGAATTGACCGACACCATTTTCGCCATCCTCGGCGCCGGTTCGGAGACCACGATCAACTTCTTCGACAACGCCATCACCGCCCTGCTCACCCATCCCGAACAGCGGGCACTGGTGACGGGCGGGCAGATCTCCTGGGACGAGGTCATCGACGAGACCCTGCGGGTCGAGTCGCCGCTCGCGCATCTGCCCCTCCGGTACGCGGTGGAGGACATCGAACTCGACGGGGTCACGATCCCCCGTGGTGACGCGATCCTGGTCAACTACAGCGCGATCGGGCGGGATCCGGAGGTCCACGGGGACACCGCCGGCGAATTCGACATCACCAGGGAGAACAAGGAACACCTCTCGTTCGGGCACGGCCCGCATTTCTGCCTCGGCGCGGGAATCGCCCGTGCCGTCGCGACGATCGGTCTGTCCACTTTGTTCGAACGGTTCCCGGGTCTTTCCCTCGCCGTCGAGCCCGGTGAACTCCGTCCGCTGCCGACGTTCATCATGAACGGCCACCGGACGTTGCCCGTCCGCCTCACCTGAGGCCGTACTTCGAGAGAACCGGCCGAGAGCCGTTTCCGGAACGGGAACGGCTCTCGGCCGGTCGGCTCAGCTGGCGCGCAGATAGCGCCGGGGCGCCGCCGACGGCCGCCGGTCCATCAGGGCGGCCAGCGCGTGGATCGCTCCCGAAAGTTCTTGCAGATCCTCGGCCATCAGGGCCTGCGGCCCGTCACACAGCGCCTCTTCCGGACGCGGGTGCACGTCCACGAGGACCCCGTCGGAGCCCACCGCGATCGCGGCGCGGCTCAGCGGCAGCACCAGGTCACGGCGACCGCCGGAATGCGACGGGTCGATCATCACGGGCAGATGCGAGAGGTGCTGGACCACCGGTACCGCGGAGACGTCCAGGGTGTTGCGGGTCGAGGTCTCGAAGGTACGGATCCCACGTTCGCACAGGACGATGTCGAGGCAGCCCCGCTGAGCGATGTATTCGGCGGCCATCAGCCATTCTTCGATGGTCGAATTCATACCGCGTTTGAGCAGCACCGGTTTGCCTGCCCGCCCCACTGCCTGCAGCAGCGCGAAATTCTGCATGTTGCGGGTCCCGACCTGCAGCATGTCGGCGTATTCGGCGACCACGCCGACGTCTTGCGGCGCGACGACCTCGGTGACCACCGGGAGCCCCGTCTCCGCCCGGACGTCCGCCAGGATGCGGAGTCCGCGTTCCCCGAGCCCCTGGAACGCGTAAGGCGACGTCCTCGGTTTGAACGCGCCGCCCCGCAGCAGCGTCGCCCCGGCGTCCTTCGCCATCACGGCCGCTTCGAGGGTCTGCTCCGCCGATTCCACCGCGCACGGCCCGGCGATCAGCGTCATCGTATGCGGTCCGATCGGGACACCGCCGACCTCGACGGTCGAGCGGCCCTCCGGCCGGTGCTCCCGGCTGACCAGCTTGTACTTGGCCGAAATCCTCGTCACCTTGGCGACTCCAGGGCGGCTGGCGAGGTTCAGCGTCTCGAATTGGTCGACGTCGCCGATCAGCCCGATGATCGTCCTGCTCACCCCGCGGCTGACAAAGGCCTCGCCGCCGGCGGATTCCACTTGGGTGACGATCGCCTCGACCTCCTCTTCGGTGGCGTCCGGCGTCATAACGATCACCATGGTGTCGTTCTCCTCTGGTCGGGGCATCTCGGAAACCGGTGTGGCGTAAGGCCTTTCCGGCAGGAACATGGTGACTCCGGCAGCCGTTGGCCCACGTCCTCAAAGCTGCCGCAATCAGGGAGACGCCCCGGAGGGGCGGTGCTGGGATCGTCGGAACAGGTTCACGCGAGGACCGGTGTCCTCCCGCTACCAGCCAACCTCGGTTCCACAGCTTGGAGGAAATGGTGTCGACCACCGAGAGCCCGACTCGCGAACAGCTCGTCCAGCGGGCCACCGATCTGGTGCCCACACTCCGGAAGCACGCGGCGTGGACGGAAGAGAACCGCCGCCTGCACGACGAAACGATCGAAGCCATCACCGAGGCCGGTTTGTTCCGGCTGAGGGTTCCCAAGCGCTATGGCGGTTTCGAAGCCGACACTCGCACGCTCGTCGAGGTGGCCGCGGAGCTCGGCCGTGCCGAGGGTTCCGCGGCGTGGACGACCGGGGTCAGCTGGATCACCAGCTGGATGACCGGCCTCTTCCCGGACGCGGTACAGGACGAGGTGTTCGCCCGGCCCGACATCCGGGTGTGCGGGACGCTGAGCCCGACGGCGATCGCGGCGCCCACCGAGGGTGGTGTGGTCGTCAACGGCAAGTGGGGCTTCATCAGCGGCGCGCGCCACGCGCACTGGCAGGTCGTCATCGCCGTCCTCGTCGAGGACGGCGCGGAGCCGTACCCGGTCATGGGTGTGGTCCCGTTGACGGACCTGCTGATCGTCGACGACTGGCACACGGTCGGCCTGCGTGGTTCGGGCAGTGTCAGCACGGTCGCCAAGGACCTTTTCATCCCGGCCGAGCGGATCATCAGCCTGCCCGCGGTCCTGCAGGGCCAGTACTCGTCGGTGACCAACGCCGGGCTGGAGATCTTCCGCGCACCCCTGCTCCCGGTCGCCGCCGCGTCGTCGGTCGGCAGTGTCATCGGGCTCGGCCGCGCCGCGAAGGAGTCCTTCCTCAAGCGCTTGCCGAACCGGAAGATCACCTACACCGCCTACGACAGCCAGCGTGAAGCGCCGCTGACCCACCACCAGGTCGCCGACGCGACGCTGAAGCTCGACGAAGCCGAGTTCCACGCGACACGGCTGGCGTCGCTCGTCGACGGCAAGGCGGCGGACGGTACCGAGTGGAAGCTCGAGGAACGGGTACAGGCGCGGGCCGACATGGGTGCGACGGTGCGGCGGAGCAAGGAGGCCATCGACGTCTTCGCCAACGCCAGCGGCGGATCGTCGATCTTCTCCGATGTCCCGATCCAGCGCATCGCGCGTGACATCCAGGCGGTCAACCTGCACGCGCTCATGCACCCCGACACCAACAACGAGCTGTACGGCCGGGTGCTGTGCGGGCTCGAACCGAACACCCTCTACATCTGAGATCCGCCGAAGCCCGAGACCGGCCACGAAAGGGAAGAGTCCTGATGACGACCACTGAAACCGTCAAGGTCACCGACGCGGACAAGGCAGCCATCGCGGCGCTCACGCAGAAGGTGATCGCCGCCTGGGCGTATCACGACGCCGACGCCTTCGCCGACGTCTTCACCGAAGACGGCACGATGATCCTCGCCGGCAGCTACGCCGACGGCAGGGAGGCGATCCGGAAGTTCCTCAAGGACGCCTACGCCACCAACTACAAGGACACGCAGGTGACGGGGAAGCCGCTCAGCCTGCGGTTCCTTTCGGCCGACTCCGCGGTACTCCTGACGCAGGGCGGCGTGCTGTACAAGGGAGAGTCCGAGGTCGCCGACCACAACGCGATCCGCGCCTCGTGGACCGTCGTCCGCGACGGCGGCGAATGGCGCCTCGCCGCCTACCAGAACACTCCTCGCGACAAGTGAGGTCCGTGAAGGCCTCCTTGAGGGACTCAGAGTCCCTCAAGGAGGCCTTCACGGCCTTCCCAGCTGAGGGAGCGTCCCCGCAATTCGCGGGGACGCTCCCTTTCGTCAACTCGCCCGTAGTTCGGCCGCTTCTCGCTCGGCTTCGATCCGGGCGGCGATGTCGGCGCGCAGGGCCTTCTTGTCGACCTTCCCGACCGCCGTCATCGGCAGCGACGCGACGTGGACCAGCCGCTCGGGAAACTTGAACGTCGCGACGCCCGCGGCTTCCATCATCTCGCGCAACGCGCCGAGATCGAGCCTCTTCCCGGTGCTGTAGAGGCAGATCCGCTCGCCGAGGTCCGGATCCGGCATGGCGACCGCCGCGGCGAGACCCGCCCCGGCCCGGTAAGCGAAGTTTTCGATCTCCTCGGCGGAGATCTTCTCGCCTCCGCGGTTGATGACGTCCTTCTCCCGACCCTCGACGACGAGGTTCCCGTCCGGCCGCAGGCGCACGATGTCGCCGGTGTTGTACCAGCCGTTCCGGAAGGCCGTCGCGTTCCGCTCTTCCGCCCGGTAGTAACCGCGAATGGTGTACGGGCCACGGGTGAACAGAATGCCGGGCTCGCCGTCGGCGACCGGTTCTCCGTCTTCCCCGAGCAGCATCAGTTCGTCGTCCGGGCAGAGCGGTCTGCCTTGCGTCCGGCAGAAGACCTCGGCCGGATCTCCCGGGCGGGTGAGGCACATCAGCCCTTCGCCCATTCCGTAGCCGTTCTGCAGCGTGCAGCCGAGCACGGGGCCGATCCGGCCGGCGATCTCGTCCGCGAGCCGGGAGCCGGACACCTGCATCAGTTCCAGTGAGCCGAGGTCGTGGGTGGTGTCGACGGCCCGGTGCTCCAGCCAGCGCTGGGCGATCGCCGGGACGAGCGAGGTCATCGTGACGCCTTCCGCTTCGATCAGCGGGAAATTCCGCTTGGACGTCGGCGAACCGGTGACGACCACCCTTCCACCGGCGAACAGCGAGGCGAGCACCCACGTCATCGGGAAACCGTGCCCGAGCGGCAGGACCGCCAGATAGACCGTGTCGCGCCCGATGCCGCAGATCTCCGCGGCCCGCTTGACGAGGTAGGCGAAGTCGTTGTGGGTGCGGGCGATGAGTTTCGGCGCGCCGGTGGTCCCGCCGGACAGCAGGAAGAGCGCGACGTCCGTGCCGTCCGGCTCCGCGGGTTCGAAGACTTCGTCCTCGAGCGGACGCAGGAACGCGCGGAGGTTCAGGCTTCCCTCCTGAAGTTTGTCCGCGGTCACCAGAACGTGTGCGCAGGTCTCCGATTCCCTGGCGACCTCGTGCGCCAGTGCCTGGTGATCGAACCCCTTGACCACACCGGCGGTGATGATCGCCTTCGCGCCGGCGTGTTCGGTGATCGTCGCGATCTCCTGCTTCCGGTGGCCCTGCAACGCCAGCACCGGGAGGACACCGAGCCGGAGGCACGCCACCATGATGACGACGAACTCCCAGCAGTTCGGCAACTGGAGCACCACCCGGTCGTCCGGGCGCAGCCCCAGCTCGCGCATCCTCGCGGCCGCACCGTCCGCGAGGGACAGCAGTTCGCGGTAGGTCAGCCGCAGACCGCGGTCGACCAAACAGACCGCGTCCGGCGTCGCGGTCGCCGCCGATCGCAGGAACGAAGCGAGTGGCCTGCCTTCCCAATAGCCCTCCGAGATGTACCTGGCGGCGAAATCCGGCGGCCAGGGAACGGTTCCTTCGGCACTTCTGTGCGGCATGCCGATCCTCCATACGCTTGCGGCGACTCGATTTGACCGAACGATAAGGGCCCTGACCTGCTCAGACCCTCTTCTCGAATGCGAGGAGTCCACCGCTGCGCCGCGCCGAGGGGGTACCGGCAAAACAGGAGATGCCAGCACGGACGGCGGCGGCAAAAGATGGCCTGGTCGAAAGTCCCGGCTGTGGCGAACGAGCCCGCGCTCCGCAGGCGATGCCAACGCGACCGGGTCGTAATGCGAAGAGGAGCAGGGACTTGAGCCAGGACGTGCAATTCACAGACGCGGTGGCCGTCGTCGGCATGAGCTGCCGGTTCGCCCCTGACCTCGACTCTCCGGACAGGTTGTGGGAATTCCTTGTCGAGGGACGCGATTCCGTGCGCGAGATGCCGGAGAAAAGATGGTCGTCTTACGCGGCCGCCAGTCCACAGGCGACCAACATCCTCCGGAAGACCACCCGCAAGGGCGCCTTCCTCGACGACATCGAGGGATTCGACGCCGACTTCTTCGGTATTTCCCCGCGTGAAGCCGATTTCCTCGACCCGCAGCAGCGCATCGTGCTGGAGCTGGCCTGGGAGGCGCTGGTCAGCGCCGGACTGCCGCCGCATCTCCTGCGCGGTACCGAAACCGGTGTCTTCGTCGCCGCCAACTCCAACGACTACGGGCGACGGCTGCTGGAAGACGTCGGCCGCACCGGCGCGTACGCGGTCAACGGCACGACCTATTACGGCATCGCCAACCGTATCTCGTATTTCCTCGACCTGCGCGGACCGAGCCTCGCCGTGGACACCGCTTGCGCGGGCTCGCTCACCGCGCTGCACCTGGCCTGCCAGAGCCTGAGGATCGGCGAGACCCCGGTCGCGATCGTCGGCGGCGTCAACATCATGGCGAGCCCCACGCTCAACATCGCGCTCGAAGCCGCCGGTGCGCTGGCGCCGGACGGGAAGTCCAAGGCGTTCGACAAGAACGCCGACGGGTACGGCCGTGGCGAAGGAGCCGGTGTCGTCGTCCTCAAGCGACTGTCGGACGCGCGCCGCGACGGCGACCAGGTGCTGGCGATCGTGGCGGGCAGCGGAGTGTTCCAGGACGGCAAGTCCGACGGCATGATGGCGCCGAACGGCGAAGCGCAGGAACACATGTTGCGCCAGGCTTACCGCCGGGCCGGGATCGCGCCGGAGTCGGTCGGCTACGTCGAGGCACACGGCACCGGTACCCCGGTCGGGGACCGGGAGGAGGCCCTCGCGCTGGCGGCGGTGTTCGGCGGCGCGGACCGGATCGACGATCCGTGCCTGATCGGTTCGGTGAAGCCGAACATCGGGCATGTCGAGGCGGGCTCCGGGATCGCCGGGGTGATCAAGGCGATTCTCGCCCTGCGCAACGAAGAAATCCCGCCGAGCCTGCACGACGAGCCGAACCCCGAGTTCGACTGGGCCGGTTCCGGGCTGCGGCTCGTCGACGGACGTCAGGCGTGGCCGCGTGGCGAACAGCCGCGTATCGCCGGTGTTTCCAGCTATGGCGTCGGTGGTTCCATCGCCCACGTCATCCTGAAGGAGGCGCCGGTCGCCGTGCCCGAGGCGCTGAAGAGCGCCACCGCGGAACTGGGCACGTCGGTGTTCCCGCTGTCCGCGGCTTCGGACGGGGGAGTGCGGGCGCTCGCCGCGACCACGGCGGACTGGCTGGCCGCGAACCCCGGCGTTTCCCTCGCCGCGATCGGGAGCACGCTCTCCCGGCGGCGCTCCCACCTCGCGCAGCGCGCGGCGGTCGTGGCGGATTCCACCGCCGAACTGACCGAGCGGTTACGCGCGCTCGCCGACGGACGGCCCTCGCCCGGCGTCGTCAAGGGACGGGTGCCTTCGGCCGCGGACGGCAAGGTCGTCTGGGTGTTCTCCGGTCATGGCGCGCAGTGGTCCGGCATGGGCAGGCAGCTGCTCGTCGACGAACCCGTTTTCGCCGAAGCGATCGATTCCCTCGCCGACGTGTTCCGCGCCGAACTCGGCTGGACCCCACGTGAGGCCATTGTGGACGGCGGGCCGTGGAGTGCCTCGCACGTCCAGGCGATGACCTTCGCGATCCAGATCGGTCTCGCCGCGGTCTGGCGCCGTCACGGCGCCGAGCCCGCCGCGGTACTCGGTCACTCCGTCGGCGAGATCGCGGCGGCGGTCGTGGCCGGCGCGCTGGATGTCCAGGAAGCCGCCCGGTTCGCCTGCCGCCGAGCGGCGGCACTGCAGCCGCTCGCCGGTCGTGGCGGGATGGCCATGGTGGGGCTGGCGTTCGACGAGGTCGAGCGGCGGCTGTCCGGACGCGCCGGGGTCGAAGCCGCCATCTCCGCCAGCCCCGGTTCGACCGTCATCTCCGGCGACCACGCCGAGGTCGAACTGCTCGCCGGGGAATGGCAGGCGGACGGGATCGGGGTCTGGACGGTCGACACGGACATCGCCTTCCACAGCGCGCACGTCGACGAGGTCGTCGCGGCCGTGGCCGCCGCGGCCGCCGAGCTGACCCCGCGCGCCCCCGCCGTCCCGCTCTACAGCACGGCGCTCGCCGACGCCCGTTCGGCCGCGCTCCGTGACACCGGCTACTGGGCGGCGAACCTCCGGCAGCCGGTCCGGTGCGCGGAGGCCGTGACGGCGGCGATCGAGGACGGCTACCGGTTGTTCCTCGAAGTGTCGTCGCATCCCGTGGTCACCCACTCGATCAAGGAGACGCTCGACCACCTCGGTGTCGAGGAGGCGAAGGTCGCCTTCACCATGCGGCGCAACCAGGACGAGGTCAGCACCTTGCTGACGAACTTCGCCGAGCTGCACTGCGACGGCGCGGACCTCGACTGGACGGCCGAGCATCCGGACGCCCCGCTGCTCGCTCTTCCCGCCGTGGCCTGGCAGCACCGTCCTTATTGGATCTTCGGCGACGAGGCCGTCGGCTCGAACGGCGTCGGCGGCGGGCACGATCCCGAGAAGCACAGCCTGCTCGGCGGGAAGATGGCCGTCAGCGGGTCGCCCGCGAGGGTGGTGTGGCAGACCTATCTGGACATGGACTGCCGTCCGTATCCGCTCAGCCACGAGGTGGTCGGGGTCGAGATCACCCCGGCGGCGTCGATCATCAACACGTTCGCCGAAGCGGCGGTCCGCGACGGCAAGCAGGCGGCGATCACCGACATCGTGCTGCGCACACCGCTTTCCGTCGTCCCGCCGCGGGTCGTGCAGATCGTGTCTTCGGAGAACACCCTCCGGCTTTCCACCCGTCTCGCCGAAGACGGCGGTGCCGGTGAGGAACACGAGTGGATCACCCACACCACGGCCGCGGTCGAACCCGGCGTGCGCGTCACCGAAGGCACGATCGACACCGCGGACCTTCGCGACCGGCTGCCGGAGTGGTCGTGGGAGAAGGTCGACACGATGTTCCGCCGGATGGGTGTCGGTGGCTACGCGTTCCCGTGGGACCTCGACGAACTGCGTCGCACGGACTCCGAACAGCTCGCGGTGATGACCATCGAGCCCGGCGCCCCGCACGCGGCCAGCTGGGCGCACGTGATCGACGGCGCGCTGACCATCAGCGCGGTCGTGGTGACCCCCGAGGACGCCCCGGTGCTGTGGATGTCGAGGTCGATCGAAAAGGTCGTCTTCGACGGCGTCCCGCCCGCGAAGATCGTGGTGCACAGCCGCCGGTCGCCGCGGTCCCCGCGGGACACCACCGACGTACTGGTCGCCGACGAGACCGGCCGGATCGTCTGCGAGGTCACCGGACTGCGGTTCGCGGCGGTGGAACATCTCGGCGCCGCCGCGGCGGGCCCGCGCGACCTCGTACACGAGATCGCTTGGAAACCGTTGGAGCTCCCGGAAACCAGTCACGACCTGCGGCAGATCCTCCTGGTCGGCGACCCCTCGCTGACCGGCGCCCTCGCCGCGCGCTTCGAAGCGCTCGGTGTGCCGACGACGCAGGTCTGCGAGCCGAATCCGCATGTCGACCAGCCGCGGGACTGCGACTGCACCGCCGATTTCGGCGAGCAGCTGCTGTCGGAGCCGGGCGCGGTCGTGGTCGTGCCCTCGCTCATCCGCGAAGGCGAGACACTCGAAACCGCGACCGAACGGGCGAGCTGGGCGGTGATCCGGACCGTTCAGCGGATCAGCGAGATCGCCTCGATCGCCGGTGACGAGTTCCCGTCGCAGCAGGTCTGGGCCCTTTCGCGGGGCGTGCGCGGGGCCGAGGACGAGGCAGCGCTCGCGCACGGCCCGCTCTGGGGTATCGCGCGGATCGCCGCCGGTGAACGCCCGGAACTGTGGGGTGGCGCGATCGACGTCGACGAGGTGGGCGAGGACACCGCCGAGCGGCTGCTCGAACTGCTCCGGCACGCAGGCGGCACCGAAGACGTCATTTCGCTGACCGGCGGCGCCACCGAGGTCGCCCGCCTGACCACCATCGAGCGGCCGTCGGACGGGTCCAGCCTCCAATGCCGGGCCACCGGCACCTACCTGATCACCGGCGGTCTCGGCGGTCTCGGTCTCGAGGTCGCGCAGTGGCTCGCCGACCGCGGTGCCCGTCGCCTCCTGCTGGCGGGACGGCGTGGACTGCCGCCCCGCGCGGAGTGGGAAGGCGTCACGGACCCGCAGACGCGGCACCAGATCGACAGTGTGCTCGCCCTCGAGGCGGCGGGGGTCACGGTCCGCGCGGTCTCGGTGGACATCACCGACGAAGGCGACGTCGCCAGGGCGCTCGACCCGGCCGCGCACGGACTCCCGCCCATTCGCGGCGTCATCCACGCCGCCGGTGTCGTCAACGACGCGCTGATGGACAAGGTGGACCTGGACGGCCTGCGTGACGTACTCGCCCCGAAGGCACGGGGCGGGATGGTGCTGCACCGGCAGTTCCCGCCGGGGACGCTGGACTTCTTCGTCCTGTTCTCCTCCTGTGGCCAGTTCGCCCGGCTCACCGGGCAGACCGCCTACGCGGCGGCGAACTCGTTCCTCGACGCGCTGGCCGCGCACCGCAACGCCGGCGGCCACACCGAGACCACCAGCATCGGCTGGACGTCGTGGCTCGGTGTCGGGATGTCGGAAAGCATCGCCAGCACCATGTTCGAAGCCAACGCCCGCGGCCTCGAAGCGATCACCGCGGCCGAGGCGTTCCGCGCCTGGGCGTTCGCCGAGCGATACGACACGCCGTACCAGGCGGTTCTGCGGGTTCTGCCGCTGCCGGCGCGGACCACCCGGGTCCCGATGTTCCGGGATCTGGCCGCCATCGACGCCGATGCGGGCGAAACCGACAACGGGGTGGACGTCGACTGGTCGAGCCTGCCGAAGGAAGAGGCTCACGAGCTGATCACCAAGGAGGTCCGGGAGCAGGTCGGTGCCGAGCTGAACCTGGCCGCCGAAGACGTCGACCTCCGGCGTCCGCTGGTCGAGCTGGGTGTCGACTCGGTGATGACCGTCGGTCTCCGTGTCCGGTTGAGCCGCCGTTTCGGGCTCGACCTGCCGCCGACGATCCTGTGGGCGAAGCCGACGGTCGCCGCACTCTCCGCGCACGTCACGGAGATCCTGCGGGAACCCGAAGCCGCCTGACCCGAATGCCCGTGAAGGCCTCCTTCCCTACCTTGAAAGTAGGGAAGGAGGCCTTCACGGCACTTCCGGGCTTGAGGCCTACCGGTGCCCCTCAGGGCTTTCTGGCCGTGATCGCCCCATTGGCTCCCGGCGCCCGGAACCGCACCGTGCGGATGTCCTCGAAGCCCGCGGCACGCAGCCATTCGTGGTACTCGGCGGCCGTGTAGTTGCGTCCCCAGGTCCCGACCAGCATGGCCATGCTCATCAGCGCCGCGTCGGCCGGACCGGACTTGTCGTCGTCGACCAGCAGCTCGGACACGATCAGCCGCCCGCCGCTCGGCAGCGCGCGATGACATTTGGCCAGCAGGGAGACGTTACTGGCTTCGTCCCAGTCGTGCAGGATCATGGAGAGCAAGATCGCGTCGTGACCCGACGGCAGTTCCGCGTCCTGAAGGAAGTCACCGGCGCGCAGGCTGATCCGGTCGGACAGTTTCGATTCCTCGATTCTGTCCACTGTGTACTCACAGACGAAGGGCAGGTCGAAGATCGTGGTGTGCAGGCCGGGGTAGCGCCGGCACAATTCGATCGCGAAGGCACCGCCTCCGCCGCCGACGTCGAGCAGGCTGGACGTCTCGCCGAAATCGACCTCGTCCGCGAGCACCCGGGCGGTACCGGCCGAAAGCGGGTACAGGCCGTCCCAGAAGATCTTCGGTCGCGCCTGCTCCTCGAAGATCTCCTGCTGATCACCGGAAAGCAGCCTGGACGGCCGGTTCGCCCGCACCACCTCGGTGACCCGCATCCAGCCGGGATTGGCGTACTGGCCGAGCATCCTGATGTAGTCGCCGAAGTAGTCCGGCTTTCCCTTGACCAGGTAAGCCTCGGCGACCGGCGTGTTGCGGAAGCGGCCGCCGCCGGTCTCCAGCAGGTCGAGTGCGGCGCAGGCGGTGAGCAGGATCTCCGCCGGCCGTTCGGCGATCCCGGTCCCCGCCGCGACCTCGGCCGCGGTCGCGCTCCCGCCGGACAGAAAGGTGAACAGGCCGAGGTCTTCGGCGGCGACCAGCGTCTGTGAAGCCCACAGGCCACTGGTCAGCCGGACCAGACCGTCGAGGGCGGGTCGAGTTTCCACTTGTTTCCCCTTTTAGCCGGTTTCGAATTTGACCAGTACCTGTTCGAACACGATGTGCCTGCCGTTTTCGAAGTGGCGGGCCGGTTCTTCGGTGAGGTGGTAGACGGGATGCCGGGCCAGTTCGCCTAAGACGGTCCTGAGCTCCAGCCTCGCCAGATGCGCGCCCATGCAATGGTGGATGCCGAACCCGAAACTGAGGTGCTGGTGCGAATTCCCGCGGTCGAGGGAAAAGGTGTCCGGGTCGGGGAATTTCCCCGGATCACGATTCGCCGCGTCCAGGAGGAAGACCACCCGGGAGCCCCGGGGGATGGCGGTTCCGGCGATCGTCACGTCGCGGGTGGTGACGCGGGTGAACCGATCGGTGGGGCACCAGCGGCGCAGGGTCTCGTCGGCCGCCACCGGCATGAGGTCCGGTTCGGCTTTGAGCCGTTCCTGGAGATGGGGATTTCCCCCGAGGTACCACAACATCCGGCTGAGCGTGTTCATCGTGGTCTCGTGACCGGCGATGCAATACGAGACGATGATCGACTGAAGGGTCTCCTCGGCGAGCGGCTCGCCGTTCACTTCGAGCCTGGCCAACCGTGACAGGTAGGAATCACCCGGCTCTTCCGTCGCCCGCCGGACTTCTTCCGACACCAGCTGACGGAACTCCGACCAGAAATCGGTCATGTCGGGGTTCTTCGAAAGCCGCGCCCACAGCGTGGTGGTGAGTTCCCGGATCTGGTGCTGTGCCGCCTCCGACAACCCGAGCGCGATCGCGAGCACGCCGATCGCGAGCGGCTTCGACACCTCGGCGGTGAAATCCCCGTGCCCGCGATCGGCCATCGGCTCGATCATGCCGGCGGTGAGTTCGACGACGGCGGACTCGAGGTTCCGCACCTTTTCCTGTTGCAGCGGCGGGGACATCAGCTTGCGGCGGGCGCGATGCTCCGGCGGGTCGAAGTCGATCGGCGAGAACTTCGGCGTCCCCGCCGCACGAGGGAAGAAGACGCCACTGCCGGAACTGTAGGTCTCGTGGTCCTTGAAGGCCGCTTTGACGTGCTCGTAACGGGACAGGATCCACATGCCCCCATGAGCCTCGGAATAGGTGACACCCTCGTTCTTCCCGATTTCACGGTTGACGATTTCCGCGATGTCGGGGGTGTATTCGGGATCGTGGTAATCGAATCGCCGGATGAGCCGGTCGATGAGCTGTTGTCGCGTCGACGTCATGCTGCCGCCCCCAGAGGTAAGAACCCGGCGTCGGCCACCGCCTCGACGGTCTCGTCCAACGGCTTGTCGTTCTTCGGTACACCGCCGCGTTTCAGGCCCTCATCGTCACATCGCGGTCCGTGCGGGCTCATCTCGCTGGTTGCCGTGTCCGCACGACCGCGCTACCGGAGACCACCGATTCGTGAAGACGTTCCCGGTCGCGTCCGTAAGCCGTCGATCGCGGCGTCGACCGCGGCCAGCGCCGCCTTCCTGTCGAGACCTGCTCTCGAGACGAGCGAGAGGCCTTGGACGACGTACAACAGCAGCTGGGCCTGAGCCTCGGGGCTGGCGTTGTCGGTGACTTCCCCGGCCGCCTGTGCGCGGCGCAGCGCGTCGGCGACGATGCCGGTGAACCGGCTGTAGGAGCGGACGACGATTTCCGTGGCTTCGCTGTCGTGCGGTACCAGTTCGGCGGTCGTATTGCCGACGAGGCAGCCGTTCGGTATCCCCACGTCGGAGATCAATTCGTCCAGGCGCGCGGGGTGGGTCAGGATCTCGCGAAGCGCCGGGAGGAGCGGGGCAGCGTCGAGCGCGGCGGTCAGGCGCCGCTCGTACACCTCCCAGTAGAGCCTGACGGCTTCAAGGTAGAAGCGGCGTTTGTCCCCGAACGCTCCGTAGAGGCTGCCGCGCTCGACCGCCAGTGTGTCGACGAGGTCTTGGATCGACGTAGCCCCGTAGCCCCGGGACCAGAACAGCTCGAGTGCGCGCTCCAGGGCCTTGCCCTTGTCGAACTCGCGGGGGCGTCCGGTTCGTGTCACGTCTCCGACTCTACGACTTCTTGAACGGATGCACAGAAGTCGACGGAGCACTGTCGACACGAAGGGCGAACAGTGGAATTGGCAGGCAGAACGGCACTCGTCACCGGCACCGATCCGGGGCGCGGCGCCGCGGTCGTGGATGACCTTCGCACGGTCGGTGGCGGGTCGGCGCGCTTCGTCGCGGCAGACCTGGCCGACGCGGCGGCCGTCCGACGCCTGGTCGAAGACGCCGGGGCGGTGGACATCATGATCAATAACGCGAGCGTCATGACGTTCGGCCCGACCACCGAGCAGGACATCGCGAGCTACGACGTGGCCTTCGCGGTCAATGTGCGTGCGGTGTTCCTGCTCACCGCGCTCGTCGCACCGAAGATGGCCGCCAACGGCGGCGGCAGCATCGTCAACGTCAGCTCCACCGCGGCCGGCCTCGGCATGCCGGGCATGGCTGTCTACGGCGCCACCAAGGCGGCGGTCGAATCGCTGACCCGCACCTGGGCGGCGGAGTTCGCCCCCGCGAACGTGCGGGTCAACGCCGTCGCCCCTGGCCCGATGCGCACCTCGAAGGTGGTCGCGGCGATGGGCCCGGATATGGGTGGCATGGGCCTGACCACCGCGCTCAAACGCACCGCCGACCCGGCCGAAGTGGCACACATGATCGCTTTCCTCGCCGGCGACCGAGCCAGTTACGTGACCGGGACGACCGTGGCCGTCGACGGTGGCCGAACCGCGATCTGAGACCAACGGTGCAGCACATCAACAGTTTCGAACCACGCGCCGCACTGGCGCCGGACAAGGAGATGAATCCAATGGGTCGTCTTGCGGGAAAGCACGCACTCATCACCGGAGGAACAAGCGGCATCGGCCTCGAAACCGCCCGCGAATTCCTCGCCGAAGGAGCATCGGTCGCGATCACCGGCCGCTCGCGGAAAAGACTGGACGAGGCCGCCCGGCAACTGGAGGGTCCATTGCTGACCATCGTCAGTGACGCCGGTGACGTACCCGGCCAAGCAGCGCTCGCGGCGAGACTGCGCGCGGAATGGCCCAAGCTCGACATCCTGATGAGCAACGCCGCCGACATCACCCATCTCCCGATCGCGGAATGGACCGAGGAAGCGTTCGACAAGCTCGTCGCCACCAACCTCAAGTCGCCGTTCTTCCTGATCAGGCATCTGCTGCCGCTTTTCTCGCGGCAATCCTCGGTCATCCTCGTCGGTTCGGTCTCCGCCTTCATCGGACACGAGAACGCGACGGTCTACGGCGCCGCTAAGGCGGGGCTGCTGTCATATGCCCGTGGACTGACCTATGAGTTGAAGGACCGGGGTATCCGCGTCAACGGACTGAGCCCGGGCCCGACTGTCACCAACGCGTTCGCGCCGCTAGGCCCCGAGCGCCAAGCCGCCGTTTACGAGGAGCTCCGCCGGACCGTGCCCCTCCACCGCCTGGGAACGGCCACCGAACTGGCGAAGGCGGCCGTCTATCTCGCCTCGGACGAGTCCTCCTACACGGCCGGCACCGTGCTGCGCGTCGATGGCGGCATCGGAGAGCTCGCTTACTAGCCTTCACGAGCTGGGTTGTCCGATGCCTGCCCAAAACCTGCTGTGGACTTGAGGGTCGCTACCCGAACCCTTACCCCTTCAACGCAACCACGATTGGGGGTCTGGGGGCTGCACCCCAGAAAACACAACAGTGCGAGAAGGTCTGCGCTTTCCGCAGACACTCCTCGCCCGGAGAACTGGTGGAGGTTAGGGGACCTTACTCGAACACAAAAGACCAGGTCAGAGCTCTGGAAGAGCTCCGCAGGAAGCTTCCCAGCCTCGATACCCCCGAGCCGCCGTCGATGAAGCGCGACCGCCCCGGCCGCGCCCGGCAACTCGGCTCTGATCAGGTCGAGCAGCGGATCGCCGGCTACCGGTCCGGCGCGACGGTGTACGAACTCGGTGACCGGTTCGGGATCGAACGGCGAACGGTCAGCAACATCTTCCACCGGCACGGCGTGCCGATGCGCCGCCGCGGCCTCTCCCCAGATCAGGTCGACCACGCCATCCACCTCTACAACTTCGGCTGGTCGCTGGCCCGCGTCGGCGACTACCTCGGCGTCAACCACACCACCGTGCTGAACAAACTGCGCGAACGCGGCGTCCCCACCCGAGACACCCACGGGCGCCCGCGCGTCGAAGCAGGCGGCCTTCGATGACCCGATCCACGCCTGAATTGTCAACCCGATCAGGATTAGACAAGGCTACGTGCCGATGGAAGGCGTAGATATCAAGCTCATCGACGGCGATCGGCGGGCCGACGCTTCCTTCGTTCAGACCATCACAGTGATCATCAGTATCATCGGCTTCACCTTCGTCTCGGCAACGTCCTCAAACCTGTCCTGCGACCGACTCCATGGCGGAGCGCTCGAGCTTTGATCAGTCACCTTCACGCGGTGACGCAGAGTAATAGCGTTAATATTCATGCACCGTGAGTAAGGGGAGGGTCTTTGTCAACGATCGCGATTTTCGAGGCCGCCGGTCAAATTCAGCGGGCTATGCAGGGGCGAACATTTCGGCAAGATGGCGCCATTGCCTTAGACGCGTACCCGTATCGCACGTTGAAGCGAGGCAAGCCGTGCGTGGCTGTCTTCGTCGAAAGAGTTGCTGAGTCGGTCACGATAGTTGCGCTCGGACGGGTCGTTCCCGGCGACCGGTCCGGGGCGTCCAACAGGAACCTGGAGTTCGACTTCTGTCAGGCGGTGACGCCCGGAGTTCCTCTACCGCCTGATACTGAGGTGTATTCCAACGTACTAAGTGTGCTGGAGAGTCGCACAACGCTTGCTCCTTCCCAGAGTGACGACGTACTGTCCATGATCGCGCAGTCCGGCAAGCACGCTGCGCACCAGGTGGAATGTCTGCGTAACCTGACGGAGCCCAACACAATCGCGGGCGACGCAGGGTTCCTACTGGCCTGCGAGCAGGACGCTGTCGCGCTCTCGCTTAAAGCAGCCAACCTGCACGCGCAGTTGTCGAAGCTGTCGACCTGGGCAGCTGATTCCCCGGGCTCGCCGTTTATCACGGGCCTGACGGAGGCGCGCGAGCCAGAGGCGTTTTGGTCATGCCCTGACCATCAGGTGCTACGGTTGGAGCAGAACGGGATCCCGGTTTTCGGTTGGATTCGGTTGTCTCGGAACAAGCGTGGTCTCGGACCAGGTGTCACATTGGTCAACGTGAGGCCCGTAAGCGACTACGAACCGACCGGCTCGGACCTCGTTTACCTTCATCCGAAGTTCGGTGCCCTCGCATTGCTTCATTACAGTTCAACCAAGACGTTCCCAGAGTATGTGGATAGGATCGATAAGATGTACGCGGGCGAGGGGAACCCCGCCGATCCGCGCCTTGCGCCAAGGCCGGGGTTTGTTAAATTCGCGGCGAACAGACACTTCGAGGCCACGAAGGAACGGTTGCTGGCTGGAAACATCCATGTTGCGAGGGATCTTCGAGACTGGGAGCGACGGCAGGACGACCGATTCAGCTCTCAAAGGCACCTTAGCAACAGCACGTTCGCAGCACTGCTGGGCGGCGGATGGCTTGGGGGACGCAAGGCTGGCCACAAGCAGGCCCGCGAAGTCGTCGAACTCGTGCTTGAAGCCAATCGTGCTGTCATCATCGCGGTGCATAGCGATTGGAATGCTTTAGCACAACAGTCGTTCTCCGACCAACGGCTTTTCTGACAACTGTCAGGCCGAGCATACCACCTCGATGCCGGGCGATGACCATTTCTATTGTGCACGCTCAACCAAGCCCACTATACTCACGATCAACTGATCGACGGATAGGGAACCTGGCGGATGGCTGTTGACGGGAATTCGCGGCGTCACGCGCGCCAAGTACGAGCGGCGCTGGAGCGCGACTACGCCAGCCACGTTTACGCTGGCGACCTTCAACAGTACGGTACGGAGGGCGCGGAGCAACGGCTGCTTTCGCGCGCGCTGACGGCGCTGGCCGTGCGGATCGTCGCGGGAGTGGATCCGGTCACGGCTGGCGGTTTCGTAATAGATGGTATTGCCGATCAAGGCATCGACGGAATCGCGCTGCGCAAGCAACCGCCGCACGTCTATCTGGTCCAGGCGAAGTGGAGCGATATCGGTGCAGCGAAGATCGATCGAGAGGCAGCGAGGGAACTGGTCAGCGGCCTGGACTATCTCGATCGTGAGCGGTTCAGCGAGTTCAACGCGCGCGGTGAAGCTCTCGGGGAGGCAGCGTCCGTCCTGATGGTCGAGGGTAATGCGCCGGTTACCCTTGTGATCGCGCTGATGGGTACAGCGGCTCCCGGTCCCAACGTGATACGGGTTCTTGACGATGCGATGGAGCGGTTCAACCAGCATGGACCCCGGCTGAAGTACTGCTTTTTGCACGCCCAGGATTTTAGTCGGCAGGTCCGTAAGGACCGCGAACCCGAACCGATCACTCTGCACGTAACGCTAACTCCATGGCATCAGCACGACGGACTTCACTCCTCGTTTCAGGGTTCGGTGCGAGTCGAGGATGTCGCTGCGTGGTCAGCGCAGTATGACGCGGGCCTGTTTCGTGCAAACATCCGCGACCCGCTCGGTTCGACGCGAACAAACAGCGGGATCGTGCAGTCACTGATCACTGAGCCGGGCAACTTCTGGTACCGCAATAATGGCATCACCGTGCTGTGTGAAAGCATCGAGGCCCGGCCAGGCTCGATGCAGTTCGCACACAATTCGCCGATGCATTTGACCGCTGTGAACGCAAGCGTCGTCAACGGCGCCCAAACCGTCAACGCGATCGCAGAGGCGATGCGCACGCACCCAGAGATTACAGCGCAGGCGAAAGTCGGTGTCCGGGTCATCGCGACCAACGGGGCCACCGGGTTCGCCGAGGACGTCACGAAGGCGACCAACCTGCAGAACAGCGTGGAGGCCCGCGACTTCATTGCGCTTGACCCGGTGCAGAGCGAGATCCGCGAAGACTTCGCGGCTGACCTGAATAAACAGTACACGATCAAGCGCGGCGCCCCTGATCCCTCGCCAGAGTCCGGCTGCTCGATCGTGGAGGCCGCTGCCGCACTCGCCTGCCTGCATCCGGCAGCTGATTACTCCGCCCGCCTTGCCCGCTCACTCGATCCGCTTTGGGAACGCGGCGAACGCGGCGCATACGATGTGCTATTCGACCCACGCCCCTCAGCCCTGCAGGTCTGGAGAGCTGTCATCGCGGTGCGCGCTGTGCGCAAAGCCCTGCACGCAACGCGCTCGCAGCGAGAGGGCAGAGCCGCTGCTGTGGCACAACACAGTGAGTATCTGATCGCCCACTTGGTTTTGAAACACCTGGGCGTATCGCTGATCGACGAGCACAACTACCCTTGGGAGGACGAGATCTTGCCGCGCGTTGCGGACACAGTCGCCGCGCTCGTGCCGTGGCTCATCCATCATGCCGACGCCGAATATGGCGCGGACACGCAGATACGCACCATTCTCGCGAACCCCGAGCAGACACGACATCTGAGCCTCCTCACCTTGGGCTCTGCAGAAACGGGAAAGACCCCCCCAACACTGCCGGCCGAGTACACGCGGGCTAAGTCTGAGCGTAAGCCGCGCCGCCCGAACACCGTCCCATACCTCGTTGACGCGCACGCGATCGCCGAGGGCACTCCACTGGTCTACTACAGCTCGGTCAGCACTGAGCAGGTGGCGCTCGCCGAATGGCTCACCGAGGACCCACGCCGCGGCCGGGCGACCTGGGTCAATAGCCGCACAAAGCCAATCCTGTGGGAAGCCGACCAACGGCAGCACTCCCCGTCCGGTCTGATTCGGGAGATGTGGCAGCTCGCCGACTGGAAGAGGCAACCCGTCGCGAACCAGGGCACTACACGGTGGCTAGTCAACGGTGACGAAAGCTTGTGGGCACTAGCCCTACGCCTGCAGGAAGCCGAAGAAGCGACCGAGCCGGACCTGACCGCCTAACCTGAGCACCCCTGAGTGTTGAGTTCCTCATTTCCGCATTTCGGACCGCCCTCTCGCGCGTGTCAACGAGCTCGGCGCTCATATGAGCGGAGCACAGCCCCGATCGACCTGCTTGGAACCATCGTTGTGATGAGCCAACAGGATCGGCAGGTGGGCGCCTACCGCGCTCCCGCTTGGCTGATTTCTGCGATCAAGGCATCCAACACCATCCGATTCGGTCGGCTCACAAATGTGCTTTCCACGCGCGGACACCGCTTCGCGGCGATGTGCGGTTGGCGGTCAGGCCAGGCCGACTTAGTCGACGGCCAGCTTCTTGACCTGGCCGTCAGCTGCGCCTGTGCTGTGAGTTCGCGAGATGGGGGCGATCTCCACGCGGACGCCCATGCCTTGGAGTGCTGTGATCGCGTGCAGCAAGGACACCTTGGCGAAGGCGAACAGGGACCCCGACGTCAGCGGCACCCCGTCCTTGAGCAGGATGGCGTAAACGAGAGTCGGAGAGCTGAGCGCCGGGTCCAGCGGGTGGCCAGGTGCCAGGTGGGCCAGTTTGTCGAGGAACTTCGCCCGAGCCTCGCGGTCGTAGCGCAGGGTCTCAATCGCCACCCTGCCCTGTGCGAAGAGGTGGTTGAGAGCCGCCGTCCTATCTGCCTTCTTGACACAGATGAACTGACCATTCGGCCCGAGCACGTCGCCGAGTTCGAGCCCGCCGCCGCGCAGGCGCTTCGTACGGACGGTGTCCTTGTCGAGAAGCACGTAGCTGTCCTGCTCGGCGATCTGCTCGTTGTACCAGCCTTCGTCATGGCCCTCACCCTTCGTCCATGGCGGCAAGACGACGCTGACGGGCTGAGCCAGCAGCTCGGCAATCCTCTGCTCGATAACGGTCAGATAGTTGGCGCCGATCTCGTACCACCGGCCCTGCCAGTAGAAGTGGTGGACGACGTCATCCGACACCTCGGCGGTGAGCCAGTGGTCGGCGGGCACCTTGCGGCTGAGGCGATCGGCGCCGTCCGTGTCGGCGAACATCTCGATGCGTCCCTCGCGGAGGGTCTGCAAGCGGTTGCCGTCTGACCGGTCCCGAACGGCTGCGACGAGGTCGTCGACGTCCAACTCGGTCAGCTGCTGAACGTTCCCGGCGATGGAGACCTTGAACGACTCGGCGAACTCGTACCGGTCACGGCACTCGCTGGGCACAGCGAGGCCGACACGGTTCCTGTCGGCCTCGCCGAGCATGGCATCGAGGCGCGTATCCAGGTGCTGCGCCCTCTGGGACTTCGGGTCGAGCGGGCGCACCTGGGCGATGAACTCGAACTCCGGAAGTGGATTCGGGCGAGCGCACACCTCCTCGACCTGCCGAATATCGTGCAGGAGCGAAGCGGGTGTACTGCCGAGGTGGATCTTGATCGAGCGGTCGGTTCCGGTGACGTGGGCGGTTCGTTTGCCGTCCCTGGTGAAGGTGAGCGGCACTCCGCTGATCTGTCCGGAGATCTGGCTGACGATTTCGCCAAACTGTTCGATGCCGAAGCCTCGGATGTGCTCACCGCCGGTCGCGGAGTTCTCGTCTGTGCGACCGCGGGCGTCCATCAGCTGCCGGCGGACCTTGGTGATGCGCTCCTCAGTCAAGCAGCGAACGGCGAAGTCAATGCCGAACCCCGGATCGATCCGAGCCGGATCGATCATCAGATGCCCCATGCCGTAGGTCAGGCCGTAGGTGGCCGCGTGGGTCCGTACGACAAGCAGGCCGAGGGCCGTCTGGTTCGCCTCGGCCACGGCGTGGCCGGACAGGATGCTCAGCACCTCGCACCAGTCCGCGGGGCCGGGGGCGATGGTGCCGGAGACGAGCAGGCCGCGGAGCCCTTCCTCGTCAACCACACGGGTGGTGAAGCCCTCGCGGTCGAGGTAGCGCGGTAAGACGAACGCACGGAGATCCTCTTCACCCGTCTCTCCGGCCTCCCGCAACCTATAGAGCGAGGTCTTGCGGGTGAGCGGGAACTTCGTGCGGGCATCAGCGCGCTCGGCGGTCACGTTCGCGTCGGTCATATCGATCCTCTGGTATGGCGCCGGGCGGCGCTTTGTCGGCGTGAGAGCGCATTCGGGTTCGTGGCGGCTCTCCCGGGCGACATAGACCGTAGGGCAACTTGTGAACATCGTCAATGTTGTTCACAAGTTGTGAACATGAGCAGGGATGTTCACGTCGGCTTGCTTCGAATGATTCCCTCTTGTACGGTCAAGCGAGTGACCGCCGCCCAGGACGACGTGATGACTGCCGCCGCGATCGCCCGGCTGGCGGGCGTCGGACGCGCCGCTGTATCCAACTGGCGGGCCCGCTACCAGGACTTTCCCGAACCAATCAGCGAGACCGGCAAGAGTCCACTGTTCTCGCGGGCCGAGGTCGAGGCATGGCTCGTGGCAACAGGGAAGGCCAACCAGCTCGCGACGGCAGGCCGAACCGCGACAGGCACTCAGGTGCTTGATCGCGCGGCGGCGAGGCAGATCCGCGACGCCGGGATCGCGGATTTCTCTCAAGACCAGCTGCTCGTCAGGGTGATGGTGTCGCTGATCCCGGAATGGGAGGACCAAGCCGAGTCCGAACCACCGACCCTGCTCGACCCCTACTGCCGAGACGGCAGCGTGCTGGTGTCCGCCGCGGACAGGTTCGGAAACCGTGTTCACCTCGCCGGTCAGGGCGCCAGCGAGTCGGCCGCCGCCGAGGCTGCACTCAGCTTGCGTGGGCAGCCCCAGAATCTCTCGTACGAGCCCATTCGCGTCGGTGACTCCCTGCTGGACAACCAGCTCAGTGAGTACCTAGGAACCGCAGCAGCCGTAGTGTGCCTTCCGCCGCTTGACGCGCCGCGATGGCCGGCGGGCGAGTTGATCGACGATCCGCGCTGGGTTTTCGGCGTTCCGGAACCCCGAGACGGTGAGCTGGCGTGGATTCAGCACTGCTATGCGCACTTGCGCCGCGGAGGAACCGCCGTTGTCGCGATGACTCCCAGGGCAGCCGTCCAACCGTCCGGGCAACCGATCCGCACGGCGCTCGTGAAGTCAGGAGTATTACGTGACGTGATCTCGCTACCGAAAGAGCTGAGTCCCTTCCCGGGTACAGGGCTGCATCTCTGGGTTCTGCAACGCCCGCGCGACACGCCCTCGACCGCGGTGAGCATGATCGATTTGTCCCACGTGAATCCGGCGGACGTGCCGCACGATCCTGATGGCTGGAAACTGTTGTTCACCAGCCCCGATCCGGCGATCGCCCAAGCGATCCCGCGTAGCGAGCTGCTCGATCCCGGTTGCGAACTGCTGCCTTCTCACCACATGACCATCCGTTCCGAGGTCACGGCTAACGACCTCGCCCGCGTCACTGATCGCTTGCAGGCGCTCTACGTACAAGCGGCCCAAACACTCCCGCGGTTCGCCGCAGGCCGTGCATCCGCCCTGAGCACCTCAGTGACGCTTGCCGAATTGGAGCGAAGCGGCGCCTTAAGGATCCGCTCCAGGGACACCACCCCACGTCAAGGTGATCTGCTAGTGCGGACTCTGGGGCGACCACCTGTCGTCGCTACCGGCACGTCCGCCGACGACACCGGAATCGCACAAGTCGTCGAGCTGGACACCAGCCGTCTGGACCCGCACTTCGTCGCCGTGTTCCTGCGTGCTGACGCTGCCGCGTTACCGATCGCCAACACACTCGGTGCGCTCAGCCGCGACGACCTCCGACGCTGTCGGATCCCCCGTATGTCCCTGGCCGAACAGCGTCGATACGGTGACGCCTTTCGCCACCTGGACGAACTGGACACCATGCTCGGCGCGCTAGCGAAGGTGAGCACAAGCGTGATCGCGCAGACGGTGCACGGCTTGACTACCGGCTCACTAACACCGAACACACAGAAGACCAACGACCCTGCCATGACCGAAAGTGAGACGAATCAGCCGTGACCTCCGGACCCACGCACGCCAAGATGGCGAACGACATCTGGTCGGTAGCCGATCTGCTGCGCGGCGACTACAAACGCCACGAGTACGGCCAGGTAATCCTGCCCTTCACCCTGATGCGCCGCCTCGACGCGGTCATGGCCCCGACTCGCCAAGCCGTCCGCGACCGTAACGCCGCGCTCGATGTGCAGAACAAACAGCGGCTGCTGGAAATCGCCGCGAAGCTGCCGTTCTACAACACGTCCGAGCAGGACTTCACCACGATTGCCGCCGATGCAACCAACGTGGCCAAAAACCTGCGGGACTACATCAACGGCTTCAGCGCGAACGTCCGCGAGATCCTCGCCCGCTTCGACCTGGACAACGAGATCACCAGGCTCGCGAGCGCCAAGGTCCTCTACCAGGTGCTCGGCGAGTTCGCCGCGATGCGCGACCTAGACAAGCTCACTAACCACGATATGGGTTACGTCTTTGAGCACCTGATCCGCAAGTTCGCGGAAGACTCCAACGAGACCGCCGGTGAACACTTCACCCCGCGTGAGGTCATTGAACTGATGGTCAACCTGCTGATCGCCCCGGACGCGGACACCGTGGCCGGCGAGGGCCAGGTCATCAACATCCTAGACCCGGCTTGCGGCACCGGTGGAATGCTCACAGCAGCCGAGGACCACATCAAATCGATCAACCCCAAGGCCGAGGTATACCTGTTCGGCCAGGAGATCAACGCGGAATCGTGGGCGGTGTGCCAGTCCGACATGCTCATGAGCAACCACCGCGGCAACATCCACTTTGGAAACTCCTTTAGCGACGACGGCTTTGCTGACCGCAAGTTCGACTACATGCTGGCGAACCCACCCTTCGGCGTGGAGTGGAAGAAGGTCAAGGACTTCGTCGAGAACGAGGCCGAACTCGGCCACGCCGGCCGATTCGGCGCCGGCCTGCCTAGGATCAACGACGGGTCGTTTCTTTTTCTCCAACACATGATCTCGAAGATGGAACCGGTCGAGGGCAAGGGTGCCCGGCTGGCGATCGTCTTCAACGGCTCCCCGTTGTTTACCGGGGCTGCCGAGTCAGGTGAGTCCAAGATTCGCCAGTGGATCCTGGAGAACGACCTCTTGGAGGGCATCGTCGCCCTGCCGGACCAGCTGTTCTACAACACTGGCATCTCCACGTACTTTTGGATCCTGTCCAATCGCAAGGCCAAGCAACTGCGAGGCAAGGTCATCCTGCTTGACGCCCGCGACCAGTGGGACAAGATGCGCAAGTCCCTCGGCGACAAGCGCAAGCTCATTAGCGACACGCAGATCAAACACATCACCGAGTTGTACGTCGACGCCTTGACTGTGGCAGCAGACCCGGAGCATCCCGACCACGCCAAAGTGAAGATCTTCGGCACACGAGACTTCGGCTACCACCGCATCACCGTCGAACGCCCGCTCAAGCTCCGCTTCGAGATCACCGAAGACACCCTCGCCGCACTAAAAACTGCGAAGGGCCTCGCCAAGTGGGATGGCCGTGAAGCCCTGATCGAAGCAGTGCGCGGGCTGACCGGCACGGTGTGGTGGACGAAGAAGGAAGCCGCCAACACGCTGCACAAGGCTGTGGTGGATGCCGGTGCACTCTGGCCAACCGCAGCAGCTGTAGTCAAGGCCTTCTGGGGTGCAATCTCGGTGTCCGACCCCGAGGGTGAAGTGCAGAAGGCCAAGGATGGAACGGTCCTGCCGGATCCCGACCTACGCGACTACGAGAACATCCCGCTGGACGAGGACATCGACGCCTACTTCACCCGCGAGGTGACGCCCCATGTCCCGGAAGCCTGGATCGACTACGACAAAACGAAGATCGGCTACGAAATCCCCTTTACCCGCCACTTCTACACCTACATCCCACCACGCCCTCTGGTGGAAATCGACGCCGAACTGCGCGAAATCGAGGCACAGATTCAGAAGCTGCTGGGTGAGGTGACACGATGAAGTGGGCGAAGAAGCGTCTCAAGCACCTCTGTGTCGATGCAGGACAATACGGGATCAATGTGTCAGCGCAGGACTATACACCAAGTGGCCATCGACTCATTCGCACTTCCGATATCAACGAGCTTGGACAGCTGCGCTCGCGCGATAGCGCCGTTTACATTGATAAACATCTGAATGTGCGCCACACGCTCCAGGTTGGCGACCTCCTACTGTCCCGCAGCGGAACCATCGGCCGTTCAATGCTATTGGGTGAGCTCGAAGAATCAAGCACCTATGCAGGCTACCTCGTACGGTTCCGCCCTCGTCCAGGCACGGAGCCACGCTTCCTGGCATACGTTGCAGCCTCGTCGGGATTTCAGGCAAACATTGAATCGGATGCCGTTACATCCACCATTCAAAATTTTAATGCCGAACGATACGCAAATATTGCCGTAAACCTTCCGCCTTTCGATGAGCAGCACCGGATCGCCGACTTTCTTGATGTCGAAACGTCTCGAATTGATACACTAACCAAACTCCGCAATCGTCAGCTTAATGGACTTGACGCACACCTTCAGAGTCACCTGTCGCAGGTTGCCAAAGATCTGAGCAAGCGATACGGAGACGTGAGGGTTCGTCACGTGCTTCAGAAGATCGAGCAGGGGTGGTCACCTCAGTGCGAGGATCGCCCAGCAGCAGAAGGCGAGTGGGGTGTTGTCAAGGCCGGATGCGTCAACGGGGGGATCTTCGACGTGACGCAACACAAGGCACTGCCAGTAGGTGTCGAACCTGAGATTCGTTATCGACTCCACCCCGGCGATCTGCTCATGTCCAGGGCGAGTGGATCAGTCGACTTGATCGGCAGCATTGGCATAATACCCGAAGATTTTTCGTCACGAATGCTTCTCTGCGACAAAATCTACCGCTTGCGGATGGATCACACTCGAATGACTCCTCATTTCGTTGCCCTGATGCTCAGGACGC
Source organism: Amycolatopsis sp. NPDC033938 (assembly GCF_055575975.1). NCBI lineage: Bacteria > Bacillati > Actinomycetota > Actinomycetes > Pseudonocardiales > Pseudonocardiaceae > Amycolatopsis > Amycolatopsis sp. NPDC033938. Next base: position 577,053 of record NZ_JBVIRO010000004.1, read on the forward strand.
ATCAAGCTCGCGAAAAGATTAAGCTTGGAATCTCAGGAGCGGACGGCATGGCGAACAACCTGCCAACTGCCACGGTTGTCAAATTGCCACTACCTGATGTGCCACTGTCCCAACAGTCTCATATCGTCGACGATCTCAGTGTTGTCCAGAATGCTGTGCGAAATTCCAAGAACACACTTGCACTGCAGCTTGAGCTCCTTGCCGAACGTCGCCAAGCCCTGATTACTGCTGCTGTTACTGGACAAATTGATGTCACTGCCGCGCGGAGCCTGTCTACGTCAGAAGGTGTCGCTGTATGAGCCCTGGAGCACACTCCGAGTATGCCTTCGAGGCTCATGTTGAGTCCGAGCTGCTCGCATACGGCTGGGAGCGCTCGGAAGGCACGTTCCGCCCCGAGCTCGGCTTTGACACCGGCGCGATGTATCAGTTCATCGGTGCGACGCAGATAAAGAGCTGGGATCGGCTCACCGATCTTTACGGTGGCGACCAGTCGACCGCGCAACGCCAGTTCGCCCAACGAGTGGCCGCCGAGATCGACGCGCGTGGAGTGTTAGACGTGCTGCGCCAAGGTGTTCGAGACCGGGGCGTGCACATCGACCTGGCCTACTTCCGCCCAGGCCACACCCTTGCCATTGACGCGCTCGACGGATATCGGGCCAATGTGCTGACGGTTTCCCGGCAGTTGCATTACAGCGCGCGTGATCCGTTGCTATCGGTCGACATGGCAATGTTCGTCAACGGCCTTCCCGTGGCGACCGTTGAACTGAAGAACCCGAACACCGGCCAGAACGTCGACAATGCCATCGCTCAATACCGTCGTCGCGATCCGAACGAACTCTTCTTCGCCAAGCGCACGCTTGTCCACTTCGCTGTCGACCCGGACCGCGCGTTCATCGCCACGCGCCTGCGGGGCAGCGACACACAGTTCCTGCCTTTCAACACCGGCTCGAACGGTCCAGGAGTGTCCGGAGGCGCCGGCAATCAGCCTGCGCGCCCCGGCTCCTACAGTGCGGCGTATCTGTGGGAGCAGATCTGGCGGCGGGACAACTGGCTGGAGCTCCTTCAGCGGTTCATCCACGTGACCGCGCCGGACAAGAAGGGCGTGAAGCTCAACCAGCACACCGCGCCGCGCATCTTCCCGCGCTACCACCAGTGGGACGCGGTGCAGAAGATGATCGCTCACGCGCGGGCCAACGGCGCCGGGCACAACTACCTGATCCAGCACTCCGCTGGCTCGGGCAAGTCGAATACGATCTCGTGGTTGTCACATCGACTGTCGAACCTGTTCGATGCGAACAATCAGCCAGTGTTCCACAAGACCATTGTGATCACCGACCGGGTGGTGCTCGACCGGCAGCTGCAGAAGACGATCTTCCAGTTCGACCACACGCCCGGCGTGGTGAAGAAGATCGACGAGGACTCCGCGCAGCTGGCCAAGGCGCTCGACGACGAGACGTCGAAGATCGTAATCAGCACGTTACAGATGTATCCGTTCGTGCTGAAGAAGATCGCTGAAATGGGGCTGGCGGGCAAGCGCTATGCGGTGATCATCGACGAGGCGCACTCGTCACAGGGCGGTGACTCGGCGATTCGGCTCAAGCAGGCTCTTGGTTCGAATGCGACGCGGCTGGAGGATGAAGACGATGTCGAGTACATGACGCGGGTGCGAGGCAAACAGCCGAACCTGTCGTACTTCGCGTTCACCGCGACCCCAAAGTCCGCGACGTTGAAGCTCTTCGGCACCTTCGACCCCGAGCGGGTGAACCCGCGCACCGGGGAGCAGGGCATGCACGTGCCCTTCCACATCTACTCGATGCGGCAGGCGATCGAGGAGGGCTACATCCTCGACGTGCTGGCCAACTACATCACCTACGACACCAAGTGGCGACTGCGGGAAGCCGCGGTCGAGCAAGCTGAATCCCGTATCTCGAACCCCGAGGTCGACGCAGGCAAGGCGCGGGCCAAACTGGTCCGCTTCGCCGAGCAGCACCCGAAGTCGTTGGAGCAAAAGGCGCGGTTGATCGTCGACGACTTCCGCGAGAATATCTCCGGCCGTCTCGGTGGCCGAGCCAAGGCAATGGTCGTGACCGGTGGACGACAGCACGCTCTCGACTTATATCAGGCGATCCGGAACTACGTCGATCTTCGCGGGTTCACCGACTGCGGCACGCTCGTCGCGTTCTCCGGACAGTTGAAGGACGACAAGACGCAGTTGGACTTCACGGAGGCTCAGCTCAACGGGTTCCCGGAGGGGCAACTGCCCGACCGATTCGGCTACACCAAGGCCGACGATCCTCAAGCAGTTGCGCGTAACCAGGACGAGTACAGGCTGCTGGTCGTTGCCGAGAAGTACCAGACCGGGTTCGATCAGCCGTTGCTGTGCGCGATGTACGTCGACAAGCCGTTGACCGGTGTCGCGGCGGTGCAGACTCTGTCCCGGCTCAACCGGACCCACCCTCTGAAGTCGCAGGAGGATGTACACATCCTCGACTTCGTCAACACAGCTGCCGACATTCAGGAGGCGTTCGAGGACTGGTTCGAGACCACGATCACCGAGCCCACTGATCCGAACCTGCTCTACTCCAAGCAGCGGGAAGTGATGGACTTTGCGTTGCTCGTGGCGTCGGAGATGGAGGCGTTCGTCCGTGTCCTTGCCGCGGCAGGACCGGGCCGGATGCCGGATGCCGCGGAGCGCAAGCTACACGCCGAGCTGCACGAGTACTTGAAGCCCGCGTTGGATCGTTTCGAGGCGATGGAGTCGGACGACGAACGGGAAGGCTTTCGTAGCGCGCTGCAGGACTACGTGCGCGCCTACAGCCTCATCGCGCAGATCGTCGACTGGGGCGACCGCGACCTGGAGCGCCTTTACCAGTATGGCCGGGTGCTGCTGATCCGCCTGCCGGGTAGACCGTCGACATCGGTCGACATCGGCGATGCGGACCTCAGCCACTTCCGTCTGGAGTTCACCGGACGGCATAACGTGTCGCTGTCGGCCATCGGCGACCGTGACGTGCGCGGTCATGCCGCCGACGGCGGTGGCTACCGCGAGCCTGACGTCAAGCCGTTGTCTGAGGTCATCGAAGAGCTGAACGAGCGGTTCGGGCTGGATCTCGGCACGTCCGACGAGATCCTCGTCTATCAACAGGTCGTCAACCTTGTCGAGGACACGGGGATGCAGCAGATCGCCCTGATGAACGACGAGGCCCGGTTCGGGCAGGTCGCTGACGACCGGCTGGATGACATCGTCGCCGAGAACGCCGAGCGCAACACGGACTTCATGAAGCTCTACTTCGACAACAACGAGTTCCGCAAGGCGATCAAGGAGGCAGCGCGCAAGCGTGCCTATCGGATCATCACCGAGCCAGCCAGGGATGAGGCGCTGGAGCGGTTGCGCGCCGAGATGCGCAAGGAGACTGGTGGGCACACGATCGTGTAACGAGAACGGCCGACGACGAGACTGATCTTTGGAGGGAGGGGGTGGGTGTGGTCGAAGGCACGGAGCAACCGGCGGAAAGGCGGCTCCTAGCCGGACGGTATCGAGTGGACGCCTCACTCGGCCGTGGCGGCATGAGCGAGGTCTTTCTCGGCTATGACGAGCGCCTGGATCGGCGAGTCGCGATCAAGCGCTTGCGCCCGCCCTCCTCGGTTCCGGCTGCTCCAGACAGCCCGGAGGCGGTCGAGATCCTCGATGCGCTGGAGCGCGACCGGAAGCGGTTCCTGCGTGAGATCCGCACCACCGCCCAACTCGAACACCCCGGTACCCCGGCCGTGTACGACACAGGCGTTGAGGCCGGGCCTGACGGCAGTACTCAGTTGTGGCTGGTCATGCAGCTGCTGCGAGGTTCGACATTGGAAGCGATCCTCGATCACACCGACTACTCCACCGAACCGCCGAACGTCGCATGGGCGGCAGCCATCACCACGCAGATCGCAGCAGTGCTGGCCGACGTGCACCGAGTGGACATCGTCCACCGTGACATCAAGCCCGCCAATGTCATGCTGGTCGACGAAGGCCTCGTCAAGGTGCTCGACTTCGGCATCGCGATCCTGCGCGGCGCGGGCGCGCTGCCCCGCCTGACGCAGGTCGACCGAACTGTCGGCACACCGGCGTACATGTCGCCGGAGCAGGGGCTCGGGCAGGCGGTGACCTCCGCGTCCGACATCTACTCGCTCGGCTGCCTGTTCTTCGAGTTGCTCACCGGCGACGTACCGTTCCAAGCGACCACGGATACGCCTCTGCGAGCTCACCACTTGCATTCACCTGCGCCATCCGTGCGTTCATGGCGCCCTGACATCCCGGCCGAGATCGACGCCCTGGTGGCGTCGATGCTGGCGAAGGAACCTCAGGACCGTCCGTCAGCAACGGCTGTGTACAGCGCCCTCGTTGCGCTGGCGTCTGCGCAACACGGGGCCGCCGAGGTTGACGAGCCGCGAGATCCGACGCGCCCGTTCCGCAGACCGCTGCTCGCCCCCGCGAGCCGTCCACGGCAAACCGGCACCCGCGATCCGCTCACCGATGAGGAATTCGCCGTTCTCAAGGCCAACGTCCAGGCTTTGCTGGACAACGACCAGCCATCCAGAGCGATCAGCCTCATCGAGGACGGCATCGAGCGCTCTGACCACGACCCCGCGTTGAAGCTTCGGCTACGTCACCTTCAGGCGGCAGCCTGCTTCTACGCCGGCGAATACACGCGCGCCGCGACGATCTTCGAGGCTGTCGGCCGGGACTATCGCCGGCACCTGCCGCCGACCGATCCAGTCGTCCTCGACACCGCGTACCACGCGGGTCACGCGTATGCGGAAATTGGCAAGCCGCATAAAGCGTTACCTCAACTGCGCTTCTACGTACAAAACGCTGCTGCTTCGTCTCAGGGCGACACCGCAGAGAGGGTCCTCGAATCTCGGTACGTCGTCGCCCAGATGCTTGCAACCGATGGGCAGGAGGATGATGCGGTGACGGAACTGGAGAGCATTCGCCCGCTCCTATGCGACGCGTTCGGTGTTGACTCGACACAAGTCCGCAATCTGGACAAGCAAATTTCCCGGTTCCGCTCAGCGATGCAGTAAACCCTAAAACCGACGTCTGTAGCACGTCGGGAGCAGAGCAAAGGTACTGTTCTCGCTTGCCGATGGTGCGGTCGGGCAGTCCATTCTTTGTGACTGTTGGCTGCTCGCAGGAAGCCCTGCTTCGTGCTCAGCAAGCGCCTGGGCCACCTCTATCCAGAGTCCGATCGGCGGCTGACCGGCAACATCACGTCCCGTTCACCCAATGAAGCGACTTCAGCCGTTCATCGAACGACTGGAGTCGCAGTCACAGCGCAACTTTGTTCGACTCGCCGCCATGAACAACGCAGCCGCATCCCTGCCCACCCCTATCGGCAGTCCACTCTTCGACGGATCGCGTCCAGACAGCAAGGCAGTGCTCTATCTCCGGGTGTCATCGACGCGGCAGGTAGGGCGGGACTACGACCCCGAAGGCATCTCAATCCCGGCCCAGCGCGCGGCGTGTCACCGCAGGGCTGAGCAGCTCGGTCTGACGGTCGTCGACGAATACGTGGAGCCGGGGCGCTCGGCCACCGAGATGATCAAACGCATCGAGTTCCAACGAATGCTGGCGCGGATCCGCCATGCTGGCGACATCGACCACGTGATCGTCTACAAGCTGTCCCGAATGGCCCGCAACCGGGTCGATGACGCGCTCGTCGTGGCCGACCTACGACAGCGCGGCGTTAGCCTGGTCTCGGCCACCGAGTCCGTCGACGACACACCGGTCGGCCAACTCATGCACGGCATCCTCGCCACCTTCAACGAGTACCAGTCCCGTGAGTCCGGCGCTGACATCGCCTACAAGATGGGCCAGAAGGCCCGCAACGGCGGCACCATCGGCCGCGCCCGGCTCGGCTACCTCAATCACATCGATCGCACTGATGGCCGCGACATCCGCACCATCATCGTCGACGCAGAGCGCGCAGCGTTGGTTCAACTCGGTTTTGAACTCTTCGCCATCGGCAACCTCACCCTCGACCAGCTGTCCCAGCGGCTCTACCAGCGGGGGCTACGCACCCGCCCCACCGCCCGGTACCCCGCACAGCGGGTGTCGATCAGCAAGCTCGCCCGGATGCTCTGCGACCGCTACTACCTCGGATACGTCACCTACCGCGGCGAAGAACTCCCTGGGCGCCACGAACCACTCATCGGTCAGCCTCTGTTCGACCGCGTCCAAGCCGTCCTCGACGCCCGCACCACCTCCGGAGAGCGCCGGCGGACGCATCATCACTACCTCAAAGGCACCCTGTACTGCGGACGCTGCCGCCAGGCCGGCACCAGCGGGCGGATGATCATCCAGCACACCGTCACCCGCCGCGGCGACGAATACACCTACTTCTTCTGCCGCAACCGCCAGCAGGGCAACTGCCCAGCCCCATACGTCAACGTCGCTATCGCTGAACACGCCGTCGAGCGCTATTACTCCACCATCAGCCAACAGCAGATCGCCGACGCCGTTGCCCGGCTCGCTACGGGCAACATCGCGGACGACGAGCTCGGCCAGGCCCTCGCCCCGGTCCAGATCTATCGAATCTGCGACGACGATCAGCGCCGGCAACTCAACCATGCGATCTTCCACCGGCTATACCTCACCGACGGCCGCATCACCAACCATGAGCCACGGTCAGCGGCACCCTGACCTAAACAACACCAGCCACAACAAGCCCGACACCTTACGGGGATAGAACACAAAAACAGGGCCCTGGCCAGCAAAAACCCTCTCGCTCACACTTCGAGCGAGAGGGTTACTCTACGAACAGATCCGCAGGTCAGAACATAAAATCGAACTTCTGGTGGAGCTGAGGGGAATCGAACCCCTGACCTTCTCGATGCGAACGAGACGCGCTACCAACTGCGCTACAGCCCCTGGTGAAGCTTGCCCCTCGTTTGGAGCTCCATGAGCCTATCAGTGGCTCATGGAGCCCCGAAAACGGGGGGTCACTCTCCGGCGGCCCGGCGGAACGGCCTGGTCCCGGGCTCGTCGAGCTCGTGGAAGGCCGGGTCCTCGTCGTCGAGGTCGACGACGACGGCTTGGCGCCGGATGCGGGACATCGGGGACGGTTTGCGTTCCACGACGTCCGGGCGTTCGGCGGCGACGACCTCGACGTCCTCGTGGGACTCGTGGGTTTCGTCGTCGGTGATCGCCGGGCGGCGCGGGGCGCGGGTGTTGTTGTAGCGGGCGAGCCGGCGTTGCCGGATCTCGTTCTCGATGCGCACCTGGCGGCGCAGGTAGGCGAGGTAGCCGATGAGGACGGCGTCGACGACACCGTTGGCCCACCAGACCATCGGCGTCAGGAAGCCGGCGACGACCGCGGTGGTGACCACGAGTACCAGCAGGGCGATGACGACCCGTTGCCGGAACGCGTACTTGGCGCGTGCGGCGATGTCGGCCGCCTCGGGGTCGAACCCGCCCCTGCCGGGCCGGTAGCCCGCGCTTTGGCGTTCTCTTTCGGCGCGGGGGCCGCGCGAGGGCTGGGGAAGCGGTTCGGCTTCCGGCTCCTCGTCTTCGAGGTCGGCATCGAGTTCCGCCTCGAGTTCGGCCAGGTCGTCTTCTACCGATGGTTCCGTGTTCTCCGCCATGGCGAACTCCTCCGGTCCCTCGTGGCGTGTGCTCCCGCTCCGCACGACTCGCGCCGCGAGGGCCGAGTCCGCCGTCCGCGCGACCTGCTGGCGCTTGCGGGCGACCATGGGCACGAGAACGACGAGCCATGCCGCTGCGAGCGCGACGATGATCACCGAACTGGGCATCTCCCGTCACCTCCCCCGATCCACTGCTGTAGTCACGCTAGCCACAACAGTCACACACGCCGCGCAGACTCGCCGGTTTCGATCACGGAAAATGCATCACCAAATTAGGTGAATCTCACAGTTTGTGGTAACGCGGTCACCGGAACGACCCGGTGATGGGGTCAAATCCGCTCCGCGAGGCCCTTCGCGACGAGCCGGGAAACCAGTCCGTCACCGGTTTCTTCCTTGGTGACGGCGTAGCAGAAGTGGTCCCGCCAGCCGCCCGCGACGTCGAGATAGCGCTCGAAAAGGCCCTCTTGCCGGTACCCGGCTTTGGTGAGAACCCGCAGGCTGGGGGTGTTTTCGGGACGGACGGTCGCCTCGAGCCGGTGCAGTCCGCCGAAGTCGAAGGCGTGGTCGGTGACGAGGGCGACGGCGCCGGTCGCGACGCCGCCGCGGACGAAGTCCGATGACACCCAGTAACCGATCCAGGCGGACCGGAGCGAGGCCCGGATGACGTTACCCACAGTGATCTGTCCGGCGAAGCGTCCATCTATCGTGATGGTGAACGGGAGGCACTGCCCGCGCCGGGCGAGGCCGCGCAGGGCCAGCCACTGCGACGGCCATGACCAGAACGCGTTGCGCTCCGGCCACGGCCCGACGCCGGTCGGTTCCCATCTCTCGAGATGCTCGCGGTCCCGCAGCCGGACACGGCTCCACTCGCCGGCGTCCCGCAGCCGGACCGGCCGGACGGCGAGGATCCCGGCCGGTACCCGGAGCGGCCCGAGTTTCGCCGGCCAGCCGGGATGCCTGCTCTCGATCGGATAGGCGACGCCGGAAATCGGTGCGCCCATTACGCTCTCTGGGCCAGGAAGGTCACCTTGACCTGCTCGCCCGCCGCGACCTCGGTGAGATCCTCGTCGATGTTGATCAGGCAGTTCGCCTCGGCAAGCGACGCGAGCAGGTGTGCGCCGGAAGTGCCGAGCGGCTGCACCAGGTATTCGCCGTTGCCCTCGTCCCTCAGCAGTTGCCCGCGCAGGAAACCCTTGCGCCCCTTGGTCGAGGTGATCGGGGAGAGCAGCCGCGCGCCGACGATCCGGCGATGCGGGTTGCGGGTGCCGCGTGCGGCGCGGATCAGTGGACGGACCAGGACCTCGAACACGACCAGCGCGCTCATCGGGTTGCCGGGGATCAGGAATGTCGGCACCGAGTCGGGGCCGAGCCTGCCGAAACCCTGTACCGAGCCGGGGTGCATGGCGACGCGGGTCATGTCGATGTTGCCGAGGTCGGACAGCGCCGCGTGCACTTCGTCGCCCGCGCTCCCGCCGGCACCGCCCGCGACGACGACGATCTCCGACATCAGCAGGCGGCCTTCGACGATCTCGCGCAGCCGCTTCGGATCACCGGGGACGATGCCGACGCGGCTCACCTCGGCGCCCGCGTCCCGCGCGGCCGCGGACAGCGCGTAGGAGTTGACGTCGTAGACCTGCCCGACCGACGGGGTGCGGTCGATGTCGACCAGTTCGTCGCCGACGGACACGATGGAAACCCGCGGTCGCGGATAGACCAGCACCTTCGCGCGGCCGACAGCGGCGAGGAGGCCGACCTGGGCCGAGCCGATGGTGTCGCCCTTGCGCACGGCGACGTCCCCGATCTGCACGTCCTCGCCGGTCCGGCGCACGTAACCGGCGGACGGCACCGACTTGTGCACGGTGACCTTGGCCTGGTGACCGTCGGTGTAGGCGGTCGGGACGACGGCGTCGGCGAGCGTGGGCAACGGCGCGCCGGTGTCGACGCGTACGGCCTGGCCGGGTTGCAGCCGCCGCGGCTGGCGTGAACCGGCCGCGATCTCGCCGACCACCGGAAGCTGCACCGGCTCCTGGCCGGCGGTCCGGACGTCGACGCTTCGCACGGCGTAACCGTCGACGGCGGCCTGGTCGAAACCGGGCAGCGCGTGTTCGGCGACGACCTCTTCGGCACACAGGAGGCCTTGGGCCTCGGAGATGGCGACCCGGACCGGTCGCGGGCGTACCGCGGAGTCCAGGGTCAGCGCGATCTGATCCTCGACGGAACGGAACTGTCCCGCGTCTTCGGTCTCCGCCACTTCGGCGATGGGCTCCGTCATGACTGGGGGATCTCGATCCGTTCGTTCGACCAGGCACGCGATGTGGGCCCGTCGGTGAACTGAAGTTCACCACCGTTACCAGGAGTGATGCGGTCCGAAGCCGTGGAAATCGCCCGATCGGGCAAGCTCCTCGTGGTCCGTGCCGCCGGGGTGGTCGCTGCGCCTGTCATAGGCGTGAAGCCTAACCTGACCACGTGGGCAAGCCCGGCAATGAACACCTGAGCAAGGCGGAGTGGCGTTCCCGGATAACCGCCGAACGGCGTTCGTTGGTGCCGGAAGACCGGGCAAGGGAGGCGGTTTCGCTGGCCGCCGCGGCTGTCCTGCTGCCGGGGGCGGTCGTGTGCGCGTACGTCCCGTTCGGGACCGAACCGGGTTCGGCGTCGCTCCTTGATCAACTTCGCGACCAGGGCAAACGTGTACTGCTGCCGATCGTCCCCGGCGAACCGGGGCCGCTCGGATGGGCCGACTACGAAGGCCCGTCGAGTCTCGGGCCGGGCAGGCTACGGGGGCTGCTCGAACCGACCGGCCGCCGGCTCGGTCCCGACACGCTGGGCACGGCCGATGTGGTCCTGATCCCCGCGCTCGCCGTCGACGACGAAGGCGTCCGGCTCGGCCGGGGCGCCGGGTACTACGACCGGTCGCTCTCCTTCGCCGCGCCGGACGCCGAGCTGATCGCCGTCGTCCGGGACGCCGAACTCGTACGCGCACTGCCCGCGGAACCGCACGACGTCCGGATGACCGGAGTGCTGACCCCGGGCCAAGGGGTGGCCCCGCGGCCGGTGCGTTAGCCCGGAAGCACCCCGGCCATCGAGACCTTCGTCAAGGTCGCCGCGAACCCCTCGGTGAGCAGTGCGCCCATGGCGCTCGCGGCGGTGTCCTCGGGGAAGACTCCGAAGACACAGCCACCTTTCCCGGTTCCAGTGATCTTCGCGCCCAGCGCGCCGTGTCTCCTCAATGCTTCTATGCAGCCGTCGGTCACGTCGTCACTGACACCCATGTCGTCCCGAAGCGTGCTCTGCGCCGCGTCGAGCGCTTCGCCTATCGAGACCGGATCCGGCGTGTCGTCTCCGAGGAGCGCGCACAGCGCCTCGACGGCTTCCTTGGTCCGGCGGACATAGGCCGCGATCGCCGGGTCCCCGGCCTGGCTTCGCGCCCGCTTCCACCGGATGACCTCGCTGGTGTCCCTGGTGCGCCGGGTGTCCACCACGACGATCGCCAGGTCGCTCGGCCACGCCAGATGTTCCACCGATTCGATCCGCCCTTCGTGGCAGAAGACCTGTACGACACCACCCGCCGCGCAGGGCACGTAGTCCATCGGGCCGACGTCCCGGCCCGCCAGTTCTCGTTCCACGACCAGGCCGGCCTCGATCGACCCGCCGGCGACGGCCCGGCCCGCGGAGATCGCCAGCGTCGCCACGCACAGGGCCGCGCTGCTCGCCAGCCCCGCCCCTGGCGGAATCGCCGAGACGATCGCCAGCCCGCTCGGCCACCGGTCGTCGTCGCGGTCATGGTGGAAGCTCACGGCGAGCCGGGCCAGTTCGGCCCAGGCCGCGTCGGCCGGTGTCCAGACGTCGGCGGACACCGCCCGGCCGGTGAGCGTGCCCGAGGCGAGGATCTCGAAGGAGGTGGGACGAGGGGCCAGGGTGAGCGCGCACCGGATCCGGAGATCGATCGCGGCCTGGAGAGACGATCCGCCGAGCCAGTCCAGATCTTCGCCGGCGAGACAGATCCGGGCAGGCGCCGATCTCGGTGATTCGGGCTCAGTCGAGCTGTTTGTCATTTCTGAAGATCTCCCGCTTGTCCACGCCGTCCAGTACCAGCTTGAAGACGATGAACCGCACCGGATCGCCGGAGTTGTTCTCCCAGGTGTGCGGCGCGGTACCCAGTCGCGCGACATCGCCGGCGCCGAGTTCTTCCGTGTACTCGCGGCCGTCCTCCCGCCAGCGCAACAGCATGCGGCCGGCGACGACGTAGACCGTCTCCTCGATCGTGTCGTGGTGGTGCCATTGCTGGGTGACGCCGTCGGGGAGTTCGTTCCAATGGATCTCGTATTCGGGGAACAGGTGGTAGCGGACCGCGGTGCCGTCCGGTTTGACGGTCTCCTTCCCGTCGGCCGCGCGGGAGATCAGCGGGGTCGTCGTACGCACAATCGCAACTCCGTCACAGGAAGGGGTCGTAATCGGGGACCGGTTCGACGGTCTCGTCGCGCAACCGGAACAGGGCGAGGTTCGAGCGATGGCGGATGCAGTGGAAGCGGCAGTGCTCGTCGGGCCGGACACCCTCGCGCACCCGGCGGCGGCGTTCACCGTTCCACATCCCGGCGAACGACTCGGTCGCGGGATCCCCGTACCGCGCCGCGGGATTGCCGCGGTGATAGGGGCAGAAGTAGGCGCCGGAGGTGGTGATCAGCGTGCGAAGATCGGCGACCGGGCAGGCGGTGTAGTCCTTCACCTCGACGGCGGTCCCGCCCCCGACCGCGCCGAGCGTGGACGTGCTCAGCACCTTGAAGCCGTCGTGGTCCAGTTCCCGGACGCGGGTGAGCTGTTCGGAAAGGACTTCCAGCAGGCTCCGGTCCTGGCCGAGAATGAAATGCTCCAGATCGTATTCGGGTTTCACCTCGAAGTAGTCGCAGCCGATCCGTTCGGCGAGTTCGGCGGCTTCGGCTATCTCGTGCGCGTTGGTTTCCCGCAAAGATCCGTCTTCGGCTTTCCGTCCCATGACGAGGAACGAATATCCGAGTTTCCCGCTTTTCCGGGAAGCGAGCATTTCCATATTCCGCACGACTTCGGCGAACCGGTTCCGGCCGCCGCGCCCAGGTCGGAACCGGCCGTAGGTTTCCGGGGTCGCCGCGTCGACCGAAACCCTCGTCCAGTTCGCTCGCTCGGCCAGTACGTCGATATGCCGGTGAATGGTGGTGCCGTTGGTGGTGATGCCGACACTTATCCCGCCGTCGTGCAGGATGGTGAGTACCTTCCCGATCGCCGAATGCAGCAGCGGTTCGCCGCCGCCGATGAGGATCACCGCCCGGACGCCCGCTTCGACGAGTTCGGCGGCGAGCCCGGTCAGCCGCTCGCTGGAGAATCTGCCGTTGTTCAGAAGCTGTCCGCTGATGCATTCGGGGCAGGCGAGATCGCAGAACGAGGTGGGGTCCAGCTCCACCACCAGCGGTGCGGCGGGTTGCACGCCGTTCGCCGCTTGGGAAACTTGCCGGTGCGCGAATTCCTGGTAAAGCTTCGAGGTGAGATCGAGTGGTCCGCCAAGAGGATCTGCCGACATCCTTGCCGCCTCTGCCTCAGTCGCGGTCCTCACCGCGGTGGGCCGGGCGTGCGCCGCGACCCTATCGGATACACTAACGTCTTGAGCAGTGTTGCAGAAAGGTCGCGTGAGCATGCCTGATCGTTTCACCAAAACGCTGTCGAAAATGCGTTCCTCGGGAGCGCACGCCATGGAGCTGGCGGCACTGCGACGGCGCCTGGAACAACTGGCCGAAGACGGCGCCGGTGAAATGCCGGGTTCGGAACTCCAGCCGCTCGAGGACATCAGCAGGCTGGTGGATCTGCCTGAGCCGGATGCCGATGCCGCGCGATACGCACTGGACCGGACAGCGGTACTCAAGCTGAACGGCGGCCTCGGCACCAGTATGGGGCTCACCGGCCCGAAATCGCTGCTCGAAATCAAACCGGGGAAAACGTTCCTCGACGTCATCGCGATGCAGGTGCTTTCGACGCGTAAGACCTACAACGCCCGGCTACCGCTGGTCCTGATGAACTCGGCAGGCACCCGCGAGCCCTCGCTCGAGCTGTTGAAAAAATACCCCGACCTGGCCGACGACGTCATCCCGGCCGACTTCCTGCAGGGTCGCGAGCCGAAGATCGCCGCGGCGGACCTGCAGCCGGTCGACTGGCCTGCCAACCCGGAACTCGAGTGGTGCCCGCCGGGCCACGGCGACATCTACATCGCGCTGGCCGTGAGCGGCATGCGCGACCTGCTGCTGGCCGAGGGCATCAAGTGGTGCTTCGTCTCCAACGCGGACAACCTCGGCGCGGTGCCGGACGCCAGGATCGCGGCTTGGCTCGCCGAGCAGGGCATCCCCTTCGCGATGGAGACCGTTCTCGGTACCCCGGCCGACCGCAAGGGCGGGCACCTGGCCCGGCGTGACGGACGGATCGTGCTGCGCGAATCCGCTCAGGTGCCCGAGGGTGACGATTCGTTCGGCGACGTGGCCAAATGGCGCTACTTCAACACGAACAACATCTGGTTCGACCTGGAACGGCTGAAGGAGTTGCAGGACGCGGACCCGGCCGCGCCGGAACTTCCGCTCATCGTGAACCGCAAGACCGTCGACCCGACCGATGCCGGCAGCACGCCGGTCATCCAGCTCGAAACGGCGATGGGCGCGGCGGTGGCCTCGGTCGAGGGCGCACGGGCCATCGAGATCCCGCGGACCCGGTTCGCGCCGGTCAAGACCACCGACGACCTGCTCGTCGTCCGCTCGGACGCCTACGTACTGGCCCCCAGCGGCGAGATGGTCCCGGAATTCACCGCGAGTCCGCCCGTGGTGTCGCTGGGCAAGGAGCATTTCAAGCTGCTGCGGGACTTCGACGCCCGGATCCCGCAAGCGCCGTCGCTGAAGGAGTGCACGAGCCTCGTCGTGGAAGGGGACGTCACGTTCGGGAAGGACGTGGTGCTCCGGGGCGAGGTCAAGATCGTCGGCCCCAAAACCATCCCGGACGGCGAAATCCTCTGAATCAGGGGAGCCCGCCGGGCTCCCTGGCGTGGGATTGGACGGCGGCGAGGATCGTCTCGGTCTCGGTCTTCGTCCAGGTCGAGATGTGTACTTCCCACGCGTCGTCTTCACGCAGTTCCTGCCGCAGGGCGCGCCACATCCACTCGAAGCAGATAGCGGGATCCAGGCCGCCCAGCCCGGCGCCGAACAGCGGGAGCAGCACCGACCGCAGCCGCAGGCCTTCGTCGTCGCGCTCGTGCCGGGCGAGTTCGAAGACATTGTGCACGGCCTGCGCGACGGAGAGAGGGTTCACCTCGAAGCGGTCGGTGCCGAGGACGGGGATCCCGATCGCGGCGTGGTAGATCCGCTGGACGCCACGGCGGATCAGGGCGCCCGACGACGTGGCGGCCACCGTCCCCGGTTCGACGGGCAGGCCGAATCGGCCGTTCTTCCGCATCCAGTCGTCGAGTTCGGCCGCGGCGGTGTCTTCGAGAATCTCACCGGCTGGCCCCCGTTTCGCGGCCGCGCGGCGCAATCTGCCCGAAACCGACGGTTTGAAGGTCATCGCCATCTGCATGTAGATGTTCTCGGAGGTGCACACGATGTCCACACCTGCGATCTGGTCCACCGGACCGGACCGGACGGCGATGGGGACGGGCTTCCCCGAGCCGCCTTCGATGTCGACCATGACCGGCCCGTGCAGCGTCATTTCGGAGTGGTAGTCGTCGCTTTCCGACGAGGCCATGCCGCTGTGCTGTTTCCGGGGCGACGGCATCGGCTCCGTGAGCGCGGTGATCAGTGCGTCGCGCAGTACCAGGAACGACGGGTGGGACGGGCCGTCCGGTTGGATGATCGTGGAGTGATCTCCTTGCAGCACACCGACTTCCGGGAACACGCTTTTCGCGGACGATGCCCAGACGATGTTGTCCGTGTCGCCGGCGTAGCAGACGACCGGGATCGGGCATCGGCGGTCGTCGAGATACGGCGCGTAGACGACGTCGGCGAGCACCCTCCGTTGTGTCTCGACCACGGATTCGGCGAGCGGGCGCAGTTCCCGCTCCTGGGTGTGCCAACCGAGCAGTGAGCGCCGCAGCGTCAGCATGAACTCGGATCCGTTGTTGGGACAGGCGAACAGCACGATCCGCCGGATCCGGGCGAGCCGACGGCCCTTGCCTTCGGCCAGCTGCCGCATCAGGAACCGGAGCACGATCAGCCCGCCCTGGCTGTGCGCGACCAGGACGACGCGTTCGTACTTCCCGTGCTTGCTCTCGAGAACACCGGCGAGGCGATCCGCGAGAACCGTGAAGTCCGGAATCCGGCGAGCCGGGTTCACCCGCAGTTTCGGTGAGGAATAGCCGAAGGTGTCGAAGTCGTAGTCCTTCACCAACTCGGTGTCGGCGGAGACAAGCCCCCGCATCGCGTTCCAAGCCGCCTCGGTGGAAAAGAGTCCGTGAACGAACAGCGCAAGGGACTTCGCCACGATCAACTCCTCAGGCCGTGGGCTCACACGATACCCGGGAGACGGGCGAATCAGGCCGTTCGCTGAGCGATGAACACGTATTCGCGTCCTGGACGATCCGGGGCGTCCCGGACGTCCAGGACGCGGAAGCCGTGTTCGCTCAGCAACGCCTCCAGGTCTTCGCGCTCGCGGAACCACAGTGTCGAATCCGAGGTGACGACCTCGCCGTCGGAGAACCGGTAGCTGTACCGGAACGAGACGAACGGGAGGTTTACTTCGGTGACCTCGCGCCACTGCTCGACTTCACCGACGCCGGGGACGTCGATGATTTCGTGCGCGGTGTCGGCGCTCCAGTCCTCCCACGCCCGGCGGTCAGGGCGCCGGATCTCGAACACCAGGTAGCCGCCCGGCGTCAGCGCGGTGTGGATACCTTCGAGAGCCCGGTCCCATTCGGCGTCGGTCAGGAAGACCTGAGCCACGTTCCCGGTCATCACGGCGAGATCGGCGCCCGCCTCACCAGCGGCTTTCGCGTCTCCGTGGATCCAGGTGATCCTCCCTTCCGGGTCTTTGGCCTTCGCGATCTCGAGTGACGCTTCGGCCGGATCGACCCCTACGACCTCGATCCCGCGTCCGGCCAGGAGAACGGCAAGGCAGCCGGTGCCGCAGCCGACGTCGAGCACTCTCTTCGCCCCGAGTTCGCCGATGATGGCGAGGTAGTGGTCGAGGTCGTCGCGAGCGCCGTCGAAGGCGTCGTAGATCGGTGCGAGCCGGGCGTGGGCGAAGAGCGCGTCAGGCATTCGGCGACGATAGTTCCGGTACGCGTTCGGGAGCCACGGATTTACGGCCGGGCCGCCAAACCCGGTCTCCCAGCAGCGCGAGGAACGCGGGCAGCAGCACCCCGCGGACCAGGGTGGCGTCGATCAGAATGGCGACCGCCATCCCGACGCCCATCATCTTGTACTCGATCGCGCTCAGCGTGATGAAGACGCTGAACACCCCGACCATGATCACCGCCGCTCCGCTGACCACCCCCGCGCTGCTGCCGGTACCGCGGACGATCGCGGCGACGGCGCCGCCCGCCCGGTGTTCACGGATCCGGCTGAGGATGAAGATGTGGTAGTCCATGCTCAACCCGAGCAGCAAGACGAACATGAACATCGGTAACCACCCGACGACCCCGCCGTACGGGGTGAAACCCAGCAGGGACGCGAAATGCCCGTCCTGGAAGATCCAGGTGAGCACGCCGTAGGCCGCGCCGATCGACAGCAGGTTGAGCACGAGCGACACGAGTGACACCGCTACGGAACGGAAAGCCAGCAGCAGCAACACGAACGCCGCCGGCAACACGAATCCGAAGACCATCGGCATCCGCTCGATGACCCGGTCGGCGAAGTCACGGGCGTTCGCCGTCCGGCCGGATACGGCGAACTCGACACCGTCCACCTTGCCGATCGTCGCGGGAAGCAACTCGGTGCGCAGCTTCGCCAGCGCGGCATCGGACGTCGCGTCCCGTCCCGCTCCGGACAGTGGCACCCGGACGACCACCGCGTCGCCCGCGCCGCCGACCGCGAGCGGTTTGTTCAGCACCCCACCGGTTTCGCCGATCCGCCGGTCGAGTTCCGTGATCGCCGACCGCAGCGCCGGACTGTCCACCGGACCGCCGTTCTCGGCCGTCAGCACCACCGTCGCGGGATAGACCACCCCCGGAAAGGCTTCCTGGGTACGGATGGCGGCGTCGATGGTCGCCGTCGATCGCGGAAGGCTCTCCGCCGGTGTCGGGTCCTGCAGACGCATGCCGAGCGCGGGCAGCGTGAGCAGGATCAGCAACGCGGCCGCGAGCCCGCCCCACAACGCCGGCCGCCGGGTGACCGCGCGTGCCGTCGCGGACCAGAACCGCGAGCTTTCCGCGGCCGTGCGCCGCTTGCCCAGCCACGGAATCCGGCCGCGATCGACCTTGTCGCCCAGCAGGGAAAGCAGCGCGGGCAGGACGGTGACCGCGCCGAGTACGGCCAAACCGACCACGAACGCCGTACTGATCGCGAGGCCGGTGAAGTTGTCGAGGCCGGTGAACACCAGCCCGCTCACGCACAGGACGACCGTGACGCCGGAGACGACCACGACGTGGCCGGACGTTCTCGCCGAGATCCGGATCGCGTCGTCGACGGAGTGGCCCCGCACGCGTTCTTCTCGTTGCCGCCTGAGGAAGAACAGCGAGTAGTCGACACCGACCGCCATCCCGATGAGGAGGGTGATCACCGTCGTCGCGCTGTTGATCGGGGTGAAATCGTCGACGACGGAAAGGAACCCGAACGTCGCCGCGACACTCGTCCCCGCCAGCAGCAACGGGACCGACGCGGCGACCAGCGCGCCGAACACGATCAGCAGGATCACCAGCGTCATCGGCAGGGAAAGGAATTCCGACCGCTTGACGTCTTCCCGGATACCCTTGTCGACCACGGACGAGAGACTGAGATCGCCGGAAAGGCTCAGGCGGACCGAGGGATGCCGGGCCGCGACCTGGTCGACCCGCGCCGTCGCGGTCTCGAAGTTCGGGCGGATGTCGTTCTCCTCACCCGCGATCGAAAAGCCGACGAGACCGGACCTGCCATCACCCGAGATCCGTTCCGCGCCATCGGTGGCCAGCGGGGACCGGACGCCGGTGACGGCGCCGGACCGGGTGAGGGTGGTGACCAGGTCTTCGGTCGCCTTCCGGAGGTCCTCGTTCTCGGCGAAGGGTGGAGAACCGGGGCCCTTCGACTCGACGAGAACGTTCTCGCGTAAGGGATCGAAGGTGCTTTGGGCGTTCAATGCGGTCTGTGCGCGGCCGGATTCGCCGGGATCGGTGCTGCGACGGCTTTCACCGTCCAGCAGTGTTCCCGACAGCAGGGCGATCAGCACCAGCGCGACCCAGCCGACGAGGGTGAGCGCGCGGTGCCGGAGGGACCAGGCGGCGACCCGTTCGGTCATCGGTGCGCGCGAGGGGCTTTCGGGCAGCATGAACTACAGTCCTTTGCGTGAAGGAGTGAGATGCCTCGGGCGAGGTTTTTGCTTCTTCTTTCCTGGGTCGTCGAGTTGCCGCTCGGCGGCCCAGGCTCTTTCAAGCCGGGATACGGGTGGTCAGTCGACCTCCTTGAGGATCCGCTCGACCGAGCCCACGCTCTTCTGGAGATCGGCGAGGCGTCCGTCGAGTTCGGTGAGTTTGCGTTCGGTCTCTTCCTGCGCCTGGACGGCTTTTTCGGCGAGCCTGCGGTATTCATGTTCACGCGCGAGCGCGCCCCTGGCCCGGATGGTCGCGCCGAACTGCCAGACGACCACCGTGATCACCACGGTGAGGAACACGAAGATGCCGACAAGTCCGGCGACCTCCTGCCACTGATGCCACTTCACGGTCGTTCCCCCTGGTCGCCCTCGTCCGTTGTCGATGTGTCCGGTGCCGATGTCCCCGATGTCGATGTGCTCAGCGTCGGCGCCGCGGCGGCGATGGTGTCCGGGCTCAGCTCGACCAGGAACGGTTTCACCTCGTAGAACTTCATCGCCTTCCCGTCCTCCGACAGCTCGAGAGTGGCCGACACGAGCCCGGCCGCCTCCAGTTTGCGCAGGTGGAGCTGCATGAGCGCCCGGCTGATGCCGAGCTCTCGCGCCAGCTGACTCACGTATGCGCGCTCCGCGCGGAGCGCCGCGACGATCCGCAGCCGATGCGGATTCGCCAGGGTGCCCAGCAGTCGCAGCAGCTCGTCGCCGGTCGGTCCGGTGGCGTTCATACCGCGCTCCTGCACATGCCAAAGAAATCTAGCAGGTGCTTGATTCGACTACCAGGTGCTCCAGCCAGACGTTCGGCTCCACGTAGACGCCGAGGTCCAGCGCCGAGGAGGCGAGTACCGGCGCGATCCCGCCCGGCACCGTCGTGAGACCGTCCCGGAGCTCGACGCCGGTCCACGCCTTCCACTGCGCGAAGGTGCCTGTCACCGTCATCGCGAACGGCGCCACCTTCACGAACCGGGCGCCGAGCCGCTCGTGCGTGCGAAGCCATGGATCCTCGGGCAGCCCGTCGGGGCGACGGCGGGCGACATAGTCCTCAAAGGACAGTCCTGGTTCGTTCTCCTTCCCGGCCGGACGGACCGGCACGACGAGCTTGCGCATCCCCGTCGCCGAGGCGCGTTCTTTCAACGCTTCCAACGCTTTCGTGGCCAGGCCGCCACCGCGGCGGCCTGGCTCGACCATCACTTCGAGTGCGATCAGCGTATTCGTCTCACGGGCGCTCATCAGGTCTTCCGCGGCCCAGATCAGGGCGGCGTCCCAGCCGTGGTCCGGCAGTTCCGGGCGTTCGGCCGTCGGGAATCCGACCGGGACGGCGGCCGCTCTCGCCACCGGGACGTCGTCTTCCAGCAGGACGAGGAAATACTCCGGCCAGCGCGCGGCCAGATGGGACGACTTCGCCAGCAAGCCTGTCTGGTCGTGCTGGAGGAATTCACCGCCGACACCGCCGAGACGGAGCGCGGGCTCGCGCAACTCGGGCCGGGTGGCCAGGTCTTCGATCACGATCATGTCCTCAGTAGACCCGAGGACATGTACTTCTCACGAGGTGGTTTTCAGGTACGGCTTTCGTTCGTGCCGTGGCTGTTTCACGAGTGGGGAGCTTGAGTGCGGTGCGGGCTAGCGTACCGGCAGCGCGCGGCGGCGTCCGGTGATGCCGGTGGTGTTGAGGTTGGCGCGCTCGCCGGCGGAATGCCCGTCGAGGTAGCCGCTGCCGGACAGCCGCCTCGGCGGTGCCGAGCGCAGATCGCCGTATCGCTCGTCGTATGCCTGTTTGACCATCGTCGTCCGATCCTGGATCACCAGTTCGGCGGAGCGATGGCCCGCGGTGGTGGTGTGGGTGCGCGCCGCGGTGTCCTCGCTGTTGCGGAGCCGTTCGTAGACCGCGCCGGAGAACCCGTGCAGCCAGGTGCGCCGGTACGCGGCCAGCGATTCGCCCGCGAACACGCGGTTCTCCGGGCGGACCCTGGTCAGCTGGGTGGTCGCCTGCAGCAACAGGCTCGTGTACAGCAGTTCGACCCGCTCCAGATCCGAGCGGAAACCGAAGACGGTCACGCCGGTGACGGATTGGCCGAGCCGGTGCAGCAGGGCCCGGCAGCGCAGCGGATGGGCGATGTTCGTGAGCAGTCCCGCCTTGTCCCGGCTGTACGGGTTGTCGATCGGGATCAAGACCTGGGTGATCTCGTCGGCCGTCGCTCCGGAAGCGGCCAGCAGCGCCTGATCGATGCCGTAGCGGGCGATCAGTTCGGCGGCCTTGGTGTTGTACGACTCTGCTTCGGCTTCGGTGACCGCTGGGTCCTCCGCCTTGGCGAGAAGTTTCCGGACGCGTGCGAGCAGCGTGTCATGGTCGGGCATGGCCCCCCTTCCTGATTGGGTTGGAGTGGATCAATCTAGGAGAGGGGTCCGACAATATTCGACCAGATGTTCGGATCCCGGCAAGGGGGTGGCATGTCGGTGGCGGTTTCAGCCGAGGTAGGCATCGAGGGTGACTGCCAGCGCGATCTCCGGTGACGGCGCGAAACTGGCGCCCGCAAGGCCGCCCCAGAGCCACAACTGGGCGAGACCGTGCAGTGACGCCCACAGCGAGGACGCGAGCAATCGCGGATCGGTTGCCGGATGCCAGTCGTCATGCTGGACCTCGGCGACCAACGCGGCGAAGAAGTCGAACACCGCGCTGCTCACTCGCGTGAGTTCGGGATCGGCGGGGTCGATGAGGTCGCGGCGGAACATCAGCTCGAACATCGCCGGATTGGCCAGCGCGAAGTCGAGATAACCGTGGCAGGCCGCGATGAGCCGTTCTCGCGGCGTCGTGTCCGGCAGTCCGGTGCCGCGGTCGAGCAGCTCGGTGTAGCCGCGGGTGGCGACGGCCGAGAGCAGGGCGGCGCGGCCGGTGAAATGACGCAACGGCGCCCCGTGCGAGACGCCGGCCGCCTTCGCGATCCCGCGCAGCGTCACGGCTCCGACACCTTCTTCGGCCAGCAGGTTCGCCGCGGTGTCGATCAGGCGGGTTCGGGCGCCCACGGCACGCTCTCCTCGAGGACGGGAAGGAGATCGGGGCGTTTCGGCAGGAAACCGTCGCCCGGCTGGCGGCCGATGAGCCGGTTGCGGAACCGGCTGAACGCGACCGGGAGCACCTCCCTGGTCACCCAGCGCAGGTCCGCCCGCAAGCCGGGGCGCCCGGCCGGACCGGGGAGCGGGTCGAGCCATGACGGGTCGTGCGCGACGCCGAGTTTGCCGAGCACATGGCCCGCCAGACGCCGGTGGCCCTGTTCGGACAGGTGCAGCCGATCCGGACCGAAGTAGCGGGAATCGTGCGCGGCGCGATCCGGCCAGAGGTCGACGAGCGTCGCGCCGTAGCTGACGGACGCCTCGCGGACGGCGTCGTTCAACGCGGTGAGACGCGGGCGCATGCGATGGCCCATCGGCATGCGGTGGGAGATGTCGCTGAGGGTGAAGGTGACGACAGTGGGCGCGATCTCGGTGCAGGCACGAATGGCCGTGTCGACGCGGCGGGCGACCGTCCGCGCGTCCCAGCCGCGGCTCATCACGTCGTTCCCGCCGCCGAACAGCGCGATCAGATCCGGCTGAAGCCTGCTCGCCGCCGGGGTCTGTTCGGCATGGATCTGGTCGAGCCTGCGGCCGCGGACCGCGAGGTTGGCGTAGCGGAATCCGGGCTCGTCCTCGGCGAGGCGTCCCGCGACGAAGTCGGCCCAGCCGCGGTAGTACCCGCCTGCCGGATGGGGATCGGCCAGCCCTTCGGCGCAGCTGTCGCCGAGCGCGACGAAACGTTGGTAGCCCATCCAGATCTCCGTAACCGCGAGTTCACCTTGTAGACACTGTCTATCAAACTCGTGTAGACGCTGTCTACTTGGTGTGCGGCAGACTTGTCCTGTTCGGTCGAACTTCGCGGTGTTCAGGTGGTCCGCGGCTGGCTCAGGGGGAGTGGATCATGGAAATGAGGCTGACCACTGCGGAGGTCGGGTTCTTCGAGGACTATGAGGACGATGAGACCTTGGAGGTGGGGATCGCCGGGGTCGACGGCGACGGCGTGCGGAGGTCGTTCTCGATCCAGCGGTCCACTTACGAGCCTGACGAGCAGGAAGTCCGGTCGGGGATGGACTCCTACTGCGTCTCGACCGAACGAGGTTTCACGGTGTACGGCTGCCTGCGCGGCGTCCGGTTGACCGGTGCGCTGCTCACCCTGGAGTTCACGGCCGAGGACGCGGAGATCCTGGACTGGGGTGCTCCCGGGAAGCGACCGAGGTTGATCGGGCTGAGCCTCCCCTCCGGTGAGTGAGGTTCCCGGGTTTGTCCATGATCGGCGTCCCGATTCCTTCATGGACGCGGGCATCGGCCACTGGGCACTTCGCCTTACCTCTCAATAGTGGTGCCGCGGAAGGCCCAAGGGTCAAATCAACGAGGAGACTGGCGTCATGCTCGATGAAGCCGCGAAAGAGTACTTGCACAGCGATCTGCGAGAGGTCCGCGAGGTAATGCTGTGGAAGCTCGAGGGGCTGGGGGAGTACGAGATCCGCCGCCCCCTGACCCGGACCGGGACCAACCTTCTCGGGTTGGTCAAGCACCTGTCGCTCTGGGAGTCCCGGTACTTCGGGGAGGTCTTCGACCGGCCGTTTCCCGAACCCCTGCCCCGATGGGACGACGTCGGGCAACGAGGTGCCGACATGTGGGCCACCGAGCACGAGACGCGCGAGGAGATCGTCGGCCGCTACCGACGGGTCTGGGAGCACTCCGACGCGACGATCGCGGCCCTGGCCCTTGACTCGCCTGGTCACGTGCCTTGGTGGCCGCGTCCTCAGGTGACGCTGTTCGCCATCCTGGTCCACAACCTCACCGAGACGAGTCGGCACGCCGGGCACGCCGACATCCTGCGCGAATACTTGGACGGCTCGACCGGGACGGGTACCGACTACTCCACCCAGCGGCACGACGACGCCTTCTGGGAAACCCGGCATGACCAGATCGAAAAAGCCGCCAAAGCCGCCGACCAGCCTGATCGCCGCCGCCGGTCCTAGCGGTCAGAGGACGCCCGGTGAAGTCCCCTTGTCCGAGGGCGTCGACGGAAGCGAACGGCCGAGCAACGCGATGAGCCGGTCGCCGGTGCTTGCGCCCGGCGGTGCCTCGACAGCGTGGTCGAAGGCGGCGCCGGGCCCGCGCACCGGCGTACCGTCGGGGAAGCGGCTCGCGACGGCCAGCGCCGCCGTCGCGAGTTCGTCGTCCCAGCGGTGTTCGCGGCCGAGCGCGGTGTTGAGGTCCCAGTCGTGGACGAGCGTGTCGGCGAAGAGCACGGCGAGGACGTTCTTGCCGGGCAGTGGGCCGAATTTGCCGAAGTCGAAGGTCTTCTTCAGGGCCTGGTCGTCGAAGGCGGCGAGGAACTCGGCGGAGCTTTCTTCGTAGGCCGTGGCGAGGTCGCCGACTGTCGTCGAGCGGGTCGTGCGGGGACGATCCGCCGCCCGCGCGGCGGCCCGCTCGTTGTTGTCGATCAGGTGTTCCACGATGTCGCGGACGGTCCATTCGGCGCAGGGGGTCGAGCGGTCCCAGTCGTCGGCGCCGATTCCGGCGATCGTGGTTCGGGTGGCGTGATGTGCCCGGGTCGTCAGTGCCAGAAAGTCCATGGACCCAAACTATACGAACGATCGTGCTATCTTCTAGAGGGTGAGCACTCTCGAAGTGAACGAGGTCTTCGTAGGACGGCCGTCCGTGCTGGGGATGAAGCGCGACATCCCGGTGTACAGCGCCATCGCGAAATCGCGCGTGGAGACGCCCTCGTTGAAACTCGGCGAGATCAATTTGGCCGGCGACGATCAGGCGGATCGCACCGTGCACGGCGGCGTCGACAAGGCGGTTTACGTCTATCCGGCCACGCACTACGAGGCGTGGTCCGAGCAGGGCTTCCCGGTGGTGGCGGGTGACTTCGGGGAGAACGCGTCGGTGACGGGCGCCGACGAGTACGACGTCCGCGTCGGTGATGTCTGGGCCTGGGGAGACGCGCTGGTCCAGGTCTCGCAGCCGCGGACACCGTGTTTCAAACTCGCGATGAAGACCGGGCGCAAGGACGTCATCCCGGCGATGATCGATTCCGGCCGCAGCGGCTGGTACCTGCGCGTTCTCCGGACGGGCGAAGTCCCGACTTCGGGGCGCATGACGCTCGAAGAACGCGATCCGGTGAACCCGACGATCGCCGAGGTCTACGTCGCGTCGTTCACCAACGTCGCCCAGCTGGACGACGATCGCCGGGCCGCGTACTGGACGCTGCTGGATCGAGTCCTCGCGGCACCGGCGCTCTCCCGGCAGTACCGTGACGGCCTGGAATCGGCGAAACGACGGCGGGAGGATCGGGATGCCGGTTGACGGCCGGGTGGCCCGTGGCGACGCGACGAGGCGGATCGTCCTGCGGCGCGCCGTCGACATCGCGTCGGTCGAAGGACTCGAGGGGTTGTCGCTCGGCAGGCTCGCCACCGAGCTGGAACTGAGCAAATCCGGGGTGTTCGCGTTGTTCGGTTCCAAGGAGGAACTGCAGCTCGCGGCGATCGAGACGGCGAGCGCGATCTTCGCGGAGAACGTCGTCGACCCGACACTGGAGGTCGAGCAGGGGATCGCGCGGCTGCGCGCGCTGTGCGCGAACTGGCTGGACTACTCGGAACGCCGGGTGTTCCCCGGCGGCTGCTTCTTCTTCAACACCGGCGCCGAGTTCGACGCGCGGACCGGGCGGGTCCACGACGCGGTCGCGAACGCGAGCCGCGCCTTCGCCAAGTTCATCCGGTCCACCGTCGTCGAAGCACGGAAGGCCGGGGATCTTCGCGAATCCGTCGACGTGGACAGGCTGGCCTTCGAGCTGAACGCCCTCGGCCGGGCCGCGAACGCGGACTCGGTCATGTTCGGCGGCAAGGAGCCGTACGCGCTGGCGCGGGCCGCCATCACCGCCCGCCTCGACGCCGCGGTCGCGCCATGAAAGGTCCTTTCCTGGCAAATTTTGCAAGGAAAGGACCTTTCATGGCATCCGCGAGGCGCTACTTCCAGTCGACCTGAGTGGACCGGTAGAAGTCGATCCCCTGCTGAACCCACCGCGGGCTCTGCTTCGCCAGCCGGAGCCGGTACGCGTCCCAGGTCCGGGAAGCCTTCGGCGACCAGCCGATCTCGGCGTAACCCGGCAGCCTCGGGAACGCCATGAACTCGATGTCGTCACTGGTGACGAGCGTTTCCGACCACAGCGGCGCCTCGACCCCGGCGACGTTCTGCTCCGTCACGCCCTTCAGGTACGTGGCCGGATCCCAGTCGTAGCCCGTCTTGACCTCGATCAACCCGGCCCAGTCCAGGCCGAGCCGCGTCTGCGGGTTGTACTTCATGTCCAGGTACGCCTTGTTGGCCGGCGACATCAGGATCTTGTTGCCCCGCTGCACGGCCGCCGCGACATTGGCGTCCGTGTCGGTCGTGCCCCAGTACTGCGGGATGGCCGAAACCGGCGGGGTCGTCTTGGCGATGTCGTGCCAGCCGGTGATCTGCTTGCCGTACTTCGCGACGATCGGCTGAACCTTCTTGGCGAAGGTCTGGTAATCCGCCGGAGTGGTCGCGTGCGCCTCGTCGCCCCCGATGTTGAGGTACTTCCCCGGGGTGATCGCGGACAGTTCGCGAAGGACGTCGTCGACGAACTTGTAGGTGATGTCCTTGTTGATGCACAGCGAGCTGTAGCCGACCTCGGTGTCCGTGCGCGGCGGCACCGCGACGCCGTCGCAGTTCAGCTCGGCGTAGGAGTGCTGAGCCGCGTTGGTGTGCCCCGGCATGTCGATCTCGGGAACGATCGTGATGTGCCGCGAAGCCGCGTAGCGCACCAGGTCCTTGTACTGCTCCTGGGTGTAGTACCCGCCGGGAGCGCCGCCGACGGCGGTCTGCCCGCCAACGGTCGCCAGCTTCGGCCAGCTCTTGATCTCGATCCGCCAGCCCTGGTCGTCGCTCAGGTGCAGGTGAAGGGTGTTGATCTTGTACTGCGCGATCTGGTCGATGTAGAGCTTGACCTGCGCCGGGGTGAAGAAGTGCCGGGCGACGTCGAGCATCGCGCCGCGGTAACCGAAACGCGGGTAGTCGAGCACGGTGCCGCCCGAAATCACCCAGGATCGGTGCTGGACGGTCTTCGCGTCGATCGCCGACGGAAGCAGCTGGCGCAACGTCTGCACACCGAGGAAGAGGCCCTTGTCGGTGTTCGCCTTCAGCGTCACACCACCAGGGGAGACCTTGAGCTGATAGCCCTCGGTGCCGACCCTGCCGCCCGCGTGGCCGGTTTCGAGCGAGATGGCGGGACCGTCGCCGCGGTGACCGCTGACGACGGGCAGCCGGTAGCCGGTGGCCGGCCGGAGCAGCCCGGCCAGATAGCCGGCGACCTGTTCGCCGTCGCGGTCGGTGCGGATGACGGTCGCGGGGCTGAGCCGGAAGTCGGCGCGGGGGTCGGCTTTCGCTTCGACCGGCGCGGGGACGACGTCGGCGACGGTCCGTTCGGCCTTCGCGCGCTGTGCCGTCGCGGGGTCCGCGCCCGCCGTCGCGGGCAGCCCGAAGGTCACGAGACTCAGGACGGCCACGCCGAGCACGGTTCTGGACAGGCGTTTACTCATGGAGCACCTCCGGTCGGGAACTGGAGACTCTCTTCTCCTGGAGGTATAGACCAATAGGGGAAACGCGACAACACCCGATCGGACTACGACGGCGTACCGGTCACCGGTTCACTCACCGCGTAGCACCGCTTTCAGCGCGTCGAGAACGCTCGCGTCTTCGATCGTCGAAGGCACCGGTTCGTCGCGGCCGTCGGCGATGCCCCGCATGGTCTTCCGCAGGATCTTGCCGGATCGCGTCTTCGGTAGCGCGTCCACAATGGACACGTCACGGAACGCGGCGACCGGGCCGATGTCGCGTCGCACCAGCGCGACCAATTCGGACTTGAGCGTTTCGGCGTCGGCGTCGACACCCGACTTCAGCACCACGAAGCCGCGTGGCAGCTGCCCCTTGAGCTGGTCACGGACGCCGATCACCGCGCATTCGGCCACGGCGGGATGCGAAGCGAGCACGGCCTCCATCGAACCGGTCGAAAGGCGGTGACCCGCGACGTTGATGACGTCGTCGGTGCGGCCCATGACGAACAGGTAGCCGTCTTCGTCGACGTACCCGGAGTCACCTGTCAGGTAGTAGCCGTCATACCGCGAAAGATACGCCTCTCGATACCGCTGGTCGTCCTCCCAGAGCGTCGGCAGCGAACCTGGCGGCAGGGGCAGCTTGATGGCGATCGCGCCTTCTTTCCCCGCCGGGAGCGGCTCGCCCGACTGGTCCAAGATCCGCACGTCCCAGCCCGGCACCGGTTTCGTCGCGGAACCGGGTTTGAGCGGCATCGGCTCCAGCCCGCGCGGATTCGCCGCGATCGGCCAGCCGGTCTCGGTCTGCCACCAGTGGTCGATCACCGGAACGCCGAGCTTCTCGTGCGCCCAGTGGTAGGTCTCCGGATCGAGTCGTTCACCAGCCATGAACAACGTCTCGAACCCGCCGAGCTGGTATTTCTTCATTTCGCTCGCGTCCGGGTCGACCTTCTTGATCGCGCGCAACACCGTCGGCGCGGTGAACAGCGCCTTCACGCCGTGATCGGCGATGACCCGCCAGAACGCGCCCGCGTCGGGGGTTCCGACCGGTTTGCCCTCGTACATCAGCGACGTGGCCCCGATGAGCAGTGGCGCGTACACGATGTAGGAATGGCCGACCACCCAGCCGACGTCGGACGCCGTCCACCACACGTCGCCGGGATGGACGTCGTAGATCGCGCCCATCGACCAGGCCAGCGCGACCGCGTGGCCGCCGTTGTCACGCACGACGCCCTTCGGCTTCCCGGTGGTGCCCGAGGTGTACAGGATGTACAGCGGATCGGTCGCGGCGACCGGCACCGGATCGGCGGGTACCGCCTTCGCGACCAGTTCGTGCCAATCGATGTCGCGTTCGCCGAGTTCGGCGCGTGCCCGTTCCCGCTGCAGCACGACGACCTTGTCCGGCTGGTGCGCGGTTCCCGCGAGCGCCTCGTCGATGATCGGCTTGTACTCGACGATCCGCGTCGGTTCGATCCCGCACGAAGCCGCCACGATGACCTTGGGTTTCGCGTCCTCGATCCGCGCCGCCAGTTCCTTGGGCGCGAAGCCGCCGAACACCACCGAGTGCACCGCGCCGAGCCTGGCGCAGGCGAGCATCGCGATCGCGGCTTCGGGCACCATCGGCAGGTAGATGATGACGCGATCACCCTTGCCGACGCCCAGCGAGGCGAGCGCGCCGGCGAACCGGGCGACGTCGGCGAGCAATTCCGCGTAGGTGAACCGGCGAACCGAATCGGTGACCGGGGAATCCCAGATCAGCGCGGTCCGCTCGCCGTGGCCGTCCCGCACGTGCCGGTCGAGCGCGTTGAACGCCGTGTTCAGCTCCCCGTCCGGGAACCAGCGGTAAAAAGGCGCTTTCGACGCGTCGAGGGCCCGTGTCGGCGGGCGGGTCCAGTCGATCGCCCGTGCGGCTTCGAGCCAGAAACCCTCCGGGTCTTCGAGGCTCCGCTGGTACGACTCGGCGTACATCGAATGCTCCTTCGCGCTCGGGTACCGAACCCATCATGGACTTTCGGCCGCGCCGATGCCTGGTGGTAACGGCGTGGAGACGCCCGCGACAACCCGGCAACCCTGTAAGTGCGTCGAGCGTCCTAAGCTGAACTAGGGAAAAACCGGCCGGAAACGGCCTTGACTGGCGAGGGGAGCAGGGTCCATGGGACTAGCGAGCGCGCTGCTCTCGTTCGCGCACGGCCTGTTCGGACCGGGCATCTGGCCTGGGGACTGGGTGTGGGCGACGAGCACCGCGGGAGCGCTGGTCGCGCTGCTGCCCGCACTGGGGGCGATGATCGTCGCGATCATCCGCAAAGGCACCGGCAACCGCTACGACGTGGTGACCCTGTCCATCTTCGGCGGGATCGGCGTGGTCGCCGTCTTCCTGCTGCCCTGGCTGCTGGCGACCGGTGTTTCGCAGACCTATCAGGAGGCGGCCTCGACGAAGTCGGGCGGTCAATCCGGTTTCTCCGCCAGTGATCTGTCGACGTTCAACACCGACTACAGCCCGCTGATCGGCAAGCAGAGCGAGTACCTCGGCCGCGGCCAGAACGTCTACGAGGTCCTGTTCTATCCGAACGGGATGCAGCTGGGTTACGTCTTCTACCTGATCCTGCTGGTCGGGTTGCCCGCGCTGGCTCTGCTGTTCGTGATGCTGCAGGCACGTACCGCGTTCCGTCGCGGCCCGAAGTGGCCTTCGCGGTTCTTCTGGATCCCGTTCGTGCTGATGGTGCTGGCGAGTGTCGGCATGGGCGCGAACACCGCCGTTCACTTCTGGCTCGGGTTCCTCCCGTTCAGCGTGCTGGGCCTGATCCCGGTCGCGCTGGTCGGCCCGCCGGCCTGGTCGGTGATCAACCGGCCGGAGCCGCAGCCCCGGCCCCAGGTCGAGCCGTACCGCCCGGAGCCGCCCGCCCCGAAACCGCAGCAGCAGTTACCGCCCCCGCCGCCTGCCAAGCAGTACCCGGCGACGGCACTGGCGCAGGCGCCCGAACCACCGGCGCTGGCCGCGATGCCGGGGCCGGTCCCGGCACCTCCTGGATCCCGTAACTCCGGCGGCAGCCGCTACAAGCGTGTCCGGCGACTCGGCCACGGTGGCTTCGGCACCGTCTGGGAAGCGATCGACACGCAGCTCAACCGCACTGTCGCGCTGAAGATCGCGCACGCGCCGGACCGTGACACCGAGGAGCGGATGCAGCGCGAGGCCCGTGCGCTGGCCGTGGTGAACCACCCCAACTGCGTCCGCGTGTACGACCTCGTCGAAGAGCCCGACGGGCTCGCGCTGGTGATGGAATACCTCGAAGGCAGGTCGCTGGCCGAGATCGTCGACTCGCAGGGCCCGCTCGACGACATCGCGGCCGGACGGCTCTGGTCGACCATGGCGGGCGCGCTCGCCGCGGCGCACGAGAAGGGTGTGCTGCACCGCGACCTCAAGCCGTCGAACATCATCCTCGACCGCAACGGCCTCGCCCATCTCATCGACTTCGGTATCGCCCGCAGCCAGGGCGACTCGAAGATGACCGCGACCGGGATGATGATCGGTACGCCCGACTTCGTCGCCCCCGAGCAGGCGATGGGTTCCCCGGCGAGCCCGGCGTCGGACGCCTGGCAGCTCGCGGCGACCGTCAGCTACGCGCTGTCCGGCCAGCCGCCACGCGGCACGCGCGAGACCCCGATGGCCGCGCTGATGGCCGCCGCTCGCGCCGAGCCGGTGTCGAAGCTGCCGAACCGCAGCGCGCACGCCCGGATCCTCATCGCGTCGCTGGACCAGGAGCCGCGCCGCCGCCCGACGCTCGCCGCCGTGCGGCGCGAAGTCGAAGGCTGGCTGGCCAGGGCAGGCAAGTCGCCGGACGGCCCGGTGACGCAGATCGTTCCCCGCCGCCCGCAACAGCCCCAGCCCCAGCGGCAGCCGCAGCCCCAGCGCCACCCGCGCTGACCTGCGAAAAGAGAGCAAGGGACCTTTGCTGTCGTCAGTTAGTGCACTAACGAACGACAGCAAAGGTCCCTTGCTCTCTCACTTGATGATGACCCAGGTCCCCCCGCGCCAGCCCATGGTGAAGATCTTGGGGTCACCGTCCATGATCGTCGCCTTCGGTGCGATCGCCTCGGGCGGGACGAGCACCTGGTCGGGCCCCTGGCTCTTCACCTTCGACCGGTCGACCCGGGTGACTTTCAGGTTCTTCAGATCCTCAGGCGTGAACATCTCGAACTGAATCGGCGTGAGGCTGCGGCATTCCTTCATCCCGCCGTCGAACGCCGGCGCGGTGATGCGGCAAACGGTGTCGAGGTCCTTGTCGCCCAACGCGTGGTGATACTCCTCCATCACGGTCGCGGCCCCTTCCGGGGTGTGCGCCACCGCGCCGCCGGTGGCGGGTTTGCTCGGCGCGGAGACGGTGGCCGCGCTCGCCGAAGGCCTCGAAGCGCTGGGCCGCGTCGCGCTGGTGGCCGGTGCTTCCGAGGTGCTCGGAATGGTCGAAGCCTGCGGTGCCGCGGTGCCCGGTGTCTGCTCTTCACAGCCCGCGATCAAGAACAGCGCCGCGGCCGCGCAGGTCACTCCGAGCGGTCGGATCGTCATGGTGCCCCCTGTCGAACTGCTACTGACCAGGGGAGAGTAACAACTATCGTCCAAGTGTCACACCCGAACCGGGAAATCAGCCGTCACCGTTGATCAGGGCGAGCATCGACACCGACAAGATGAGCTGGGCGGAGACGCAGGTCCGGCTCATCGCTTCCTTCTTCTTGCCGATGAAGTCGACCTGCACCACCTGACCGTTGGTGAGCTGAACGCTCACGGCACAGGTCTCCTCGGTCTGCTCGTACCTGGCCTTCAACGTGCCGAACTTCCCGTTCCGCACGTCCGCGCCCGGTTTCGGCGGCACGGCTTCGAGGCCGCCGGTGCCGGTGGTGTACATCCCCACGGCCTTCGCGTAGGCGACTTCGTGAGTGCAAGTCGGCCCAAGCGGGCTCTCGCCCTTCTGCGCGCCTTCGCGGCCGGCGTTGATCCCGGCATAGTTCGTATGAGTGAACTTGACGACCTCGCAGATGTCGGCGTCCTTCAGCGCCTCCGCCGACGGCTCCTGAACGGTGCTCGGCGCCGGTTTGCCGCCCGCGAGCGGAACGAACTTCTTCAAGACCACTTCGGCGACCTTCTTCGCCAGTTCACAGTGTTCGGCGCGGACCCCCGCTTCGTCGCTGTTGACGTCATAGGCGTCGACGGCGATCGAGGCGTAGGCGCGGACGTCCATGTTGACCGAGCAGAAGGTCGCCGGTTCCGGGTCGAAGGCATAGGTCCGGCCCTTGATCCCGGCGATCTCCACCGGTTCCATCACCGGGGCGTCCTGCGTGATCCAGCTGTACGGGCTGTAGGCGTGCACCTGCGCGCCCTTGTTGTCCGGGAACACGAACTGGCAGCCGCTGAGCACGCCCTTGGTGCTGATCAGGCCGAGCGGCTGCAGGTCGGGTTTGATCGAATCCAGCCAATCGCACCCTTCCTCACCCTGTTTGGAAGGCAGGGCGAGCGGCTGATCGAGCACCTGATCGCTGAAGCCCGATCCGTCGGCGGGCGGCTGGTACTTCGGATACTTCGATTCGCTCGCACCCGGTGCCGAACCTTCGCGGAAGGCCTTGCCGTCGACGGCGCTGGAGCATCCGGTGAGCAGAAGGGCGATGGCCACGAAATACGGCCAACGAGACATGATGACCCCCAGTAGTCCTCAATTCGGACGGGAGTCTAAGTCGCTTTCAGCGGGTTCGCTGGGTCTTGGGTCAACCGATGGTGGTCATTTCCAGGACGGAAGCCACAGCTCGGCGTTCCAGTGCTCGTTCGTGATCGCGTTGCCGTTGAGGATCGGCCAGAGCCAGGCGAAGTTGGCCACGACGAGACCCACGTAGAGCGCGACGACGAGCAGGCCGGTGCCCCGCCGTTCGAACCCGCGGTTCGCGCTGCCGAGGATCTGGCCGAGGATCAACGTCAACCCGAGCACCAGGAACGGCGCCAGCGGAGTCGCGTAGAAGTAGTACATCTGGCGGTCGAGGTTGGTGAACCAGGGCAGGAACCCGGCGAAGTAGCCGACGAGCACGGCGGCGTAGCGCCAATCCGCGCGGAAGACCGAACGCCACAGGCTCCAGCCCAGCATCGGCAGCGCGAGCCACCACATCGCCGGCGTCCCGATCAGCATCGTCGCCCGCACGCAGGTCGACTCGCCACAGCCGGTCGCCTCGGTGCCGCCCTCGTACGCGTAGAGCATCGGCCGCAGGCCCATCGGCCAGGTCCACGGCTTCGATTCCCACGGATGCGGTTTGTCCTTGGGCGTGACCAGGTTCGCGTGGAAGTCGAGGACGTTCATCGAGTAGTCGCCGAGCGACCGCAGGGCAGGCGGCATCCAGGCCCAGAAGCCGGGGTCGATGTCCTTGATCGCCACGTAGTTGCGGTCGGTCGCGGTCTCGCTCGCGAACCAGGCCCAGTAGCAGGCGAGGTACACCAGGATCGGGATGACGACGATCGCCCACAGCGCGGGCAGCACGTCGCGGCGCAGCGTGCCGACCCAAGGCCGCTGCACCCCCGCGGCGCGGCGCGCGGCGACGTCGAAGAAAACGGTGAGCAGCCCGAACGCGGCGATGTAGTACAGCGCCGACCACTTCACGCCGAAGGTCAGCCCGATCATCAGGCCGCCGGCGAACCGCCACCACCGGAAACCCAGCTTCGGGCCGAACCGTGATTCATCGATCCAGCCTTCGCGGACGGCCACGGCCAGCCGCTGCCGCACCTGGTCGCGGTCGCAGAGCACGCAGGCGAACGCGGCGAGCACGAACAGGGCGATGAAGATGTCGAGCATGCCCATCCGCGACTGCAGGTGCAGCACGCCGTCACTGATGATCAGGATCCCGGCGACCGCGCCGAGCAACGTCGAACGGGTGAGCCGCCGGGCGACCCGGATGGTGAGGAAGACGATCAGCGTGCCCGCCAGCGCGGGCATGATCCGCCAGCCCCAGGCGTTGTAGCCGAACAGCCACTCGCCGATCGCGATGAGGTGCTTGGCCAACGGCGGGTGCACGATGAGTTCGTAGCCGTAGTTGTCTTCGTAACCGCCGTTGCGCAGCATCTGCCACGCCTGCGGGACGTAGTGCTTCTCGTCGAAGACGGGGGTGCCCTTGTCCGTGGGCGTTCCCAGGTTCTGGATCCGGACGATGCCGCCGATGAGCGTCAGCACCAGCGTGACGAGCCAGCCGCGGAGGCGATCGGTCGGCATACCGCGGCCGAGGAGGGTGGCCTCCCGGTCGCTCGGTGGCCGGAGCGCGTCGACCGGATCAGGCCGCATGCTCTCGTCGTCACGGGTCAGCAGCGCGGTCACGGGGCATGATCCTACGGGCGGAAGAGTGAACTCGGTGTCCGGATCCGTGAACCGGTTAACCTTCGGGAATGACCGAAGGACGCCTCGTGCTGGCAGCCACCCCGCTCGGAGACGTCCGCGACGCTTCGCCACGCCTTTCCGAGGCCCTCGCGACGGCCGACGTGATCGCCGCGGAGGACACCCGGCGTCTGCGCACCCTCACCGCCGCTCTCGACGTTTCGCCGGTCGGACGCGTGGTCAGCTTCTACGAGGACGTCGAGACCGCCCGCCTGCCGAAACTGCTCGAATCGCTCCGGTCGGGCGAAACGGTGGTGCTGGTGACCGACGCCGGGATGCCGAGCGTCTCGGATCCCGGGTTCCGCCTGGTCGCCGCTTGTGTCGAGGCGGAAGTGCCGGTGACCTGTCTTCCCGGCCCGTCCGCGGTGACCACGGCGCTCGCGCTGTCCGGCCTGCCGTGCGACCGCTTCTGTTTCGAAGGATTCGCCCCGCGTAAACCCGGCGAACGCGCCAAATGGCTCGGTTCGCTGAAGGACGAGCCTCGCACGGCCGTGTTCTTCGAGTCTCCGCATCGACTGGCGAGCACGCTCTCCGACGCCGCCGGGGTCCTGGGCCCCGAGCGCCGCGCCGCTGTCTGCCGTGAACTGACCAAAACCTATGAAGAGGTCAAACGAGGCACCTTGCCGGAACTGGCCGCGTGGGCCGCCGACGGGGTCAAGGGCGAGATCACCGTCGTTCTCGCGGGTGCGCCGCCGCGTTCGGTGAGCGTCGCGGATCTGGTTTCGGAAGTCTCGTCGCGGGTCGCGGCGGGCGAGCGTCTCAAATCGGCCGCCGCCGAGGTCGCCGAAGCCACGGGAGTGTCGAAGAAGGAGCTTTACGACGCTGTCCTCGCGTCGCGGAAGTAAGGGGTCAGGTCAGCAAGGCCGCCGCGGCCGCATACGCCTTCGTGGCATCGGGCTCGGCGCCGGTGATGACGTCGGTGTAGATGAAGGACTCACTGATCCGCACGAGCAGGTAGGCGAGGTCCTCCACCGGCAGCGGCGGGGTGAGCCGCCCGGCCGCGACCTCTTCGTCGAGGAACTCGAGCATTTTCGCGATCGCCCGGCTCTGCACCACGCTGGCCTTCGTCGTCAGGATCCGCAGCGCCCGCTCGGGCTCGTTGCGCAGGAACTCCCGGAACGGCTTCGAGTCGTTCACGGTGCGGACGAACGTGCCGATGAGCTCCGCGATCCCCTCGGCACCGCGTCCGAGCTTGCCCGAAGCCCGCGCTTCGAAGACCTCCACGGTCATCGACCACAGGATCTCACCGAGCAGCTGATCCCGGCCGCCGACCCAGCGATGCAGGGTGGCCCGGCTGATGCCCAGCTCGCCCGCGAGGTCACCCATGTCGACGCGGCGGCCCTCCAGGAACCAGGCGCGCGCGATCGTGAACGCGCGCACGGCGTCCGGGCGCGGCGAAGTCAGCTGGCGTTCGAGTGTGGTTCCGATCAGTGAAACATATCACGCGACGTCTCAGGCATGAGACATATGCAAGAATGTCTCATCTCGACGAGGAGGATACGGATGCGTGCAGTACAGGTGACCGAATTCGGCGGACCCGAGGTGCTCAACCTCGTCGACCTGCCCGATCCCGTTCCCGGCCCAGGTCAGCTGGTCATCGAGGTCGACCGGATCGGCGTCAACTACGCCGATACGCACCAAGCCGAGAACTCCTATCTCGCGCCGAGCAAGCTCCCGCTCGTGCCCGGCGGCGAGGTCGTCGGCCGCACCGCCGACGGCAAGCGTGTCGTCGCGCTGCTCAACGGCGGTGGCGGCTACGCCGAGCGCGCGGTGGCGGACGAGGCCACCACCTTCGGCGTACCCGACGGCGTCGACGACCTGACCGCGCTGTCCTTCATCGTCCAGGGCACCACCGCCGCGATCCTGCTGCGCAAGAACACCCACCTCGAGCCCGGCGAATCCGTCGTCGTGCACGCGGCGGCGGGCGGCGTCGGCTCCATCGCCGTCCAGCTCGCGAAGGCGTGGGGAGCGAGCCGCGTCATCGCGACCGCGAGCAGTGACGAGAAGCGCGCCCTCGCGCTCGACCTCGGCGCTGATGTCGCCATCGACTCGCGCGCCGAAAACATGACCGATGCGCTTCGCGAGGCGAACGGCGGCAAACGCGTCGACGTCGTTCTCGACATGACCGGTGGCACTGTCACCGACCAGAGCATCGCGGCGCTCGCACCGTTCGGCCGCCTCGCGTTCTACGGAATGGCCAGCCGTCAGCAGCCGAAGCCGATCGAGGCCCGCAAACTCCTCGGGCACAGCACCACCGTGTCCGGGATGTGGCTTCCGCACGTCTTCAAACTTCCCGGAAACGTTTTCGGCAGCGCGCTCGACGACCTCTTCTCGCTGGCGCTCGCCGGTCAGATCCGCGCTGTCGCCGGCGGCGAGTACGCGCTGTCGGACGCGCGTGCCGCCCATGAGGCCCTGCGCTCGCGCGGCACCTCCGGCAAGCTCCTGCTGGACCCGAGCAAATAGGTCAGCCGAGCAACCGCTCCAGCGGAGCGGACTTGTGCAGGCATTCCTGCCATTCCGCTTCGCTGTCGGAGTCGGCGGTGATCCCGCCGCCGACTCCCAGCGCGATCGTGCCGTCGTGGATTTCGAAGGTTCTGATCGCGACGTTCAGCTCCAGGCCGGCGATCGGTGAAGCGAGCCCGATCGCGCCCGTGTAGACACCGCGCGCCGCGGGTTCCAGTTCGGCGATCAGATCCAGCGCCCGGATCTTCGGCGCGCCGGTCACCGAACCCGGCGGGAACGTGGCCGCGAGCAGATCCGCGTCGTCGACCCCGTCGGCGAGCAATCCCTCCACAGTGGACTCGAGATGCCAGACCCCCGGAGCGGGGCGGACCTTCAGCAGTTCCGGGACGCGGACGCTGCCGGTGGCGCACACGCGGCCGAGGTCGTTGCGGACGAGGTCGGTGATCATCACGTTCTCGGCGACGTCCTTGGTGGATTCCCGCAGCAGCCGGGCGAAGTGCTCGTCTGCCGCGTCCCGCCGCGGGAGGGTCCCCTTGATCGGCGTCGACCGGACGCGCTGCCCATGCCTGGCAAGGAAAAGCTCAGGGGAGAACGAGACGATCGAGCCCCAGCCGCCGACGAGGAACGCCGACCGCCGGGCTCGCAAACGGCGCACGCCTTCGGCGAACAACGCGATCGGATCGCCCGTGAATTCTCCGGTGAAACGAGCGCAGATGTTCGCCTGGAACAGCTCGCCCGCCTCGATCGCGTGCACACACGCCTTGACCGCGTCGTAGTGCTCCGAGGGAAGCGGACGCGACAGGGGACCGGACTTCCAGGTCGTCTCTTCGAACTGTCCTGCCAGCGACGATTCCATCGCGGATACCTCGTGGGCCGGGTCCGGTTCGCCGTCGGGAAGCAGCGCTTCGAACCACCACGAACCGTGCTCGTCCAGGCGCAGCACCCGGTCGACCCAGCCCCAGGCGGACGGCGGAAGGCTGCCTGAACGCCCGGAAGGATCAGTCAGGTCGTAACCCAGGTAACCGAACCAGCCACCGCCGACAGCGCCGGGCACCGCGTCACTGATCTGGGGCAGCCGGGTGGGAATCTCGAACGCCTCGGCCACATCCCGGACAGGAGACAGGGAAACGCTCGGCGCGATGACCGCGCGTGAAGAGAACCAGTCTCCGCAAAGCGCCGCCGGCGGCGCGATTCCGAACGCCTTGGCCCGTACGCCGAGAGCCGCCAGCGCCCGTTCGGGCGTGACGTCCGTCCGCAGCTTCCGGCACATCAACCGCACGCGACATTGTCGCTGTCCGAGCGGGCGAAAAGGCAACCCGCGTCCGTCGGAAAGTGACGTCCGCGACCACGAGTGCCGCCACCGGTCACTGTTCGCGCACCCACGGTCACCGGCGGATCGCTACAGGAGGATGTCCCCGAGCGTGAAGGGATAGACGACCGCGTCTTGGGCGATCGGCCCGGTCACCCCGGGCAAACCGGTGCCGAAGCCGTGCTGATGCAGGCCCAGCCGGGAGTGGAACCATCCCGGCCGCCCCGGGATCTCGTTGTGCCTGACCAGCCACAACACCACTTCGCTGTCCGCCCACTTGTCCGGATGCAGACGGTTCGTCCAGCAGTCGAGCCCGGCGTACACGAGGACTCGTTCGACGCGTGCCGCATGCCTGACGTGTTTGATCCACGCCTTGATGAAGCGGTCGTCGACGCTGGGTGCCTCGACTTCGAGCGCCGGCGCGAGCGAACCGGGTGCGAAGGCGCCGAGCGCGCTCGCCGTCCGCACGAAATGGTCGGCCTGATCGTGGACGGCACCGGGACGCGCGTAGTGCCGTGCGCCGGTGTGGATACCGGCGTGCTGCGCACCGGCCAGATTGCGTTCGGCGGCGACGTCCCGCCAGTTGGTGTTCTCGCTGACGGTGACCGAGGCGAACCGGATGTCGGCGCCACGCACCGCCGCCCAGTCCGTCACCGTCTCACGGTGGGACAGGGTGACGCCGTGCTCACCTTCCGGATCGATCAAAGTCACCTGCCTCGAATTTCGCCCCAGTACGCCGGAAAGGTCACCTTACGTCCGAGGAGCGGACATAAGGTGACCTTTCGCTACAGCGTGTCTCAGGCGTTTTCGCGTTGGAACGTTCGTGAGCCCCACCAGATGGCCAGCACCGCCATCACCAGCACCACGACACCGCCGGTGAACAGCGCGTCCATCGAGAAGTCACCGCGGAAACTGTTCCGCTCGACATCCACCACATGCCGGAACGGATTGATGCGGGAAATCGTGTACAGCCAATCCGGCGCCGATCCCGCGGTGATCGGGATCAGGATTCCGGAAAGCAGCAGCAACGGCATGAGAACCGCGTTGAGCAAGGCAGGGAAAGCGTCCTCGCTCTTGAGGGTCAGCGCCAGCGCGTAGGAGCACGACGCCAGCGTGACCGACAGGAGGAAGACGATCACCAGGCTGAGCACGACGCCGCCGAACGGCGCGTTCAGGTCGAAGACCAGATACGCCAGCGCGATGATGAGCAAAGCCTGGACGACGGTCTGCAGCGCGTTGGCGAGCACTTTGCCCAGCAACAGCGCCACCCGGCTCACCGGGGTGACCCGCATCCGCTCGACCACGCCCGAGCGGTATTCCGCGAGGAGGCCGAACCCGACGAAAGAACTGCCGAACAGTGCGAGCTGCGCGATGATCGCCGGGGTGAAGATCATCCAGCCGTCCACATCGGACAATCCTTGCGCGTTGAGCGCCTTCACCAGAAGCGGCCCGAAGAAGAACAAATAGAGCAGGGGCTGCATGATCCCGATCACGAGCCACGTCGGGTTACGCAACGCCGCGAGCATGTCCCGGCGGAAGATCAACCAAGTGTCATGCAACATTCGTGGCCTCCTCTGCCGGAGCGTCCTCGACCGGCGCGCCTTCCTCGGCGTCACGCAGGCTCCGGCCCGTGAGGGTCAGGAAGACGTCGTCGAGCGTCGGCCGGTGTACCTGCATGGACGTCATCGTGATGGCACGCGCGTCCAACGCACGCAGCAACTCGGGCATCGCGGTGTCCCCGCGTGGCACCCGGAACCGCACCGTGCCGTCGGTGACGGTCATTTCGTGGGCTCCTTCGAGCCTGCCCGCGATCTCCGCGGTCTCCGCCGCCGATTCCGGTGAAACCCCGATGACGACACTGTCGCCGGAGACCCTGGCCTTCAGCGAATCCGGCGAGCCTTCGGCGACGATCCTCCCGTCGTCGATCACGATCAGCCGGTCGGAGAGCGCGTCGGCCTCATCGAGGTAGTGGGTGGTCAGGAAGACCGTGACGCCCTGCTCGTCGCGCAGCCTGCGGATGTGGTCCCACAGGTTCGCGCGGCTCTGCGGGTCTAGGCCAGTCGACGGCTCGTCGAGGAAGACGAGACCGGGCGAGTGGATCAGTCCGAGCGCGATGTCGAGGCGACGCCGCTGCCCGCCCGACAGGGTCGCGGTCGTCCGCTGGTCGAGCCCGGCCAGGTCAAGCTGTTCGGCGAGGACGGCCCCGCGCGCGAGCGCGTCCGCCTTGCTCATCCGGTACAGCCTGCCCTGGAACTCGATCTCCTCGACGACCTTGCTCGCCGGCGCGGTGCCGCCGCCCTGCGCGACGTAACCGATTCGGCGGCGCACCCCCAGCGGGTCGGTGAGCAGGTCGCAACCGCCGACGGTCGCTTCGCCCGCCGTGGGCTTGAGCAGCGTGGTCAGCATGCGCAGGGTCGTGGTCTTGCCCGCGCCGTTCGGTCCGAGGAAGCCGACCAGCTCTCCGGCCGACACGTCGAGATCGACGCCCTTGACGGCGTGGACCTCGCCCCCATTGCGGCCCTTACGGCGGAACCGCCGCTCAAGGCCGCGTGCCTTGATCATGAGTACTCCTTTCCGGATCCAACTAGTCAAACTTGACTAGTTGGCAGACGCACTGTGCCCCATCAGTCGCTTCGTAGTCAAACTTGATTACTTGGGTGCTGTGCCGAACACGGCTTCGTCGTCGCCTTCGCCCAGCATCACGTACTCGCCCGCCTCAAGACGGCCGATCAGGTCTTTCATCCACGTCACGTTCGCCTCGGCATGGACGCTCCAGAGGCGGTACAGCTCGCTGACGTGGGGCGGTTTCCCCAGGTCGGTCGCGTGCTCACGGGCGTAATGGGTCGACTTGGCGTGCGCTTCCATATTCGCCAGCTGATGTTTCAACAGGGCCAGCACCTGCGCTCGCGGCAGACTCGGCATGAATACGACCGCCGCCGACAGCGAGTACCCCGTCGCGTCATCGCTCGACAACGCCCTGCCGAGTTGGACGAGAAACTCGGTCTCGCCGTCATCGGTCAGCCGGTACGCGGTCCGGTCGGGACCGCCACCCGCTTCGATGTCCTCGACCTGTTCCAGGAGGCCTTCGGCGGTCATCTTCTTCAGCGCGTGATAAATCGAACCCGGCTGGACATTGCCCCACTTGTCGGCCGCCCACGAGAGAAGCTCGCGCCGGACCTGGTAGCCGTGTGCCTTCCCGTACATGCGCACGACACCCAGCACCAGCAGACGCGTGGCGGACACCGAGGCCTCCGATCCTCTCCCGGACAACAATGCCTTGGACGACGTCCGTAGGCTAAAC
Organism: Amycolatopsis sp. NPDC033938; assembly: GCF_055575975.1. Lineage (NCBI taxonomy): Bacteria > Bacillati > Actinomycetota > Actinomycetes > Pseudonocardiales > Pseudonocardiaceae > Amycolatopsis > Amycolatopsis sp. NPDC033938. The sequence goes on from NZ_JBVIRO010000004.1 coordinate 619,269, forward strand.
AAGCATGAGCACCCCAGTGTTGACTGCGGTGGCCTGGCCCTACGCCAACGGCCCCCGCCACATCGGCCACGTGTCCGGATTCGGCGTCCCGTCCGACGTCTTCTCCCGTTACCAGCGAATGGCCGGCAACCGGGTGCTCATGGTGTCCGGTACCGACGAACACGGCACCCCGATCACCGTCCAGGCAGACAAGGAAGGCCTGACCTCCCAGCAGACGGCGGACAAGTACACCCGTCAGATCGGCCAGGACCTGCAGGGGCTCGGCCTCACCTACGACCTGTTCACCCGCACCACCACCGGTAACCACGCCGAGGTCACGCAGCAGATCTTCCTCGCGCTGCACCGCAACGGCTACGTGGTCCCCAAGACCGCCCGCGGCGCGATCAGCCCCTCGACCGGCCGCACTCTGCCCGACCGGTACATCGAGGGCACGTGCCCGATCTGCGGTTACGACGGCGCGCGCGGTGACCAGTGCGACAACTGCGGCAATCAGCTCGACGCCGCCGAGCTGATCAACCCGAAGTCCCGCATCAACGGTGAAACGCCGAAGTTCGTCGAGACCGAGCACTACTTCCTCGACCTGACTGCGTTCGTCGACACCTTGGGCAAGTGGCTGTCCAGCAAGACCGATTGGCGCCCGAACGTCCTCAACTTCACCAAGAACCTGATCGACGACATGCGGCCGCGGCCGATCACCCGCGATCTCGACTGGGGCGTGAAGATCCCGCTGGAAGGCTGGCGCGACCAGCCGCTCAAGCGGTTCTACGTCTGGTTCGACGCGGTCATCGGCTACTTCTCGGCGAGCGTCGAGTGGGCGCGCCGATCCGGCAACCCAGATGCCTGGCAGGAGTGGTGGAGCAACCCGGAGGCCCGCTCCTACTACTTCATGGGCAAGGACAACATCACCTTCCACGCCCAGATCTGGCCGGCGCTGCTGTTCGGTCACAACGGCGAGGGCGACCGAGGCGGAGAGCCCGGTAAGTACGGCAAGCTGCACCTGCCGGACGAGATCGTGTCCAGCGAGTTCCTCACCATGAGCGGCTCGAAGTTCTCGACCTCGCGCGGCACGGTCATCTACGTCCACGACTTCCTGCGCGACTTCGGTCCGGACACCCTGCGCTACTTCATCTCGGTCGCGGGCCCCGAGACACAGGACACCGACTTCACCTGGGACGAATTCGTCCGCCGGACCAACTTCGAGCTGGCCAACGAATGGGGCAACCTCGTCAACCGGTCCATCTCGATGGCGCACAAGAACGTCGGCGCCATTCCGCGTCCGGACGCGCCGATGGCCGCGGACGAGGAACTCAAGGCGCTCTCCCGCAAGGCGTTCGACACCGCCGGTGCCCACCTCCAGCGGTCCAGGTTCAAAGCGGCGGCTAGTGAGGCCATGCGTGTCGTCACCGCCGCGAACCGTTACCTCTCGGACCAGGAGCCCTGGAAGCTCAAGGACGACCCGGCTCGCCGCGACAGCGTCCTGCACACCGCTCTGCAGGTCGTTTCGGACGCCAACACGCTGCTGACCCCGTTCCTGCCCCACTCGGCTCAGAAGGTGCACGAAGCACTCGGTGGTTCCGGTGTCTGGGCGGCTCAGCCCGAACTGCAGGACGTCGAGGACCTCGACATCCCCGGCCGGATCAACCCCATCCTGACCGGGGACTACAAGGCCGAGCAGGCGCGCTGGAAGTCCGTGCCGATCGAGGTCGGCAAGCCGCTCGAAAAGCCGACCCCGTTGTTCGCCAAGCTGGACCCGGAGCTGGGCGAGACCGGTCCCGAATGGGCTCCGATCTCGAAGTGATCAGCTGATGGGCGCAGAGAAGAAGGAACTGCCACCGATCCCGGACAGGCTGCCGGTTTCGGTGGTGGACGCGCACACCCATCTCGACGCGTGCGGCGCGGTCACCGCGGCGGATGTCACCGCCATGGTCGATCGCGCCGAACGCGCCGGTGTCTCGCGGGTGATCACCGTCGCGGACGATCTCGCGGCCGCTCGTTGGGCGGCGCGGGCGTCCACTTGGGACCCTCGGGTCTGGGCCGCCGTCGCGATCCATCCCACGCGCACCAAGGATTTCGGCGAAGCCGAGAAATCCGAAGTGGAGAGTCTCGCGAAGGAGTCCAGAGTGGTCGCGGTCGGCGAGACCGGCCTCGACTACTACTGGGACTACTCGCCCCACGATGCGCAGCAGGATGCCTTCCGATGGCACATCGACCTCGCGAAGCGGATCGGCAAGCCGCTGATGATCCACGATCGAGACGCTCACGACGACGTCCTCCGGATCCTCGAGGAAGAGGGGGCGCCCGAGCAGGTCGTCTTCCACTGCTTCTCAGGGGACGAACACGTCGCCCGCCGCTGCATCGACGCGGGATACGTGCTCTCGTTCGCCGGCACGGTCAGCTTTCGCAACGCCCGCGGGCTCCACGAAGCGGCACGGATCGTTCCGGCGGGCCAGTACCTCGTCGAGACGGACGCGCCGTTTCTGACCCCCCATCCGTTCCGTGGGCGACCGAACGAGCCCTACTGCGCCGCCTATACCGTTCGGCACCTCGCCTCGTTCAGGGGCGAAGCCGTGCACGAGGTGGCCGAATCGGTGCGAGTTACCGCTGAACGGGTCTTCCGTTTGCCGACAGTCACCCCCAGTTGAACGGATTGCGACATTAGTGATCACCGATGGGCCACTCTGATGAGTGACCAACGTCACGACACTCCGGGCGGTGTTTGCGCAACCCGGCGAGGTTCGTTACTGTCCCGTGATCGTGCCGGTCGGTGCCCGCTCATGCGGTCTCCGGCTGTTACGCCCACAGTCACGTCAGTGCACGTCGGGGAAGCGGAACCAGGAGAGGTACGGCCTGGAACCGTGACGATGGCGCTGGCTGCGGGTGTCGGACTTCTATGAGGTGTGCCGAAGCGCGCATCGAGACGAAGGACGTTGTGGAGCGGTTGTCGAGTTCCTTGACGTCTTGGGAAAGGGAACGACCCAGTGACTGGTAGCAGTAGGCAGGATGCCTCGCGCCTCGGCGCAGAGACGAACACCTTCGCTTCCGCCGGTTCGGTTGCCGTGCTCGACCGCGATACCCACTACGGCGAGCTGGACTACTCCGACGATCCGCGCATCACGCACCAGGACGTCCTGGCCGCGCTCGGCCCCGACGCCGATGCCCTGATGGCCGAGATCGACGTCGATGTCGACGAGCTGATTCGCCTTATCAGCGCCGAGACCACCATGCTCCCGCCGATCGTCATTCCGGACGAGCTGGCCGAGGACCGCACCGCGGGCGCGCCGATGAGGGCCGCGACCAAGGACGAGGTCATCTCGAACTCGACCCGCGTGTGGAAGAAGCGTTTCCTCAAGGGAACCGTCATGGCGGTGCTGCTCACCCTCGGCGGTGGTGGCGCGGCCGCGATGGCGATGAACAAGAGCGTCACGCTCGACATCGACGGCCAGCAGCGCACCGTCCACAGCTTTGGCGACACGGTCGGCGAGGTCCTCGAAGACGCCGGTCTTTCGGTCGGCGCGCACGACTCGCTCTCGCCCTCACCGCAGGCCGAGGTCGGCGACGGCGGCGTCATCAAGCTGGAGCGCGGCCGCAAGCTGAACCTGGTCGTCGACGGCGTAGCGCAGGAATCCTGGGTTCGCGCGACCAACCTCGGCGAGGCCCTGAACCAGCTCGGCCGTGCCGATCTCGCGAAGTCCGGCACCTGGACCTCGATGCCGCAGAACGGCGAGCTCCCGCTCGAGGGCGCCACTGTCGAGGTCAAGACCCTCAAGAACGTCACCCTCTACGACGGTGCGAACGAACCGCGCAAGGTCCAGACCAACTCGGTCACCACCAAGGAATTCCTTGGTGAGCTGCGGATGACCCTCGGCCCTGACGACGAGGCCGTCGGCGGTCTCGACGTCAAGCTGGTCGACGGCGCCGAGGTCCACGTCAGCCGGACCGGCGTCACCATGGTCAAGCAGAACGAGGAAATCGCACCGCCCGAGCAGAAGGTCGACGACCCGGAGCTCGAAAAGGGCAAGACCAAGGTCGAAGACCCGGGTACTCCTGGCCAGAAGACCGTGACCTACAAGGTCACCCAGCGCAACGGCAAAGAGGTCGGCCGCGAGAAGGTCTCCGAAGAGGTCATCACCGAGGCCAAGCCCAAGATCATCAAGGTCGGTTCGAAGAAGCCCGCGGACCCGGTCATCGGTGACGCCGGTGCCTGGGACCGCATCGCGCAGTGCGAGTCGACCGGGAACTGGGCCGCCAACACCGGTAACGGCTACTACGGTGGCCTGCAGTTCAACAAGAGCACTTGGGATGCCTACGGCGGCTCGCAGTACGCCGCGTACCCCCACCAGGCCAGCAAGGCCCAGCAGATCGCTGTCGCTGAGAAGGTCCGCGACGCCCGTGGCGGTTACAGCGCTTGGCCGCACTGCGGCAAGAAAGCCTGACGCCAGATCATTCTCCTTTCCTGAAGGCCATCGTGTGGGCTCCTCCCCGCAGGGTGGCCTTCAGGCCGTTTTTCGCCGCTGAGAGTGCGTAGCGTCTTCGTCGGAGATCTGTACGACGGATCGGTCGACCGCCGTCGATGGGGTTTCGGCGCCGGGTCGTGATCTCGACAGCCGGAACCACCAACGCGGCGGTCGGATGTGGGCCACCTCGCGAGTCTTTTCCGACCGCACGCTGCCGCTGTGCCGGCTTTGGTTGCCCTGTTCCGGTGGCTGGGCGGTACCGGAGTCGTTCGCCGGGTTCTCGACCGGCTCCGCGGGCTCAGGCTGTTCTGCGACCGGCTCTGATGCCTGCCGGGGCATAGGGACGTCCGGACTGCTCTCCGCAAGATCGACGATCTCCGCGAAAGCGTCGCCGCGTCTTTCGGCCGGCGTGCGGCTGTCGGCTTTCCCGTCCGGGGCCGGTTGTGCCAACGGCACGAGAAGCGCGTTCAGGCGGGCGCCTGTCTCAGGGTCGAGGTTGCCGCGCATATCCCAACGACCGGTGCGTTTCTGACGCAACCAGAACTCGCTTCGCGGAGTTCTCGGGCTTGGGTCGTCGGTGCCGTTGCCGTCCGGGTCGAGACGCGCGAGCAGATCCGTTCCGGCGATCGTGACGTCACGCGGCCTTGCGACGCTGGCAAGATCGACCAGCACTTTCTCGGCGTCGAGCCGTGCGCTTGCGGCGACATGCTCTGGCAGCCTCCTCATGACCTTGACGATTCGGTCGATGCCGGCCTCGGCCAGTACGCCGGTGGCGGCCGCGGCTCCGGTCATAGGCGCGACGGGTGGAGTCGTGGTCCCGTCGCGCGTGCGTCTCGAGTTGAGGGCCAGCGCTCGGCCGGTCACCTTTCTCGCCTCGGCTCGGGAGACCCGGGCCACGTGCTCGTAGAAGACGGCGATCGAGTTGTACCCGTAGAGGTCTCGGACACCGCGGGATTCGATCTCGGCCAGGATCTGGCCGACCTCGGCGAAAAGGCGTCGCCCTTCGCGCAGTCGTGTCTGCAACTCGTGGAGAAGCAGCTCGGGGTCACCTTCCGGCAGGTTCAGCGGGAAGGTCTTGGGGGTGTTTGTACTGGTCATCCCTCGATTGTCGAGCCAGAGTCGAACTAGTGCACGGTATCGATCGGGTGAATGATCATTACGCTCTGGCAGCCCGAACTTGCACGCATCACTCCGTCGTAGGACTAGGTCGCGTCGGAGACGTCCGAAGGATGATGCGGTCGAGTTCCGGGGGAACGGGGCCTGGTGCCATGCATGTGCTCCCACTCCTCGCGGAGGACGCCGTAGACAACGGCATCGTGCACACCGCCAGACCAGCGCCGAGCGCGCCGGAACCGGCCTTCCTCGACGAACCCCAGCCGTCGTCCGACGGCGATCATTCCCGGGTTGCCCGAGAACGTGGCGAAGTCCAGGCGGAGTGCGTCGGTGCGGGAGAACAGGTATGTCGTCCAAAGTCGCAAGGCCTCGGAACCGAACCCGCCGTTCCAATAGCGCTCGTCGTAGATGACCAGTCCCAGCCGTCGCCAGTCGGTTTCCCTGCTCTCCCAGTACCAGCTGACCTGACCGATCAACCGGCCGTCGCTCAGGTCGGTCACCGCGAGGCTGCTGCGAGGATCGGGTGGCTCCGACTGGGCCGTGGTGAGCTTGAGCGCCGTGGATTCGGTATCCGCGGCTGTCGGAAGGCCGAAGTACGGGCCGTTCGTCTTATGCCATGGCCGCGCGGGATCGAGTAGCTCGCGGAGCGATCGGATATCCGACGGCCGCCAGTCGCGCAGCCGGACTTTCTCACCTTCGAGTGCGACGTTGTCCACCGGCCAATCGTGGCCCATCGGGGCTGGCTACGATCGTCAGGTGACTGAACTGCTCGGGCCTGCGGAGATCAGGGCGTTGGCGGCCGAGCTGGACGTACGTCCGACCAAGAAGCTCGGCCAGAATTTCGTGCACGACCCGAACACCGTGCGCCGTATCGTCGATCTTTCAGGAGTCGGTGAAGACGACGTCGTACTGGAAGTCGGACCGGGGCTCGGCTCGTTGACCCTCGGTCTGCTCGCCACCGGTGCCAAGGTTGTCGCGGTCGAGATCGATCCCGTCCTGGCCGGACGGTTGCCGGACACGGTGGCCGAGCGAGGTGGGGCCGAAAGGCTGACGGTCGTCGGGGCGGACGCTCTGCGGATCAAGGCGGAGGACCTGCCTGAACGGCCGACGGCGCTTGTCGCGAACCTGCCGTACAACGTCGCCGTTCCCGTTGTGCTTCACCTGCTCGCCGAGCTGCCGTCGCTGACCAGCGGTCTCGTGATGGTCCAGACCGAGGTCGCGGACCGGATGGCCGCCGGGCCAGGGAGCCGGACTTACGGTGTGCCCAGCGTCAAGCTGGCGTGGTACGGGAAGGCACGCAAAGTCGCCGCGGTGCCGCGATCGGTGTTCTGGCCTGTTCCGAATGTGGATTCCGCATTGGTCGCCTTCGAACGTGGCGACTTGGTGTGGTCTGTGGACCGGCAGCGCCTGTTCGCGGTCGTCGACGCCGCTTTTTCGCAGCGGCGAAAGACTTTGCGCGCGGCGCTGGCGTCATGGGCCGGTTCCGCCGAACGGGCGGGAGAGTTGCTCGAGAAGGCGGGTGTCGACCCCAAGGCTCGCGGCGAGCAGTTGGACGTGCATCAATTCGCTCGTATCGCCGCCGCGGCCGAGTGATCAGGGGCGGGCGTGAGGGTGTGTCGCCCGCCAAATGCCGGCTGAGGTCAGCACGACGGCATAAACCCTCTCCTCGATCTGCGCTGGTCTAGCCTGTCTTAGCAGGCAGGCACCGTGACGTGTATCTGTGAGCACTGCTGTTGTCTCATAATATGGACAGCAGATCCTGTAGAATGGACGCGACCAGACGTGTGATCTGCGCCTACGCGCTTGCTTTCATCCAGTGGGATCGGTTTTACTCAATGAGCCATCCCGAGCGACTGAGAGACCTGGCTCGCCGAAGTCGCAGCAACCACCCCCCACGGGGCAGGTGCTACCGCCAGGACCGATGGAGGCTGTGCCTAATGAACAGGGTCACCCACCCGCTCCTGCTGACCAGGCGACGTGTCGTCGATGAAGGTCGCCGCACGGTAAGTGCGTGTCGACGCTCCACCGTTACTGCCTGAGTCTTTTCCCTTACCTCTGAAATCCGTCCGCTCTGGACGGTTAATCGGTGACGGTTGGCGCGCTCGAAAGAAGCGGCGCCCCATTCGCATGGAGCCTTTCGTGATCACTGTCGAAAACTTGTCGAAGTCCTTCCCCCTCAACGGAAATCCCGTCGTTGCCCTGCGCGACGTCAGCGTGGACATCCAAGCAGGCTCGCTGTTCGGAGTCGTCGGTCCGGCGGGCTCCGGCAAGTCGACCCTCGCGCGTTGCATCGGGCTTCAGGAGCGTCCTGACCGGGGCGTCGTCCGGCTCGACGGCCTCAACACCGGGACACTGGACGGACGCCGCCTGCGCGAGATCCGCCGCCAGGTCGGTGTCGTGAGCACCAAGCCGGAGCTGCTCGGGGAGCGCACCATCGCCGGCAACATCGCTTCACCGCTCGAACAGCTCGGCCTCGACGGACCGCAGCGCCGGAACCGGGTGGGCAACCTGCTCGACCTGGTCGGACTCACGCCGCGGGCAAATCAGCGGCCGGGTGAACTGTCCGAGGGGCAGCTGCGCCGAGTGGCGATCGCCAAGGCCTTGGCCGCCGGGCCGTCCGTGCTCCTGGCCGACGACCCGACCGCGGGTGTACGGCCAGAGGAGTCCGGCGCGGTTTTGACCGTGCTCGACCGTGCGCGCGCCGAGCTGGGCGTGACCGTGCTGCTCACCACACCTGACGCCGGCGTGGTTCGCCGTGTCTGCGATGACGTGGCGGTTCTCGAAGCCGGTGCGATCATCGAACGTGGGACCGTGCTCGACCTGGTCTCCGACCCGAACAGCCGGACGGCGCAGGCGCTGCTTCCCGCGATCGAGACCAGCCGGGCTCAGGCCTCGAAATACGACCGCGCGGTAGACGTCGTGCTTGTCGGCTTCGCTTCGGTCGGCGCCCTGCTGCCCGAGGCCGCCGGCCGCTTCGACGTCGAACTCGCCACCATCGGGGGCGGTCTGACCCGCATCGGCGACACGCCGGTCGGCAGGTTCCGCCTCGGCGTGCGCGGTGAGCACGCGGACGCCGCGCTCGCCTGGATCGCCGAACGCGGCGGCCACGTGACGCACCCGGTTCGCGGACCGCAGGGCGTCGCCGCCTGATTTCTCCATGAACGGGCCGCCCTGGACGAAATCCGTCCAGGGCGGCCCGTTCATGTCTGACTCGTCCTGTTCTCTTTCTCCTGGAGGCAGCACAAGTGGGGCGGCCACGTAGGCTTGAGTCGTGCTCGCCGTCGTACCGCCTCCAGTCACCGTCAGGGTTCCCGCCAAGGTCAACCTGCACCTGTCGGTCGGTGACGTACGTCCGGACGGCTACCACGAGCTGGTGACCGTGTTCCAGGCGCTTTCCCTGACCGACGAGGTGACCGTGGCGGTCACCGAAGACCCGGGTGTCGAGGTCTACGGCGAGGGGGAAGGTTCCGTACCGACCGGGGCCAACAACCTGGCATGGAAGGCCGCGCAGGCGCTGGCGGCTCATGTGGGCAAGGCGGACGGCGAATCCAAGATTCGCGTGGTGCTCCGCAAAGGCATCCCGGTCGCCGGAGGGATGGCCGGGGGCAGCGCTGACGCGGCCGCGACCTTGGTCGGGCTCGCGTCACTCTGGAAGCTCGACATCTCCCGCGACGAACTGGCCGGTATCGCCGCCAAGCTCGGCAGCGACGTTCCCTTCGCGCTTTACGGTGGGACCGCACTGGGGACAGGGCGAGGTGAGCAACTGGTGCCGGTTCTGTCGCGGCATACCTTCCACTGGGTACTGGCGTTCGACCAGCGTGGTCTTTCGACCCCGCGTGTGTTCGGCGAACTGGACAGGTTGCGCGAAGAGGGCAACCCGCCGCGGATCGGTTCCCATACTCCGGTGGTCGAAGCGCTGGCGTCGGGTGACCCTCGGCAGCTGGCCCTGCTTCTTGGGAACGACCTGCAGGCGGCCGCCGTCTCGTTGCGTCCTGGACTGCGGCGCACCTTGAGGGCGGGGGTCAACGCGGGGGCACTCGCGGGCACCGTCTCCGGGTCCGGACCGACCTGCGCGTTCCTCTGCGCGGACGCCCAGTCGGCGGTCGAGGTCGCCGCGGAGTTGTCCGGTGCGGGAGTGTGCCGGACGGTTCGCGTCGCGCACGGGCCGGTTCCCGGCGCCCGGCTGGTCGGCGGGGACGACGCGCCGCGACCGGCGCCGCCTCGAGTACACGCGTGACGATGTCCGCACGAACATGTCTTAATTTTCCTTGTGGTGCAAGCTTTTTGGAAAGGATCGGCTGAGGAATGGCCAACTTGGTCAACCTGGAGTCGGTGAGCAAGTCCTACGGGGTGCGCCCGCTGCTCGACGGTGTTTCGCTTGGTGTCGCGGAGGGACAGCGCGTCGGCGTCGTCGGTCTCAACGGAGGCGGGAAGACGACATTGCTGGAAGTCCTCGCGGGGCTCAGTGAACCGGACGCGGGGCGGGTGAGTCATGTCCGTGGCCTGCGGATGGCCGTCGTCACTCAGCGGACCGACCTTCCCGGCGGCAGCACCATCGGCGACGTCGTGCTTGAGCGCTACGGGGCGGAGCACGAATGGGCCGCCGACGCGCGAGTCAGGTCCATTATGGACGGTCTGGGGATCACCGCTCTCGGTGTCGAGACCCCGACGGCGAACCTGTCCGGCGGTGAACGGCGCCGAGTCGCGCTGGCCGCGGCCCTCACCGGCGAGCTTGACCTCGTGGTCCTCGACGAGCCGACGAACCACTTGGACGTCGAAGGTGTGCGCTGGCTGGCGGATCACCTGCTCAACCGCAAGATCGCGGTCGTGGTCGTCACCCACGACCGGTGGTTCCTCGACACGGTCGCGAGTGTGACCTGGGAGGTCGCCAATGGTCGCGTCGAACAGTACGAAGGTGGTTACGCCGACTGGATCTTCGCGCGGGCGGAACGGGCGAGGTTGGCGGCGACTGCCGAGGAGAAGCGGCAGAACCTGGCGCGTAAGGAACTCGCGTGGCTGCGGCGCGGCCCGCAGGCCAGGACTTCGAAGCCGCGTTACCGGGTCGAGGCGGCAGAGGCGCTGATCTCCGACGTCCCGGAGCCGCGTGACTCGGTCGAACTGCAGGCGTTCGCGCGGCGACGGCTGGGAAAGACCGTGCTGGAAATCGAGGACGCCACCCTGACCGCCGGCGACCGCACCCTGCTCGACCATGTCACGTGGCGGATCGGGCCCGGCGACCGGATCGGGCTGGTCGGCGTCAACGGCTCGGGCAAGACGACGTTGCTCAAGCTGCTCGGTGGTGACAAGGAGCCCGAGACGGGGCGTCGCATCGAGGGGAAGACAGTCAGCCTCGCTCACCTTCGGCAGGAACTCGACGACCTGCCGGGTGACCTGCGTGTCCTGCAGGCGATCGAAGAGGTCTCCGGACGCGTCGTGTTCGGCAAGCAGGAGCTTTCCGCTTCGCAGCTGGCCGAAAAGCTCGGCTTCCCCGCGGCGAGGCAGTGGACCCCGGTCGAAGACCTCTCCGGTGGTGAACGCCGCCGTCTGCAGCTGTGCCGGCTCCTGATGGCCGAACCCAACGTGCTGCTGCTCGACGAACCGACGAACGACCTGGACATCGACACTTTGCAGCAGTTGGAAGATCTGCTCGATTCGTGGCCGGGCAGCCTCGTCGTCGTTTCGCACGACCGGTACCTGGTGGAACGTGTTTGCGACACCATCGTCGCCCTGTTCGGCGACGGGCATGTGACCCATCTGCCGGGCGGTATCGAGGAGTACCTCGAGCGGCGGGTCAAGAGCCTGGCGAAGGCCAGTGCCGACAGGAAGTCGGGCAGCGGACAGGCGTCGGAGCCCAAGAAGAGCGCCGCGGAACAGCGGGCGGCGCAGAAGGAACTGTCCCGCCTCGAGCGCAAGCTCGACCAGTTGCACGCCAAGGAAGAGAAGCTGCACGCTGCGCTGCTCGCCGCGGCGACCGACCCGGCGAAGCTCATCGAGCTCAACACTGAGCTGAAAGCCGTCGAAACGGAGAAGGAGGAGGTCGAGGCCCAATGGCTCGAGACCTCCGAAGCGATCGAGTGAGTTCACTCGACGGCGAGCGGGTGTTCCAGGGCGGACAGTAATGTGACGCGCATGAGTCGGTTCGTGGACACGCTCGTCGCCACCGCGGCGGGGCGAGGTCAGCAGCGGGGAATGGTCACGGGTGAGCCCAAGGAGCCGGTTCGGCGTACCTGGGCCGAGATTCACGAGCAGGCCAAGCGGGTGGCCGGTGGCCTGGTCGCCGGCGGGCTGGAGCCAGGCAAGGCGGTCGCGGTCCTGGCGGCGGCGCCATCGTTGATCGCACCGACGGTGCAGGCCGTATGGCTCGCCGGTGGCAGCGTGACGATGCTGCACCAGCCCACCCAGCGGACCGACCTCGCCGAATGGGCCGAGGACACCGTTCGCGTGCTGCGGATGATCGGATCCGGTCTGGTTCTGCTCGGTGAGCCCTTCGATCAGCTGGCGCCGGTGCTCACCGAGCATGGCATCGCCTACCAGGTGATCACCGAACTACTCGAGGCCGAACCGCTGGCGGAGGCCGTTCCGACGGCCGAATCCGACACCGCGCTCCTGCAGCTGACCAGTGGGTCGACGGCCGATCCGAAAGCCGTGCGGATCACCTACGGGAACCTGTACTCGAACGTCAAGGCGATGGTCGACCGCGCCGAGTTCGATTTCGACGTCGATGTGATGGTTTCCTGGCTGCCCACCTTCCACGACATGGGGATGGTCGGCTTCCTGACCGTTCCGATGACCTTCGGCGTCGAACTGGTCAAGATCACGCCGCTCGAGTTCCTGTCGGGGCCGCTGATCTGGCCGCAGCTGATCAGCAAGTACAACGGGACGACCACGGCCGCGCCGAACTTCGCTTACGCGATCGTGGGAAGGCGGATGGCGCGTGTCGAGGACGACGACGCCTACGACCTCTCGAAGCTTCGGATCGCACTGAACGGTGCCGAGCCGATCGATGAAACGGCTGTGCAGACGTTCGTGGACGCCGGGGCACGGTTCAAGATGCCCGCCGAATGCGTTTTTCCCGCTTACGGCATGGCGGAAGCGACTCTCGCGGTTTCGTTCGCGCCCTTGTTCACCGGGCTGACCCTGGACGTCGTCGAAGCCGATGCTCTTGAAACGGACAACCGCGCGGTGCCGGTGCCCGAGGGCGACCCGCGGCGCGGGACCGACGCCGTCCGCTCGTTCGCGATCCTCGGGCCGCCGCTCGACGGGCTCGAGGCCGAGATCGTCGACGACAAGGGCACCGTTCTCGGGGAGCGCCAGGTCGGGGAGATCCGCTTGCGCGGCGAGGCCGTGACGCCGGGGTACCTGACGATGGAAGGTCCGCTCGCGACACAGGACGAAAACGGCTGGCTGCTCACCGGCGACCTCGGCTACCTGGTCGACGGCATGATCGTGATCTGCGGTCGCCGCAAGGACGTCATCATCATGGGCGGCCGGAACCTGTATCCGACCGATATCGAACGCGCGGCCACGTCGGTCGAAGGGGTTCGAGCGGGGAACGCGGTGGCCGTGCGGATCGACGCGGGCAGCCGCCGGGAGCGGTTCGCCGTCGTCGTCGAGTCGAAGCTCGCCGGGGATCCCGACACCGAGAAGGCGCTGGCGAAGGAGGTCGCGGCCAAGGTGCGCGACGCGGTCGACATGCGGCCGTTCGCGGTCGTCGTGCTTCCGGCCGGGAGCCTGCCCAAGACGCCGTCGGGCAAGGTGAAGCGGGCCGCGACGGCCACCCAGTTCGCGGACAAGATCGCCAAGAACGCGGCGACCACCTGACACGAAAGGGCCGGGCCGGTGAGTGTCACCGGCCCGGCCCTTTCGCGGCACCTCCCGTGGGTCAGCGGCGTCGCCAGAGTGGCTTGCGGGTGTGGGTGTGTTCCAAAGCGGGCGCTATGTAGTAGTCGGCGGACTGGGAGAGTCCGGCAAGCGTGCCTTCGACATCACGGAGGAACGCGTCGACGGCCGCCGGGTCATAGCCTCGTTTCGAAAGCGGCGCTCTGGCGAACGCCACGTTGTGAACGTCCGAAACCGACAGGTCGTCGTCGCCGTCGAGGGTGGCCGCGACGCGTTCAAGGAAAGCGTCGACCGCGGGTTCGTGATATCCCCGTGCGCCGATGGGAGCCCGGTCGAACTGCCGGGTTCTCGCCTCGAACGCGGTGACGGGCACTAGCGCTCCTGGACGAACTCGACGGGACCGCGGTCCGGAACGGCTCGTTCGGCGGTCGCCTGGTCCTCTTCACGTGCGCCGGGCACGCCGAGCGCCTGCTGACCGGTCCGGTGAGCGAGTTGCTCTTCGACCTTGTCGAGGAAGTCGTCGACTTCGCGTTCGTCGTAGCCGCGCTTCCCGATCAGGGGCCGCGAGAACATGACGTGGTGGACTTCGGCGGCCGTCAGGTCGTCCCGGTCCGAGATCGTGTCCGCGATCCGCTCCAGGAACGCGTCGACCTCGTGTTTGGCGTATCCGCGCCGCCCGATCGGGGCGTTCGGAAAAGTGGCGCCGGTGATGTCTTCGGCCGTAAACGACATGAAACTCTCTCCGGTTTCGGTGGGGAATGCGATCTCCGCATTCCGTCCTAACGGGTTTGAGAGTTCCCCGGAAGAGCTCGCGCTATTCCACGACTCGATCAGGGGCGTGGTGAAACGCCTTCGAGTGATGAGATGTAACGCACCGCCATGTGAGCGGATTCACCCAGCGTGGAAGGTGTTCTGGGCCGCCGCGAGCCCGGTGCTGATAAGCGCTTCAACTGCGTCGGCGCAACGATCTATCTCGAAAGCGAGCTCTTTGCGTTCGACCGTCGAGAAGTCTTTCAGCACGAAATCCGCCGGATCCTGCCGTCCCGGAGGACGTCCGACACCGAAACGGACACGGTAGTAGTCCTTCGTGCCGAGAGATTTCGTGATCGAGCGGAGACCGTTGTGGCCGTTGTCGCCGCCCCCCAGCTTCATCTTGAGCGCGCCGAAATCGACGTCGAGCTCGTCGTGGACGACCACGACACCCGCCGGAGGGATCTTGTAGAACCGGGCAACGCCGACCACAGGGCCGCCCGAGAGGTTCATGTACGAGCGCGGCTTGGCCAGGACCACTCGCTGTCCGGCGAGTCTGCCCTCGAGGACTTCAGCGCCGCTCTTGTGGGCCTTGAACTTGCCGCCGACGCGGGTGGCGAGCTCGTCGAGCACCATGAAGCCGACGTTGTGCCGGTTGCCTGCGTACTGGGGCCCGGGATTGCCGAGGCCGGCGAGCAGAATCTGCTCGCCGGCCCCGGGAAGTACTGCTTCGGTCACACGAGTGACTTTATTCGGCGGCCTCGGCGGGGGTCTCCTCAGCCTCGGCCTCTTCGCCCTCGAGCGCGGACTCGGACGGCGACTCGTTCACGGCGACGACCAGCGCGTCGGGGTCGGTGACCAGGGTCGCGCCCTTCGGCAGGGGGACGTCCGAAGCGTTGATCTGGGTGCCGGCGACGACGCCCTCGACCGAGACCTCGACCTGCTCGGGGATGTGCAGCGCCTCGACCTCGATCTGGATGGCGTCGAGGTCGGTGGTGACCAGGGTGCCGGGGCCGGGGGTGCCGGTGACGACCACCGGGATGTCGACGGTGACCTTCTCGCCGCGGATGACGACCAGCAGGTCGACGTGCTCGATGTAGTTCTTCAGCGGGTGGACGACGATGGTCTTCGTCAGCGCCAGCTCGCTCTTGCCCTCGAGGTCGAGGGTGATGACGGCGTTGCTGCCGTTCTCACGCACGACGCGGGCGAACTCGATGGCGGGCAGGGCGTAGTGACGGGGCTCCGAGCCGTGCCCGTACAGCACCGCGGGGATCTTGCCGGCGCGACGCGTGCGGCGCGCGGCACCCTTGCCGAATTCGGTGCGGGGCTCGACGGACAGGCGTACCTCGGACACGGTGTAGCACTCCTTCAATTCACCAACATGTTCAGCGAAATCATGCTGAGGTGGGGATGGTTCGGGGCGGTTCTGGTGTTCGGCGGCGAATTCCACAGGCGTGCTCGACCGCGTGTGGCCACTCAAGCCGCCGCGTCGATCACGTCGGGCACCAGGTGCTCACGGAACCCGCCTCGCCGAGACCGGGAAAGTGTAGACCAACCGGTCGCATAGGGGTCCCGCCGGGTGGCTCGTTCAGGTGACAAGTCGGTGACAGCTGCTCCCAGGACCCGCGGATGTGGTGGTGCGCGACCCCTTTTCTAAGGTGTGATCTCTTCGCACGCGAGACACAGGGGGCGGTATGCCGGCACGACGGTTGAGGATCGGCGCTGTCGCCGTCTTGTGCTGCCTCGTGGCCGGCTGCGACGTCGCGATCGACGGGGCGGCGGGAATCTCACCGGCCGAGCAGCAGCGGGCGGATCGGCGTGCGGAGCAGCGCGGCGCTGTCGAGAGCGCGTTGAAGGTGCTCGAGCAGGCGCCAGCTGTTGTCTACAAGTCGACAATCAAGGATGCTGCGGGTAACCCCGCCGAATTGCTGTTCCGGATCACCCGCGGTGGAAGCGCGCTCGGCGCGCTGCCGGTCGACGGCCAGGCCATCCAGGTGATCTCGGCCGACAAACAGCTGTACCTCTCGGCGACGCCGGAGTACTGGAAAGCGCACGGGCTCGGCAACAGCGACCAGTACGGCACCAGCTGGGTCCGCACCGACAGCACCGACCTGCCGGTGAACGCCGTCGAGGTGCTCAACCCGCGCAAGGCCGCGTCGACGCTCCGGACAGCGGTGTCCGCGATGAACCGGCTGACCGATCCGGTCCGTTCGAAGTTGCCCGACGGGACCGAGGTCTACGACGTCGGGAGCGGGATCGGGATGCTGCGGGTGACCACCGCGGCGCCGCACCGCGTGATCAGTTTCGCGCCTTCCCTCATCGACGCGGCGGGCGGCAAGACGCTCGGCGCCGAGATGCGGGTCGAGCCGCTCGCCGGGGACGCGCTCAAAAAACTCCAGACGGATCTGGACGGCGCGATCGGCGGGATCGGACAGCCGTTCGACGCGCTCACCCAGGTGAGCGTCAGCGTCGTCAACGACAAACTGGACTGCACGGACTTCGTCGGGACCTGCCGCGCGACCATCGATGTCGCCAACACCGTCATCGGCGACGCGGGCGGGACACCTGTGCATCTGACGCTGAGCGTCGAGTTCACGGCCCAAACGCTCGGTGCCCAGACCTGTACGACGGACGCCAACGCGGCGCCGGACACCACGACGCCCATGAGCTGCGAGGTCAAGTTCAGGCTGCCGAATCGGAACGCCAGCTATCAGGTGCAGGCCAAGCCCTCGGCCCGTGGCGAGGTCCGTGCGCCGGTCGACGTCAACGGCGTACGCGAGAAGCTCAAGGCCGAGTTCGCCACGCTGGGCGGCTGACCTGCACACTCACCCCGGGGTGCGTTGCATACGTTGAAGTAGCCGATCTTGCGTTCTTAGCATCGGTGTCATCACCGACGTAGAAGGAGAACGTGATGGCGAAGCTGGTCGTGTTCGGAGGAACCGGGTACGCGGGCGGGAAGATCACCGCCGAAGCGCGCGGCCGTGGGCATGAGGTCCTGGCGGTGTCGAGGACCGCCGAAGGTGAGGGAACCCGGGCGGGGTCGCTGTACGACGAGGCCTTCCTGGCCGAGGTCGCCAAGGGTGCGGACGTCCTGGTCATCGCGGTGCACGGGCAGGGCGGCCTGCTGGACGCGGTGCCCTCGATCGCTCAGGTCGCGAAGGACAACGGCGCTCGGATCGGCGTGGTCGGCGGTGCCGGGAGCCTGCACGTGGCCGAGGGCGGGCCGCGGCTCATCGACACCCCCGAGTTCCCGGACGAGTACAAGGGCGAAGCCGGGACGCACGCGAAGGTGCTGGAAGCGTTCCGGGCGCTTCCCGAGGACATCGACTGGTTCTACCTCAGCCCGGCCGCCGAGTTCGGCGCGTGGGCCGAGGGCGAGCGGACCGGTGACTTCCGGCTCGGGAGCGACGTGCTCCTGACCGACGAGAACGGCGGGTCGAAGATCAGCGGCGCCGACTACGCGATCGCGTTCGTCGACGAGATCGAAAAGCCGCAGCACCGCCGTCAGCGGTTCTGTGTCGCCTACTGACCGGACAGCTCCTTCACGACCGGCGCGAACGTTTCCAGCATCGGTTCGAACACCGTGATGTAGGAGAAGCCGTACCGTTCGCGACGCTCCTGGAGCTGCCGGACGATCTCGTCGACGGTCCCGAACAGCAATTGTGGCGTTTCGAGCAGCCTGTCCACGTCGAGGCCGTCCTCGTCGTCTTCATGCCAGGTCCCGGCGGCCGCGCGCCGGTCGTCCGTGACGACGACGCGCTGGACGAGCATGTTCAGTTCGGGATCCCGGCCGTTCGCGTGGGAGCGGAAGAAGGCGACGCGTTCGTCCATGCGCTCGGCGTCGTCGAGACGGAAGGTGCCCGGCGGCTTTCCTGGTGCTTGGCGAAGACCCGCGAAGCCGGCTATGTCGGCTTCGCGGGCGGCGAGGGACAGGACGCCGTCGCTGTTGCCCGCGAGGAGCAGCGGCGGGGGCGTGATCCCCTCGTCCGCGAAGTGTTCGCGCAGGTGGCCGAGGCTCTCGGCGAGATACTCGATGCGTTCTTTGGCGGGAATCCACGGCAGACCGGCTTGGTCGAATTCCGATTTCATGTGGCCGGAACCGAGGCCGAGGTCCAGCCGGTCGCCGGTCATCTTCACCGTCGTCGTGACTTCGCGGGCGAAGAGCGCGAAGTTGTAGAAGGGGACGTTGCAGACGAGGGTGCCAACGCGCGGGCGCTGGGTCACCGCGGCGGCCATGGTCAAGGCCGGGAAAGGCGCGTTCCGCCCTGGGCCGAGATGATCGGGCACGGAAATGACGTCGTAGCCGAGGGCCTCGACGCGGCGGCACTTCTTGACCCAGTCTTCGTGGTTCTCGGCGCCCCACAGGTTCACGCCGAACTTGAATTTCCCCATGAACGGCAACCTAGCCACGCGGGGACCGTGGGCGCGCCCCGTTTCGCGAGGGGCCGAAAACGAAGCAAGGGACCTTTGCTGTCACTCTCCGGAAGAGAGCGATAGCAAAGGTCCCTTGCTTCGCTGAGATCAGGCGTTGCCGTCGAAGAGGGACGTGACCGACCCGTCCTCGAAGACCTGCTGGATCGCCTGCGCCAGCAGCGGCGCGATGGACAGCACGGTCAGGCCCGGGAACCGCTTCTCCTCGGGGATCGGCAGCGTGTTGGTGACGATCACCTCGCGGGCCTTGCAGTTCGACAGCCGCTCGGTGGCGGGGTCGGACAGGATGCCGTGGGTAGAGGCGATGACGACGTCGGCCGCGCCTTCGTCGAGCAGGGCCTCGGTGGCCTTCACGATTGTGCCACCGGTGTCGATCATGTCGTCGATCAGCACGCACAGCTGACCGCGGACCTTGCCGACGACGCGGTTCGCGACGGCCTGGTTCGGCTTGTCCGGGTCGCGGGTCTTGTGGATGAACGCGATCGGCCGGTCACCCAGCTGCGCGGCCCACTTCTCGGCGAGCCGCACGCGGCCCGAGTCCGGGGAGACGACGGTGATGTTCTCGCCGTGGTAGGTCTTGTTGATGTGCGCGGCCAGCACGTTCTGCGCGAGCAGGTGGTCGACAGGGCCGTCGAAGAAGCCCTGGATCTGCGCGGTGTGCAGATCGACCGTCATGATCCGGTCGGCGCCCGCGGTCTTGAACAGGTCCGCGATCAGGCGCGCGGAGATCGGCTCGCGGCCCTTGTGCTTCTTGTCCTGCCGCGCGTACGGGTAGAACGGCATGATCACGGTGATCCGCTTGGCGCTCGCCCGCTTGAGGGCGTCCACCATGATCAGCTGCTCCATCACCCATTCGTTGATGGGCGCGGGGTGGCTCTGGATCACGAACGCGTCGGTCCCGCGCACCGATTCGTTGAACCGGACGAAGATCTCCCCGTTGGCGAAGTTGTGCGCGGTCTGCGGGACCACCGCCACGTTGAGGTGCTTGGCCACCTCCTCCGCGAGTTCCGGGTGCGCGCGCCCGGAAAAGAGCATCAGGTTCTTCTTCGGTGTGCCGGACTTCGAACTCATGCTGGCGACTCCCCGTCGTTTCCCTTATTTGAATCGGACACGGCGGTGGTGTCCTGCTTCGCGGCGGAAGCTGCTTCCGCCGCGGGTGTACCCGGCCTGCGCCGGGACACCCAGTCTTCGATGTTGCGCTGCGGCCCGGTCGACACGGCGAGCGCGCCCGGGGGCACGTCCTGCCTGATCACGGTGCCTGCCCCACTGTAAGCGCCATCGCCGATGGTCACCGGGGCGACGAACGTGTTGTCCGCGCCGAGCCGCACATGGGAGCCGATCGTGGTGTGGTGCTTGTTCACACCGTCGTAGTTGACGAAGACGCTGGAACAGCCGATGTTGCTGTTCTCGCCGATGGTCGCGTCGCCGACGTAGGTCAGGTGCGGAACCTTCGTCCCGGCCCCGATGTCCGCGTTCTTCGTCTCGACGAAAGCGCCGAGCTTGCCCTTGGTCCCCAGTTTCGTGCCGGGCCGAAGGTAGGTGAACGGGCCGACCTTCACGCCGTCGCCCAGTTCCGAGTCGGAACCGTGCGTCCGCACCACCGACGCGCCCGCGCCGACGGAGACGTTCTCCAGGGTGCTGTCCGGGCCGATCTGAGCGCCTTTGCCGACCGAGGTCGAACCCTTCAGCTGCACGCCGGGTTCGATGACGACGTCGCGCGAGAGGGTCACGCCGGCGTCGATCCAGGTGCTCGACGGGTCGACGACGGTGACGCCCCCCCGCTGCCAGCCGCGGACGATCCGGCGGTTCAGTTCGGCGCCGAGGACAGAGAGCTGTACGCGGTCGTTGACGCCTTCGGTCACCCACGGGTCGTCGATGACCAGCGCCCCGACACCCTTGCCGTCGCCGCGGGCGATGCCGAGGACGTCGGTGAGGTAGAGCTCGCCTTGCGCGTTGTCGGTCGACAGCTTCGAGAGGCCGTCGACCAGTACCGAAGCGTCGAAGGCGTAGACGCCGGAGTTGATTTCGGCGATTTCGTGCTGTTCGGGGGTGGCGTCCTTCTGCTCGACGATCGAGGTGACGACGCCGTTCGCGTCACGGACGATCCGGCCGTAACCGGTCGGGTCCGCGACGACCGCGGTCAGCACGGTGACCGCGTTACCCGTCGAGGTGTGCTCGGCGACCAGGGAACCGAGCGTTTCGGTGTCGAGCAGCGGCACGTCGCCGTAGCTGACGACGACGGTGCCGGTCAGCCCGCCCGGCAGCGCCGAGAGCGCGCACGAGACGGCGTGCCCGGTGCCCTTCTGCTCCTCCTGGACGGCGGTGACGACCTCGCGGCCGAGTGCTTCGCCGACCTTCGCCAGCTTCGCGCCGACCGAGTCGCGACCGTGGCCGATGACCACGACCAGGTGTTCCGGGTTCAGCCCCGCGGCGGCCCGCACCGCGTGCTCGACCAGAGGACGGCCGGCGATGGGGTGCAGCACCTTCGGGGTGGACGAACGCATGCGGGTGCCCTCACCCGCGGCGAGGATCAACGTGCTCAGCGGGCCGGTCACGGCGCTCCCAACATTTCACCAACGGTGGTTGTCGGGCATTGATCCTACGTGGGGTGCTCGGAGTCCCACGCGGGGTCGGTCGGAGCATCCTCGCCGGGCCATCCGGTCACCGGATCGACGGCCATCGAGTTCACCGACGAAACCTGGTTCCCGCCGCCGCGTTTCGCCTGGTACATGGCCGCATCGGCGCGCGCCAAGACCTGTTCGGCCCGTTCTTGCGGGCGGAGTGAAACAAGGCCGACGGAGAGGGTGACGCCGTGCGAAAGGTGGTGCGGCAGAGATGCGACGGCATTCACAGAACGCCCCAGCGCCTGTTTCGCCGCCGAGGCCGGAGCCCCAGGTAGAAGCACGATGAACTCGTCGCCGCCGTATCGGGCGACGACGTCGTCGCCGCGCAGGGCGTCGCGCAGCGTGCTCGCGATGACACGGAGCACGTTGTCGCCCTCGGCGTGCGACTGCTTGTCGTTGACGTCCTTGAAACCGTCGAGGTCGACCAGCGCGACCGCGAGCGGCTGGGCGTCCGCGGACGAGGCCAGCGAGCGCAGCTTTTCGTCGAGTGCGCGCCGGTTCGGCAGCCCGGTGAGCGGATCCTGCAAAGCCTGCTGGGTGATCGCGCCGTGCTCGGCGGACAGGCGTTCGTGTTCGCGGCGCGCGTTGAGCGTGGCGATCTGCGATTCCCGCAGCGACCACATCTCCGATTCCAGGATGGTCGCGTAGTCGATCAGCGACTGGCTCGCGCCGGACGCGTAGTCGGGGGTGGTGTCGAGCCTGGCCAGCTCGCGGGCGAGGTTCAGCCGCATCGAAGGCAGTGAGCCGTCCTCGTTGTCCTCGCGGACCTCTTTGAGCACCTGCAGCGCGTCCTCGCGGCGGCCGGTGTTGTCCAGGCAGCGGGCCAGCGCGATGGCGATGATCTCGCGTTCGTGCGGGAACATCAGCTCCGGATGCAGGAGCGAGTTCAATCGTTCGATATGCGACGAATCGGGCGACGCCAGCGCGGCGGCCGCGGCGAGGACACCGACCTGGTCGATCGCGGGCACCCCGGCCTTGCGCGGGAACAGCGACTCGGTGAACGGGCCTTCCGCGGCCTGCGCCATCGAGGCCGCGGTGCGGAACTTGTCCGCTCCCTCGTCGTACCGCTCGATGCGTTCGAGCCGCAGCCCCCAGCCCAGCAGCATCTTGACCCGGTTGATCAGCTGGAGCGCGATCTCGTGCGGGCTCGCGCTGTCGCGGATCGCCTGCGCGGCGCGGGCGATGGCCTCCTCGGCCGCCTCGTAGACGCCGAGCTGGTTCAGCACGAGCCAGCAGTCCACCAGGGTCGAGGACAGCATCCGGTCCCAGTTGCGCCTGCCGACCTGGCGGTCCGGGACCGCGGAGTCGTCGAGGATGGCCAGCGCCCTGGCGATCTCGGTGAGGGCGGCGTCCTCCTGTTTGGCGATCACCAGCCGGCGTCCGCGCAGGGCGTGCGCGTCGGCCCGCATCAGCGCGAGACCGTGCCGCCTGGTGTGCGCGAGCATCTCGTCGAGCCTGGGTTCGGCTTCGGCGGCGAGGCCGCGGGTGACCAGCCTCGCCACCGCGGAGTAGCGCAGCAGCTGCGCGACCAGCAGCGGTTCGCCACGGCGCTGTGTTTCGTCGAGGAGTTCGTCGAGGCTGGTCACGATGTCGAGCTGCTCGGCGAAGGCGACGCGCTGGATGGCCGCACCGAGTTCGCGCGCGCGACCGTAGAGCCAGGCGTCGGACATCTCCGCAAGCGCCGGCCGCCTGCTACTGGTCGTCGGGTCGATCGCGTCCTCGGTCAGCCGCACACACCCCCACCGTTGAAAACGCCGCTGGTCATCTGTTCGTCTGCTCCGCCGCCAGGATTCGAACCTGAAC
The DNA here is from genome assembly GCF_055575975.1 of Amycolatopsis sp. NPDC033938. Taxonomy (NCBI): domain Bacteria; kingdom Bacillati; phylum Actinomycetota; class Actinomycetes; order Pseudonocardiales; family Pseudonocardiaceae; genus Amycolatopsis; species Amycolatopsis sp. NPDC033938. The sequence continues at coordinate 642,283 of NZ_JBVIRO010000004.1, forward strand.
TGTCAGAACCAAAATCTGAAGTGCTGCCGATTACACTACGGCGGATCGATCCTGGTCAGGATAGCCATGCCGGAGACGCCCGCGCGCGCCCGGGGGTTACCTCACGGCCGCGGCCTCTCCCCAGCGGGCGAAACCTCCTGTACCGTAACTTACGGCATCGTAGGTAAGGACACCCTTAGGGTCACCCTCAAGGGCTGCACGGAGAAAAGAAGTGACTGCATGACGGCTACCCTCGACCGTTCCCAGACGCCCGCGAAGGGCCCCAAGCCGGTTCTGGAAGGACACCGATCGAGCGGCGTGCAGCTCTCGGTCTACCTCGGGGTCATCTTCCCGCTCGCCGCGTTACTCGCGGCTGTCCCGTTCGCTTGGGGCTGGGGACTGACGTGGGTCGACGTCGGCCTGTTCGTGGTCTTCTACGCGATCAGCGGACTCGGTATCACCGTCTCGTACCACCGGTACTTCACGCACGGTTCGTTCAAGGCCAAGCCGTGGCTGCGCGTCGCGATGGCGATCGCCGGCAGCATGGCCGTACAGGGCCCCGTGATCACCTGGGTCGCCGACCACCGGCGTCACCACGCCTTCTCCGACCGTGACGGCGACCCGCATTCGCCGTGGCTGTTCGGGACGACACCGGTCGCCATCGCCAAGGGTTTCTGGCACGCGCACATGGGCTGGCTGTTCGACCGCGACCAGACCAACGCCGAGCGTTTCGCGCCGGACCTGGTGAAGGATCCGGCCATCAAGAAGGTCGACGACCTGTTCTGGCTGTGGAGCCTGCTCACCCTGGTGCTGCCCGGAATCCTCGGCGGCCTGATCACCTGGTCGTTCTGGGGCGCGTTGACCGCCTTCTTCTGGGCCGGGCTCGTCCGTGTCTGCGTGCTGCACCACGTGACCTGGTCGGTCAACTCGGTCTGCCACATGATCGGTGAGCGCCCGTTCGCCGCCCGTGACAAGTCGGCCAACTTCTGGCCGCTGGCGATCTTCTCCTTCGGCGAGTCGTGGCACAACCTGCACCACGCCGACCCGACCTCGGCCCGGCACGGCGTGCAGCGCGGCCAGATCGACATTTCGGCGCGGCTCATTTGGATCTTCGAGAAGTTCGGCTGGGCCCATGACGTGCGCTGGCCGACTCCGCAGCGCCTCGCGCGCATCGCCGCCGAAAGCAAATAGCGAGGTCGCGTTAGTCTTCTCGAATGGCGGGGAGACGGCGAAGCAAACGTGAAGCGGTCACCGGGGCGCGTCCAGTCGCCCCGGTGGCCCGGGTGCGCATGACGGGGACCGAGCGCAGGCAGCAACTGCTCAACGTCGCCAGAGCCCTTTTCGCGGAGAAGGGTTTCGAAGGCACTTCCATCGAGGAGATCGCGCATCGCGCGAACGTCTCCAAACCGGTGGTTTACGAGCACTTCGGTGGCAAGGAAGGCATTTACGCCGTCGTCGTCGACCGCGAAACGCAGCTGCTGCTCGACCGGATGGTCTCCACCCTCCACGGTGGGCATCCGAGGGTGATGCTGGAGCAGGCGGCGATCGCGTTGCTCTCCTACGTCGAGGATTCGCATGACGGTTTCCGCATTCTGGTGCGGGATTCACCGGTCGCGAGTTCGACGGGCACCTTCTCCACGGTGCTGAACGACATCGCCAGCCAGGTCGAGCACATCCTCGCGCAACAGTTCGCCGCGCGCGGCTACGACGAGAAGCTGGCCGCGTTGTACGCGCAGGCGCTCGTCGGGATGGTCGCGCTGACCGGGCAATGGTGGCTCGACGCGCGGAAACCGAAGCGGGACGAAGTCGCCGCGCATCTGGTGAACCTCGCCTGGAACGGGCTGTCCAATTTGGAGCACAAGCCCAAGCTGCGGGTGTACTGAGATCTGCGTCGCGTGGTCGTAACGTTTCCCGGTCCTTGAGCGCTAGGTCCCCCATAGAGATCATCTAGCTGGGGGAACCACCGTGGAAAACTTTCCCGCGCCCGCCGTGGAACAGATGTCGCCGAAGAAGAGAACTTGGCTCAAACCGGTCATCCGGCTGGGCATCTTCGGTGTCGTCGCCTTGATCGCGTTCTTCGTCGCGAATCCGTTCACGGCGTCGAGCACCGAGGTCGGTGCTTGCCTCAAGGGCGATATCAACGACGCGAGCAGCGTCAAGGGCGCCGATTGCGGGACGTCCGACGCGAACTTCAAGGTCGTGGGGAAACAGGACGGCAAGTCGGAAGTCGGACTTCGCATCTCAGGCGGCTTGGAATGCGACGAATACCCCAATGCGGACGCTTATCTCTTCCAAGGGAAGAAGGCGGCCACCGAAGGCGTGCTGCTTTGCCTGGAAGATCTCAAGAACCCTGGTCAGCGGCCGCCGGTCGTCGGTGACTGCCTTCCCGGCGACGCGGAAGAAGCGAAGAAGCTCGCGAAGGTCGACTGTGCCACGGCTGGTTACAAAGTGCTCGCCGTCGAGAAGAAGCCCGCGGTCGCTTTCGAGGACAACACCTGCGCGCAGGTTCCGTCCACCGACGCGAAGCTCTCCTGGCAACGATCCGGTGGCGCGTTGCCGCAGGAGCGGGTGCTTTGCCTGGACAAGCTCGAGCGCTAGCGGTCAGCGCAAAAGGCCGGTCTCCAGCAGGTGGTCGAAGATGATCTTGTCCACCGCGGAGACCCGGTCCCTGTCCGGGTAACCGAGCCACGCGACCTCGTCGATCTCGCTGCTGGCCGAGAGCGTTCCGGCGAAATCGGCGGTGTAGCAGGTCATCCGCACCACGACACCCGCCGTGTGCCCGTCGGCCTGCGCCTCGAAGACCCCGGCGGGTTCGATGCTCGCCGGGACGATCTCGACGGTCAGTTCCTCGCGGATCTCCCGGGTGAGCGTCTCGGCATCGCTTTCGCCGGCTTCGCGTTTGCCGCCGGGCAGGTAGAACACGGACTTACCGCGTGAGCGCGTGCTCAGGATCCGGCCGTCCCGCAGGTGCAGCCACGCGATCTTGTCGATCATGGTTCAGCCCAGCGCAGCGGCGGTCTCGGCGGTCGTGAGCACTTCGCCCAGCCGCGGGAACACCTTCGTGACCGCCGATTCGTGGGAGATCGCGGCGATACCCGCCATCGCGTCCGAAACGGCGATGGTCTCGTAGCCGTGGTCGATCGCGGTGCGCAAAGTCGATTCGACGCCGTACTCCGTGGCGATCCCGCCGAACACCAGGGTCTTCACGCCGAGTCCGCGCAGGAGTTCGTCGAGTCCGGTGCGGTAGAACGCGCCGATCGTGTGCTTCGTGATCAGGTGTTCGCCTTCGCGGGGTGCCAGTTCGGCGACCAGTTCACTGCCGGGCGGCTGTTCGTCGACGTCCGGCCGATGCGCCCGCACATGGACGATCGGTGCGCCTGCCGCGCTGAAGGCGTCGCGCAGCAGGACGGCGTTCGACACGACTTCGGTGCCTTCGATCGGGACGGTTTCGAGCGCGACGATCCGCGTCTGGAGGTCGATCAGGACGAGCGCGGTCGTCGCGGGGTCGATCTTCGTCATGCGGGAAAGCCTAGTGTCCCTATCCTGGAGATATGGGGAAGCACAGGGAAGTCGTGGTCACCGGCGGTGGAACGGGAATCGGGTACGCGGTCGCGGCGGCGTTCGCCGCGCAGGGTGACCGCGTCACGATCACCGGCCGCCGCGAACAGGTCCTCACCGAAGCCGCCACCTTGCTCGGCGCGAACCCGGTCCCGTTCGACGCGGCCGACCCGGACGCGGTGGAACGGGTGCTGGGGGAGCTGCCGGGACACGTCGACGTCCTCGTCAACAACGCCGGTGGCAACACCGATTTCCAGAACGGATCGGCCGAAGACCTGAAAGCGTTCGCCGCGAACTGGCAGGCCAATCTGGACGCGAACGTGTTCAGTGCCGTCCTGGTCACCCGCGCTCTGCGGGACAGGCTCGCTGACGGAGCGCGGATCGTCACCATCGGTTCCATCGCCGCCCGCACCGGAGCCGGTTCCTACGGTGCGGCCAAGGCCGCGCTGGAGGCCTGGAACGTCGACGTGGCAAGGGAATTCGGGCCGCGCGGGATCACCGCGAACATCGTCGCACCCGGTCTGGTCGGGGACACCGAGTTCTTCCACGGCAAGCTCTCCGACGAACGCCGCGCGATGCTGATCGGCAACACGCTGACCAAACGCGCCGGTGAACCCGCCGACGTCGCCGAAGTGGTGACGTTCCTGGCGAGCCCGGCCGCGCGGCATGTCACCGGCCAGATCGTCCACGTCAACGGCGGCGCGTACCTCGGCCGCTAGGCGTCGTGTACTTGTCCGGCCCTCGGTGGGGAGTTTTCTTGCCTGCCGCCAGCCACCGCGAGAGGGTCGCGAGCGCCACGCTTGAGACGCTGAGCGTCCCAGGCGAGGCGCATGAGGCATCCGCGCTCCTCATCTACGAGTCCCTCAAGGGTCCCTTCAGGACGACGCCCACGCTGCGACGATGATGGACTGGGGACTTTGAGTGACGAAACCTCGCGCATTATCCCAACGGGCGCTGGGGGCCTCGGCTCACCTGACCGGCGACTTTGCCGGGACCCTGGCAGGGAAGGAGACCTTCACGGACCAGGATGCACGACGGCAAAATGGCGGTTAAGCGGCCTGACATCGACCTTGACGGGCTAGACACCCGGGGTGACGCGCAGCAGTTTGTCGTCTTCGCCTTCCGAGGTCGTGATGTAGAGGGAGCCGTCCGGGGCGCTGCGGACGGCGCGCAGCCTGCCGAACTTGTCGTCGAACTCCGGCGGCAGCGTCACTTCGGTGACCTTGCCGGTGTCGTCGAGGCGGAACAGCAGCAGTTTCTGCCCCTTCAGCGCGGTCACGGCGAGGGAACCTTCGAGCGCGCCCCACTGCGATCCGGTGAGGAACTCGGCGCCGCAGATCGCCTCGGTGATCTCACCGGTCGTCCACAAAGGACGGACAGCGTCCGGGAACCGTTGCGTGTCGGTCATCGGCACGCTTTCGTCGTAGCTGGTCTCGGTGCCGCCTTTGGACGGATCCCAGCCGTAGTTCGCGCCCGCCCGTTCCAGGTTGACCTCGTCGTCGATGGTCGGACCGTGCTCGGCGGTGAACACCTGACCGGAGCCCGGCCGGACCGTCACGCCCTGGACGTTGCGGTGTCCGTAGGTGAACACGCGTTGTTCGTTCGGGTTCGCCGAGGTGATGAACGGGTTGTCCGGCAACGGGTTCCCGGTCTTCGCGTCGACACGCAGCACCTTGCCGCCGAGACTCGTGCGGTCTTGCGGATGCCGCGGGCGGGCGGTGTCGCCGGTGCCGACCAGCAGTGCTCCGTCCGCGCCGAACGTAGGACGGCAACCCGAATGCCTGCCGCTGGGGTTCACCGGCAACCCGGTCAGCAGGTCCTTGACCTTCGTGGCGTTCGCGCCGTCCTCGGAAAGGCGCCAGGTGACCAGCCGGATGTCGACGGCGTTGTCGCCTTCCTTGTGGGTCTGGCAGGTGATGAACTCGCGCGACGTCGCGAAGTCCTTGCTGATCACCATCCCCATCAGGCCGCCCTCGCCGCGCACGTGGACGTCGGAGAAGTCCGCGGTGACGTCGCGTTTCGTGCCGCCGTCGACCAGGGCCAGCTTTCCGGGGCGCTGGGTGACGAGGATCTTGCCGTCCGGCAGGAAGCCGACGTCCCAGCCGTGTTCGAGGCCGGCCGTCACCTGCTCGACCTTAAGTTTCGACACGGCGGGTTTCGAGGTGACCGGCGGCGCGCTCTGCACCGTCTCGCTCGACGCCCCCGAACACGCCGTGACCAGCAAGGACAGGGAAGCGAACGCGACGACAGCGGTAGTGCGCATGACATCAGCATGCCATCGCGCTCAACCCCCGGCGCGGACCAAACCGCTTTCGTAGGCGAACACCACGGCGTGGACCCGATCGCGCAGCGACAGTTTCGCGAGGATCCGGCCGACGTGGGTCTTCACGGTCGTCTCGCCGATGTAGAGCTTTGCGGCGATCTCGGCGTTCGCCAGGCCGCGCGCGATGAGTGAGAGAACGTCCCTCTCGCGTTCGGTCAGCGTCTCGAGCCGCGTGCTCGCGGTGGAATCCCGTACTTCTCCCAGGTAGCGGTCGAGCAGCCGTTTCGTCACCGAGGGGGAGACCATCGAGTCACCGCGAAGGACACCTCGGATCGCCACGAGGATCTCTTCGGCGGGCGCGTCCTTGACGAGGAAGCCGCTGGCGCCGGCACGCAACGCGGCATACGCGTATTCGTCGAGGTCGAACGTGGTGATCATCAGGACCCGGGTGCCGGGAAGCGACTTGCAGATCCGTTCGGTCGCCGCGACGCCGTCGAGTACGGGCATCCGGACGTCCATCAGGACCAGATCGGGGCGTAGTTCCTCAGCGGCTTCGACAGCCTCGGCGCCGTTGGTCGCCTCGCCGGCGACGGTCAGGTCGTCCTGGCTCGTGACGATCATCCCCATCCCGACCCGGACCAGCTCCTGGTCGTCGCAGATCAATACCTTCGTGGTCATCCCGCCTCCACCACCAGGCTCGCGGCGACCCGGTAGCCGCCGTCGCGGGTCGGTCCGGTGTCGAGGGTGCCGTGGAACATCTCGACGCGCTGGGTCATCCCGGCGATTCCCCGGCCGGACGACGGGAGCCGCGGCGCGACGGGTTCGGTCCCGCCCGTGTTCGTCACCTCGATCCGGACGTTCCGGCGGTGACCTTCGTGGCCGAAATCGATCTCGACCTGGCCGCTCGCGTCGCCCGGCGCGTGTTTGAGCATGTTGGTCAGCGACTCCTGGACGATGCGGTACGTCTGCAGCGCGGCGCTCGGCGGCAGCCCCTCGGCGTCGCCGGTGACCTGGAGATCCACGTCCCGTCCGCTCGCGCTGACCTGCGCGACCAGGTCGCGAAGCTCCGCGACGGTCGGCTGCGGGCTTCGGGCGGCCTCACCGGCATGGAGGACTTCCAGCAGGCGGCGCAGCTCGGCGAGGGCGTCGCGGCCCGCCTTGCCGATCGTGTCGAGTGTCCGGTCGACGACGTCGGGATCCTTGTCGCGCATGAGTTTCGCGCCCTCGGCGTTGACCACGATGACGCTCACGCTGTGCGCGAGGACGTCGTGCAGTTCGCGGGCGATGCGGGTGCGTTCCTCGGCGACGGCGGCACGGGCGCGGGCTTCCTGTTCGGATGCGGCCAGTTCCGCCTTCGTCTCCTCTTCCGCCGAAAGCCGTTGCCGCGCACAGAAGAACTCACCGAGCGCCCACGCCGCGACATGCAGCGGGAGCGTCACGACGATGGCGAGACCGGCTCCCTGGTCGGTGGTCACTCCCCAGCCGAGACCCCACGCGATGTCCAGCGCGACGATCCAGACGGCGATCAGCGCGGCGAACCGGCGGTTTCCCGCCCGGACCAGCGTGTAAAGCGCGACGGCCATCGCCAGCTCGCCCCGGCCGCGGTCGTAGGCCCAGATCTCCGTGGCGTACTGCGCGGTCACCCCGGCGACGATCAGCACGGCGACGATCTCGGGGTGACGCCGCCGCCAGAGCAACGGGACGAGGAAGAGATACGGCACCAGCAGGACGGCCTTGGGCACCGGTGACGACCCGGTCGGCGCGAGGAAGACGAACCACGCGTACAGGGGAAGGTCGGTCACCCACGGGTGGGCGCGGAACCGGTCGAGAAGCCATCGCACCGTTCGAACGTAACTTCGGCCGGTACGAACGCGCGTCGTCCTGGAGTACCGCCGGGGTCCTCCCACGGGAGTACGGACCCGGCCGACGTGGCCGACGCGGGGCCACGAGCACCGTTCCTAGCGTCGGGACCATGTCGATCACCAGGGAATTCTTCCGCCACCCCATCCTGACCGGAGCCGTCGCGGCCAGTTCACCGAAACTCGCCGAGGCCATGACCGCGGGCCTCGGACTGGAAAGCGCCGGGCTCGTCGTCGAGCTGGGCCCCGGAACGGGCGTGTTCACCGACGCCGTCGTCCGCCGCCTGCCACCGGGCGCGCGGCTGATCGCGGTCGAGATCAATCCGCGGCTGGCGCGGGAACTCCGGTCCCGGCATCGAGACGTCGAGGTCGTCGAGGGCTCCGCCGAAAACCTGTGTTCGTATGTGGACGAGGCCGCCGACGTCGTGGTGTCCGGGCTGCCGTGGACGGTCATGCCCGGCGAACGGCAGCTGCGGATCCTCGACCAGGTCACGGAAATCCTCGCCCCGCACGGACGGTTCACGACGTTCGCCTATGCGCACGCCGCCTGGACGTCGCCTGCCCGCCGGTTCGCCGCGGCGTTGCGGGACCGGTTCGCGGTGACCGGCCGGACCCCGTTGGTCTGGCCGAACCTGCCGCCCGCCTTCGTGCACCGCGCGGCCTTGCCGCAGAGGACGGGGAGGCGTAGTGGACAACCTGTTACGGCCGCTTCTTGAGGCGCCGCCGTGACGGTCGCCATCGACGCCGCGGTCGCCGGGGACCAGATCGCGTTCCAAGACCGGTGGGACCGCGTGGAGCGGGCCGTCGCCCGTTACGGCGTCCCTGTCGGCGCCGCCTTGGGTTAGCGGGTCAGGATCTCGGCGGTTTCGGCGTCGGCGGGCAGGAACGTCTCCAGTTTCAGTTCCGACACCGTGACGTCGGCGGCGGTCGCGAACGTCGTGATGGCCGTGATCAGCCGCAGTTCACCGGCCGAAGTGGACAGGCGCATCGGGACGGCGAACCCGAGATGATCCGGCCCTGGCGGACCGGGCTCCGGAACGTAACCTTCGAGTTCGGCCAGCAGCGCCGTGAGCCGTTCGTCGGGGGCGTGCGCGATCTCCTGCGTCAACCGCTCCAGGATGTGCCGGGCCCAGTCCGCGAGGTTCAGCACCCGCGGCGCCATCCCCTTCGGATGCAGCGCGAGCCGCAGGGTGTTGACCGGTTCTTCGAGCAATTCCGGCGCCACGTCCTCGAAGAGCAGGTCGAGCGCGTCGTTGCGGGCGACGAGGACGCCGTAGCGGTCGACCACGATGGCCGGGTACGGCCGGTGCCCGTCGAGCAGCCGACGCATGCCGTCGAGGACCGGCTTCACCGCGGGATCGTCCAGTTTCGTTTCGGGGAAGCCCGGCGCGAATCCGGCGGCGAGCAGCAGGCCGTTGCGTTCCCGCAGCGGGAGTTCGAGCGATTCGGCGACGCGCAGCACCAGGCCGCGGCCGGGGATCGACCGGCCGCCCTCCAGGAAACTCACGTGCCGCTGGGTGGTCCCGGCCCGCAGCGCCAGTTCCAGCTGGGACAGCCGCCGCCGCTCGCGCCAACCCCGGAGCGCGGGGCCGAATCCGGAAACCATGGTCGTCATCTTGGCCGAGTCGCGCGTGCCGCCGCCATTCCCTCGAAGGAATTGAGACGATTCCCTGCCGTGGAGATGCTTCCGGTATGAAATTCGGTCTGGTCATCCCCACCTATCGGTCCATCCTCGACGCCGGGCGCACCGCGCCGGAAATGGTCGCCATCGCGGTCGAAGCCGAACGCCTCGGTTTCGATTCGGTCTGGGTCGGCGACACCCTCGCGAAGGCGCCCATCGATCCACTGACGTTGCTCGGCGCGTTCGCAGCCAGAACCGAACGGGTCACACTCGGTACCGCCGCGCTGCTTCCGGCGCTGCGGGATCCGCTCCTGTCCGCGAACGCGATCCTTTCCCTCGATCTGCTCAGCCAGGGCCGGATCACGCTGGGGGTCGGCGCGGGGTTCGCGGGCCGCAGCGAACCCGAGTTCGCCTTCACCCGCGTGCCGTGGGAACGCCGCCGCGCCCGGCTCGACGACATCGTCGCCTTGTGGCGGCACGTCTGGAGTGGGAAGAGCGGTCCGTTCCACGGCGAAGTCCTGCGTTACGACACCCTTCCGGAGTACCCGGCGCCGTACCGTCCCGGTGGTCCGCCGGTGTGGCTGGCCGCGTTCACCCCGGGGGCGCTGGAGCGCGCGGGCCGGCTCTACGACGGCTGGCTGCCGTACCCGCCCGACGTCGCGGACTACACCGACGGGCTCGCGAAGATCCGCGAAGCAGCCGTACGGCCGGTGACGCCGGCGTTGTTCGCGACGGTGCTCATCGAGGATGACCCGATCAGGGCACGCGAGCGGCTGGAGGACTACGCGCAGCGGAACTACGGCGTCCCGCTGGACTTCGTGGAGAAGATCCAGGTGCAGATCGCGGGCAGCCGGGAACAGGTCGCCGCGAGGCTTCGCGAATACACCGACGCGGGTGCCGAACACGTGCTGATCCGCATCGCGACGCAGGAACCGGCCGAATTCGACGAGCAGCTTCCGAAGGTGGCCGAGACACTGGCCAGGTAATCGCGCGGCGGACTGTCGGTGGCCCCACGTAGGCTGGGACGGTGACAAACGCTCCATTGTCCGGACTCCTTCACTCCATCCTTCCCGATCCGGCCCTTCGCGGGGTCGTCGAGCGGGCCGGCGCCCCCTTGCTCGAACTACAGGGCGCGATCGCGACCCGGCAGCTGGTCGCGGCCGCCCTCGCCGCGGACGAGGGCGCCGGCCGCCCCGTGCTCGCGGTGACGGCCACCGGCCGCGAGGCCGACGAACTGACCGCTTCGCTGACGTCGTTCCTCGGCGAAGGCGCCGTCGCCGACTTCCCGTCCTGGGAGACGCTGCCGCACGAGCGGCTGTCCCCGCGGGCGGACACCGTCGGACGACGGCTGGAGGTGCTGCACCGGCTCAAGACCGGTGACGACGACCTGCGCGTCGTCGTCGCGACCGTGCGCAGCCTGATCCAGCCGATGGCGCCCGGACTGGGGTCACTCGCGCCGATCGACCTGGTCGTCGGCGAGGAGCAGAGTTTCGAAGGTCTGCTGGACAGGCTGGTCGAGCTGGCCTACACGCGGGTGGACATGGTCGAGAAGCGCGGCGAGTTCGCCGTGCGCGGCGGCATCCTCGACCTGTTCGGGCCGACGGCGCAGCATCCGGTGCGCGTCGAGTTCTGGGGCGACGAGGTCAGCGAGATCCGCGCGTTCGCGGTCTCCGACCAGCGGTCGCTGCCGGGGGAGATCCGGCACGTCAGCGCGCCGCCGTGCCGTGAGCTGCTGCTCACCGAGCCGGTACGCGCGAAGGCGGCCGAGCTGGCGACGGCCTACGAAGCGGACGCCCAGCTCACCGAGATGCTCACCAAACTGTCCGGCGGGATCCCCGTCGAGGGGATGGAAGCGCTCATCCCCGTGCTGTGCGAAGACGATCTGGAGCTGCTCACCGACGCGATGCCCCAGGGCACGCACGTGCTGCTGGCCGATCCGGAGAAGATCCGCGCCCGCGCGGCCGACCTGGTCCGCACCGGGCAGGAGTTCCTCGAAGCGTCCTGGACCACGGCCGCCGCGGGCGGTCAGGCGCCGATCGACCTCGGCGCCTCCGCGTACCGGGGCCTCGCGGAGGTCGCGAAGCACGCTCAGGAGACGAAGCGCCCTTGGTGGACGCTGACGCAGCTGGCCAGCGACGATCCCGACGTCTACCGCGTCTCGATCGAGGCCGCGCCGAACTACCGCGGTGAGGTCGAGCGCGCGACGACCGACCTGCGCGCGTATACGGCCGCGGGCGGGACGGCGGTGCTCGTCGTCGCCGGGCACGGCACCGCGGCACGCGCGGTCGAGCAGCTGTCGGCCGGTGACGTGCCGGCGACGCTGGCGGAGGGGCTCACCGGCCCGCCGTCCGCCGGTGTGGTGACGGTGACCTGCGGCGGTCTGTCGGACGGCTTCGTGTCGCCGGAGCGCGCGCTGGTCGTGCTGTCCGAGTCGGATCTGACCGGACGCGGCTCCGGCGCCGGAACGTCCACAAAGGACTTCAGCACCAAGATGCCGTCGCGGCGCCGCAACGCCGTCGACCCGCTCGCCCTCAAGGCGGGCGATTACGTCGTGCACGATCAGCACGGCATCGGGCGGTTCGTCGAGATGGTGCAGCGCACCGTCGCCGGCGCCACCCGCGAATACCTGTTGCTGGAGTACGCCTCTTCCAAACGCGGACACCCTGGCGACAGGCTGTTCGTGCCGACCGACCAGCTCGACGAGGTCTCCCGCTACGTCGGCGGTGAGCTGCCGACGCTGAACAAGCTCGGCGGCTCCGACTGGAAGAACACCAAGGCCAGGGCGAAGAAGGCGGTCAAGGAGATCGCCGCCGAACTGGTGCAGCTCTACGCCGCGCGGCAGGCCGCGCCCGGGCACGCGTTCGGACCGGACACCCCGTGGCAGAACGAACTCGAGGACGCGTTTCCGTTCACCGAGACCAACGATCAGCTCGCCGCGATCGACGAGGTCAAGGCGGATATGGAACGCGGCGTCCCGATGGACCGGGTCATCTGCGGCGACGTCGGCTACGGCAAGACCGAGATCGCGGTGCGCGCGGCGTTCAAGGCGGTGCAGGACGGCAAGCAGGTCGCGGTCCTGGTGCCCACGACGCTGCTCGCGCAGCAGCACCTCAACACCTTCACCGAACGGATGAGCTCGTTCCCGGTGAAGATCAGGGGCCTTTCGCGGTTCACCAACAAGACCGAGTCCGACGCGATCCTGGAGCAGCTGGCGTCCGGCGACGTCGACATCGTGATCGGCACGCATCGCCTGCTGCAGACCGGGATCCGGTACAAGGACCTCGGCCTGGTGATCGTCGACGAGGAGCAGCGGTTCGGTGTCGAGCACAAGGAGCACATCAAGGCGCTGCGGACGCACGTCGACGTCCTGACGATGTCGGCGACCCCGATCCCGCGGACGCTGGAGATGTCGCTCGCCGGGATCCGTGAGATGTCCACGATCCTGACCCCGCCCGAGGACAGGCACCCGATCCTGACCTACGTCGGCGCGTACGACGACAAGCAGGTCGGTGCGGCGATCCGGCGTGAACTGCTGCGCGACGGCCAGGTCTTCTACGTCCACAACAGGGTTTCCTCGATCGAGAAGGCCGCGAAACGCCTTCGCGAGCTGGTGCCGGAGGCGCGCGTCGTCACCGCGCACGGGCAGATGAACGAGGACAAACTCGAGAAGATCATCGAGGGTTTCTGGGAGAACGAGTACGACGTGCTCGTCTGCACCACGATCGTCGAGACCGGGCTGGACATCTCGAACGCCAACACGCTGCTGGTGGAACGTGGTGACCTGCTGGGCCTCGCGCAGCTGCACCAGCTGCGCGGCCGGGTCGGGCGAGGCCGCGAGCGGGGGTACGCGTACTTCCTGTACCCGCCGGAGGCGCCGCTCACCGAGACGGCGCACGACCGGCTGGCGACCATCGCGCAGAACACCGAACTCGGCGCGGGTATGGCCGTCGCGATGAAGGACCTCGAAATCCGCGGCGCGGGCAACATCCTCGGCGCGGAGCAGTCCGGGCATATCGCGGGTGTCGGTTTCGATCTGTACGTGCGGCTCGTCGGCGAGGCCGTCGACGCGTTCCGGCGGCACGCGGGCGCGGACACGCCGGAGGAGGAAGAACTCGCCGACGTCCGGGTCGACCTCCCGGTGGACGCGCATATCCCGCACGACTACGTCCCGGGGGAGCGGCTGCGGCTGGAGGCGTACCGCAAGATCGCGGCCGCGCCCGACCAGGCCGGGCTCGACGCGGTGCGCGAGGAACTGATCGACCGCTACGGCCAGCCGCCCGCGCCGGTGCGGCGGCTGCTCGCCGTCGCCGCGTTCCGGCACCACTGCCGGGCGGCTGGCGTCACCGAGGTCGCCGTACAGGGCACGTCGATCCGGTTCGCGCCGCTGCCGCTGGCCGATTCACAGCTGGTGCGGCTGAAGCGCTTGTATCCCAAGGCTCTCTTCAAGGCCGTGACGAACACGGTTTCCGTGCCGAAGCCGACCGAGGGCGCGGCCGGTGGCCGCATCGGCGCGCCGGCGCTGCGGGACGAGGAGCTACTGGACTGGTGCGCGAAACTGCTGACGAATCTGATGAAGTCACCGGCGCCCGTCGCGTGACCGACCGAAATCCCGAGCTACAACCTGGTTCTCTCACCGAGGCCGGTATGAGAGGGTATGCGCTGTGATGCGGATCATGGGGCGCCGTCGCGCGCTGGTCGGGGTTCTTGCCGGTTCTCTCCTCCTCGCCGGATGCAATGCCGGACCGGGGCAGGTCGGCGCGGCGGTGATCATCGACGGCGCGTCCGTCTCGGTGGATCGCGTGCAGCAGATGATCGACAAGGCCGTCCGTGAACATCCGTACGGGGCGCAGCTCGCCAAGGAGCACAAGCTCGATCTCGTCGGCCGGGAGATCGTGCGGCAGGAGATCCTCCACGAGCTCACCGAGCGCGCCGCCCAGCGCGAGGGGATCCGGGTCGACGAGTCCCTCGTCGTGGCCGCGCTGCAGAAGGATCCGCTGGCGGTGCCGATGGAGGCCAAGCAGCAGGACGCCCCGGAGACCAGCGTCGAGCAGCTCGTCGCCCGCGTGCGGGATCATCGCGAAGCCCTGATCGACGCCGCGCTGCAGAGCCAGCTCGGGCTGAAGTACCTGGACAAGCTTTCCGTCACGTTCGATTTCAGCTCGGTCTCGTCGACCGACGCCACCGGTGGTGACGCGGACAAGCTGCGTGACCAGGCGATCGAGAAGGCGCGGCGCTTCGCCGCCTCGCCGAACGCCGCCGCCGAGCTGATCGCGCAGGACCAGCAGACGGCCGACACGCAGGCCGGCGCCGGCCAGAAGCTGCCGGCGATGCAGTCGCCCGCGACCGCGGCCACCGTCCTGTTCGGTATCCAGCCCAACACCGTCGCGGCGTTCCAGCCGTCACCGCAGCAGCCGCTGTGGGTCGTCGTCGTGATGCGTGAGCGGTCCGCCGACAAACCCGTCGCGTCGGATCAGGCCACCCAGCCCAGTGCTCAGCAGCTGGCCAAGGTCGGTGTCCGGCTCCTCCAGCCGTACCTCGACCAGGTCGACCTCAAGGTGAACCCGCGTTACGGCGTATGGGATGTTGTGGAGATGAACCTCGCGGCCAACGAAGCTTCGAAGAAGGGCATCGTGCTGCCTGTGCACGGTGTCACCCCGCAACAGCGGTGAGCACTGCCGTAGTCGTGGTCGCCCGCGGGGCGACTCTGCCCGCCGCGGCACTCCCGATCTTGCGAAGCAGCGATGCCGTGTACGCGGCGTCCGACGTCGATCCCGCCGTTTTCGGCGTGCCCCCGCTCGGTGACGCACAGGTGCGCGACCTCGTGCTCATCGCCGGTTCGCGAAGGGAACCGAAAGCGGCGGCGCTGATCAGGTCCGGCGCGCGGGTGCTCGAAGCGCCCATTGCCCCGCTCGTCGAGGCCGCCGAGGTGATGGACCGCCTTCGTTCGCCGGGTGGCTGTCCGTGGGACGCCGTGCAGACGCACGAGTCGCTGCGCCAGTACCTGGTGGAGGAGACCTACGAGCTGCTCGACGCCATCGAAGAAGGCGATCGGGCCGCGCTGCGCGAGGAACTCGGCGACGTCCTGCTGCAGGTGCTGTTCCACGCGCGGGTGGCCGCCGAGGACGCGGGAGATCCGTTCGGGATCGACGAGGTCGCGGCCGACCTGGTCGCGAAACTCGTCGGACGTCACCCGCACATATTCACCGACGCCCCGCCGGTCGAGAGCGTCGATCACCAGAACCTCAAATGGGAAGAACTGAAACAGGCCGAAAAGGGCAGGCAATCCATTGTGGATGGCGTCGCGCTCGGTCAGCCCGCCGTGGCACTGGCCGGGAAGCTCGGACAACGCAGTGGCCGCGCCGGGATCCCGCTCGACCTGTTCCCCGAAGGTTCCGACGCGGCGGCCCAGTTGTTCCGGGTGGCCGCGACCGCTCGCCGAGCGGGCGTCGATCCCGAAGGTGAGCTTCGCGCCGTCGCGAAACGGTTCGCGCGCGACATCCGCGATGCGGAACAGGCCGCCCGCGACGCCGGTCTGGAACCGACGACGCTCGAAGCCGACGGCTGGCGCAAGTTCTGGCCGAGCTGACTGGTCAATATCGCGTGACCAGTTCGATGCCGCGAAGGTCCCCTTAATTGCCGTGAAGGTAGCGAAGGGGAACCCGCATTTGGGTACCTACGCCTGACCTGTACGAGCACGACCGGTGGACCGGAGACCGAGCGGGGAAGATTCCGGACGCTCAACGTCCGGAATCTTCCCCACCCGGACCGCGTCGGCGACCCGCACAAGCTCCACACCAGTAGGTAGACAAATACGAGTTCCCCAAAGGGGCTTTCGCGACATGGCGAGAAAACCGCTGCTCCAGCGTCGAGGCGTGATGTCCTGAAGGACCCCGTTGAGACCGTCAACGTCCCAAAGGGGTCCTTCAGGACCCGCCACATTTGAGCTACCTCTCAATAACACTCACGCCCTGGGCTCGGAACCAGGCATGCAGGCATAAAGCGAACTCTGCGTCGCCGCAAAAGCGGCCTACGTGGACGTTCCGCGCGGCCGGCTCTGTGGTCCACACCAGCACCACCCATTCGGCTTACCTCTCAAGAAATGGCCAAGACGAGTTTTCCGCGGACGCGGCCGGACTCGCTGAGTTCGTGAGCCTTCGCCGCTTCTTCGAGCGGTAGGACGTCCGCGACCGAGACCCGCAGTGAACCGGCGTCGGCCAAAGTGGCGATTTCGGCCAGATCGGCTCCGGACGGGGAGACGAAGAACTCGTCGAATCGGAGACCGAGTTCCTCGGCCTTCCGCCGGACCTCCGTCCGGTCCGGACCGTGCCCGACGATGTCGATCAGCGAACCGCCCGGTTCGAGGATGTCCAGGGAACGAGGACCGTAATCGCCGGAGATCGGGTCCAGTACGACGTCGACGACCTGCGATTTCGCAAAATCGCTGGTCGTGTAGTCGATGAGTTCGTCCGCGCCGAGGTCCCGCAGGAACGCGTGCTTCGCCGCCCTCGCGGTCCCGATGACGTACGCACCGCGTGCCTTCGCGATCTGGACGGCGAGATGGCCGACGCCACCCGCCGCGGCGTGGACGAGGACCCGGTGTCCTGGGCCGACCGGGAAGATCCGGGTCAACGGCTGCCAAGCGGTCAGCGCCGCGATCGGGAGGGCGGCCGCGTGGACGTGATCCAGACTTTCCGGTTTCAGCGCGACGAGGTCCTCGCTGACCGCGACGTACTCGGCGTACGAGCCGTTCGGCGGGAAAGTGACGCCGTAGACCTCGTCCCCTGGCCTGAATCGAGTCCCCGCGGAGACGACCACACCTGAGAAATCGAGTCCCACGGTCAGCGGCAGTTCGCCGATGACCAGCCCGTTCCTGATCTTCCAATCGGCCGGATTCACCCCAGCGGCGTGGACACGCACCAGGATCTGACCGTCACCTGGAACGGGTGTTCCGG
The DNA here is from genome assembly GCF_055575975.1 of Amycolatopsis sp. NPDC033938. Lineage (NCBI taxonomy): Bacteria > Bacillati > Actinomycetota > Actinomycetes > Pseudonocardiales > Pseudonocardiaceae > Amycolatopsis > Amycolatopsis sp. NPDC033938. The sequence continues at coordinate 659,515 of NZ_JBVIRO010000004.1, forward strand.
TTTCGGCGACGTGAAGGACGTCGGGCCCGCCGAAGGAGACCTGCTGGATCTTTCGCATGGAAACGAGCATGTCGGCTTTGGGTACCCGTTGAGAAGTAGGCACCCTAATGGTATCTAGGTACCTCATGGGTACCTTCGCTGAGCGGCGGATGTTCGAAGAATGGGTGGCTGTGCACGGGCGCAACTGCCCCTCTCGCACGGTCATCGAAGTCCTTGCGAACAAATGGGCGCTGTATGTCCTCGGCGCGATCCGGCGTTATGAGCGGCCGATGCGGTTCAGCGAACTTCGCCGTTTGCTCGACGGGATCACGCAGAAGATGCTGACCCAGACGTTGCGCTCGCTGGAACGGGACGGGCTGATCCGGCGCGAGGTTTTCCCGACCGTCCCGCCGAGGGTCGAGTACGGCCTCACCCCGCTGGGCGTCGACGTCGGACGGCTGACGAACGCCGTCGCCGAATGGGCGGTCGAAAACGTCGACCAGATCTTCGCCGCGCGCGCCGCCTACGACCGGAAAGCGAACGAAGCCATCAAGCCGTTGTGACGTGGCACACAATCGAGTGAGAACCGTTTCCGCGATCCCGACGTCTTGCCGGTTGTGAAGGGAACGGAACCGGACGAAGCGCAACTCGTCCGCCGCACGGCGAAGGGTGACCGAGCGGCGTTCGAGGAGCTTTACCGCCGCACGTCGCCGTGGCTGGCCGTGCGCCTGCGCCGTCGTTGCGCCGACGAGCAGATCGTCGCCGAGGTGATGCAGGAAACCTATCTCGCGGTTTGGCGCGCGGCGGGCGCGTTCGCCGGTTCGGCCGTCGGCGGGAGCGCTGTCGGCTGGTTGTGGACTATCGCCGCGCGCCGGCTCGTCGACGCTTTCCGCCGCCGGGCGCGGCACGCGCAGCCGCTGCCGGTCGCGGAAACCACCGTCGCGCCCGCCGCCGAGGACGAGGCGCTGGCCGGGTCGGTCGGCGACCACGTCGGCGACGCGTTGCGCCGGCTCGCTCCCGAACTACGTCAGGTCCTGCAGGCCATGGTGCTCGACGGGCTGACCGTCCGCGAGACCGCAGTCCTGCTCGGCCTGCCGGAGGGAACCGTCAAAACCCGCGCCAGGCGGGCTCGGATCGCGATGCGGGAGGCGCTGTCGTGAACAAGGAACACGTGTCCCACCAGCTCCTGACCGGTTACGTTCGCGGAGACGACGGCCTGGCCGGCGACGAAGTCTGGGCGGTCGAAGCCCATCTGGAGTCGTGCGCGGAATGCCGGGGGCGGCTCGCCGCGCTCAGCATGCCAACGGTGACGGCTCTGGTGGACGACGTCTGGACCGGACTCGGCCCGAAGCTGGCCGAAGCGGGACCACAGCCGATACGAAGCCGGTGGGCAGGGCGGCTGCACACCTGGGTGACGCCGGTGATGCTGCCGTGGCTGCTGATGATCCTGCTGATCCCGGGAATCGGCTTCGCGCTGGACTGGATCGGGTTCAGCAAGAGCGAGGACTTCTCGTTCGCCCAGCTCTTTTCGCCGGTGCTGCCGGTGCTCGGTGTCGCGGTGTCGTGGTCCAAGGGCCTCGACCCCGCCTACGAACTCGTCACTTCCTCGCCGAGGGGCGGCCTCTACCTGGTGCTGCGCCGGACGACGGCCGTCCTCGCCGTCGTGCTGCCGACCCAGGCCCTCACGGGCTGGCTGAGTGGCGCCGGATTCGGGCTCGGTCTCCTGCCGAGCCTGGCCTTCACCACCGGGACGCTCGCGCTCGGCGGGCTGATCGGGGTGACGCGGGCGGCGTACGTCCTCGCCGGGATCTGGGTGGCGGTGATCCTGGCGCCCGCGGTGGCTTCCGAAGGGCGGGCCGCCGCACTCGAACCAAGGCTTCTTCCGGTGTGGGGCGCGATCTTCGCGCTGACCGCGGCCGTGGTGGCGTTCCGGCGGAACGCCTTCGGCGTGCTCACCGGAACCGAACGATGAACGAAGGGGAGAACATGATGCGTGCTGTCGGGGCCGCGGAGGTCGCGCCGACGACCTACGCGTGGCAGATCAAGGCGGAGGGGCTGAAGATCCGGGTCGGCAAGCGCAAGTTCGCCGTGAACGGGCTCGACCTGGAACTGGGTACGGGGGTGCACGGTCTGCTCGGCCCGAACGGGGCCGGGAAGACCACGTTGATCCGGGCGCTGGCGACGGTGCTCCGGCCGGCGGAGGGAGGGCTGGCGCTGCTCGGTGATTCTGTCGGGGGACTCACCGATCAGCGCCGCCTGCGCCGCCGGATCGGCTACCTGCCGCAGAATTTCGGTTTCTACAAGCGCTTCACCGTCCGCGAGTTCGTCGAGTACATCGCCTGGCTCAAGGAGATGGCGCGGGAGGACATCCCGGGAGCGGTGCAGCGGTCGATCGAACGGGTCGGCCTCGCCGATCGCGCCGACGACAAGATGAAGACGCTGTCGGGCGGGATGGTGCGACGGGTCGGGATCGCACAGGCGATCGTGAACGATCCGGACATCCTCCTGCTGGACGAGCCGACCGCCGGGCTCGACCCGGCGCAACGCGTGCGGTTCCGGGATCTCATGCAGGAGCTGGGGCGCGACGCCTGCGTCGTCGTCTCGACGCATCTCGTCGAGGACGTCGCGACAGCCTGCACCGACGTCGTTTTGTTCGAAGACGGAAAGCTCGTTTTCCAGGGGACTCCTGACGAACTGGCCGCGGCGGGGAGCGAGGAGTACGTCGGCGACAGTCCGATCGAGCGCGGCTACTCGGCGCTGCTGGGGCACGAGCCGGGCAGGGGGAACTGGTGAACACGCGCGTCCTGCGGACCGAACTCCGCCGGTCCATCGCCCCCTGGGCGACGCTCGCGATCCTCGTGGTCGCGTTCGGATTCCTGTACTCGTTCAGCGGCCCGTGGTCGAAGGCGCCGCTCGCCTGGGACGAAAACTGGGTTCCCGCCGCGAGGTGGAGCCGCTTCCTGCTGGTGTTCCTGTGGCCGATCGCGATCGGCGCCGGTGTCCTCCAGGGTATGCGCGACAGCCGGTCCGGCATGGTCGAACTCCTGGCCACGATGCCCCGCCCAGGCTGGCATCGTGCGGCGAAACTCGCCGGTGCGCTGGGTGGTCTGCTGGTGCTGGGCTATCTGCTGATCTTCGCCGTCGGTGCCGTACAAGTGGGCTTCAGCGGCGCGTTCTTCACCTTCGGCTGGTTGCCGATCACCGGGGTCGGAGCGCTGGCGATGCTCGCGGGCGCCTGGATCGGGCTGGGGGTCGGCCGGTTGCTGCCCCATCCGCTGACCGCTCCCGCGGTCGCCGTCGCCGCTTTCGTGGTGGTGATCGTGTTCCAGATCGCCGGGTCGGAGGGAAGCGTGCTCGTGGGCCCTGTTCCGGCCCGGATGTCGTTGCTCTCTCCCGCGATGGAGGTCACCACCGACCCGTTCATCACCACCGCGAGCCGGATGGATCTCGGACAGGGAATCTGGTTCGCAGGGCTGGCCGTGGCCGGCTTCCTCCTCTTGGCGGCCGGTTCCCGGCGGGCGAGGGCGCTCGCCGTCGTCCCCGCTCTGGTGGCCGCCGCGATCGCGGTACCGGTCCTGCCCGCGACCTTCGCCGAGGCCAAGACTGTCGACCCGCGCGCGACGGTGAGGGTCTGCGACGGCCCGGTCTGCGTCACTCGCATACAGGAATCCGACCTCGCCCGCATCGCCGGTCCGGCCAAAGAAGCGTTGCGGCTACTGGGAACGCTGCCGGACGCGCCGGTCAAGGTCGCGGCACTGGACCGGCAGCTGGACTCCGGCGAGGTGCCGCCGCGTACGGCGGGCACCGTCTTCGTCGACCTGTTGGATTGGCAGGTCCGCTCGGCCATCGACACGAACGACGTGACGCGGATTCTGGTCGCCGGGGCCGGGACGCCGACCTGTTATTCCTTGTATGGCGCCGACAGGAACTTTTTCGACGAGATCACCGCGAGGTCGATTTCGGCGAGCTGGTTCCTCGGTGAGTGGAAGATGCTGAAGGGGGTCTCGCCGAGCAAGGAGCTGGAGGGAGAGGTCGTCCAGAAGTGGGAGACCTTCCGTGCCCTGCCACCCGACGTCCAGCGCACCCGGATCATCGCGCAGCGTCAGGCGGGCCTGACCTGCCAGGGCAACCAGCTCGACATCCTCCTCGGCGGCGCTCGATGAGGTGGGCGGTGCTGTACGCGCGCTCGCGCAGCATGCCCGCGTCGCTCGCGGCGCTGGTGGTGAGCATGGTGGTGCTGTGGTTACTGGCGAGGGATTCCTGGTCCCTGATCCCGGTTTCGCTGGCGCTGACGGTGGCGGTCGCGGTGCCCGCCACCGGGCTGAGCGGGCAGGACGCCGACCTCGACCGGACCGCCGCGATCCGCTGGCGGCCCCGTCGCGGTCTGCATCTGCTGCTGATCGGCGGCCTCGCCTTCGGCGCCGTGCTGCTGCCGCGGCTGTGGGAGGCGGAGCGGGTCCCGGTGGAGATCATCGCGCGGAACGCGGGCGGGTTGCTCGGTCTCGCCGGGATCGCCGCGGTCCTGTTCGGCGGGGCCTACGGGTGGACATTGCCGCTTTTCGCTTTCCTGGTCGCGTTCTTCACCCCGCCGGGGAAGGACACGGGGACGCTGGTGGCGACCTGGCTCCTGCAACCCGCGGACGTGGCCGCGGCCACGTGGACCGGTGTGGCGCTCGCCGTCGCCGGACTCGGGACCTACGCGGTCTTCGGTGGCCGTCGCTGACCGCGCCGGGGTCGTCGATCACGCCGGATAGGGACTCCTCATCGTGCCGAAGTAGGCCTCGGGCGCTCCTTCGATGTGCTCAGGCAGTTCGTCCATGAAGGCGCGCAGGAGTGGAGTCGCGTTGTGCCGGTCGAGGTCCTCCTGCGAACGCCAAACCTCGTAGAGGAAGAACCGGCCGTCTTCCTGCTCGTGGAGGTGGTACTGAAGGTTGCCCTCGTGTCCTCGAGACGGCTCGACGAGGTCCATCAGGAGCTTCCTGAACTCGTCGGCGTGTCCTGGCTTGGGGGTCAGGAAACCGTAGAGCGAAAGGGGTGCGGTCGAAATAGTCGTCATGCGATCAACGTTAGAAGCTGACATCAATGTCAGCTTCAAGCCGCTGTCCTGTGAGGTGGGTCATATGAAGATCGGGGAGCTGTCCCGCGAAACAGGCGTGGCCGTACGTCTTCTCCGCTACTACGAGGCCCAGGGGCTGCTCAGCTCCCGCCGCAGCGAAGGCGGCCACCGTCATTACGACGCCGGGGCTCCCGCCACCGTCGCCCGTATCCGCACCCTGCTCGCCGCCGGACTCCCTACCAAGGTCATCCACGAACTCATGCCCTGTTTCGCCGGTGACGGCACCGAACTCCAGGCCTGCGTTCTCGACCACCTCAGGACCCAGTACGCCGAGCTGGACTCCCGGATAGCCGGCCTCACCCAAGCCCGCGCCGCTTTGGGCGACATCCTGGAAGCCTCCAGCCGTGCACTCGCCCACGCCTAGGTGGAACAGAAGTACATGATGGCCCCCTTCCTTGCGCCTCACGCAAAGAAGGGGAACCCGTATTTGTGTACCTGCGCCTGACCTGCCGATCCTCCGTTGATCAAGCTCGCGCTCGCTCACGGCCGGTGGACCGGCGACCCGCACAAGCTCCACACCAGGTGGGTAAACAAAGACGAGTCCCTCAAGGAGCCATCATGAACTTGAAAGGGGGCCGCCGTCACACGTTCCGGTTGTGCGGAACGAGATCGAGCGGATCGTGGTCCGGGTCGTCGATGCCGAGGCTGATGATCCGCGAGGGATGGATCCGGATCACGGCTCCGTCGAAATGACCGTCGGCCGTGCGGGCGCCGGTCAGCGCCTCGGCCCGGCCGCGGATTTCGAGGCAACGGATCCTCGGCGGGTCCTGCGAAGGCATGTCGTCCACCACGAACGCGGCCTGCCCGTTGGCGGCCACGTTCCGGAACTTCTTGCTCTTCGCCAGTTCGTAGCCGGTGATGTCGATCGTCCGGGTTTCGGGGTTGTAGGCGTAGCCGACCGGGCTGACCTGCAGGGTCCCGTTCGGCTGCGCCGTCGCGAGCCGCCCGAGAACCTGGGTGGCGAGGTAGTCGAGTTCCGCTTCACTGAACATGGAACCCAGTCTGCGATCTCTACCTAACTGGAGGTCAAGAGAACAGGCCCTCGCCCCAGAAACCGCCCTCGCGCACGCCCGGAGGCACCGCGAAATGGGCGGATCCGGTGTGCTGCAGATACTCCATCATCGCGTCCTTCGACGACAACGCCTGCTGCATCGGCACGAACTGCTTGCGCGTGTCCCGGTTGAACGCGAGGAAGAACAATCCCGCTTCAAGGTGCCCGACACCATCGGAGCCGTCGACGAAGTTGTAACCGCGGCGCAGGATCCGCGCCCCGTTCAGATTCTCGTGCGAGGCCAGCCGGACGTGCGAATCCTCCGGGATCAGCTTCTCGCCGCCGGCGCCACCCACGTGGAAATCGGGCTCGTCGAACTCGGCCGCCTGGCCGAGCGGGGCACCGGCACCCTTCGACCGGCCGACGATGCCTTCCTGTCCCTGCAACGATTCCCGGTCCCAGGTCTCGATGTGCATCCGGATCCGCCTGGCCACCAGGTACGACCCGCCCGCCATCCACGGCTGGCCGTCTTCGGCCGCCGCCCACACCTGATCGCGCAGGACGTCGGTCTCCTCGGCCTTGATGTTGCGCGTCCCGTCCTTGAACCCGAACAGGTTCCGCGGCGTGGACTGCGCCCGCGACGTCGACGAACTGCGGCCGAACCCGAGCTGTGACCAGCGCACCGCGGTGACGCCGAAGCCCAGCCGCACCAGGTTCCGGATCGCGTGCACCGCGACCTGCGGATCGTCCGCGCACGCCTGGACGCAGATGTCGCCGCCACTACGGGCGGGATCGAGTTTGTCCTGCGGGAACAGGGGAAGGTCGATCAGCGCGGCCGGGCGTTTGGCCGCCAGGCCGAACCGGTCGTCGAACAGCGAGGGACCGAACCCGATGGTCAGCGTCAGCGAAGACGCCGCCAGATCGAGTGCCTCACCGGTGTCGCTCGGCGGGGCGGCGGGGGCGCCACCGACGGCACCGCCCGTGCCGACCTCCTGGCCCGCGGTCATCCGCCGGGCCGCGTCCGTCCACGTCCGCAGCAGTTTGACCAGCTTTTCGCGGTCCTTCGTCGTGACGTCCAGCGCGACGAAATGCAGGTTCTCCTGCACCGGCGTCACGATCCCGGCCTGATGCTCGCCGTGGAACTCGACGACGTTCTGTGCCGCCTGTGCCGGGTTGTCGCCGCCGAGGAGCCTGTCTGCGCCGTACGCGGCCGCCGCGCCGGTCCCGACGAGAGCGGCACCCGCTCCCGCCATGCCGAACAGCTTCCGGCGGGAGACCCGAGTGTGCTCCGCCTCGCTCATTGCGCCGCGACCTCCGCCACCTTGCTCAGCGGTTCGCCCAGTGCGTCGACAGCCGCCGCGAATTCCTTGACCTGGTCCTGGCTCAGCGCGGTGTACGGCTTGAAGCCGTCACCTTCGCGCTGCTTGTCCAGCAGCGCCTGCACGTTGCCGAATTCCTTGTCCAAAGTGGACACCAGCGCCGGGTCTTTCGCCGCCAGCAGCGGGCGCAGTGAGTTGATCGCGGCCTTCGATCCGTCGAGGTTGCCCTGGAAGTCCGAGAGGTCGGTGTGCGAGAACGCCTCTTCCTCGCCGGTGATCTTGCCGGTGGCGATCTCGTCGAGCAGCTCCTTGGCGCCGTTGGCCAGATCGAGCGCGTTCAGTTCGAGCGCCGCCGACTTGGTGACCAGTTCCTTGACGTCGGCGAGCAACTGGTCGGCGATCTGGGCGGCGTCCGGCTGGAGCCCGGTCACCCACAGATCCTTCTCCAGCCGGTGGAAGCCGGTGAACTTCTGGCCCGGTTCGAGGTCGGCCTCGCGTGCGTCGATCTTCGGGTCCAGGTCGCCGAACTTCTCGGCCACCGGCTCGACCCGTTCGAAGTAGACGCGGGTGCGGGCGTACGCGGCCTTCGCCTCGTCGGCCTTCCCCGCCTTCACGAGGGCGACGAACTTGGTCGTCTCCTCGTCGAGCGCCTTGGTGTTGTTCGCGACGTACTCCGCGTAGCTCTTGACCGCCTGCGCCTTCTGCGAGTTCGGGTCCGCCTGCTTCGCCGCTCCGCCGGTGACAGTGAAATCGCCCCGGATGCCGTTGCCGGTCATCCCCGGCTTGCACGCTGTCTGGTACTTGCCCGCGTCGGCGACCTCGACGATCAGCCGCCGGTTCAGCCCCGGCGCGATGTTCTCGACCTCGCCCATGATCCGGTCGCCCTCGGCGTAGAGGTAGAACTCGGTGACCTTGCTGCCCTTGTTGGTGATCTCGAAGGTCACCGGGCCCGCGTTCGCGGTGGTGGCCGAGACGGCACACGCGGTGTCCGAGGCTTCGACCTTGATCGGCCCGCCCGCGGCGGCGGGCTTCTCCTCGCCGCCACCACAGGCGGTGAGCACCAAGGCGCCGACGCCGGCGAGGGCGGCGAGCGGGAATCGACGAGACACGGTCACTCCTTAACTGCGGCCGCGGCGGGAGCCGCCACGGCCTTCTTCTTGGGCCTGAGGAACAAAGGCAGCACGATGGCCACGTACGCGACCCATGCGACGGCCTGGAGCACCGTCGTCTGCTGCGAATAGTTGAAGATCCCCTTGAGCAGCGCGCCGTACCAGCTCGTCTCCGGCAGTACGGCCGACGCGTCGAACGCGAGCACGGTCAAACCGGGAAGGAAGGCGGCTTCCTGCAGGTCGTGCAGGCCGTAGCCGAGCACGCCCGCCGCGACGAAAACCAGCAGGACCCCGGTGATGGTGAAGAACTTGCCGAGGTCGAAGCGGACGGCGCCGCGGTAGATCAGGTACGCCAGCACGATCGCGACGAGGATCCCGCCGGTGAAGCCGATCAGCGGCTCGGTCGTCCCGCCCTGCGCGGTCTGCACCGTGGAGTAGAAGAATACGGCCGTCTCCAGGCCTTCCCTGCCGACGGCGAAGAACGACAGGACGAGGACGGCGAGCGGGCCGACGTCGAGCGCTTCGTCCATTTTCCCGCGCAGTTCGGCGGCGATCGTCCTCGACGCCTTGCGCATCCAGAAGATCATCGCCGTCACGAAGCCGACCGCGACGACCGACAGGGTGCCGCCGAGCAGTTCCTGCTGTTCGAAGGACAGCTGCGCGGTGGAGTAGGTGAGGATCGCGCCGACCCCGACCGACAGCAGGACCGCCACGCCGACACCGAGCCACACCCAGCGAAGCGCGTGCCGCCGTTCGGTCTTGACCAGGAACGCGACGAGGATGCTGACGACGAGGGCGGCTTCCAGGCCTTCTCGGAGGCCGATGAGCGCACTCGCGAACCACACGTCGTTCTCCCTGGTCGTCCTGACTGAACCTCCTGGTTTTAGGTAAGGCTTCCCTGAAAGTCCAGGGGGAGTGACGCGACCCGTAAGCGGACGAAACGCTTGAAGAGACCTTGATCGGACAGGGCTGTCGTAAGCATCCGCAGGTCAGGGTGGCCTAAGCTCGGCACATAACGAATCGGCCGCCGAGGACCGATCGTCGATCCTTTTTACCGACAGTTGGCTTGACCGCCCGAACGGGGCATCGCTCGGTGGTGCGGCGAAGTAACCTGACCGGGTGGCCGAAACCACCCAGTCGAGCGTCGACACCCCCGAGCCCGCTTCGCGTCCTCTGCCGCCGTATGTCCCCAGGCTCGCTTTCGCCGGTGGGCTCGTGCTCACCGGCGTGGTGCTGATCATGACCGTCGGGGTGCACCGGCCGGGCGGTGAGGAGCCGCCTCCGCCGCAACCCCAGCCCGCGCTGGCGGTTCCCGACCAGAAGCCGCAGCCGGGGGTGGCGACGCCGCGAGCCGGGCTCGCCGCGCCGCCCGACCGGCCCACGGTTTCCGACGCCGCCGAACTCGAGACCTGGGCGAAACGGGTGGCCTCGAAGACCCGGCTTCCCGTCGCGGATCTGTCCGCTTACGGCCGGGCCGAGATGTGGCTCCGGCGCCAGAAGCCGGGCTGTCACCTCTCGTGGGCGACCCTCGCCGGGATCTCCCACGTCGAGGCGGCGCAGGGCAGGCCGGGCCCGATCACCCTCGCGCCCGACATCTGGGCCAAGCACTCCATGCGCGCCACCGGCGACGGGAAGCGGCCGGATACGAAGAACCTCGACGACGCCGCCTTCGCCACGGCTCGTTACCTGTGCGCAGACGGCGACGACATCGCCACTCCGGCGGGCTGGTGGAAGGCGATGCGGGTCTTCAACCCGGCCGTTCCCTACGCCCAGGAGGTCTTCAGCGCGGCCGACGCCTACGCGGATGCCAGCGTCGCGCCCTGATCTTCGAGCACGAGATCGAAGTTGAGCGCCGACGCCATCTTGTAGGCCTCCCCGGCCGCCACGACCAGCTGCGCCATCGGATCGACGACGTTCCCCGCCGCCCAGACACCGTCCACGTTCGTACGGCCCTGCGCGTCCACCACGACGAAACCGTCTTCGGAGCGCTCGCAGCCGATCTGAGCGAGAAGCTTGTCGTGCGGGACGAACTTCGGGCCGACGAACACCACATCGCGTTCGACGAGTTCGCCGTCGACGAGCCGGACCCCGGTCAACCGGTCGTTTTCGACGGCGAGTTCGGACACCTTCCCGTCGACGACCCGGATGCCCAGCCCGGTCAGTTTCGCCCGGTCCTCGGCCGAGATCTGCTGGGTATGGGTGAAGAACGTCAGATCCTTGCTCCACTGCCAGACGATCAGCGCCTGGTGGACCGATTTCTCGGAGGTGGCCAGCACGCCGAAGCGTTGATCGCGCACTTCCCATCCGTGGCAGTACGGGCAGTGCAGCACGTCGGTGCCGAAACGCTCCGCGACGCCGGGGACGTCCGGCAGTTCGTCCGCCAGTCCGGTCGTCACCACGATCCGGCGTCCGCTGATGACCCGCCCGCTCGCCAGTTCCACCGCCTTGTCGCGCCGTAGCCGGTGGACGACGTCCTCGACGATCTCGACGCCGTATCCGCGGACTTCGTCGCGGCCTATCGCCAGCAGTTCTTTGGGTGGAATGCCGTCCCTGGTCAGGAAACCGTGCGCGTGCGCGGCGGGCGTGTTGCGCGGGGTGCCGGCGTCGATCACGACGACCTCGCGCCGCGCCCGGCCAAGGACCAGTGCCGCGCTGAGACCCGCGACGCCGCCACCGATGATCACTACGTCGAATTCATTGTTGTTCATGGTCCCGAGCATCCGGATCCGGCGGAAGTCTGGCAAAGTTCTTTGCCGATTTGGCAAACTGGGGGCATGCAGGACATCGAACGGCGGCTCGCCGAGGTCGGCCCGAGGCTCAAGCAGCTTCGCAAGGAACGCGGCACCACCCTCTCCGCGCTCTCGGAGGCGACAGGGATCTCCGCCAGCACGCTCTCCCGGCTCGAATCGGGTGCGCGGAAGGCCACCCTGGAGCTGCTGCTGACGTTGTCGGAGGCGCATCAGGTCCCGCTCGACGAACTGGTCGGCGAACCCGAGCCGTCCGATCCGCGGGTCCGGATGAAACCGCAGAAGTTCGGCAGGTTCACCGCCTGGTCGCTGAGCGCGCAGCCGGGGCAGCCGCAGGCGTTCAAACTGCTGATCCCGGTCGAGGACATCGAACCGGTGCAACGGACGCACGAGGGCTACGAATGGATGTACGTCCTCAGCGGACGGTTGCGGGCGGTGCTCGGCGACCGCGATTTCACGATGGGGCCGGGCGAGGCCGCCGAGTTCGACACGCGGGTGCCGCACTGGTTCGGCAGCGCGGGGCCGGGGCCGGTGGAGCTGCTGGTGCTGTTCGGCAAGCAGGGGGAGCGCGCCCACCTGCGGGCCAAGTCGAAATGAGAGCAAAGGTCCCTTGCTCCCCCGGCGGCGGTGGCGGGGCCGCGCGCGCCGGTCGGAGCAAGGACGAGTCGCCCACAACCCGGCACACTCAGTTCTCTTGAGAGGTAAGGCAAAAGTGGCGTGATCGGCCGGCTGCCGCGAGGGTTCCCTTGCCTACCCTCACGCCTGACCTGGACGAGGGTGGTTCCGCGGGCATCGTCGCCCGGTCTCGCCCCTTGATCACGACCGGTGGACCGGCGACCGAGCGGGGAAGATTCCGGACGCTCAACGGCCGGAATCTTCCCCACCCGAACCGCGTCGGCAACCCGCGCAAGCTCCACACCGGTAGGTAGACGAATACGAGCCCCTCAAGGAAGCCTTCATTACCTGGTGACTGTCCACAAGGGATGGCTGCCGACAACTCGGTGTCCGATTGATACCTATATGTACGGTCCTCAAAGGCGCCTCCGTCAGTCAGCCCGGACCCGCGCCGTAACGAATCGCCACTCACGACCCCCTGGGGGACGGTGGCGGGGTCAGTCCCGCAGCGCGATCCGCGCGCTGACCTCGCTGATCGCTTCCAGATACTCCGGGATCGGGTGCATCGCCGACGCGATCCGCATCTGCGCGAGCGCCTCGGTCAACCTGCCGAGGCGCTGGAGGGTCCGCCCGAGCACGAACCGCGCGTAATGATCGGTGGGGTCCAGTTCCAGCACCCGGGTGAAGGCGCGCTCGGCCCGCCGCAACTGTGCGGAGTGGAAATACGCGCGACCGGCCAGCAGCTGAACGCTCGGTTTGTCGGTTTCGTCCTCCAGTAGCGGCTCGAGGGCCTTGAGGGCGTCGAGCGGCCTGCGGCTTTCGACCAGCGCCTCCGCCTGTCGGAAGGCGCGGAACCGGGATTCGCCGGACGAGTCCGGACCGGTTTCTGGGGCGGGTTCGGCATCCATCATGGTCCGCTCCACGATACGCCGGGGCAGGGCCGTTCACGAGGCGCTGAAACGGTCATGGTGGACTGTCTCGCCATGAGCAGTGCCGAAGCGGATAGGCCCGAGAACGAGCCCGGCTACCTCGGACTCGCGCCGTACCTCTACTACACCGACGCCACCGAAGCGGTCGAGTGGCTGGTCAGAGTGTTCGGGTTCACCGAGGAGGTGCGCTTCGCCGATGCCTCCGGCGAAGTGTTCCAGGCCACGCTGTGCGCCGGTCCGGCGAAGATCCAGCTGGCCGGGGTCGGTCCCGAATACTGGGAGGCCAAAGGGGTCGACGGTCCGGTCGGGCAGCTGAACATCGTCTACGTCCCCGACGCCGACGCGCAGTACGAGCGGGTCCGCGCCGCGCTGGGCGACGACGCCGACCTCGACGCTCCGCAGGATCAGCCCTACGGCGCCCGCGTGTTCACCGTCTCCGACATCGGCGGCAACAGCTGGACGTTCTGGCAGCAGTTCTCCGACACCGTCGAGCTTCCGTCGGGCTGGCGGGAGATCCGGTCGGACGAACCACCCGCGGAGTGAGCGATGTGGCGCGTGCCTCCAACGGGTGAACGGCGCCGACGGCTAGGCTGGGGCCCGTCACCGCAGGCACAACCCACATGAGGAGCATGGCGTGGCGCTCATCGAGCAGGTAGGCGCTCGCGAGATTCTGGACTCGCGAGGCAACCCGACGGTCGAAGTGGAGGTGGCTCTCGACGACGGCACGCTGGCGCGGGCCGCGGTCCCCTCGGGTGCCTCCACCGGCGAACACGAAGCCGTCGAGCTGCGTGACGGCGACACCGGCCGGTACAACGGCAAGGGTGTCGAGCGCGCGGTCGCGGCCGTCCTGGACGAGATCGGCCCGGACCTCGTCGGCACCGACGCCGTGGACCAGCGCATCGTCGACCAGAAGCTGGTTGACCTCGACGGCACCCCGGCGAAGTCCCGCCTCGGCGCGAACGCCATCCTCGGTGTCTCGCTCGCCGTCGCGAAGGCCGCCGCCGAATCGGCCGAGCTGGAGCTGTTCCGCTACCTCGGCGGGCCGAACGCGCACGTGCTGCCGGTGCCGATGCTCAACATCCTCAACGGTGGCGCGCACGCCGACACCGATGTGGACATCCAGGAGTTCATGATCGCGCCGATCGGCGCCGAGTCGTTCCGCGAGGCCCTGCGCTGGGGCACCGAGGTCTACCACTCGCTGAAGTCGGTGCTGAAGGGCCGCGGCCTGGCCACCGGTCTCGGCGACGAAGGCGGCTTCGCACCCAGCCTGAAGAACAACCGCGAGGCGCTCGACCTGATCCTTCAGGCGATCGAGAAGGCCGGATACGCCCCGGGCCGTGATGTCGCGCTCGCGCTCGACGTCGCCGCGACGGAGTTCTTCTCCGACGGCGCGTACACCTTCGAAGGCGCGAAGAAGAGCGCCGAGCAGATGTCGGCCTACTACGCCGAACTGCTGCGCGACTACCCGCTCGTGTCCATCGAGGACCCGCTGAGTGAGGACGACTGGGACGGCTGGGTCCAGCTGACCGCCGAGGTCGGCGAGAAGGTCCAGATCGTCGGCGACGACCTGTTCGTCACCAACCCGGACCGCCTCGAAGAGGGCATCACCCGCCGCGCCGCCAACGCGCTGCTGGTGAAGGTCAACCAGATCGGCACGCTGTCGGAGACCCTCGACGCGATTTCGCTGGCCACCTCCTACGGCTACAAGTCGATGATGAGCCACCGGTCCGGCGAGACCGAGGACACCTTCATCGCCGACCTCGCCGTCGCCACCGGTGTCGGCCAGATCAAGACCGGCGCCCCGGCCCGCGGCGAGCGCATCGCCAAGTACAACCAGCTGCTGCGGATCGAGGAGACCCTCGCCGACGCGGCGCGTTACGCCGGCGACCTGGCGTTCCCGCGGTTCACCCCGGAGGGGTAATCGGTTATGGCGGACCGGGGGAGGGCGCGGACCCGTCGTAGCGGGCGCGCGGACGGCGGTGGCTCCAGCAGGGGCCGCCGACCGGAGCGCGCCCGGCGGACCACGACGACGGAGGTCCGCGCCCGAACCCGGCTGCGCCGCAGCCTCGCGGCGAAACGGGCATCGGGCGCCGCGAAGGTGCTCGGCATGTCCACCACCCGCCGGGCCGCGGTGGTGGCGATCGTGGTGTGCGCGCTCGCGTTCACCATCGCCGTCCCGCTGCGCACGTACCTCAGCCAGAAGTCCGAGGTCACCGAGCAGCAGCAGTTGCAGTCCGAACTGCAGCGAAGCGTCGCCCAGCTGGAGGCCCGCAAGTCCGAGCTGAGCGATCCGGCGCAGATCGAGGCCGAGGCCCGCAAGCGGTTCGGTTTCGTGAAACCCGGTGAGACGCCGTACATCGTGCAGCTGCCCGAGGACAAGGCGCCCGAGCAGGGTGAGCAAGGCCAGCAGCCGGTGCCTGCCGGCTCCTGGTACGAGAAGCTGTGGGATCAGGTCGCGGGCGGCTGAGCTCCGGGCCCCGGTTAGCCTTGGTGGCGTGAACAGCACGGAAAAGTCTTCTTATGAGCCTGTGACCGACGCCGACCGCGAGATCATCGCGGAACAGCTCGGCCGGGCACCCCGTGCGCTGCGCGCCGTCGCCGCGCGCTGCCCGAGCGGCCACCCGTCGGTCGTGCAGACCAGTCCCCGCCTCGACGACGGCACTCCCTTCCCGACGCTCTACTACTTGACCTGCCCGAAGCTGACTTCGATGGTCGGCACTCTCGAGGCGTCCGGGCTGATGAAGGAAATGACCGACCGGCTCGCGGAGGACCCCGAGCTGGCGGCCGCCTACCAGCGGACCCACGAGAGCTACCTCGCCGAACGCGACGCCATCGATTCGCTCGGCCACGAGGTCAGCGCGGGCGGGATGCCCGGTCGCGTCAAGTGCCTGCACGTCCACCTGGCGCATACGCTCGCCGTCGGCCCCGGCGTGAACCCGTTCGGGGACGAGACCCTCGCGCTGCTCAAAGCGAACGGGTGGCCGTCGGGCGACTGCCAGGGGTAACACCTACCCCCGATGTACAGATAGTTCCTCCAGGTGGGTTAATTCACCCGATGAAGGCCAACTGGTCCGCCCCGATGGGGTGAAACCGGTCACCGCATGCGGCAGGCTGGGCGCCAGGTGTGGGTTTTCGGGTGGGCAAGGAACGGATTCGCCGAGTCGCGATCCGCCGGGAGGGTTCTGAGGTATGCGCGTGAGGCACGTCCCAGGCGCGGTGAACGGTCATGTCCGGAGACTCTGTCTCCGGCACCGGACGATCGCCGCGGTGGCCGGAGGTGTCCTCGCCATCGTCCCGGCCGGTGCCGCGGTCGTCGGTGCCGGCAGCTGGGCCGCGACGGCGAGCACGATCCATTCCGAAGACGTCGCCCTCGTCGGCGGCTACGACCCGAAGAACCCGCTCGTCCAGCAGATCGGCGTCGACGGCAGTCTGCCGGACGCGCCGACCCCGCTCCCGCTTCCCGCGGACGAACTCCCCAACGGTCCGCTCGCCATCCCGGTCACCGCGCTCGCCGCCTACCGCAACGCCGCCGACATCCTCATCGCCGAACAGCCCGGTTGTCATATCGACTGGGCGCTGATCGCCAGCATCGGCCGGATCGAGTCCAATCACGCGCGCGGCGGGTTCGTCGACGCGAAGGGCAACACCCTCGAACCCATTCTGGGGCCGCAGCTCAACGGTGCCGGCCCGTTCGCGGCCATCCCGGACACCGACGGCGGCAAGTACGACGGTGACACGGTCTGGGATCGCGCTGTCGGCCCGACTCAGTTCATCCCGTCGACTTGGGCCCGCTACGCCTCCGACGGCAACGGCGACAACGAGTCCAATCCGAACAACATCTTCGACGCGGCGCTGGGCACCGGCCGGTATCTGTGCTCGGGCGGACTCGATCTGTCCAAACCGGACCAGTTGCGCGCGGCCGTCTTCCGCTACAACAACTCCGAAACCTACGTGAACACCGTGCTGATCTGGGCCGAGGCCTACCGCACGGGGGTGCTGCCGACGCCGGACAGCAAGGTGCCGATCGGCGCGCCGAACGCCGCGGCCGCTCCGCCGCCCGCTTCGGTCCCGCCGCCTCCGGTGCCGCCGACGCCGCCCGGTTCGGTGACGCCGCCGCCTTCGACCACGTTGCCGGGGACGAGTTCGAGTTCGTCGCCGTCGAAATCGTCGACGAGTCAGAAGCCGCCGCAATGTCCGACAGTCACCGTGACGGAGACGCAACCGACTTCGAGTACGAGCCCGACGTCCACGAGTCAGACCCCACCGCCGCCGACCACGTGTAGCTCGCCGACGACGACCACAACGACGACGACGGTGTCGTCGACGAGCAGCAAAGCCGCCGCGGATCCCACTTGATCGGCATTGTCTAAGCTCAGGGCATGCCTCGTGTTGCCGCGATCGACTGTGGGACCAACTCCATCCGTCTGCTCGTCGCCGAGCTGACCCCGCGTCACGACGGGACGGTCGACCTGCGCGACCTGCACCGCGAGATGCGGATCGTCCGCCTCGGCCAGGGTGTGGACGCCACCGGCAGGCTGGCCCCCGAGGCGCTCGAACGCACCCGCAAGGCGCTGGCCGACTACACGATCGCCGCGCGCCGCAAGGGCGTCGAGAAGGTCCGCATGGTCGCGACGTCGGCGACCCGCGACGCGAGCAACCGCGACGAGTTCTTCGCGATGACGCGTGAGGTGCTCGGCACCGAGGCCGAGGTCATCAGCGGCGACGAAGAGGCCCGGCTGTCCTTCACCGGCGCCGTCGGCGAGCAGGACCCCGACGACGGCCCGTTCGTGGTGGTCGACGTCGGCGGCGGCTCCACCGAACTCGTCGTCGGCACCTGGGACGGCCGCCAGGCCGAGGTCATCGCCGCGAAGTCGGTCGACATCGGCTGCGTGCGGATCACCGAACGCGCGCTGAAGTCCGACCCGCCCACCGCCGACGAGATCGCCGAAGCCCGTGAGCTGGCCGCCAAGGTGCTCTCCGAAGCCTTCGACGTCGTCGACGTGTCCACCGCGAAGACGTGGATCGGTGTCGCCGGTACGGTCACCACGCTGACCGCCGTGGCACAGGGCCTGTCTGAGTACGACTCCGAGCGCACGCACCTTTCGAAGCTCTCCCACGCCGACATCGACCGTGTCGCGCAGTCGCTTCTCACGGCCGATCACGCGACCCGTGCCGCGAACCCGGTGATCCACCCCGGCCGGGTCGACGTGATCGGCGGCGGGTCGGTGATCGTGCAGGTGCTGGCCGAACAGTTCGCCACGCGCGGTGGTCCCGGCGAGCTGGTGATCTCCGAGCACGACATCCTCGACGGGATCGCGCTTTCGCTGGCCTGACAAAGCCGATTTCTCTTATGTGTGGCCATTTCTTTCGGTGATCACTTGGTGACCTCCTGTCCGGGTTGGGCCGTTCGGCGCAACGTGGTTCCTACCAACGTTGTGCTCTGACCGGGTGGTCGGGGAGACCGTCACACATTTGCAACACCAACGCACTGTGATCGGCTTCACGTGTCCCATAGCGTCGTCTCACCTTCTGGACGGCAGGGCGCGACCAGCGCCCGCCGGACGATCCGACGACGAGAGTTGGAGTGGACATGCGGGCTTCACGCGGGTTCTGGGGAGCGACGGCGGTGGTGGTCACGGCGGCCATGCTGCTGACGGCCTGTGGAGGTGGTGGATCCAGCCAAGACAAGGGATCCGGCGCCACTGACGCCAACGCGGCGGTCTCGGTCTACGGCACCGAGCCGGAGAACTCGCTGATCCCCGCCAACACCAACGAACTCGGCGGGTCCAAAGCCCTCAAGCCGGTCTTTTCGGCGCTGGTCGGCTACAAGTCCGACACGGCCGAGCCGTACAACCTGATGGCCGAATCGATCACCACGACCGATTCGAAGGTCTTCGACATCAAGATCAAAAAGGGCTGGAAGTTCCACGACGGGACCGAAGTCAAGGCGAAGAACTTCGTCGACGCCTGGAATTACAGCGCGAACGGCAAGAACGGCATGCAGAACGCGTCGTTCTTCGAGCAGATCCAGGGCTACGACGAAATCAGCGCCAAAGAGCCGACCGTCAAAGAGATGTCCGGGCTCAAGATCGTGAACGACTACGAATTCCAGGTCACCCTCAAGGGTCCGTTCTCGGTGTTCGCCACCAAGATCGGCTACCTCGCTTTCGCGCCGCTCCCGGACAAGTTCTTCGCCGACCCGGAGGGGTTCGCCAAGGCCCCCATCGGGAACGGCCCCCTGAAGTTCGTTTCGCGCACGCCCAACCAGAACATGAAGCTCACCCGGTTCGACGAATACCAGGGCGAGGACAAGGTCAAGTTCAAGGACCTGGAAGTCCGCATCTACACCAGCCAGGAAACCGCGTACCAGGACCTGCTGAGCAACCGCCTCGACTTCATGGAGGCGCTCCCGCCGGCGGCGAAGGCCGGTGGGAAGTACAAGACCGACCTCGGTGAGCGTCTGGTCGAAGGAAACCTGCTCGGCATCAGCGCGCTCGCCATCCCGTACTACGTCCCCGGTTACAACAACCTGGACCTGCGTAAGGCGATCTCGCTGGCCATCGACCGCGAGCAGATCGTCAAGACCGTCATGAACGACACCTACTCGCCCGCCGACGGCTACGTTTCGCGCGGTATCGAGGGCTACCGGCCCGGCGTTTGCGAGTTCTGCAAGTTCGACCCGGCGAAGGCCAAGGAGTTCTGGGCGAAGTCCGGGTACACCGGCAAGCTGACCATCGCCTCGAACGCGGACGGCGGCCGTAAGGAACCGCTGGTCGCGGCGTGCAACAGCATCAAGAACGCGCTCGGCGTCGAATGCGACTTCGTCCCGGCGACCGACTTCGGCCAGTGGCGCAGCATCGTCAACGGCAGGAAGCTCACCGGCATGGGCCGCTCCGACTGGTCGGCCGACTACCCGTCGATCGAGAACTACCTGAACCCGCGCTACAAGAGCACGGGTTCCTCCAACGACTCGACGTACAACAACCCGGCCGTCGACGCGCTGCTGAACCAGGCGGACCAGACCGCCGACAAGGCGGCCGCGATCAAGCTGTACCAGCAGGCCGAGGACCTGATCGCGAAGGACCTGCCGCAGATCCCGGTGTGGGAGGAGAAGGGCGTCGGTGGCAAGTCGAACCGGCTGAAGGTCGCGAAGCTCGACTTCGGCCGCCTCGCGGACTACTCGTCCATTGAGGTCGCCGCGAAGTAGAGCACCGCGCGGGACTGGAGTGCGTCGTGAGTGGCGATTAGGGGTTTAAAACGTATAGCCAAGCACGACCCCCCGGGGCCACAGCTCCCCCCACGCGCTCTACAGGTCGGCCCGCCCCAGTGCCAGTACAT
>NZ_JBVIRO010000005.1:0-144201 GCF_055575975.1 Amycolatopsis sp. NPDC033938
GAGCCTCAGCAGCACCACCAGCCGCACCGGCTGCGCGTGAAGGCCCCCTTCCCTCGGCTGAGCCGAGGGAAGGGGGCCTTCACGCGCTTCCCAGTACCTGAACGAGGGTTCGCGCTAACCCGAATCGCCCCTCGCAGAGGCGCTAAACCCGTTGCAGGCCCGGCTTTCCCGCCTCGACGACGTAGCTGCGGTCCGCGGCCAAGGTCACCTTCGAGAAGTCGTACTCGGCGGTGTCCGAAACCGTCATGAAATCCGCCCGCATCTGCGCCTGCGAAGCGGTCACCCGGACATAGCCGCGCTTTCCCCGGCAGTACTTGATGTGCGGGTTGTTCGACAGCCACGTCGACGACGGATCGCTCGCGGTGTCACTGTTGCTCGTCACCGACGTCGTCACCAGTTCCGAACCGAACACCGGGTCGCTGTGGTTGAAGTAGTCGCGACGCAGATCCGCGGCCCAGTGCCGGTGGACGTCGCCGGTCAGCACGATCGGATTCGGCACCTTGCGGTCCACGATGCCCTTCGCGATCCGGTCGCGGGAAGCCTCGTAACCCTGCCAGGAGTCGGGGCTCTCACAGGTCGCCTTGTTCCCGTCGCCGTCACGGGTGGCGAAGAAGACCTGCTGGCCGAGGAAGTCCCACTTCGCCGGGGCCGTCTCCAGCGCCTTCAGCAGCCACGCCTCCTGCGCGGTGCCCAGGATGCTGCGCGACGTCGACCGCATGTCGGTGCACGCGGGCCCCGCGTCGCCGGAAGGGTCGGGCACCTGCGCGCTGCGGTACTGCCGGGTGTCGAGCATGTGGAACCGGGCGAGGTTGCCCCAGGAGAACTGCCGGTACAGGCGGATGGTCGAACCACTCGGCTTGGCGGTGGACCGGATCGGCATGTTCTCGTAGAACGCCTGGAATCCGTTGGCCTTCCGCTCGGCCGTGGCGGGGCTGGTGGTGCCGTTCCAGTTGTTCATCACCTCGTGGTCGTCGAAGACCACGATCCACGGCGCCATCGCGTGCGCGTTCTGCAGGTCGGCGTCGGTCTTGTGCTGCGCGTGCCGGGCGCGGTACTGCGCCAGTGTCGTCACGTCCTCGGAGAAGGCGAGTCTGCGCGGGTTCAGTTCGGCGGCCGCGCGCCCGGATTTCCTCTCGTACATGTAGTCGCCGAGGAACAGCACCAGTTCCGGGTTGTCGGCGAGCATTCCCTTGTACGAGTGGTACCAGCCCTCCTCCCAGTGCTGGCAGGAGGAGAAGCAGTACTTCAGCTGATCGACGGCCGCACCGGCGGCGGGCGCCGTCCGCGTCCGGCCGACCGGTGAGATGTACCCGCTGGTCTTGAAACGGTAGAAGTACTCGCGTCCCGGCGCGAGGCCGACCGGCTCGATGTGCACGCTGTGCCCGGAGGCGCGGGCCGCGGTCGCGGTGCCGCTCTGGACGACCGAGGAGAACGCCTGGTCGTTCGCGATCTCCCAGTCCACTGTGTACGAAGCGTCCGGCATCCCGCCGAAACCGTCCGGGTTCAACGGGGCGGGGGCGAGCCGCGTCCACAGCACGACACTGTCCGGCAGCGGGTCACCCGAGGCGACACCGAGCTGGAACGGATCGTGGATGGCGGGCGCCGCCGCCATGGTTCTCGCGTTCGCCCACGAAGGCAATGTCGACGACAACGCCGCCGCCGAAACCGCCGCGGCTCCACCGAGGAGTACCGCCCGCCGGTTCACCTGACCCATGAGAATTCAACCTTTCGAAGTGGGGAAAGAACGGGGAGGAATTTCACGCGGCGTAATCGGTGATGCCGCCACTGCAGGCCTCGAGTACCGGATTCGCGGCGGCATTGGCGACGCAGACCTTGTAATAGACCCACGAACCCTTCGCCACCGGCACGGCCTTGTCGACGTGCGTGCCGTTACCTCCGGAGGCCCAGACGTAGAACGGGCCGGCGCCACCCTTCGTCCAGTAGGCGACCACGGCGGACTTGCCGTCGGCTTCCTGGTCGTAAACCAGGAAATGAGCATCCGATGAACGGAACTGCCCTTCGCCGGCACAGGCACCGGTGGAACATTCGGCACTGCCGGAACCGACCCCGCAGTCGGGCGCGATCCGCTGATCGGAGCCGGTGTAGACATATCCGTCCGAAATGTAACCACCGAGCGCGGGAACGTAGTCCCATAACGTCGTCGTGCCGAGCGGACCGGTGACCGAGGTCCCGATCGTCTGGCAGTCGATGGTCACCGTGGCACCGTTGGCCACCGTACGGACCGCGGTCGATGCCGTGTTCGGCGCACGGCGCACGTTCAGCGGATCGCCCGCCGTCTTCACGGTCCCGGTCGCCGCGGCCAGCGCGGGGGTCGCGCCGGCCAGGCCGAAAGCACCCGCCGTCGCGAGCACGAGGAAGAAACCGGCGAGCCGCCGGATACTTGAACGCTTCATGGCCGCAGCGTCGACCGGAGTCGTACACATCCCGTACAAACCCGCACGACTGTCTGCACATGCATGCGAATGGATCTAGTCAACCATGGCGGTACGGCAATACGATCGGCGGAATGGGGCTCCTGCCGTATTGGCGGTTTAGGTGACTATTCTCGGGTTTCGCGTTCTCGGTCCGCTCGAAGTGGCGGTGGACGGACAGGTGGTGCCGCTCGGCGGCCCCAAACCGCGTCTGCTGCTCGCTGCGCTGCTTCTCCAACCCAACGTCGTCGTCTCCACCGAACTGCTGATCGAGGTCCTGTGGCCCTCGTCGGCTCCCCGTTCGGCGGCGGCGAACATCCGCACCTACGTCCATTCACTGCGCAAACGCCTCGCCGATCACGATCCCGGACTCGGGGAACGGATCGGCAGCCGGGCGTCCGGATACATCCTGAAAGCTTCACCTGGGGAGATCGACCACATCAGGTTCGGCGAACTGGCCGCGCTGGCACAGGACGCGCTCGGCCGGGGCGAGGCCGAAACCGCTCTCGACCTGCTGGATCAAGCCGAAGCGCTGTGGCGTGGCGAAGTCCTCGAAGGGCTGCCCCACGACCACGGCTGGGGCGCGACGGTGGCCCGGCTGACGGAATCGCGGCTCGCGGTCTCCGAACAACGGCTGCGGGCGAGGATCGAACTCGGCCGGGCCGCCGAAGCCGTCGCCGAACTGCGCGGCCTGGTCACCGAGCATCCGCTGCGCGAAGAACTCTGGCAGCAGCTGATCGTCGCGCTCCGGGCCGACGGCCGCACGGCCGACGCGATCGAGGCCTACGAAATGGCCGAGAAAGTGCTGGCCGAGGAACTCGGCACCGGGCCGGGACCACGGTTGCGGGAAGTGCGGGCTTCACTGGGCGTGGCGCCGTCCGCGGCCGCGGAGACCGTGGCCGCCCCACTCCCCCGGTCGATGGCGCCGGTCTGCCAGCTTCCGCTGGACCTGCCGGACTTCACCGGCCGCGACGTGGTGGTCGGCGACCTCGTCGAGCTCTTCCGCCACCGGCGGGAACAGGGAAAACCGGCGATCGTGGTGCTTTCGGGGGCGCCGGGGGTCGGCAAGTCCTCGGTCGCGATCCGGGTCGCGCACGCGGTGCGGGAGTTCTTCCCGGACGGCCAGCTGCACGTCGATCTCGCCGGGACGTCGTCGTCGCCCCGGCCGCCGATGAGCGTGCTCGCCGAGTTGCTCCGTGCGCTGGGTGTCCCCGACGCGGGCCTGCCGCGTGAGCTTCCCGAACGCGCGGCGCTGCTGCGGTCACGGCTGGCGAGTACGCGGATGTGCGTCGTCCTCGACGACGCGGGCAGCGCGGCCCAGGTCCGGCCGCTCCTGCCCGGCGCGGGCACCTGCGCGGTGCTGATCACCAGCCGGGTCCGCCTGCCGGATCTGGCGGGGGCCACCTCGGTCGACGTCGATCTCCTGTCCGAGGCCGAGGCCGAGGAGCTGCTCGAAGGCATCGTGGGCAGGGACAGGGTGGCCGCCGAACCGGAGTGCGCGGCCGCGATCCTGCGCCAGTGCGGGTACCTGCCGCTGGCGATCCGGGTCGCCGGGGCGAAGCTGACCCACCGGCCAGGCTGGACGCTGCGCGTACTGGCGGACAGGCTGCGGGACGAGAGGCGAAGACTCGACGAACTCCGCGTCGGTGATCTGGCCGTCCGTGCCAGTGTCACGCTCAGCTACGATCTTCTGCCGATGTCGGCGGCGACGGCGTTCCGCGGCCTTGGCGGGCTCGGCTCGGTCCAGTTCCCCGCCTGGGCGGTGGCGGCCCTGCTCAACAGGGCCCACGCCGACGACGTACTCGACGTACTGGTGGACGCCCACCTGGTCGAACTCGCCGGCTCGGACGGCACCGGTGAGCCGCGCTATCGCCTGCACGACCTGTTGCGGTGTTACGCCGTCGAACTGCGGGCACAGGACGTCCCGGCGAAGGCACGCGACGCCACCAAACGAGTACTGGAGGGCTATCTCGCCCTCGCGGTCGAAGCCGCGGACCGGATGCCGATCCACTTCTTCGGGCTCTACCGGGACGACACCGCCGTCCAGCCCGCGCTCCCGCCGGGGACCGCGAGGCTGGTCGAGGATCCGGCCGCGTGGTTCGCCGCCGAGCGGCACACCTGCGTCGCCGCCGTCTCGCTGGCCGCCGACCTCGGTTTCGACGCGCTCGCCTGGCGGCTCGCCGCCGCGCTCGCGCCGTACTTCGACCAGCGCGGGCACCAGGACGACTGGCTGCACACGCACGCTGTGGCGCTGGCCGCGGCCCGCCGGTCCGGCGAGGTCCGGGGCGAGGCGATCATCCAGCGCAACCTCGGTCAAATCCAGCTGTACCAGGACAGTTACGCCGAAGCGCTGGTCGCGTTCGAGCAGTCGCAGCTGCTGTTCGACAAGATCGGTGACGCGCGGGGGGCGGCGATCGCGCTGGCCGGGCTCGGCACCGTGCTGCGGATCAAGGGCGAGGACACCGTCGCGCTGGAGCATTGTCACGCGTCGCTCGACCAGTTCTCGGCGGCCGGTGATCCGCACGGCGAGGCCGTCGCGCGGATCGCGATCGGCGCGGTGTGGCTGGCGCGGCGCCGGTTCGCCGATGCGGAACGCTGGTTCACCGAAGCACTCGACCAGTCCGCGGCCATCGGCGACCGGCATCGGGAGGCACACGCGCTCAAACGGCTCGCGATGTTGCGGCAGCATCAAGGAAACCTCGCCGGGGCACGCGAGCGGGTCGACCGGGCCATCGCGATCTTCAACGAACTCGGCGACGACCATTGCGTCGGATACGCGAACCAGAACCTCGGCGAACTCTATCTGCACAGCGGGGATCTGGCCCACGCGCAACTGCTGCTGGTCAATTCGCTGAGCGTGCACCGGCGCAACGGGGATCGCCGGTCCGAGGCGGAGGTTTCGCAGTTGCTGGGCGAACTGCACGAGGCCCTGAGCCAGCCGGAACGGTCGCGGACGTACTCGGAACGCGCGCTGGCGCTGTGGCGGGAACTCTCGGCGCGGCCACAGGAGTCCGCGCTCGCTTCACGGCTGCAGGAATCCGCGGAAGCCTCTTACGACGATTCCGCGAGCGCCTGACGTAACAAATTCGGCACTTGGACGCGCGAGTACGCAGCGCGACCAGGTGCCGAATTGCGTTTGTATCGATCGTGTACAGGCCCCGGCGAAGCTCCCTTCGTAGCAACCGAGAGTGCTCGAAGGGAGACCGGAATGGTCCGGACCGTGAAGGCCCGCCGTGTGATGGCGGCCGTGCTGGCCATGGGGGCGGTCACCGCGCTGGCCGCCAACCCCGCGAACGCCGCACCGGAAGGAAGCTGGCGCGCCGACCTGTCCACTGTGGACGGCGACGACGTCAACGTCCGCAGCGATGGCGGCGTGCTCAGCCTGGAAAACGCGGCCTGGCACAGAAAGCCCGACTCCATCGGCAGCCAGGGCTACCTGCTGCTGGCCGAGCAGAAGCTCGGGAAGCCGGTGAACCGCGTCACCGCGCAGGTGACCGCCGAGGCGCCGAAGGGCACGGCCGTCGAGGTCGACGTCCGCGGAAAGCTGAACTCGAACGACTGGACCGAATGGACCCCCACCGAGGGCGGTGCCGCCCAGCTGTCGACTTCGGTCTCCACGGTCCAGGTCCGCATCGGACTGCGTACCGTGAACGACGGACTGACCGCGAAGGTCAGCGACGTCACGCTCCAGGGCGAACTCGGCCCGCAGACGAACGACATCGGCGCGGCCGCGGCCCCGCTGACCTACAAGGTGTTCGGCACCCGCGAAGGCCTCACCGGGGAAACCACCGCCAACGGCCACGTGATCAAATCCCGCGACCACTTCGTCGCGCTGCCCTCCGGCCGCGGCCTGGCGCCCAAGAACACCGGCAACTACACCGTCCGCATCTGCCGCACCGACAACAGCCGCTGCGAGTACGCGCCGGTGTGGGACGTCGGCCCGTGGAACACCAAGGACGACTACTGGAACCCTTCGGCCACCCGCCAGATGTGGAAGGACCTGCCGCAGGGCAAGCCCGAAGCACAGGCCGCGTACCAGGACGGCTACAACGGCGGCAAGGACGAGTTCGGCCGCAGGCCCGCCAACCCGGCAGGCATCGACCTCGCGGACGGCACCTTCTGGGACGGCCTGAAGATGACCGACAACGGCTGGGTCAACGTCTCCTACCTGTGGACCGGCTCCGGCCCGACCGGTGTCGTCAGCACCGCGGGCGACCCGATGAACGTGCGGGCTTCGGCGAGCACCACGGCGACCATCAAGGGCCTCGCGGCGAACTACGCGAAGGTCAACATCGAATGCTACGTCGAGGGTGAGACCGTCACCGGCAAATTCGGTACCAGCAACATCTGGGACCGGATCGGCCCGGGGCACTACATCTCCGACACCTACCTGCAGACCGGATCGGACCTGCCCGTCGCGCCCAAATGCGCGTGACCCCCTGAACGCGAAGGCCCGGCGCACCCCCATTGCGCCGGGCCTTCGCCCTTTTCATTCCGGTGCTGGTGGCCGGTGCTGGGGAGTCGTGAAGGCCTCCTTCCCTACTCTCAAGGTAGGGAATGAGGCCTTCACGGCACACGCCCGGCGACGCCGAATCAGCCAGATCCGTCCCACTGAACGGCGCCTTTATTCACAACCATGAATGGTCTTCACAAGCGCTCGGCCGCCGTGCGAAACTCCCGTGACGCATTCCCACTGACGAATGGCGGGCATCGTGAGCGTTTCCCGGCGAACCCTGTTGAGTACCGCCGCCGGTGCCGCCGTCGCGGCGACGGCGTTCACTCCGGCGGCCGGCGCCGCGGAGCGAGAAGCCGACGGGATAAGGACTTTCCGCCGAACGGCGGACTACGCGGTGACCAAACTGCGAGCCGTCGCGCCGGGTGTGACAGCCTTTCCGGAGATCACCCGATTCGAGAAATGGACCTATTCCACCAACGGCGGCTGGATCGGCGGTTTCTGGCCGGGGACATTATGGCTCGCCTCGATCCACAGTGGCGATCCGCAATTCCGGGCACTCGCGATGGCGGCCGCGGAAAAGCTCGCGCCGCGCCAGCACGAAACGCGCGATCACGACCTCGGATTCCTGTTCTATCCCTCCTGGGT
This sequence comes from Amycolatopsis sp. NPDC033938, assembly GCF_055575975.1. Classification (NCBI taxonomy): domain Bacteria; kingdom Bacillati; phylum Actinomycetota; class Actinomycetes; order Pseudonocardiales; family Pseudonocardiaceae; genus Amycolatopsis; species Amycolatopsis sp. NPDC033938. The sequence goes on from NZ_JBVIRO010000005.1 coordinate 7,534, forward strand.
GACCGGCTGGCGGCTCACCGGCGACGAGAAGTGGCGCACCGGCGCGCTCAACGCCGCCGCGTCGCTCATCCAGCGCTACAACGAAAAGGGCAGGTTCATCCGGGCTTGGGGCGCGCTCGGCACGCCGGGTAACGCCGGCCGGGTCATCGTCGACACGATGATGAACCTGGACCTGCTGACCTTCGCGAGCAAGCAGACCGGCGACCGGAAGTACCTCGACATCGCCGTCTCCCACGCGAGAACCACCGCACGGGTCTTCCTGCGCCCGGACGGTTCGACCCCGCACGTGTTCGACTTCGACCCGGACACCGGCGCCGAGATCGGCCCTAACTCCGTGCAGGGCTACGGCCCGGCGTCGTGCTGGTCGCGCGGTCAGGCCTGGGCGATCTACGGCTTCACCACGATGTACCGGCGCTCCGGCGATCCGCTGTTCCTGCGGACCGCGCAGCGCCTGGCCGACTTCGCGCTCCGCGCCCTGACCCCGGACAACGTGCCGGTGTGGGACTACCTCGCCCCGCAGGCGCCGCACGACATCAAGGACTCCTCCGCCGGAGCGGTGATGGCGTGCGGACTGCTCGACCTGGCGAAGGTCGCGAACCGCCCGCATTACCGCGAGGCGGCGATCCGGATCCTCACGGCGTTGTGCGACACCTGCCTGACCACGGGATCCACCCGCGCCGAGGCGATCATGGCGCGAGGCACGCGCAATCGCCCGGCAGAGGACGGCGTCGAGGTCTCACTGCCCTACGGCGACTACTACCTGCTCGAAGGCATCCTTCGGGTGCTGATGCCCGCGGAGATCGACAAGGCGATCGACCTCTCCACCGGTCCGTGAAACGCCTCGTCAGTGCGCGTGGTGCGCGTGGACCTTCGCGTGCCCCAGACCGCGCCCGATCATCCACTTGTTCACCGGAACCGTCAGCACGAACGCGATGGCCAGCGAGAACACCAGCGAACCCCAGAACAGCAGGCTCCCCAGCCCGGCGTCCATGGCGCCCGGCACCACCACCATGACGCCGTTGTCGACGATCTCCATGACCGCGATCGAAACGGTGTCGGCGGCCAGCGCCACCTTGAGCGCCGCGCCGAGCCGCAGGCCCGACTTCAGCACGCCGCGCATCGTCAGCGCGTAACCGAAGACGAAGGCCAGCGCGATCGACAGGACGACCGTCGCCGCGTTGTGCAGGCCGAGCGCCGTGCCGATCACCATGCCGAGGACCTCGCCGATCGCACAGCCGGTGAGGCAGTGCAGGGTCGCCGCCGCCGCCATCGACCAGCTTGCTCCATGCCGTGTCTCGTTCATACGAATCAATATACCCCCTACCCGTATATGCGGCGCAGTGACGCGGCTCTCCCGATCACTCATCGTCACCCCCGTAGGCCGACTCGGTAATCGGACCAGGTCGATGAACTCACTTCCGTAACCCTTTGCGCTCATCCGGTTGACCGGGGTAACCGGAGACCCTAGTTTCGCCGGAGGTCTCCACCGCGCGCAGACCGATCGGCTGGTTCAGGTAGTTCCGTGACTATGGGGTGGAGATGCGAGGGCCGACGAAGACGCTCGTGGTGGCGGCCGTGCTCGCTTTGGGCATGGTGTTCGGGCTGATCGGTTGCGACAACGAGGAGCCTGCCGGGACGGCGGCCAAACCGGTCCGGATCGCGTTCGTGCCGAAGGTCGCGGGCATCCCGTACTTCGAGGCGATGAACACCGGCGGGCACGCCGCCGCCAAGCAGCTCGGCGTCGAATGGATCTCGACCGGTCCGGCGACGGTCGACCCCGCCGCGCAGGTCTCGATCGTGCGCGGCTTCGTCGACCAGCGGGTCGACGTCATCGCGATCGCCCCGAACGATCCCAAGGCGATCGCACCGGCGATCGCCGAGGCGCGGGCCAAGGGCGTCCACGTGATCACCTCGGACACCGACGCGCCCGGCACCGAGCGCGAACTGTTCGTCAACCAGGCGACGCCGGAGGGCATCGGCGAGGCGCTCACCGACGCCCTGATGAAGAAGATGGGCGGCGCGGGCAAGTACGCGATCGTCTCCTGCGGCGAGAGCGCCGAGAACCTCAACGCGTGGATCGCCGTCCAGCGTGCCTATACGGCTGCCCGGTACCCCCAGGCGCAGCTCGTCGAGACGGTCTACGCCGGTGAAGACCGGGACCACGCCACCGCGCTGGCCAAGGACCTGATGGTCAAGTACCCGGATCTCACCGGCCTGGTCGGCGAGTGCACGACGTCCGCACCGGGAGTCGCCGAGGCGGTCCGCGCCCAGCAGAAGATCGGTCACGTCTTCACCGTCGGCGTCGGGACGCCGCAGGCGATCAAGCCGTATCTGCTGGACGGTTCCGCGTCCCTTTCGGTGCTGTGGAACGTCGAATCACTCGGCTACCTCACCGCGTGGGCAGGCAAGCAGATCGCCGAGGGCAGGCAGCTCGGCCCGTCGAACAAGGTGAACCTCGAACTCCCGGCGATCAAGTACGACGCCGCCACCAAGACCGTGCTGCTGGGTGATCCGCTGCTGATCACCCGCGAGAACGTGGACCAGTTCAAGTACTGATTCACCGGGCCCGCCTGGCGGCACCGGCCGCCGCCGCGCCGCCGAGGATCAGGACGAGGGTGGTCAGCCCCCACCGCCGCTTCTCCTTCGTGCGGGCGTGCGGGTCGGCCTCCTCCGCTTCCTCGCGTTTCTGGGCGAGCGCCGAACGTGTCGGTTTCGGCGCGGGAGCGGGCGGCTGGATCACCCTGGGCGCGGAAGTGGGCCGCGGAGCCGGGCTGGGCGTGGGCGTCGGGCCGGAGGTCGGCGCCGGGCGCGGACCAGGGGCAGGCGATGGCGCAGGGGACGTGGGAGCAGGCACCGGTGCGGAGGTAGGAGCAGGGGTCGGCGTGGGTGTCGGAGTCGGTGTCGGCTTGGGCGGTTCCGGCTTGGGCTGCTCGGGAACTTCGGGGGCGGTGAGGCAGCCGGCCGCGTCCGAACCCGCCAGCGGCGGCCCCGACCGCACCTCGGTCACCTGGCCGCCGCGGTCGAGGCGGTAGAGCACGCTGCGTCCGCCGATCCGGTTCGCCGTGGCGTACACGGCGCCGTCGCGGCCGAGCACGACGGAACCGTAGACGTCGGCCGGCGGGAACCGGGCGTCGTCGACTTCGCGCACCTTGCCGGACGCCGGATCGATGGTGATCACGACGCCTTTTCCGTGCCAGGTGGTGGAAACGCCGTAGAGCAGTCCGTCGTGGTAGGCGAAGTCGTCGACGTCGTGGGCGAGGGTGATCGGCCGCAGGAACACCGTCCGGATCACCCGCAGGTACCGCTCCCCCGGCGTCAAGTCCACTGTGTACAGTGTGCCGTTCCTGAGCAGATACCAGTAATTCCCGCCGATCGCACCGGCGGTCACCCCGGCGACGGGACTCCACACCGGCAACCGGTTCCCGGCGCGGGTGATCAGGCCGAGATCCCGGGTGCCCCCGTCACGATCGATCGTCACCGCGTGCGCGCCCCCGCTGAGTCTTTCGGCCACGCCGAAGATCAGGTCCCTCGTCGCGGAGTAGCCGAGCGCGTTGAGCCGGTATCCCGGCTCGGTCACGCGCAGTGTGGTCCCCGAGCCGACGTCGAGCCAGCGCAGCTTCGACTTCTCGTGCGACCCGGTTTCGGCCTGCACCACCAGGCAGGATTCGGCGGCGCGCGCGGCCATCGGGGCCAGCAGCGCCGAGGTGCCGACCAGCCCCGCGACGGCCACCGTCGCCGCGGCCCGCGTCACCCCGTCCACGACGCTCAAACGAGCCTTGCCCGTGCTGCGGTGAACGCGTCGGGCGGGATCCGCACCCCGCCGCCGAACGGGTTCTGCAGCTGATAGATCGCGAACAGCAGGAGGGTGATCGTGCCGGCCAGGGTGGAGACGATGACCAGATGCGCGGCGAGGCGGGTGCCGCCGAACAGGTTGGGCAGCAGCACCGAGATGAGACTGCCGAGGATCAGCGCGAACCAGACGACACCGCCGACCCGGCTGCCTTCGACGGCGTTGAGCCGGGCCTGACGGGCCTCGTAGACCTGCCAGAGCTGGGTGGTCGCCTCGGCCTTGCGCTCGCGGACCCAGTCGTCGTCCGAAGGCGCCTTCTCGACCGCCTTGCGCAGCTGGTCGAGTCGCGCCCAGCCGGCGTCGGGGACGGTCTTGTCGCCGACGGCCATCAACGGCCACTCCCGCTGTTCGACCGTGGTGATGTACTCCGCGCTCAGCTTCCGCACCTCGTCCTTGGCCTCCGGCCCCAGGGAATCCGCGGCCCAGACGGCGGCGACGAGGCTGTCCGCCTCGTGGTAGGAGCCTTCGCGCGCCGCGCTCGCGGAGTCGAAGAGGGAGATCAAGATGAACGCGACCAGTACCGCGTGCAGCCCGCCGACGATGGTGAACACCTGGCCGGCGGCGTCGTTGTTGTCACGCCGTCCCTCGTCCCAGCCGAATTTGCGGACGAGGTAGCCGACGAACCCGGCGAAGGCCGCCGCGCCGACGACCCAGGCGATGCCGGTCAGGTAAATGCCCATTCGACTCCATCCCTCACGAAGAGTGCTGAAACTAGTTCACTGTTCGAGGCGACGAAAAGGGCAATTGAATCAATTCATACTCGCGGCGGAGCGCACCCTGTCGATCATCACCTTCCTGGCGCAATTTCTCAGCACGCGAAACGATTTACGGCACCCGCCGGAAAGGCGCGTCACCGGTTGGAGAGAACGGCTTCACGACCGGGTGAGACACGACCACGGGACGTCACCGGCGTGCACGCTTACCGGCGGGCCGACCGGCCTCGTCGCCCGAACGGTCCTCGCGAACAGCGCCTACCAGTACCGATCCGGCAAACAGGTGAACATACCCCGAGACCCGATCGAGTGTTTGTGCCGGGATTACCGCTTGCTATGTTCATTTTGTGCGTACCCCACTCGAATGGGTAGCCGCGAATATGCGATCAGCAGTTCCCCATGGCGGAATGAACCGCCACGACGACGGGTGGATTTCTTGACGACCATCGAGACCCGCACCGGCGCCCGGCCCGCCGGCGAAGTACTGACCTGGAGCCGCAATCTGCTCGATCCGGCGCTGCGTGAAGCCGTCGGCGACCTACCGGAGTCGATGCGGTTGATCGCCGGCTACCACTTCGGCTGGTGGGACGAGCACGGTCGTCCGTCCACTTCGGACGGTGGCAAGGCGTTGCGGCCGGCGCTCGTGCTGCTGGCCGCCGAGGCGGTCGGCGGCGACGCCGAGATCGCCGTCCCGGTGGGGGTCGCGGTGGAACTGGTGCACAACTTCTCCCTGCTGCACGACGATGTGATGGACGCCGACACCACCCGGCGGCACCGCCCGACGGCCTGGACCGTCTTCGGCACCGGCGCCGCGATCCTGGCCGGGGACGCCCTGCTGTCGCAGGCCTTCGAGGTGCTGTCCCCGTTCGGGCAGACCGCGTTGCGGGTGCTGAGCACGGCCGTGATCGACCTGCTGGAAGGGCAGAGCGCGGACCTGAAGTTCGAAGAACGCGGTGACGTCGACACCGCCGAATGCGTCCGGATGGCCGAAGGGAAGACCGGCGCGTTGCTCGGGGCGTCGTGCACGCTCGGCGCGCTCGCCGGGGAAGGGAGGGAGGATCAGGTCGACCGGCTGACCGAGTACGGGAGGGCACTCGGGCTGGCGTTCCAGCACATCGACGATCTGCTCGGGATCTGGGGTGACCCGGCGGTGACCGGGAAACCGGTCCACTCGGATCTCTCCAACCGGAAGAAGTCCCTGCCGGTGGTGGCCGCGCTCCACTCCGGGACGGACGCCGGGCGAGAGCTGGACGCCTTGTACCGCAAGGAAAACCTCGACGCCGCGGAGTTGCCCCACGCGGCGGAGCTGGTGGAACGGGCGGGCGGCCGGGCGTGGAGCCAGGAGCAGGCCGACGCGCTCCTGACCGGCGCGCTGCACCATCTCGCCGTCGCGAATCCGGTGCCCCGCCCAGGCGCCGAGCTCGCGGCCCTCGCGAAACTGGTGGTGCGACGACGATATTGACGACGGGCGCGGAAAAGCACGGGTGGGCCGGGCGAAAACTCCGGCCCACCCGTGTTTCAGCGGCCGGGGCGGGTCAGCCCCTGGTCACCGGCGCCGCGGCTGAGGACGACCTCGTCGGTGTCTTTGAGTGCGGTGGCCTTGAGTGCTTCCGCCCCGGCGTCCCCACGCTGCCCCGCGGTCAGGTCGAGCAGCCGGATCGGCGGGCCGAGCTGCACCAGGGTCGGGACGTACTCGGCCTTGTCGACCTTCCAGCGCTCTCCATCGCGCACGAACCGGAACCGCGCGGCCGCGCCCTGTTCGGTCGAGCCCTTCGGCTCCGAATGCCGGGCGACGCTGTTGCCGAGGCCGTAGGCGACCCATTTGCCGTTGATCTGTTCGAAGGGCTGCACGACGTGCGCGTGATGCCCGACGATCAGGTCGATCGCGTCGTCGCCGAGGAGTTTCTTCGCCAGGGAGCGCTGTTCCGAGGTCGGGTCGTGCTGGTATTCGGTGCCCCAGTGCAGGCTCGCGACGACGACCTGCGCGCCCGCCTCGCGCGCGGCCTTGGCCTCCGCGATGACGGCGTCGGCGTCGATCTGGTTGACCAGCCACGGTTTCCCGGCGGGAACCTTGATGCCGTTGAACCCGTAGGCGTAGGAGATCTGGGCGACCTTCACCCCCTTGACGTCGACGATCAGCGGCTTCTTCGCCTCTTCCGCCGACCGCGCCGAACCGGTGTGCTTGAGACCGGCCTCGTCGAGTTCGTCGAGCGTCCGCTTGGCGCCCTCCGCGCCCTGGTCGATCGTGTGGTTGGACGCCGTCGAGCAGGTGTCGTACCCGGTGTCCTTGAGCGCGTCGACGATCTCGGGCGGCGCGCTGAACGACGGGTAGCCGCTGTACGGGCCGCCCTTCGGCGCGAGCGGCGTCTCGAGGTGGCAGATACCGAGGTCGGCCCCGGAGATCAGCGGCTTCACCCCGGCCAGAAGCGGCCGGTAGTCGATCTCGCCGTTGCCGTCCTCCTTGGCCTGATCGGTCAGCGCGGGGTGAATGAGCACGTCACCGGTCGCGACCACGGTGAACGAGCCATCCGGCGCCTGGCTCGCCTGCGCGGGCGGGGCGCTTGACGCGGCGGGCGGCTGGTCAGGGGCTCCTTCGCACCCGGCGAGCAGCACGGCGACGCCGAGGAGAGCGGCTGTGTGGCGGGCGCGGCTGGCGATCATCGGTTCCCTCGTTCGGGTGACAGTTGTCGTCCATCCTGCCTTAACGAGGTCACTCGCCGTCAAACCGGAGCCCTCGCGTTCAGTTCTCTGGATGCGGAGTCAGGCGAGGCAGTCACCGGGGTCGCCCCGGCGAAGGGCGGGGTCCTCCTGGACGAAGGTCCGGGCGACCCCGGGGCCGCTGGACCGCGTCTCGAACCGCACGGTCACCCGTCCGTGCCCGGCGCCCTGCACCCATCCGCTCCCGAACTCCTCGTGCACCACGTCGTCCCCCGGCCGCCAACCGGTCGAGGCGACCACCGGGGCGGGCGCGCGCGAGACGACGGGCACAGTGGACACATCGGACACCGGGACCGACAGGGTGAACAGCGGATCCTGATGCGGCACCGAAAGCCCGGAAAACGCGACTCCGGCCAGCCGTACGCCACCGAAGTCCGACGGGTCGATCAGCAGTCGTTCCGCCATCGCGGCGAGCTGGTCGAATTCGTCGGTGGGCGACGCCATCGTCTCCGAACGCGTCACCGTGCTGAAGTCGGTGTGCCGCAGTTTCACCACCACCGTCCGCGCGACCCGTTCGGCGTTGACGAGCCGCTTGTGCGCGTGGACGGCGAGGTCGCGGACCTCGCGCCGCAGGCTCACCAGGTCGATCAGGTCCCGGTCGAACGTCGTTTCCGCGCTGACCTGCTTGAGTTCCGCACGGTCGGACACCGGCCGGTCGTCGACGCCGGTGGCGAGGCGCCGCAGGTCCCTGCCGACCACACTGCCCAAAGTGGACACCGCGTCGGCGTCGGACAACGCGGTCAGCTGCCCCAGTGTCCGGACGCCGATCGCCCGCAGTTTCCCTTCCGCCACCGGGCCGATCCCCCACAGCACCCTGGTCGGCAGCGGCGCGAGGAAATCGCGTTCGGTGCCCTGGTCGACGACGAGCAACCCGTCCGGTTTGGCCAGATCCGACGCGACCTTCGCGACCTGCTTGCCCGACGCCGCCCCGATCGAAGCCACCAGGCCGATCTCGGAGCGGATGTGCTCCCGCAGGCGGGTACCGAACTCGCGGACCTGATCCGACGACGCCCCGGCCAGCGACGGCGGTTCCGCGAAGGCCTCGTCGAGCGAGATCCGTTCCAGCACGGGCGCGTACTGGGCGACGAGGTCGAACACCCGCGTGCTGAGCAGTTCGTACAGGGCGAACCGCGGCGGCAGGATGACGCCGTTGGGCGGCAGCAGCCGCCGGGCCTGCGACATCGGCATCGCCGATTTGATCCCGTGCTCGCGTGCCTGATAGCTCGCCCCGGCGACCACGCCGCGCGGGCCCGCGCCGCCGACCAGGACCGGGCGTTGCGCCAAGGTCGGCCGGGTCAGCTGTTCACAGGAGGCGTAGAACGCGTCCATGTCGAGGTGGATGACCCACCGGTCATACCCGCCCATCGCCCGGTACCTCGAGAAGACGGTGCAGGGCTTTCGTGTACTCCTCGAAGGCCGCGCGGCCCCGGGTGGTCAACTCGACCAGTGTCACCGGTGTGCGATGTTCGAAGGCCTTGGTGATCTCGACATACCCGGCGTCCTCGAGTTTGCGCAGATGCGTCGACAGGTTGCCGGGCGTCATGTCCAGCAGTTGCTGCAGGCGCGGGAAAGTGATGCTGTCGCCCGGCCCGAGGCTCGACAGCGCCACGGTGACCCGCAGCCGTGCCTGCGCGTGGATCACCGGATCGAGCTGGGGCAACCCGTCCTCGCTCATCGCGACCGCACCAGGAAGACCAGCGACGCCACCAGGAAGCCACCGCCGCCTGCCAGGCTCAGCACGAGGAAGTTGTGCGGTCCGCCCGCGAGCACGCTCGCCGCGCCGCACGCGATGATCCACACGCCGAGGCCGTACTGCAGTTTGCTCTGCCACAGCATTCCGCCGGCGAGGTACATCAGGCCGGTCAGGATGAGCGAGGTTCCCGACCACAGCAAGGGGATCAGCCCGGGGTCGAGGCCGAGGCGGATCAGCGCGGTGTTCACCACCGTCAGCCCGCCGAACGCGATCATCCAGCTCCACCCGTACATCGCCCCGACGAGCCGCGACGGACCGCGGACGCCGCGACCGCTTCGGATGCCGTAGATCGCCGAATACGCGATGGCTCCGGCGAAGGCGACGACGGCGAAAGTCGCGGCCAGCCACAGCGGTGTCAGCGAAGTCGGCGGGGCCGAAAGGTAGATGAGCCCGAAACCGAGCAACCACACCAGACCCCAGACGGCGAGCAGCACGGCCGGATTCGGCCCGATCCCACGGCGGGTCTCCTCCGCCTGCTTGGCGATGAGCGCGAGCGACTCCTCGGGCGTCATCGGCCGCGCGTCGTCGTCCCGTTCATGCTCCACCACTTCGGAAAACTAACACGCGTTCACAGTCTCGCCGTGTCGAGCCGGAACCTCACCATCACCACGAGCGCGGGCACCACCAGCCAGGCGATGAGCACTCCGGCGGCGGCCGGCACACCCGAACCGCCGAGCACCGGCGCGCGGCCGAGCTCGCCGAGCCAGTACGTCGGCATGAGATGTCCGGCGGTGTTCATCCAGCCGGGCAGGATCTGCAGCGGGATCCACAGCCCGCCGAACATGCCGAGCGGCAGCATCAGCGCGCCTGTCACCGCTTGGACGGTGTCGCCCTTGCCGAACAGGCCGATCATCAGGCCCAGCACTGCGAACGGCAGCGCGCCGAGCCACAACGCGCCGAAGATCGTCAGCCACTGGCCGGTGTCGAGCCGGATGCCGCGGATCATCCCGGCCGCGAAGATCACCAGCAGCACGGGCAGCGCGACGAACAGTCCCGCCGACACCTTCACCATCAGATAGCCGGGTGCCCGCATCGGCGTCAGCCGCAAGGTGCGCTGCCAGCCGTCGGTGCGCTCGGTGGCGACACGCGTTCCGGTGAACAGCGCGGCGGTCATGGCGCCGTACGCGGCCATGTTCACCATCGTCACCGTCGCGGTCGAGATCCCGGGAGCGATCTCGCGGGCACCGAAGATCCCGCCGAACAAGAGGAACATCACCAGCGGCATGCCGATGGTGAACAACGCGAACTGCGGGCTGCGGACGATGCGCTTGATCTCCAGCGCCAAGTAGCTCATGTTCATCGCGAGGCCCCCTCGGTTTCATCTGTGTTCTGCCCTTCAGGCGCATCGGCGGTCAGTGCGACGAAGGCTTCTTCCAGTCCGACAGCGGTGATTTCGATGTCCGCGGCGAGCGGGAACTCGCGCAGCAGACCGCGGATCGCGGCGTCGGAATCGGCGCAACTCAGCTCCGCGTGCCCGGCCCGCAGGACTGCTCGCGACACTCCCGGCAGCACGGACAGCGCGGCTTCGGTGGCGTCCGGGACGACGGCCCGCAGCACCCGGCCCGCGACCGCGGCCCTGACCTGGCCGACCGGTCCGTCCGCGACGACCCGGCCGTGGCGCATCAGCACGACGCGATCGGCGTAGTCCTCGGCTTCGGCGAGATAATGCGTCGCGAAGAGGACGGTGCGGCCGGTCTCGGTGTACTCGCGCATCGACGCCCAGAACCGTCGCCGCCCCTCGACGTCCATCGCCGCTGTCGGCTCGTCGAGCACCAGCAGATCCGGATCGCCGACCAGCGCGAGCGCGAACCGCACCCGCTGCCGCTCGCCGCCGGAGAGCTTCCCGCACCGGCGATTCGCGTACTCGGAGACGCCGGCGCGTTCGAGCACCTCGCGGACCGGCAGCGGACTTCGGTGCAGGGACGAGAACAGGCCGACGAGTTCGGCGACCGTGGCGTCCCTGAGCAGCGTCCCGTTCTGCGCCATCGCGCCGACCATGCCCCGGTCCATCGCCTCGGCCGGGCTGACCCCGGCGACCCGGACCCGGCCGGCATCCGGCCTGGTCAGGCCCAGCAGCATGTCGACCGTGGTCGACTTGCCCGCACCGTTCGGCCCGAGCAGCGCCACCACCTCCCCCGGCGCGACCCGCACGCTGACGTCGTCGACGGCCAGGACGTCACCGAAGCGCTTCGTCAGCCCTTCGAGGCTGAACGCGTCCGCCATGACTCTCCCCCTTCGAGCACTCTGAAATACAAAGTCGATACGCACTTTGTAACACAAAGTCCCCTGCCCTGAAAACCCCGGAGCGCGTGAAGGCCCCCTTCCCTCGGCTGAGCCGAGGGAAGGGGGCCTTCACGCGCATTCGCTGGGCGGTTAGGCGGGCACCCGGGAGGTGGCGGCCTCAGGGACCGAAGCCGGTGCCGGTGGCGGCACCGGAAGCGGCAACGGCGCGCATTCGACGTCGGCCGTCCGCCCCGGCTTGCGGTCGGGCAGCGCACCGGTCGCCAGGTAGTCGGCGATCCGGTTGTCGACGCAGGCGTTGCCGCGCGGGGTGATCGCGTGGCTCGTCCCGCCCGGCTCACCGATCAGGCGAGCACCGGGGAAGCGGCTACGCACCTCGAGGCTGCCTTCGTACGGCGTCGCCGCGTCGAGCGTCTCGCCGATCATCAGCACACTCGGCACCTTCTTGCCGTCGACCTTGACCGGCTTGCCCGGCTTCGCGGGCCAGTACAGGCAAGGCGCGTTGAACCAGGCGTTCTGCCAGGTGAAGTACGGCGCCTTCTGGTAGGTCCGCCAGTTGTCGAACTTCCACTGCTGCCAGCTCTGCGGCCACTTCACGTCCGTGCACTGGACGGCGAGGTAGACCGCGTACCCGTTGTCGTCACCGCGACCGCCGAAGGCTTCGAACAGGCCCTTCATGGTCTGCCAGTCACCCTTGTTGACGAACTTCGCCAGTGCGTCGCCGAGCAGCGTCCACCGCAGCTGGTAGTACGAGGCCTGCTGGAAGACGTCGAGGAGTTCGTCCGGTCCGATGAACCCGCCCGCCGGGACGGCGGCGACCTTCTTCAGCTGCTCGTTGAAGACCTGCTTCACCGCGGCCTGCGTCTTGCCGAGGTGGTAGACGTCGTCATGCTGCGCGACCCAGCCGAACCAGATGTTGATGTTGACGTCGAAGGCGACGTCCTGGTTCAAATTGGCCTGGTACCAGACATTCCGCGGGTCCACAGTGGAATCGAGGACCATCCGGCGCACGTGCTGCGGGAACAGCGTCCCGTAGACCTGGCCGAGATAGGTGCCGTAGGAGTACCCGTAGAAGTTCAGCCGCTCCGCGCCGAGCGCCTTGCGGATGCTCTCCATGTCCTTGACCGTGTCGGTCGTCTTGATGTTGTCGAGCAGCGCGCGGCTGTTGTTCTTGGCGCACGCCTCGGCGTAGGACTTCGAGCGCTGCAGCCAGGTCTTCTCCAGCTGCGGTGTCGTCGGCACGTAGTTCGGCCGGTTGTAGTCCATGTAGTCGGGAATGCACGAAAGCGCGGGTTTGCTGGAGCCGACGCCACGCGGGTCGAAACCGACCCAGTCATAGGCGTCGCCGGCGTGGTTCGGCACCCGCGTGCCGCGGGTCGCGAGCAGCAGCCCGGAGCCGCCGGGGCCACCCGGATTGGTGAGCATGACGCCTTGGTACTGCGCCTCCGGCGTCTTGTGCTTGACGCGGCTGAGCGCGAGCTGGATCTTCTCGCCGCGCGGCCTCGAGTAGTCCAGCGGCACGGACAGGTAGCCGCATTCGGCGCCGGCGTTGATCAACGCCGGATCGGTACAGGGTCCCCAGGTGATCGTCTCGGTGGGCTGCGCTTCTTCCGCGGCGACAGCCGGTGCGGTCACCGCGACCGCGGCCAGGGTGGCCACGGCCAGCGCGGTGCTGAGAACACGTCTCACGGTTTCTCCCTTTCCCTCCAAAGGTGAAGCCCCGAAACCCTATCCACGTGGGCGACCGCGGGAACCCCTCCGGCGAAGGTCCCTACCAACGGGGGGTCCCGATCGCGGCAAACCGGGCAACCGGTTAATCGGTTGGGAGGCCGCGCGGGGCGCGCTAGGATTTCGATCATGACCTACTACATCCGGATGCGCACCGCCTGAGACGGCGTGACCGCAGGGCCGCCCGCGATCGGGTGGGCCCCTTTTCTGCGCGCCGTCTGTCATTCCTTCACGGACACAGACAGGACATCATGCAGAAGCAACACATCGCGATGATCGGCTGCACCGCGCCGAGCCACATCTACCCGTCGCTGGCCGTCATCCGTGAGCTGGTCGCTCGTGGGCACCGCGTCAGTTACGCCGTGGGCGAGCCGCTCACCGGGCTGATCGAACCGACCGGTGCCGAGGTCGTCTCGCATCCGTCGATCCTCCCGCTCGGCGACCAGTCCGCGTGGCCGGAGGACCCCGCCTCGCAGATGCGGGTCTTCCTCGACGAGGGCATCCAGGCGATGCCGGTGCTGACCGATTTCTACGACGAGAACCGGCCGGACCTGCTGCTGTACGACATCGGCGGGCTTCCGGCACCGATCTTGGGCAGGCGCTACGGCGTTCCCGCGGTGCAACTGTCCCCCACGTACGTCGCCTGGGACGGCTACGAAGAGGACATGGCCGAGATCCTGGAGACGATCCGGACCTCACCGTCCGGAAAGGACTATTTCGCCACGTTTACGCGGTGGTTGAACGAGAACGGCATCGAGGCCGACGCCTGGGACTGGATCTCCCATCCACAGCAGGTGCTCGCGCTGCTGCCGAAGGCAATGCAGCCGAACGTCGACCGGGTTCCGTCGTCGGTCCGGTTCGTCGGCCCGGCGCTGGATCCGGAACGACTGGCCGACCGAAGCTGGACTCCGCCCGCGAGCGGCAGGAAGGTCCTGCTGATGTCGCTCGGTACCGCGTTCACCGACCAGATCGACCTGTTCCGCGCCTGCGTGGACGGGTTCCGCGACTCGGACTGGCACGTGGTCATCTCGATCGGCCAGACCGATCCGGCCGAACTCGGGCCACTGCCAGGGCATATCGAGGTACACCCGTTCGTCCCGCAGCTCGCGGTGCTGGAGGCCGCGTCGGCGTTCATCACACACGCCGGTATGGGCGGCAGCACGGAATCGCTGTGGTACGGCGTGCCGACCGTCGCGATCCCGCTGGCGACCGACGGCTTCGGCAACGCGGCGAAACTGGCGGAATTGGGTGTCGGTGAGCAGCTTCCGGCCGACGAGGTGACGGCGTCGACGCTGCGGGCCGCCGTCGAGCGCGTGGCCGGGTCTGCTGAAGTGGCCGCACGTCTTGCCGAGATTCAGGCCGAGACACGCGGGAACGGCGGGATCGACCGGGCGGCCGATGCCGTGGAGTCGTTCCTGAGGTAGCCCCGGTAGTAGTGCAATGAAAGGTCCTTTCCTTGCAAATTTTGCAAGGAAAGGACCTTTCATTGCACGCGCGAGTGCTGCCGGGGCCGGTCCGCGTGTCCTGGCGTCAGCTGCCCCGGATCTCGTTCAGGTAGTTGTAGATCGTGTACCGCGTGACGTCGAGTTCCCCGGCGAGGTGGTCCACCGAGTCCTTGATGAGGAAGAACCCCGCCTCGTCCAGTTCCCGCACCACGGCCGCCTTGTGCCGCTTCTTCATCAGGTCCACCGGGATCCCGGCCTTCGCCACCGCCCGCCCGACCAGGAACCGCTGCAGGCTGTCGACGTCCGGCGGGAACGTCTCGGGTTCGTGACCGGTGGCGTTCGGCGAGCCGTCGGACAGCCGGTTCACGCACAGGCAGCCGATCGCGACCCCGTCGGCGTCCCGCAGGAACAGCGTCGAGGAGCGGATCGCGCGGCCGTCGGGGCCGTGGGTCTCGTAGTTCGTCAGGTCCTGTGTGGTGCCGCGGCGGACCAGGCCCAGCAGCAGATCCGTCATCGGACCGCCGACCGTCCGGCCGGTGAGGTCGCCGGCGATGGCGACGATCGAGTCCGGCAGCCTGCTCAGATCGTGCAGCAGGACCTCGTTGCCCGGTCCCAGCATCGCGGCGAGCGCGTGCACCGCCGGGACGAGCGCGGTGAGCAGATCCGCCGAAGCCGCCGACGCGACGACAGGCGTCTCAAAGACGCGGAGCGGTTTCTTCAGCCGTTCCAACGCCGAGCGCAGCTGTTCCGCCGCGCTCGCCGGAGTCGACGCGTGCGGGGACAGCCGGACGTGCTCCGGCCGTACGGTCGCGGCGATCCCGGCGGCGGCCAGCGCGGAACCCACCTGTTCGGCGGCGTGCCCCTCCCAGCTGAAGGCGAGGATCCCGGCGCGTCGCTCGACGGCCGAAACCACCTCTCCCCCAACGGATTTCACGACCTCTTCGAGTTCACCGACGCGTTCGGCGATCCGAGCGGCGATGGCCGCGACCCCCGCCTCTTCGACCAGTTCCAGAGCCGCCGCGAACGCCCCCGAAGTGATCGGGCTCAGGTTCGAGATCGACCACGCGGCCGCGGTGTCGTCGGCGGGATGGATCTCGTCGTCGAACAGTCCCGGGTCGCGGGCGCCGGTCCAGCCGGACAGGATCGGTTCCATCCGCTCCAGCGCGCGGTCGGACAGCACGGCGAATCCGGTGCCCCAGCCCGCCCGCAGCCACTTCTGGCCACCGACGACAAGCACGTCGGCGACCTCCCACGGCGCCTCGGTCACCCCGAAACCCTGGATGCCGTCCACGACGAGCAGCCGGTCGCCGATCGCTTCCCGGATCGCCGCCAGATCGGCACGGTAGCCGGTGCGGAAGTCCACCGCGCTCACGCTGACCAGCGACGTTTCCGGCGTCAACGCCGCCTTGACCGCGTCCGCCGTGAAGTGTCCCAGCGGCAGCCGCCGCACGGTGAGCCGTCCCGCCTGTTCGGCGCGCGCCCACGGGTAGGTGTTGGCCGGGAACTCCGACGCCGAGACCAGCGCCTCACCCGCCGGGGCGTTGAACGCCGCCTGGAACAGTCCGAGACTGGTGTGCGGCAACAGCACCGTGTGGTCGGTGTCGCTGCCGGAAAGGCGTGCGGCCGCGGCCTTGGCCCTGGTCTCCTGCCGCATCAGGTCGTCCACAGTGGACGGGCCCGCCTTCGTGGAGGCGTCGAGCAGGCTCGCGGTCGTGTCGAGTACGGCGTGCGACGGCGGGCCGAACCGGGCGAAGTCGAGGTACCCGGCCGGTTCGCCGAACTGCAGCAGGTACCGCGGGGAGATCCGCGTCATGCGAGGACCCGCGCCAGGAACTGCTTGGTGCGCTCGTGCTTCGGATCGCTCAGGAGCTGATCCGGCGGCCCGGTCTCGACGATCGCGCCGTCGGCCATGAACACCACCTCGTCGGCGGCCTCGGCCGCGAACCCCATCTCGTGCGTCACCACGACCATCGTCATCCCCTCCGCGGCCAACGTACCCATCACCGCCAGCACCTCGCCCACCAGTTCCGGATCGAGCGCCGACGTCGGCTCGTCGAACAACATCAGCTTCGGTTTCATCGCGAGCGACCGGGCGATCGCGACTCGCTGCTGCTGCCCGCCCGACAGCTGCGCCGGATAGGCGCCGGCCCGGTGCGCGAGGCCCACCCGTTCCAGCAGTTCGAGCGCCTGCTCGCGAGCTTCGTCCGGCGCGACCCCGAGCACGCGGACCGGCCCTTCGACGACGTTCTGCAGCACCGTCCGGTGCCCGAACAGGTTGAACCGCTGGAACACCATGCCGATACCGCGCCGCTGCCGGGCGACCTCGCGCTCCCTCAGTTCGTGCAGCTTGCCGTCACGCAGCCGGAAGCCGATCGGCTCGCCGTCGACCCAGACCTGCCCGGCGTCGATCGTCTCCAAATGGTTGATACAGCGCAGGAACGTGCTCTTCCCGGCACCCGACGGCCCGAGCAGGCAGACCACCTGTCCTTTGTGGACTTCGAGGTCGATCCCGCTCAGCACCTCGGTGTGCCCGTAGCTCTTGCGGACACCCACCGCCCGCAGCAGGGGTTCAGACACGTTCACTCCTCACCAGCGGCGCGGTGCGCAACGCCTTGGCGGCACGCGAGAACGGGCCGCTCGCCCGCTCTTCGGAATCGAAGGCACGCTCCAGATAGTGCTGCCCGACCCCGGCGACGGTCACCACGACCATGTACCAGATCGCCGCGGCGAGCAGGGTCTCCATCACCAGCAGGTTGTTGGAGGCGATGTTGTTGGCGGCGTGGATCAGCTCGGTCACGCCGATCACCGAGGCCATCGACGTACCTTTGAGCATGTTGATGAAGTCGTTGCCGGTCGGCGGGATGATCACCCGCATCGCCTGCGGCAGCACCACCCGGCGCAACGTGGCGAGCGGCGTCATCCCGATCGACTTGGCGGCCTCGGTCTGTCCACTGTCGACACTGTTCAGCCCGGCGCGGACGATCTCCGCCATGTACGCGCTTTCGTTGAGCGCCAAGCCCAGCAGCGCGGCGGTGAACGCGGTGATCAGCACGTTGGTCTGCTCGTGCAGCAGGTAGCCGCCGAACGGCAGCGGGATCGAGATGAACTCGAAGACCAGCGCCAGGTTGTACCAGATCAGGATCTGCAGCAGCACCGGAAGCCCACGGAACAGCCAGATGTAGCCCGCCGCGAACCAGCGCGCCACGGGATTCGCCGAACGGCGCATCAGCGCGATCACGACCCCGATGACGATCGCCGAAGCCTGCGCGATCACCGCGAGCAGCACGGTGTTGAGCAGGCCGACCGCCATCACCCGGTACCACAGGAACTCCGGGACGGAATCCCACTGGATCTGGGCGTTCGCGAGCGCGATCCCGAGCAGGGCCAGCAGCGCGAGGATGACGACAGCGCTGACCCAGCGGCCCCAATGCCGCAGCCGGACGATGGGCAGTGGCTCAACTTCCGCCATTGAGCTTCGCCTCCTTGACCGCGCCCTGCTCGACGCCCCAGGCCTGCAGGATCTTGCCGTAGCCACCATCGGCGATCAGGGACTGCAGTGCCTTTTGGACGGCTTCGGCCAGCGGCTTGTTCTCCTTGTTGACGCCGATGCCGTACGGTCCGCCGTTGATCGGCTCACCGGGGACGACCTCGAAGAACTTGCCCTCGCCCGCGGTCCGCGAGATGTAGACCGCGCTGGGCAGGTCGTTGAGGATGGCGGCGACCCGGCCGGTGCGGAGCTGGTTCTGGTTCTGCGTGTCGCTGTCGGTCGCGGTCACGGTCAGCGCGGGCTTGCCCGCCTGCGCGCATTTGCCGTTCTGCTCTTCGGCGAACTTCTGGTGACTCGTGCCCTGGACGACGGCGACGTTCTTGCCGCACAACGTGTCCGGGCCGGCGATCTGGTCGGGATTGCCCTTGCGGACCATGATCGTGATACCGGAGGAGAAGTAGTCGACGAAATCGATCTGCGCCTGCCGGGTCTTGGTGTCGTTCATCGCGGCCATCGTGAGGTCGACGCGGCCGGACTGGAGACTCGTGATCAGCGAACCGAACGCCATGTCCTGGTGGTGCACGGTGACGCCCAGCTTCTTGCCGATGGCCTTGGCGAGGTCGACCTCGTAGCCGATCGGGGTCTTGCCATCGGCGGCGTAGAAGTTGTTGGGCGCGGACTGCAGGTTCGACGCCAGGTGCAGCATCCCGGCCTGCGTGTATTTCGCGGGCAGGGCGGAGGCGACGGTGGCGTCCTTCTGGACGGCCTCGATCAACGCGGTGGTGTCGGGGATCGCGGCGGGCGCGCCTGGAGTGGCGGCGGGTTGCCGGCCTCCGGCACCGTCAGGCCCGCCTCCGCAGGCCGCGGTGACGAGCGCGGCCACGCCGGTGAGTACGGCCAAGCGCCAGGTTCGGGTCAGGGTGAGCGGCGTCGACGGCATGACGGACCTCCACAGTGCCTCGGGATGGTCGCCGACGCTACAACTGCCTGTTGAAGAGGTCAACAAGCAGTTGAAATCTTGTCCGTTGGATGTCCTTTTCGCGCGTGAAGGCCCCCTTCCCTCGACTGAGCCGAGGGAAGGGGGCCTTCACGCGCGGAGCTCAGACCGCGATGTAGTTCCCCGAGAGGATGAGCAGGACCTGCAGGGTGATGCCGGTGCCGTAGTAGTCCTTGGAGTTCGGCGTCCAGGTCGTGATCGAGGTCCACAGCTTGTCCAGCCAGGCCTGACTGCCCGGGTCGTTCATCGCCGCGATGGCGAACGACGCGGTGAAGCAGGGGTGCTGACCCGACTCGCCGGAAAGCTTGGAGCCCGACAGCGTGTAGCCGGTGGTGATCTTGGCCGGGTCGCCGCCGGTCGTCTGCTGGATCCAGGTGTTCATCTTCCGCACCTGGCCCTGCGCCGGGCTGCCCGACACGGTGATGCCGTCGACACCGAGGCGCCACGGGTCGCGGCAGGCGTTGTAGCTGTAGTGCGGGTCGTGTTCTTCGAGGAAGCCGTCCGGAGCGGGCTTCGGCGTGGAGTTGGTGTTGACGACGAAGTCCGGGATCAGCCCGGTCTTCGGCGAGTACTGCTGCTGGATCTGGGTGACGGCCTGCTCCTGCCGGGTACGGACCTGACCCCAGAACGTGTCCCCGGTGACCTTCTCGAACGCGCGGAGGTGGCCCGGCATCCAGTCGGAGGAACGCGAGCTGTAGACGTACTTGCCCTCGTCGGCCCAGTCGGCCAGCCGCATGAACTTGGTGGTGGGGTGCACCTCGCTGCGCTTGATGGCCTTGATGATCCGCAGCGCCTCGGCCTTGTAGTTCACCGAACCGCCGCTACCCCAGACCTTGTCGGCGATGAGCAGGCCGTAGGCGATTTCGAGGTCACCGTCGGTGGCCGAGTCGACGCCGTTGACGCTCTTGCAGTTCTCATCCTGCTCGGCGGCGTGCAGATCCCGGTCGATCGACGAGGGATGCGCCTTCACGAACTTCAGGATGCCGTCGAAGACGGTGCGGGCCTGCGAGTCCTTGGTCCCCATCATCGCCGCGATGGTCATCCCGTAACCCTGGCCCTCGGCGACGAAGGCGTGGTCGGCGTCCGGCGCCTTGACCGCGTAGGTGCCCGTCCCGCACTTGGTGGTGAGGAAGTTCTTCTTCCAGTAGTCGTAGTACTTCGCGAGTGCCGCGTCCTGCGTCGCCTGCGACACCGAGGGGCGCAGAACGCCCGGCAGGTAAGGGGTTCCTTGAGCGGTGGCCGCGGTGGCGGGGGCGGTCGTGGCGACCAGCCCGGCGGTCAGCGCGGCCGCGGCCAGCACTGTCCGAACGGTCTTTCTCATGGCTCCTCCGGAAACATCGTTGGTGGCGGCGGCGCTTTTCGAGAGTGACATCCGGGTCCGCCAAAAACAAGAGAGTTAAGAAAGTTTCCTTACTATTACCTCAAAAGACGCTTGCGTGAACGATGTCCTAGCGTGGGGTCATGACGATCGACCTGAGCGCGCGCGGCGAGGCCTTCCGGGACTTCTGGACCGAGCGGCATCTCGCCACCCTGACCACCGTCCGCCCCGACGGGACCCCGCATGTCGTCGCCGTGGGGGTCACGGTGGACTTCGAGGCCGGGATCGCCCGCGTGATCACGTTCCGCTCGTCGAAGAAGGCCCGCATGATCAAGGAAGCGGGCGAAAAGGGCATACCGGTCGCGGCCTGCCAGCTGGACGGGCCCCGGTGGTCCACTTTGGAAGGACGCGCGGTCCTGCGCGAAGATCCGGAATCGGTCCGCGACGCCGAAAACCGCTACGCCGTGCGCTACCGGCAGCCCAAACCCAACCCGGAACGTGTGGTCATCGAGATCACCGTGACCCGGGTGCTCGGCAACGCCTAGGACCCGGCGTTACGTCCTGTGAACGCGTTCCTTGAGGGGGTCGTGAGTGACGAATAGGGTTAGAACCCGAATCGCCACTCACGACCCCCGACCTCCGTCAGCCAGCCCGGACCCGCGCATCGGACCGCGCCACGTTTGCCTTACCCCTCAACAGCGAACGAAACGCGGGGGTGGCGTCAGGCGACGAACAGGTTGAGGAGTCCTTCCACCGATCGCACGATCACCCGCGCGGCGGCGCGTTCCGCGTGCGCGGCGTCGGGCCGCTCGGCCTCGTGCCGCCAGCGGACGAGCGCGTTCTCCGCGCCCCCGTGGATCTCGGCCGGATCCGCGTCGGGTTCGAGACCGAGCCGCTCGGTGGGCGCGAGTCCCTGCGCGCCGAGCAGTCGTGCCGCCTCCTCGGCGATCTCGCCGGACAGCGCCGTGCGGCCGCCCCGGATGTCGGCGATGAGCCGCAGTTCCCGGAAGTCGTGCGCGGCCGCGGCGAACCGTTCCACCCGTGCGGCCAGCCGGTCACCGTGCGGACGCGGTTCGGCGGTCAGCAGACCTTCCAGCCGCAGCACCGCCGTGCGGGCTTTCAGCGCTTCGGCCCTGGCGACGAAGCAGCCGGCGAGCGTGTCCCGCAGGTCACCGAGACCGCTGCGGTGCACGAGTTCCGCCGAGAGTTTCAGTCTGTTCTCGCAACCGGTGCGGATCAGCGTGATCGCCAGCCGGACGCCGTAGAGCCCGAACCGCGAGACCAGATGTTTCCGTGACTCCGGCGGGATCCGCACCGGGAACGGATCGTCCACAAAGGAATCGACGGACAGGAGGTTGCGCTCCAGGTCCTGGCGTGAGATCGACGCCATCGCCCGCAGGACCTCGAATTCGTCGTCCCGCAGCGCGCGTCCGGCGTACCCGAGCTGCCCGGCGACCGCGATGACTCCCTGGAACCCCGCGCACCGCGGATCTTCACGCCAAGCCCGCCGCGCCAGTTGTTTCGCGGTGAGCAAGGCGTCGATCCGGCCCGCGCCGACCTCGTCGGACCTCCCGAGTACCAGCACCGAGTTCACCGCGCTCTGCCGCGCGAACGCCGAACCGCCGGCCGGCCTGGCGCCGTCGAGTTCGTCGGGTTCGAGATGGCGCACCAACCGTACTGTCGCGTCGACGTGTTCCGCGAGCGCCGGGGTGTCGAACAGGTCGAGTTCGCGCAGCGCTCGCGTCGGCCATTCCGCGAGTGCGGAGACCAAAGTGGACTTCCCGGTTCCCGGTGTGCCGACGAAACCGACCCGGAGCGGTTCTTCCAGCCGTTCCAGGCATTCCCGCAGCATCGCCACCGCGGGCGGGCGATCCCGGTAGAGCGCCGCGGCGTCGGTCAGGAGTTCACGGACGTCGAGAGCCGTCACGCGGAGAGCTCCCGGACATCGCGGGCGGTCACGCCCAAGGCTCCTGCCTTCCGGTGCAGTGCGGCCAGCCGGTCGATCTCCTTCTTGACCCGCTGCGTGCGCCGATCCCGTTCGGCGGAGCCGGCCACGATCAGTTCCCGTTGGCGCGTCAACTCTTCCGCGAGCTCGTCCGACAGCGCGGCGAAATGGTCCCGCAGCCGCCGCTGGACCTGGCGGATCTCGTCCTTGATCTCCTTGCTGAACCGGATGAACACGTCGTCGACGTGGCGTTGCGCCGCGGCCTTCGCCAGCGCCTGCCGCCGCTGCAACCGCATCCCGCCTTCGTCGCGCACGCTCTTGGTGGCGAACGCGACACCGGCGCCGAGCGAGACCGGGTTGATCAGCGGCAGCCCGGCGAGACTGGTGACCAGGCCGAACATCAGCACGCCGCCGTAGGAACCGCGCAACCCGGTGAAGAGTTTCTGGCCGATCTTGAACCGTTCGATCTTGGGGGTGCCGACTTCGGGGATCGAGTCCACACCGGACCCGGTGAGCGGCAGATCCGGCACCTGACCGAACCGCGGCCCGAAACTCGTGGCGACCGCGTGCGCGATCCACGTCGCCCGGTCCGACACCCAGTGGTAGTTCGTCTCGACCGCCTCGGCGAGGTTTTCCTCCAGCCAGGCTTGGAAATCCGGCCAGATCTGCACCGGATCGCCTTCGTCGAAGGTGCGGTCGATATGCCGCACGATCACCCGCGTCCGCTCACGCAGGTCGTATTCGGCGTCGGAGACCAGATCGGTGATCTCGTCCGACAACAGGTTCTGCCAGCGGACGTTCTGCCGCCGCAGTTCCTCGGAGCGCCGTTGTGCCTGGTGCAGCAGGGTGACCTGGTCGATCCCGCTGTCCTGCGGAACCGCGTTGAGCCGCGTCTGCAGCGTCTCGACCAGTTCGACCGCCGCCGCACGGACGCTCACCGCGGCGGCGAGCGCCCGGGTGCGTTCGATCGGACGCGCGGCCTGTTCTCCCACCCAGTTCAGGAGTTGCGGGAAACCGGACCGTCCATTGAGGTCGGCGTCACCGGCCTTCGCGGCGGCCTGGCGCACCGTCGCGGACACGGGGAAGACGTCTGCGGCGACCCCGGTCTCCGAAAGCGCGGCACGGTTGCGCGCGGCGAGTTCCCGCCAGTCGGGGCTGACGTCGATCTTGGTCAGCGCCAGCACCAAGGCCGGGCACCAGGTCCGGATGTGCCGGGCCAGCGCGAGTTCGGCAGGCTGGAGTTCCTGCGACGCGTCGGAGACGAGGATCACCGCGTGCGCGTCGGCGAGGACGTCGAGCGTGGCCGCCGTACGCGGCGACCGGGGATCGCCGATGGCCGGGGTGTCCACCAGGACAAGGCCAGTGCCGAGCAGTTCGCGCGGCAGGCCGACCTCGACGCGGCGCAGGGAACCGGGCGGGCGGACCTCGAGTTCCTTGGCGAGATCACCGACCGGGACGCGTTCACGGGCGTGCCCGACCAGCGTCGCGGCGGGATCGCTGGCGTAGCCGATCTCGGTCGGCACGGCGGGCGTACTCGCGTCCCCGACCGCGCAGACCGGCGCGTTCAGCAACGCGTTGAGCAGGTAACCCTTGCCCTGCTTGGGAAAACCGACCACCGCGATCCGGGTGCCCGGCGCCTGCTGGTCACGTCTGCGCCGGAGCCGTTCGGCCAGGTCGGCGCGACCATGGACGACACAGGCGTCCAAGGTCTCGTTGAGCACGTCGAGCCAGGCGGGGGCTGTCACGGGGATGCAGTGTTCCCTTAACCAAGCGCGGAATCAATGTGGCATAGGCCAACACAGGCGTGCGGGCCCCGCGACCTGCGGCGGTCGCGGGGCCCTGGCACAGAGCTGAAAAGTATTCGGATCAGCCGATGTGGATGTCGTTGCCCGAGGCGATGTCGCCGCCACCGATGTGGATGTCACCGATGTTGCCGACGTTGTGGCCGATGTTGTTGCCGACCTCGGAGACCACGTCGTGGACGTCGGAGACACCCGCGTGGTTCGCGACGCTGGCGACCTCGTTGGCCACGTTGCCCGCCACGCTGCCGGTGACGTCGCCGTGGTTGTTGGCGATGTCACCGTTCGCGTAGTTGTTCGCGACCTCGTGCACCTTGGTGGTGACGTCGGCGACGCCGACGTTGCCGATGACGCTGGTCAGGTCACCGACCGTGGACAGGAAGTCCGGGGCACCGCCCGCGACACCGTCGGCGCGCGGCAGGTCGCTGGTCAGGTCGCCGGCGGCCGGAACAGAGTCGAGCGCCGGGACCTGGACGGCGTCCACGGCGGGGACGTCGTGGACGAGGTCGGTCGCGGTGTCGACGGCGCCGCCCGCCACGCCACCGGCCTGGCCGAGGGCCGCGGAGTCGAGGCCGCGCGAAAGGTCATCGGTCAGGCCGAAGCTGCCGACGGTGTTCTGCGCGAGGGCGGTCACGCCGGCGGCGGCGTTCGACACGTCGGTCACGTCGGAGACGGCCGGGACACCCGGCAGGCTCGGGACGTCGAGCGGCAGGTCACCGAGGCTCGGCACGCCGACCTCGGGCAGGCCCAGCTCCGGCAGGCCCGGAACGGCCGGGACACCCGGGACGCCGACCTCGGGGAGGCTCGGCACGCCCGGCAGGCCGCCGGAGCCGACGGCGGGGACGTCGACCGGCAGACCGGCGGTCAGCGCGGTGAGCTGGTCGATCGCGCCCTGGACACCGTCGGCGCACTCGCCGTCGGTGCCGTTGACGGCGTTCGTGACGCCACCGATGCCGGCAAGGTTGTCGGCGGTGGAGGCCGCGGTGCCGGTCACGCCGGTGGCGGCGTCGACCGGGACGAAGTCGAGCACCAGCGGGACGACCTCGTGCACGTCGGCGGCGTTGATGTCACCGAGGCCGGCGTCGGCCAGCACCTGCTGCGGGTCGTTGGCGAACGCCGCGCGGGCCGCGGTGTCGTTCAGCAGGTTCAGCGTGAAGTCGTGCAGGGTCTGAACGGAACCCATGAAAGGACTCTCCTGTGGGGTCTGGGGCGATGAGGCGAACGCAGCGCCTGAGGGCACGGCTGCTCGCAGGTCACCGAAGCTAGTGAGGGGGCACCTCCCCGCACATCGGGGATCACTCCCGGTCGTCGCTCACTCAGCCAATAGGGGATCGGTATGACATCGTTAGGGCGTTAGGGGCTTAACCGAGACGCGCCCCGTTGGGTTTAATGCCAGCTCTCACCCAGAAGGGTCAAGCCGTACGGGTGAATGGCCCTGGTTTGTCTTTAGGGGCCCAGTCGGTCCTTAGGGGCTGGTCAAGCGAAGGAGGATGCTCGTTGCCCTACGTCCTCGGCATCGATATCGCCTCGACCCGCACCACCGCCGCCACCTGCGCGCAGTCCGGCGACGGCTGGGGCACGCCGGAACCGTTGTGGCTCGGCGCGCGCGGCCCGGCCGCGGCGTCCGCGGTGTTCCTCGACGATGACGGCTACCTGCTCACCGGTGACGCGGCGGTCGAGGCCGGGCTGTCCGCGCCCGCCCGCCTGCTGACCGGGTTCCACGACCGGGTCGGCGACGACGTCCCGGTCATCGTCGGCGGTGAACGGTTCCCCGCCGAATCCCTCAGCGCCGTCCTCGTGGACGCCGCGGTGGACCAGGCGGCCGAGCGATTCGGGGAGAAACCGCAGCACATCGTGCTCACCCATCCCGTCGGCTGGGGCTCGTTCCGCCGCGACCTGCTGCGCCGGGCGCTGGCCGAAGCAGGCTTCCCCCGCGCCGCCCTGGTGGCGGCCCCCATCGCCGCGCTGCACGCGTACCTCGCCCCGCAGGGCGACGTCACCGCCGGTGTCTGCGAGTTCGGCCCGGACGGCGCGGTGGTCACGATCGCCACCGCCGGGATCAACGGCTGGCAGCCGGTCAAGACGATCGAAGGCGTCGACCCCGGTGAGGCCGTCGGCAAGGTCTTCGAACTCGCGCACGGCGCCGGGGTCCAGCCGCAGGCGCTGGCGGGCCTCGTGCTCGCCGGCGAGGCTCCCCCGGTTCCCGGACGGACCCCTTGCGCGCTCTTCGCCTCGAGTGACCCGGTGCTGACGGTGGCGACCGGGGCGGCGAACATCGCCGCACGACGTGACATTCCTCAACCCGGCGGTGCGCGATCGGATGCCGTCGCGACCGTGGAAACCACCTTGCTGCCCAGGGTGGACGCGGTTCCGGAGCTCACCGAGCGGCCGGAACGGCCCCCGGTGGACATCACGCCGTTCCCCTTGCCAGAACGCACCGGGGCGGCGAAACTGCTCAGCCGACGCAAGCCCCTCGTCGCCGCGGCCGCGGTCGTGGTACTGGCCGCGACCACCCTGCTGCTCACCCTGACCACTCGAGAAGCCACCGCGGACAAGGGACACCAAGCCCCTCCCGCTTCCAGCAGCTGCGCGCCGGCCACCCCCGGCGCTGCCACGACATCCCCCGAAGGTCGCTGTTGAACGCACTGCTCGACAAGCCCGGCATCATCCATCCGGATGCCCGGCGTCTGCTCGACGAGGTGATCGCCGCGCCGGAACTGACGGCGCGGGTCACCGTCGTCGCCCCCGGCGGGTACGGGAAGACCCATCTGCTCGGCCTGCTCGGACGCCACTACGCGAGCGCCGGGGTCGAGGCCTTGCTGATCGACGACGCCGACCAGCTCGACGACGACGAGATCGCGAAGATCAAAGCGAGAGCGGACGAAACGACCGCGCCGGTGGTGCTGGCGTTCCGCCCGACGGCGCGGACCAAAGCGCTGCGCCCGCTCGCGGACTCCTTCGGCCGGTCGGTGTCCTTGGGCGCGTTCGGCGTCGAGGACGTCCGGCGGCTCGTCGAGCAGGCAGGCGGTGACCCGGCCACGGCCGAAGCCGTCCACGCCAGAACCGGTGGGGTGCCGAGACTCGTGCTCCGCGCGGTCACCGGTCAGCTCGCGGATTTCCGCGCCGAGCTGGAACAACTCGACGACGACGTGCACCGCTACCTGATCGCGGCCGAAGCCGGGGCGGGCCGGAACCTCGATCTCCTGGCGGCCCTGCTCAACCGCGACCGCGACGGGCTCCCCGAGATCTTCGACGGTGCCAGGGCGACCGGGCTGCTCGGCGAGGACGACGCTCTGCTGCCGATCGCCGCCGAAGCCGTCCGCGCCTGGGGATCTCCGGGCCGACGCCTGACCGTGCTGCAGCGGCTGGTGGAACTCCAGCTGCGCGAAGGACTTCCGGTACTGGAGCTCGCCCGTTCCCTGCTGGGGACGGGAAGTTCGGGTGCGAGCGCGGCGGCGGCCTTCGAGGCGGCCGCGCGTGAGGCGATGCCCGACGACACGAAACTCGCGGCGCGGTTCTACGAAGCCGCGTCCGAGGCCGGTGGGCGCGGCGCGGCGCTCACCGTCGGCTGGGCGCACGCCGCGGCACTGGCCGGGGATCTCGACACCGCACTCCGGCTCGGTGACGGCCTGCTCGGCAACACCGACGACCCCGACGGCGTGGATGCCCGCGCCGCGGGCGCAGAAGTGGCCGGGACCGTGCTGGCGCATCGCGGCGAACTCGCGCACAGCGCGGAGCTGTATCAGTGGTCCGGCCGGGCCGGATCGAAGGCGTTCGCCGCGATCGCCTTGGTGGGCACCGGAAAACCGGAAGCCGCCCGCGGTGTGCTGGAGACCCCCGAGGTCCCGACCCTGTTCGCGGGCGCCGCCTCACGGATGGCGCGCGCGATCACCGACTCGGTCTCCGGCTGCGGCTCGGAAACCCTGTCGGCCCTGCTCGGCGCGGCGTCGATGCTGGAGTCGGCGGGGGCGCCCGCGCCGCTCCCGGACAGCCCGGCCGCGCTCGCGGCGTTGGTGGGGCTGCATTCCGGCGAACTCGCGCTGGCCGAATCGGTGCTGGCGCGCGCGGTGAGCGGACGGATCGGCGGCGACCTGCTCGCGAAACGGCACCGGCTGCTGCGGGGCTGGGTCGCGATGACCTCGGGGGACCTCAAGACGGCCGCCGAGGCCTTGATGCCGCCGGACGGTCTCGAAGCCCGCGACGAACTCTTCGCCGCCACGCTTCAGCTGGGCCTGGCGCGACGGGCGAGCGATCTGCCCGGGCTGCAACGGTCCTGGGACCGCGCGTATCAGGCGTCGATGCGCCAGCAGCCGGATCTGTATTCGTTGCTGCCACTGGGAGAACTCACCATCGCGGCCGCGCGGGCAGGCGCGAGCGCCAAACTCGCCGGACAGCTGGAGCGGGCGCATACCGTGCTCGACGCCCTCGGCAACCCTCCACTGTGGACGGCGACACTGCGCTGGCACGAACTGCACGCCGCCATCACCGTGGAAAACCACTCACTGGCCGAAGAGCATTTGGCCGCATTGAACGATTTCGCTTCCTGCGGCCGTTATCCGGCGGCGCTGGCCTCGGCCGCGACTGGCTGGCTCGCGGTGTTGACCGGGGACTTCGACCCCGAACCGATCACCGGGTCCGCGGCCGAACTGCACGAACTCGGGCTCTGCTGGGACGCGTCACGGCTGGCCGGTCAAGCGGCGATCCGGACCTCGGACCGGAAGGCGATGGTGCAGCTGCTCGAAGCGGCACGGCAGTTCCAGGGCCGCGCTCCGGAACCCGTCGCGGCGACCGGACTGAGCGCGTTGAGCGAACGCGAACTGGAGGTCGCCCGCCTGGTCGTCGACGGGCTGACCTACAAGCAGGCCGGGAGCAAACTGTTCATCTCCGGGAAGACCGTGGAGCACCATATGGCCCGGATCCGGGGGAAACTCGGGGCCGGGGACCGGCGGGAACTGCTGGCGATGCTGCGGGAACTGCTTCCCGCGACCGAGGACTAGCCTTCTCGGCCCGGTTTGAAGGCGGCGACGGCGCCCTGCCCGCCATCGCGCCAGACGACCTCGACGGTGTCGAAGGACCGGCCGCTCAACGCCCGCAGATGCCAGCCGGCCGGTGGATGCCACTCAGCCGAGACGGCGCCGTCGAAGAGGACGGCCCGTTCCGCCGCGGCCGGACCGAGCACCGGATCCGCCGCGACACCCGCCCACCAGTTCGCCCACGAGCCGTCGTCGACCGCGACCCGTTTTCCGGCGTCCGCGTCCGGCATGTCGTCCACTGTGACGAGGAATCCTCCGGGGCGGACGAGATCGGAGAGTTCGGCGTACACCTGAGTCAACCGCTCGGCGGGCAGATAGTGCAACGTCATGATCGCGACCACGACGTCGTAGCCGCCCGGCGGTAACGGATCGGTCCACACCGGGTCACGCAAATCGGCGCGCACCGGCCGGACGGCGGGCGGCAGCGTCGATCGGGCGATCGCGAGCATCACCGGATCGAAGTCGACCAGCGTGACCTCCGCCTGGGGGACGCGCTCGATCAGGCGGGCGCTGAAGGTACCGGTGCCGCCGCCGAGGTCGAGGACCCGCGGCGCCTTGGTTTCGCAGCGGGTTCGGATGAGGTCGATCATCCGGTTCATCGCTTGGTCCCGGCCCGGCTGGTACTTCGCCATGAGACGGTCCCAGCTGTCACCCCAGATGGTCATAGTGACAATGATAATCGATTTCTCGAAGGTGTGTCCCGCATTTGTTGCGGAACAGGACACGCGAGTGCGGGCTCCAGGCACGTGAGATCCGTGTCCGAGCACGCGAGTTACGCCTGCGAAGAGCTACGCTTCGGAGAACGGCGGCGTTTCCGACACCCTTGAGTTGATGCCTGATGACAGTCACGCCCGACGACCTCGACGCGGCGATAGCAAGTGTGACCGGCGGACTGCGCCAAGCGTCGGGTCGCGATTGGTCGGCGGCCCCTGGCACCGGCGAACTGAACGCCTGGCGGACCGCCGAGCACCTCGGTGACTGTCTCATCTCTTACGCCGCACTGCTGATCGCCCGGCCGTCGACACCGCGTTTCGTGTGTTTCGAAGCCGTCGCCGACCAGGCCGCGACACCGTCGGAGATGCTGGAATTCGTCACGGTCGGCGGCGGCATCCTGAGCGCCACCCTGCGCACGGCCGTCCCGGACGTCCGCGCGTATCACCCGAGCGGCCGCGCAGACCTCGAGGGTTTCGCCGGAATGGGCTGCGTCGAGGCACTCGTCCACGGCGAGGACATGGCGCGCGGCCTCGACGTCACCCTCGATCCCCCGAGGGAGGTGTGTTCCCGTGTCCTGGCGCGGATGTTCCCGGACGTGGACGCCGTCGGCCTCGATCCTTGGACCGCGTTGCTGTGGGCGACGGACCGGACGGAACTGCCAGGACGGCCGTCCCGGGCGGGCTGGCAGTGGCGGGGCGCGCCGCTGGACGACAGCGCGGCCGGTTAGGGGGCACGGTGCCACGAACCCTCAGCGACGACGAGGTCCGCGCGGCCGTCCCCATGCGGGACGCGGTCAAGGCCGTCCGTGACGCGTTCACCGAACTCGCGGCCGGGCATTTCACCCAGCCGGAACGGCTCGTCTTCGGCGGTGGCCGGGTGCTGGTGATGACGGCACACCACGACCCGTCGGGAACGGCGGTGGTCAAGACGCTCGGGATCCGGCTGGACCGTGATCCGGCCATCCTCGGCACCGTGGTGTGGACGGGCGCGGGCGCTCCGCTCGTCGCCGACGCGGCCGCCGTGACCACGTTGCGCACCGGCGCGGTCACCGGCGTCGCGACCGATCTGCTCGCCCC
Organism: Amycolatopsis sp. NPDC033938; assembly: GCF_055575975.1. Classification (NCBI taxonomy): domain Bacteria; kingdom Bacillati; phylum Actinomycetota; class Actinomycetes; order Pseudonocardiales; family Pseudonocardiaceae; genus Amycolatopsis; species Amycolatopsis sp. NPDC033938. The sequence goes on from NZ_JBVIRO010000005.1 coordinate 38,351, forward strand.
CGCCGACGCCGGAAACCTCGCGCTGCTCGGCTCCGGCGCGCAGGCGGCCGACCAGGTCCGCGCGATCGCCGCGGTGCGGGAACTGCGCGACGTCGCGATCCACGGCCGGACGCCCGCCAAGGCCCACGCGCTCGCCGATCGGCTCGCCGAGGAGTTCCCTGCCGTGTCCTTCCGGGTCACCGAGCGCGTCGAAGACGCCTTGGCGGACGCGGAGATCGTCAATTGCGCGACCTCGTCGGAAACCCCGCTCTTCGCCCTGTCCGACCTGCCGGAGAACGTCCACGTCAACGCGATCGGCTCGTTCCGGCCGTCGATGCGGGAACTGCCGGCCGAACTGCTGGCGACCGCGTCGCTCGTGCTGGTCGACCAGCTCGAAGCCGCGCTCGAAGAGGCGGGCGAGGTCATCCAGGCCGTCGCGGACGGCCTGCTCGAACGCGGGTCGATCGTGGAACTCGGCGCCGCTTTGCGAAAACCGCCCGCGGTCTCGGGTAGGACCGTGTTCAAGTCCGTCGGGGTCGCCGCGCAGGATTGGGCCATCGCACGGTCACTGGCGGCCTACGAGGAGTAGGTGAATACGGCCGATCGGCGCAACTTGGCTGGTGAAACGTTTGCCACCGCGGAATCCGGGAACTTTTCCGCTATGTCCAGATGGCGAACCACCAGCAGAAGCAACACGGCCGTACGGATCATCATCGGCGTCGGCGCGCTGTTCGCTTTCATCGAACTGCTGTACATGGTCATGGTGCTCGCAGGTGCCAACGCGGGCAACGGTTTCTTCATCTTCATCCAGTCACTGGCCGGTCCGCTGGCGTTGTTCTGGCCAGGCCTCTTCCCGGTGAGTGACCCGAACCTCGCGGTCATCCTCAACTACGGTCTGGCCGCGGCGTTCTGGGTGATCCTGGCGGGCGTCATCGCCCGTATCGCGGCCCGCTGACCCCCTGCGGCGGCGACCGGCGTCCCGTTCGGCGACACTGGACGGATGAGCGAAGGCAGACGGTTCGACCTGAACCCGCTTCCCGAGCTGTTCGGCCTGGCCGCCGCCGGGCGGGCGCTGTTGCCGAATGTGCCGCTGACCCCGGCCGCGGTGCTGAAGACCGTGACCGAACAGCTGGTCGGGCGCCGGTTGACGACCAAGGTGGACGGGCACGACGTCGGGCTCACCCTGACCGGACTCGACTACCAGGCCGACAGCCTCAGCCTCGCCGCCACCGGCCGGGTCGGTGACGTCCGCATTGTGGTGGAGGACGTCGACTGGCCGGACACGCCACTCGAGCGCATCACCGTTCTGGCGTCGAACGTCAGGCTCCGTTCGCTTCCCTCCCCGGCCGTCATCCCCGACCAGGTGAAGATGGCGATCCGGGTGGCTCCCGAGATCCTGCGGGAGCGGGTCGCCGAGGTCCGGCCGGGCATCATCGTCACCCCTGGCGAGGACGGGCACTTCCATGTCCACTGGGAGAAACGGCCCCGCTGGGGTCATCTCGCCCTGGAGTCCACTGTGGAGGGAGACGCCGTCGTCCTCCGGCCGATGGCCGTCCACATCGGACGGCGCCGGTTCGGGCCGCCCTCCCGCCTCAAGCCGATCGTGCTCCCGCTGCCGGAACTGCCGCGCGGGATCCGGCTCACCGCGGTCGAAGCGCACGACGGTCACCTCGTCCTGCAGGCCCTGGCCGACGAATGGCCGGAAAAGCTGTCCACCATCCCGCTCGGCGACCTGCTGGGCTGGGTGATGACGGCGGTGACCACGCTGACCCTGCCGCGACTCGGCGGCCGCTGACCCACGAACCGGCCCGCTGGGTCGGGTGGGTCGTGGGTGGGGGGTGGGGGTTTTTAACCACAAGCCCCCCCACCCCCCCCAGGCACGCCCCCCACCCGGGCGCGGGGTGAGGCGGCCCCCCCCCCCCCCCCCCCCGCGCCGGGGGGGGGGGGGGGGGTTTTGTGGGGTTTTTGGTTTAAAACCCCTAATCGCCACTCACGACCACCTGTACCGACGCCTCACCGGGCTAGCTGTGCAGCGGCCCCTCCGCGACGCGCACCGCGGGCGCGGCCGGCACCGAGGGAGCGGCCGAGGCACTTTCCGCCTGAGCCCCGCCGGAGGAACGCACGAGCCCGGCAGACTTCCCGCACACCTTCTTCTTCTCCTCCGAGGTCATCTTTTTGCCGACCGTCCTGGTCTGCCCCACGACACCGGGCGCCGGGCCCTCACCGCTGAAGTTCCAGACGTACCACTGGTGGTGACCCCACCGGCGCTTGTCGTACCACATGTCGTACGAGCCGCTGGCCACCCGCATCACCGGTGAGCGGTCCAGGCCAGCCCAGTAGCCCGGGTTGACCTCGATCCGGGTCTCGACGCTCTCGCTGGTCTCCCAGCCCCATTCCTGGCCCCACGTGCGCTTGTACGCGACCGACCAGTCGACGAGGAACTCGAAACCCGCGCTCACGCTGATCTCGTTCGACACCGTGTTCTTCCCGCTGCGGGTGTCGCGTTTGCCGATCACCTGGGTGATCTTGTTGGCGCTGCAGTTGTACACCGTGTCCACGCGGCCCCAGTCGCCGTAGAAGTCCTGGCCGCGCTGGTCGACGTGGGCGTTGCAGGTCTTGGTGGCGCGGCCGCAGTCCTTGAGCAGTTCGGCGCGCGACGGTCCGCGCGAGTACACCACCGAACTGCCGCGGTCGTTCATGTTCGACCCGTAGTTACCACTGTCGTTGGCGTACCATTCCTGGCTGCCGCCTTGGTATTCGGCGTGCTCGTACATCGTGATGTAGCAGTTGTTGAAGGTCTGGAACGAGGAGATCTTGTCGTTCCAGTCGCCGAGGAAGCCGATGGTCTGGTTGGTCCCCTCGACGCACGGCGACCCGGTGACGGCGACGCTCGCGCCGCCGAAGTTCGCGTGTTCGTAAAGCACGCTGATCACCGTCGCGGAGGCGCCGACCTTTCCGGCCTTCGCCGCGGCGAGCGACTCGCCGACGCTGTCGAAGCACCGGATCACTCCGGTCGCTGTGTCGGCGACACAGTGATCACCGCGCTGTTCGGCGTTCGCCGGGGTACCACCGGCGAGGCACATCACCGCCGCGGCCGCGGCGGCCGCCCAATGTCTGTACTTACGCACGTCTGAACTCCCTGAGGAAGACGGAACACCGACCACGACCTGATCGGCGTTACGCAGTCCACCACGGGAAATCGGGCGTGCCCATGCAGAATGACCGGCAGACTTTTTTCGCTTTCCGATGATCGGGACGCGCTAAGCCGATTCACCACGCTCGCGCAGATAGCGCGTGTGATCGGCCTGCTGGTGGACGTCGCCGGCGTAGAACCGTTCCGCGATGCGGTGCGCTTCGGTCTCCAAAAGCTCCAGTTGCGCGAGGAGTTCGTCGGAAGCGCTCGGCTCACCGGCCCGCCGTTTGCCCGCGAACCACCACGGCAGATTCAGGTAGGTCTCCACCGACAGCGGCAGATCCGTCCGCGCCAACCGGGTGACGGCGTGCTGGACGTCCGGGTTGGCCGCCCACCGCTCCGGCCGTGACAACATGTCGTCGATGATCCCGGCGATCCGCCGTACACCGTCCACAGAGGACTCCGGCATCCGCTGCGCTCGCTCGGTCACCTTGGCCACCAGCGAATCGAGATCCGCCCGGAGCTGCCCGGCTTCGACGACCGCGTCCACCCCCACCAGCCGGACCCGTTCGGGCGGCGCGAGCAGGGCGAACACCGCGTAGAGCCCCGCGACGACCACCGGCCACAGCCCGCCGACGACGCCGGTCAGGTACAGCACGAGCCCGATCAGCCCGCCGACGCAGCCGGCGAGGTTCTTCGTGGAGCCGAGGTACCGGATCATTGGTACCCGCGGATTTCCTGGAACACCTTGGGCAGCACGTCACCACGCGCGTCGAAGACGTTTCCGCCGGTGCGTTTCGCGACCTCGCTCAGTTCGGCGGAGTCACCCTCGCCGAAGATCACGGTGAACACCGGGATCTGCCGCATCGCCTCCGGCAATGCCGGGAACTTCCGCTGGAAGTCCGCGAACGTGGAGCCGCCCGCGTTCGCTCCGTCGGTCATCAGCACGATCGAGGTGAACCGGTCCGGGTCCCGGGCGACCAGCGGCCCCAGGATCTCATACGCGCAATCCAGGCTGTCGTAGATCGCGGTACCGCCGTCCGCGTCGAGGTCTTCGGCGAAATGCTTGATCTTGTCCAAGGTGGGTTGTGGATCGCCTTCCGGGACGACGAAGGTCTCCGGGCGGCCCGGCACCGTGTCGAACGGCAGCATCGTGACCTCTTCGCGGCTGCGGAACCGCCGGTACCGCCCGGTCAGCGAACCGTCGGCGCCGGTCAGCCCGGCGAGCGCGGTCCGCAGCGCCTCGATCCGGTCGCCCGCCATGGAGCCTGAGGTGTCGAGCACGTACAGCGTCCGCGAGGGTCGCCGGATCTTGTCGAAGTAGGCGCCCAGCAACGCGTCGACCGCTTGCTGCGTCGCCGGGAACGGCAGCTCGACGAGGTCCTTCCGCGCGAACTGCTGCCCGAGCTGGACGCCGGGCACGACGGGGCGGCGCTGCGTGGTCTCCATGATCTTGCGCTGCGTGTCCGGGGTGCGCAGCCGTTCGGCCAGCTTGCGGTGCGCGTCGCGCGCGTCGGAATTCGCGCTCTGCAACAACGTCAGCGGGTAATCGGCGGTGACGACGCCGTCGGAGGGGTACACCAGCGTCAGCGGTTCGGGGAGCTTCCCGCTCGCGTTCATCGACAGCAGGACGGACTCGTAGTTGATCAGGCCGTCGACCTTCTTGCCGGGATCCTGACCGGTCGCGCGCCGTTGGTATGCCTCGGAAAGCCAGCCGGACGAGCTCGCCGACATCGCCTGCGCGCTGAAGAACTCGGTCAGTTTCGGGGTGACGGAAGCGATCTGCTGGGCGTCGATGGCGTTACCCGCGCCCGCGAGCGCCGAGGCGACCCCGACCAGCGCCGAGAATCCGGAGTTCGACGCCGACGGATCGGTCATACCGTAGGTGAAGGTCTTCTTCCCGGCCTGTTCGGCGATTTCCCCCCAGCCCACCGGCCGCCCGGCCCAGCCGAGCCGCTGCGCCGCCGACGTGGAAAGCCCGAGCACCACCGGCGAACTCATGATCTTCGCCTGCTCTCCCAAGCGTTTCGCGGCTTCGGGAACGGCCGAGGGATAGCGGTTCGACGAGAACCAGACGGCGTCGTACTGGCCGTCCGCGTTCCCGCTCGCGAGCGATTCGGTGCCCTCCAGCGTCCCGGTGAACTGGAACTTGACCTTGACCCCGGTGGCCGCCGCTTCCTGCTCCAGCAGCGGTCGCATATCCGCCAGTTCGCTGCCCGCGAGCACCCGCAGAGTGCCGGGTTCGGCCTCCCCGAGTCCTTGCGTCCCGCCTTCACTCGAAGCACAGGAAACCAGCGACAGTGCGCAAACCGCGCTGATCGCCGTGACCGCCCAGCGTTTCACGATGCCCCCTCGGCCGTCGCCGTCTCGTGAGACCGGCGCAGATGGTCTTCGGCACGCCGGATCTCCCCGGACAACGCCTCCACGGTCGCCGCCATCGTCGAGACGGCCCCCGCCTTGAACTCGTCGATCGCGTCGATACTGCGATAGATCCGCTCGAACGACTCGCGGATCGTCGCCACCGCCACCGCCGGATCGCTGCCCGCGCGCTGGATCTCGGCGCTGCGCAGTTCCAGCAGTTCGGCGTTGGCCCTGATCAGCCCGTCGGTGGTGGCCTGTACGGCTTGGACCTCGTCGAGGACGTCGCGCTGCCCGGCGAGCGCGCCGCTCACCAGCAGGGCGACCCGCAGCGCCGCGACCGTGGTCGACACCGCCCGTTCGATCCCGCGGATCAGCTCGTCGTTGTTGCGCCGCACCAGATCCAGCGCCAGATAGCCCTGTGCGCTCACGGCCAGCTGGGTCAGCAGATCCTGATGCCGCAGCCGGATCGGATGCAGCGCGTCGGCCCGCAGCGCTTTCGCCCGCGCCGGATCGGTCAGATCGAAGATCTCCGCCTGCCGCTCGACCGCCGCGTCCACCGCCTCGGCGAAGGCGGCCGCCTCCGACAGCTTGCCGAGCGTCTTCCACAGCCGCTCCCGCTCACCCTTGAGCGCGGCGTTGTCGCGGCGGAGGACGTCTTGGCGCGCACGCAGGTCCAGTACCAGCGCGTTCACCGGCTCATTGGCGGCGCGGTAGCGATCCAATGCCTTCTTCGCGCTGCCCGCGACCGGGATCAGCCCCATCAGTTTCCGGCCGGTGATCGGCAGTTTCGCGGGATCGATCTCCGCGACGACCCGCCGCAGCCCGGCCAGGCTGACCGTCGCCTGCTGTTGTGGTGACCCGATTTCGGCCAGCGCCCGCGTCGAGCGATCGAGCAGCGCGCCCGCGACGGCCGCCGCCGCGCGCATGTCGGCCTCCCCGACCGCGAGCAGTTCGTCCAGGACGCGGGTGAACTCCGGCGATCGGACGTCGAGAGCTTCGAGCCGCCGCGCGAAACCCTCCGCGCGCTTCGCGACCTCAGCGTGGACCTCCGGCGCGAGAGTGACCAGGCCGGCGGCCCGCTCGGCCGGGATCGCCTCCACCGGTTCGGGTGGAGTGAGCGTGAAATCGTCCATCAGTACTGCTTCTTCACGGCGTCGAGCAGACGCTCCAGGGTTTCGAACGACGGCGGTTCGACGGCGTCCACCAGCTCGGCGGGCACCGGGGCCTTCGCCGCGGCGACGACGTCGGCGAACAACCGCGGGTCACCGGTGCGGAATCCGAAGGTGGCGGCGAGTTTCCCCAGTTCCGGATCGGTCGCCAGCAGCCTGCCGACCTGGTCGCCGTTCGGCTTGAGCGGGACGAGTGTGTGCTTCGAGTACACCGTCGGCGCGGTGTAGAGCAGGCGCATGTCCTGCCTGATCGAACCGTCGCCGCGCACCAGCCTGTCGACGAACTGCGACTCGTAGATGAGCGCCAGCGGCGTCTTGCCCATACCCGCGGCGAGGTAGTCCTCGAACGGCCCTTCGGTGCTGTTCTGCGTGTATCCCTGGTCGATGAACAGCTTCGACACCCCGGGCAGCACCTTCGCCTCGGCCTCCGGCGTGTTGACGACGTTGTTCCCGTTGGCGACGAAGGAAACGATCGACAGGTACATCGCCGCCGAATTCGACTCGCGCGGATCCGTGGTGGTGACCAGGACGTTCTTGCGCGCCGGGAAGGCGGTGTTGCCGGGCAGCTGATCCCAGCGTGTGCCCTTCTGCGTGAGTTCGAGGTACTTCGCGACGTCGAGGACCTGGTAGTCCCCGGCGCCCTTGCGCACGATCCCGTTGGCGGCCAGCAGGTTCACGATCGGTTCGAAGGTCGCGATCGCCATCGGCGACTGGAACGGCGTGTGCACTCCCGTCACCTGGTGATCGCGCTGGATCCGTTGCGCGGCCGGCGACGAGGACGGGAACGCGAACTCGTACTTCCCGAGGTCCATGCTCGCGATCTGCCGCGAACCCGCGGTGTCGACCTCGACCTTCAAGCCATGCCTGGCGAACGCGTCCGCCACCCGCTTGTCGGAGAAGAACGCGAGTTTCTCCGAACCGATGACCCCGCGCACGGTGGTCAGATCGGTACCCCGCGCGGTGTTCTCGTCACCGCCCCGGCCCCAGACGATCACGGCGACCACGGCCAGCAGCAGCACCACGGCCAGGCCGATCGACAGACGGCGTTTCACCGACCCACCCCCTCGTTCACAGGCCTGATCCTTCAGCCCGTTCACCTCTTTTGACGCGCGGGCGAGCCATTTCGAAATGAACGATCGATGAACGGAAGAAGTCGTCAGTTTCTGTCGAAACGTTGGGGCAGAAGGAAAATCAGATCACGGACTGCTCCGAGATCGGCAGGCAGACGGTGAACCGCGTTTTCCCCGGTTCCGAGTCGACGCGGAGGTCGCCCTGATGCCGTTCGACGATGATGCGCCACGAGATGTCCAGGCCGAGTCCGGTCCCCTGCCCCACCGGTTTGGTGGTGAAGAACGGTTCGAAGATCCGCTGCCGGATCTCCGCCGGGATCCCCGGGCCGGTGTCGCCGATCTCGACGTGCACGTGGTCGTTCACCCGGGACGTCCGCAGCGTCAGCGTGCCCTCGGCACCCATGGCGCCGAGCGCGTTGTCGACGACGTTCGTCCACACCTGGTTCAGTTCACCCGCGTACGCCGGGATCCTCGGCACCGTGTGGTCGTACTCCTTCACCACCCGGATGCCCGGCCCGATCTTCCCGGCGAGCATGACGAGGGTGGAGTCGAGCCCTTCGTGGACGTCGATCCATTGATGTGGCGCGCGGTCCATCTGGGAGTACTGCTTGGCCTTGCCGACCAGCACCGAGATCCGCGTCGTCGAGTCCTCGATCTCGCCCATCAGCATCTCGGTTTCGAGCGCGTACGCCAGCCAGCGGACGGCGCCGTCGAGGAAGGTCTCCCCCACCGATTCCAGCAACCGATCGAGATCGGGCACGGTCAGCCCGGCGCGGACGTAGATGTCGGCGAGATCCCAGCCCTGGTCGATGCCGTGCTCGTCGAACCAGTCGCCGATCTCGTCCTCGCGGTCGGCCTGCTGCATCGCGGTCAGCCTCGGCGCCGAAGAGACCTGCTTGACCAGCTGCTCCTGGATGTCGAGCAACTGCTCCAGCAGCGCCGGGTCGACGCTCTTCTTCGCCAGCATCGCGAGCTTGTGCCGCATCCCGGCGACGCGCTCCCGCAACGACGCCGTCGCGCGCACGGCGGCCGCGGCCGGGTTGTTGAGTTCGTGCGTGAGCCCGGCGGACAGCTCGCCGAGCGCGAGCAGGCGCCGCCGCGAACCGATCACGGTGTCGCTGTTGCGCCAGCCGAGGTACATGCCCTCCAGCAGATGCGTCGCCATCGGGAACCAGCGGCGGAACTCGGTGGCGAACTCGGCCGCGGGCAGGGTCAGGAAGGTGAGGTCGCTGACCGCGTGCACCGAAGCGCCGTAGGTGTGTTCGGTCTCCTGGTGCACGAAGAACTGCGTCGCGCCGCAGTACGCGCCGCGCTGGTCTGAGCGGACCACCTCGACCTCGGTGCCGCCGACGAGCCGCGTGATCCGCAGCGCGCCGGACAACAACAGATAGAAGCAGGTCGCGGGTTCACCCTCGCGGATGATCGTCTCGCCGCCGGTGTACCGCTCCAGCACGGCGTGCTCGTCGATCCAGTCGAGCTGTTCCTCGCTGAGATGCTCGAAGAGGAAGAGCCCGCGCAGTTCTTCCCTGGGCAGAACGCTCACTGTTCCTCCAAGTAGCGATGAACCAGGGTGACCGCCATGGCGCCTTCGCCGACGGCCGAGGCGACGCGTTTCACCGACGCCGCACGGACGTCACCGGCCACGAACACACCGGGGATGGACGACTCCAGGTAGTGCGGGTCGCGCTCCAGCGGCCAGCCGGGCGGCTGGGCGCCGTCGGTCAGCAGATCGGGTCCGGTCCGGACGAAACCGTGGTCGTCCCGCAGGATCTCCGTACCCAGCCAGTCGGTGCGCGGCGCGGCGCCGATGAAGATGAACAGATGCCCGGTGGGCACGGTCTCGGTGGTGGCGCCGTTCTCGCACAGGGTCAGCTGTTCGAGGTGGTCGTCGCCGTGTGCCTCGACCACCGTGGTCCGCGTGCGGACGTGGATGTTCTCGATCCCGGCGATCTGCTCGATCAGGTAGTGCGACATCGACGCTTCGAGCGACTGGCCGCGGACGAGGATGGTGACCTCGGCGGCGTGTTTGGAGAAGAACACCGCCGCCTGGCCCGCCGAGTTCGCGCCGCCGACGATGTAGACGTGCTCGCCCTTGCATTCGGGCGCCTCCGTGGCGGCGGAACCGTAGTAGACGCCGCGGCCGGTGAGTTCGGCGATGCCCGTGGCCTCCAGCGCGCGATAGGTGACGCCGCTGGCCAGCACCACCGCGTGCGCGGCGATCTCGGTCCCGTCGCCGAACAGGACCACGCGCGCCGAACCGCGCGCCTCCAAACCGACGACGTCGCGGGCGGTGAGCACCTCGGCGCCGAACTTCAGCGCCTGTCGCCGCGCGCGGTCGGTGAGCTGGGCACCGGAAACGCCGTCGGGGAAGCCGAGGTAGTTCTCGATCCGGGAGCTGGTGCCCGCCTGCCCGCCGGTGGCCTTGCGCTCGACGATGACCGTGCGCAGCCCCTCCGACGCGCCGTACACGGCCGCCCCGAGCCCGGCAGGCCCGCCGCCGATCACGATCAGGTCGTAGAACTCCTGCGCGGGCCGCGTGGAGAGACCGACGGCGTCGGCGAGTTCCGGCCCGGACGGCTGGCGCAGCACCGAGCCGTCCGGCGTGACCAGCACCGGGATGTCCTGCGGCGCGGCGTCCGCGGCCTCCAGGATCCGGCGGCCCTCGTCGTCGTCGACCGAGTACCAGCGATACGGCACGGCGTTGCGCGCCAGGAAGTCGCGCAGGTGGAACGACGGCGACGAGTACCGGTGGCCGATGAGCTTGATCTGGTCGACCGGCCGCTCCCCCACCGCGCGCCAGGTCTCCACCAGCGCGTCGATGACCGGGTAGAGCTTCTCCTCCGGCGGGTCCCACGGCTTGAGCAGGTAGTGGTCGACGTCGACGACGTTGATCGCCTGGATCGCGGCGTCGGTGTCGGCGTAGGCGGTCAGCAGGGCGCGGCGGGCGTTGGGGAACAGGTCCATCGCCTTCTCGAGGAAGACGATGCCGTCCATCTGCGGCATCCGGTAGTCGGCGAGGATCGCGGCCACCGCGTCACCGCGCAGCTTGATCTCGCGCAACGCCTCAAGGGCGTCGGCACCGGAATCGGCCCGGATGATCCGGTAGTCCTTCCCGTACCGTTTGCGCAGGTCGCGGGCGACCGAACGGGATACGGCGGGATCGTCGTCGACGGTCAACAGGATCGGCTGGCTCACCGGATCAGCCTAAGCGATCCCGGGTAGCGTCGGCTCATGCTCACCGACGCGGAGCACGTCCTCCACGACCGCACCGCTCAGGCTTTGGCGAGCTTCCGCAGCCGGAAGGCCAGCACGAGCAGGATCACGCCGTAGATCAGGGCGTAGATCCCGGCCAGCAGCGCGATCCCGTACGCGCCCGCGATCGGGTTGAACACGATCACGATGCCCGCGATCAGCGAGAGCGCGCCCGCCGCGATGAGGAACGCCTCGCCCTCGATCTGTTTGCGCAGCCGGATCGCGGCGACGATCTCGACGATGCCGGTGAAGATCGCCCAGAAGCCGACCAGCAGGGCGAGGACCAGCACCGTGATCCCCGGCCAGAGCAGGACCAGCACACCGGCGACGATGCCGAGTGCACCCAGCACCCCGTAGGCGGCACGGTGGGCGGCGTCGCCCGGCCGGAAGGCCTGCATCACGCCGCCGATGCCGTCGAAGATCGCGTAGATGCCGTAGATGATCGCCAGCGCCAGGACGGTCGTGCCCGGCCAGATCAGCGCGAGCACCCCGAACAGGACGGCGAAGACCCCGCGGACGGCGGCGAGCGGCCAGGCGAGGCGGGGTTCGATGGCGGTGAAACCGACGAGAGGCATGTCTCGAGTATCGAAGCGCCGGAGAGCGTCCGCGCGGCACGCCACCCGTTCGGGGGCCGGTGCGCGCCGCGACCGCCATCACGGCGCGCACCGGGGCTCAGGGATACGCGACGAGGTTGGCCACGTTCGTCCCCGAATTCGACGGTCCGCCGGTGTTGTTGATGACCCTGGCGATGGTCCCGTTCCCGCCGAGGGAGACGGTGACCATGCTGCGGAACCGCACGTTCGGGGTGTTCGGCACCTCGATGGCGCGATCGGCGACCACGCTCGGATTCACGTTGAAGTAGCAGTAACTGCCGAGCCCGTACGCCTGGTGGTCCGTCACCGAGTTCGCCACCTTGTAGGCCGCGTAACCGCGCGTCGACCCGTTCATCCAGGCGGCCTGATTCGGTGGGTCGTAAGGCATTTCGTTCTGGTAGAAGTACGTCCTGCCGCGGTTTCCGGTCCAGATCGTCTGGTACTTCTGGTAATGCTCGACGAACAGGCCGTACATCGTGACGTCGTCACCGTTGACGGTCAGGCCGGTGTCGGCGGTATTCGTGCCCCACCCGACCCCGCTGCCGTGGTCGGCGCGCCAGATCCACAGGTGGTCGCCGATGACGTCGTCACTGTTGACCACCAAACTGTTCGTGGCCTTCCCGACACCCGCCCCGCCGACGCGGAAGAACACGTCGTGCAACGAAATCGGGTTGGCCGCGTGGTCCTGCGCGGCGCCGGCCGGGCCGACCTCCATCAGCGTGTTCGAGTTCGTGGTGCCCGCGTCGATCAGTACACCGGCCACCTTGACGCCGTCGACGTCGGCCACCGTCATCGCGGTGATGCCGTTGTCCGGGACCAGCGTCGCCAGCCCGAGGCCGAGGACGACGGTGTCCGGCCTGGTCACGCGGAGCGTCTCGTTGAGGTGGTAGACGCCCGGCGTGATCAGGAGATCTTTCCCTTCCGCGAGGGCCGCGTTGAGCTGCGACGCCGTCGTGCCGGGCTTCGCGATGAAGAACCGGCTGATCGGCAGCGACGTCCCCGCTTGGTTGGCGCCCCACGTGATACCCGACGCGTTGGTGCGCGTGGAAGGCACGAAGACCTGGTACGCGCCCGCGCCGTCAACGTAGAGGAAGGGCTTCTCCCGCACGACCGGCGTCGTGTTCACCGTGGTGTACGGCGGATTCGGGAAACTGGTCGACGGCGCGCCGATGACACCGGCGAACACCATGTTCCAGTTGGAGCCGCTCCAGCCGCCGAACTGCGAGTTGCGCGAGATCCACTGCTGCTGCGAACCGGAACGGACCTGGCCGTCCACCTTGACGTCGGACATCCAGCCACCGCTGGACCAGCCGCCGTCGTCGAGCTGCAGATTGCCGCGGACGTGCATGCGCCGATAGGGCGCGGCCTGCGAAACGGCCCAGCGATCGGTGCCGCCGTTCGGGTTCACGGAGAGGTTTTCCGCGCCACGCCAGAAGTTCTGTGTCGCGTTGCCCTGGAACCAGTCGGCCTCGGCGTGCACCGCGCCGTTGATCGTCACGTTGTCCGGCGAGAGGCCGAGCCCGAGCACCTGCGTGTAGAACCCGACGTTGACGTCGACGTTGTACGAGCCCGGTTTGAACAGCAACGCCTTGCGGTTCGAGCCGAACTGGTTGGTCTCCTGCTGCGAGAACACGCTGTCGACCTGGGATTGGATCGCCGACTGCGACATACCGGGGTCGAAGACGAGCACGTTCGGCCCGAGATCGGGATTGGCGGTGCCGGTGACCGGCGTGAGCCGGAACGACTGCGCCCCGCTGCCGTTGCACGCGTACTGCTGCAGCTGAACGCTGTCCGCCGTCGACGCTCCCGGGATGTCGAGGCACTTTCCGCTGTTGCGGCTGACGAAGTGATACGTGCCACCGGATTCCTCGACCGGCTGCCACTGCTGGTTGTCGCCGCCGCCGTAGGCCCACAAGTGGATCAACCCGCCGTCCGCGGTCGACACGTCGGCGACGTCCCAGACCTGCGCCGGATCGTTGCGCGTGTTCACCCGGTAGTAGCCGCCGGAGGTCGGCTGGAACTGCCACTGCTGGGAGAAGGTCTGGTTGCACGCGTACTGCTGGACGACCGTCCCGTTCGCCGTCCCGGCGGCGCGCGCGTCCACACACTTCCCGCTGCCGGTCGTCACCGTGTACCAAGTGCCGGCCACGATGGCCGCCTGAGCCGTCGGAGCCACCACGATCAGTGCTCCGACCAGGGAAAACAGGGTTAACAGACCTGCTCTGGCCCTCATCAGGACCTCCTCCGCGTCATTCGGGCAGGGCGAGCTGAGGTGGAGCCCAGTGGAGACGCGGCGTAGCGGGCGGGGACCTCGGCGTCACGATGGTCGAAAACGTAACGGGGGTCACACACAGAGTCAATACACAACTAAAAATAAGGCTAAAAGATGCCGGTCAGCCCGGTTTCCGCCAGCCGCACCCTCGCAAGATGACCCCCGCGTGAACGGCCCTCGCGGGCGGTGTAATGTATGGACACACGAGATGCGGAGTACAACTTCGCTCCGGGGCTATGGCGCAGCTGGTAGCGCACCTCACTGGCAGTGAGGGGGTCAGGGGTTCGAGTCCCCTTAGCTCCACAATGACGAAACACCGCCCACCTGGCAGATCAGCCGAGGTAGGGCGGTTTTTTCGTTTGGCCCCATTTTGAGAATTGGTGCGGCGAATTTCAGTTACTGTTCAGTAGCTGCAGCAACTCTGGAGCACGCCATCCCACCCACGCCAACTGGGGTCACATCTTCTGTCCAGTTGCGTAACCCGACTGGGTAGTGCTCCCCGGGTTCCGCAAAGTGCGAAACCCGGTCGCACCGACGAGCTGCAGATTCCCTCGGATTAAAAGTTCCCTGCGCCACGGTGCCGGGGAGCGCCGCGAAGTATCGAACTGCGACCATCCGTGCAGGTCAACGCGGAGGAGCTTCACCCGCTTGCCCTGACTTGGCTCAAATTAGTGCGCACCGCGATCGTGGATGCGGGTGAGGGCATCGCGGAAGTCGTCGGGTAGCGGGTCGACGGCGGTGAGGGCGTGCTCGCCGGCCTGGATGTTGATGGTGCGGTAGCGGCGGGTGGTGCGCACGAACTTCTTGATCGACCAGCCGGTGGTCTGCTCGATCCACCTGCTGACGGCCAGGGCGGCGAACACGACCGTCAGGTGCGCGTCGATCGACTCGCGCTTGTGGTGGTAGATCGGCCGCGCACGTAGGTCGTGTTTAGACATTCGGAACGACTTCTCGATGTGGAACAGTCGGTGGTAGGCGTCGATCACGAACTCGGCGGTGACGTCCGGGAGGTTGGTGACGTAGCCTTTGAGGCCGGCAAGGGCGCGTGCCTTGACTTCCAGGGTCCGGTTGAAACTCTTGGTGGCGCCGGTGAGCTGGATGAACCGGTTGCGTTTGACCGCGGTCTTGCCGGCGACGGCCTGCTCGGCCTTGGCGACCTGTTCGTCGATGCCGTGCAGGGTGCGCCGAGCCCGGTCCGCCCGGTACTGGTAGTAGATGATCTGGTCGCGGCGCTGGTCCTTGGGGCCGGCAGGCCAGGGCTGGGTGAAGATGTGCCCGTCGGGGATCTGCTCATCCGGGTGCTCGTGGCGCCACGCCTGGACCACGTACGGCACGTCGGGTATCCGCGCGCCGAGGATGAACGACAACCCCGCGGCCTCGATGGCCTGCTGGTTGGCCGCAGAGATCATGCCAGCGTCGGCCACGACCGTGACATCAGCGAGCTGGTGGGCATCCATGAACGCAAGGATGGTCGGCAGCATCGTAGTGGTCTCGCCCCGGTTGCCCTCGAACGCGTTAACCATCAACGGAAACCCGCTTGCGTCGGTGAGCAGCCCGATCGTGATCTGCGGCTCCAGGCGGCGTTCTTTGGAGAACCCGGGCTCACGGAACCCGTCCCCGGCATCGGTCTCGAAGTACAAGGTGGACACATCGTAGAGAACCAGTGACGCCGGCCCCAGATCAGCGGTGCGGGCGCACGCCGCGGCCAACTTCTGCCGCCAGGACTCTTTCGCGAACGTGGGCAGACGCCGCTTGAGGGTCGCGTACGCCGGCGGGTCGAAACCTGCCTCCTCGACCACCCGCAGACTGTCCAGCTTGCTGGTCGGCTCGACGATCCGTGCCAGCACCAGTGATCGGAACACCTCGTCACCACCAGCGGCCTCCTCGAACCCCAACAGCTGGTAGGCGTGGCCGAGCGCGTCCCACAGGTACCCCATCCGCGACGACGTGATCGCAAGCGGCCCACCACCAGCACCACTGCCGGCCTGCAACGCCGCGAAGTCCGGGCCAAAGTCGAGCTCGGGCTGCCCCACAGCCAGACGCTGCCTCGCCACCGCCTTGAGCGCCTCCAACGCCGCATCGTCATGCGCCGAGCCGATGTGCTCGATGTCCCGCGACGCGAGGAGTGCACGATCTGCACCGCCCTGGCCCCCGACGCCGTCTTCACCGTGCGCACATACGCCACGAGACAGCCTAGAACCGGCCGCTTAGTGCGCAGATTTTCGCCGTTCACACGACGAAACCGCAGCTCAACAGCCAGCACCCTGCCCAAGATCAGCGATCTTGAGCCAAAGTCAGATAAGGTGACGGAATGGTCATGCGGGTGGCGGTTCCCGTGCTGCCGTGCCGAGATGTGCAGGCAGCGCGGTCGTATTTCACGGACGCGCTCGGATTCGACACCATATTCACCTGGGAGACCCCACCTAGCTACGCGGCCGTGATCCGCGACACCGCCGAGTTCCACTTGTACGCCGAAAGCAGCGTCGGCCCGGCTAGGGTGACGGTTATCGTCGACGACGTCGATTCCTGCCACGACGAGCTGCGCGCCCGCGGCGCCGACATCGTCGAGCCACCGGCTGACCGGCCCTACGGGATGCGCGACTTCAACGTACGGACACCCGATGGGCACTTGTTGATCTTTAGCCAGCCGCTTACCGAGTACGGGTGACCATCAGCGGACCAGCCGGAAGAATGACCGGACCTCGTCGACGAACAACGTCGGCTGCTCGAACGCCGCGAAGTGGCCGCCCTTGCCGGGCTCGTTCCAGTACCGGATGTTCGGGAACCGGCGCTCCGCCCACCGCCGAGACGGGCGCTGTAGCTCCTTGGGGAAGACCGAACAGCCGGTGGGTACGGTCGCCGGCGCGCCGGCCGACCCGGAGATCCATTCGTTGACCCGCCGGAGGCTTTCCCAGTACAGCCGGGCGGATGAGGCACCGGTGCCGGGCAGCCAGTAGAGCATCAGGTTGTCGAGCAGCTCATCCCGGGTAATAACCCGATGCAGGTCGCCACCGGAGTCGGTCCACGACCAGAAACTTCTCGACGATCCAGGCGCAGAGGGCGGCCGGCGATTCGACCAGCCCGTAGCCGACCGTCTGCGGCCGGGTCGACTGCTGCGCCGAGTATCCGGAGCCCCATTCGTCCGCCTCCCGCAGTGTCGCGAGCGCCGCCCGCTCGGCACCGGTGAGGTCGTCCAACGTGGCCGGATCGGGCGGTGCGAGCGGCGGCATGAGATGGATGCCGGCGACCCGATCGGGTTGCCGTTGACCGATGCTCGTGGCGATGCTAGTGCCCTGGGCGCCGAACCGCCGGTAGCCGAGCCGGGCCATCAGCTCGCACCACGCGTCGGGTATCCGCTCGATCCCCCACCCGGCGCGGCCGGCTTGTCACTGAAGCCGTAACCGGGAAGCGATGGGCAGACCCCTGGAACCGGCCGCTTAGTGCGCAGATTTTCGCCGTTCACACGACGAAACCGCAGCTCAACAGCCAGCACCCTACCCAAGATCAGCGATCTTGAGCCAAGTCAGGTCACCCGCTTGCCCGATACGTGGAGAACCGAGGCATCGTTCGCCGGAGTGAACTGAACAACGTTGCCAGCAGCACTCGGAAACCGATCCTCGTCAGCCGCGGACGGCCAGCGCTGCCGTTCACGACATGCCGTGTCCTTGTTCCCGTCTTGTGCTGCCTCGGACACGTTGTTCCCATCAAAGCCGATGCGTCTCGCGGCCTTGCCTGCAGGCAACTGAGCGCCATGCCGTGCCCGGGTCGATCAGAAGACCGGATGGCTCGCTTAACTTCGGACGCTACAGCCTGCCGCCGAGAAGCCGCGCCAGCGAGGCATATCCGGGGATATTGGCAGCCATTGGACTACCGGCAAGCGTCAAGTGAGCGATCCGGACCTCGCCATGGCTCCGCTTGACGGTTACGACCAGGGTGTCGAGGTCGTCGTTCCGGCACCACATCGCCGCTTCCCCGGCGCCCGCCAGCGGCTGGGCCTGCCCCTCACCCAAACAGCCCTGCTCAGCAACGGCGAGCGCACTCTCCGGCGCCACCTCGCCCTTGATAGCTGTCGCCATCAAGCTGCCGACGCTAGTGCCGTCATCAACGCGACTGAACCCGCAACCATAGGTAACGCTTCATTGCCCCTCAACCGGCTTCTCCTCGGTATGCCTGCGACCTTCGTCCAATGGCCTGGTGAAAGCGCTGGACTCTGTGTGCGAAACAGATCGATGCGCGAGCTCTCCCGCCCTTCGCAGTTCGCCGACGTCAAGGTCAGCGGGCGTTGTCTTTGAACAAGCCGGGCATCCGTAACCCTCAGCTGTAACGCCATGGCCGCGGTGACCGACCGTCGCAAAAGAGATCACCACACGCGCCTGCGAATGAATCTCAACCCGAGCCCGAGACGAGGCCACGATGAGCAACGAGAGCCATGATGAACGAAACAGCGGCGGGAACTACGTGCAGTTGGGGGATGCCCGCAACCCGGTCCACGTCTGGTACGACGAGAAGACCGCCTCGATCCACCTGACCTGTAACGACCCACGCCTCACTGACGAACAAGGCCAGAAACCCGGATTTCGCACCGTCTTCAACGCCAATCCCAGATCGGCCGACTACAACCCCGGCAACTACAACCGGCTAGCTCGATTTCTTCGACAGCAGGGCAAAACCGCACCCGACGAGGCTCCCCTGCACCCGCGCCACTTGGACCGTCGCGCACAGGTGATCGAGAAAGTCACCACCCACCGTTCCGAGTAACCCTCTGCCCGCCACACATCGGTCCGCAGTTCGATGCCGAGTAGGGCTTCGAGGTTGTGTCGGACACCATGACCAGTCGGCGGCCAAGGTCGGGAAGCCAAAGAACGATGTTGACGCGCTCAATCCTCCCGCAACGTCGAGAACATCGAATCAGTCCTTTCAGAATGATCCACAAGGGCTGAAGTCAAAGTCAACTGCGCGGGCGGGACGCGTAGGGGTTCCGGGTCCTGGTCGGCGTACTTCCGGGCGCGGTCGTACTCCTCCACAAGACCGTGATTTTCCATCTCCAGATAGTCCAGGATCTCGTAGAGTGTCTCCTCGTCGACGTCGGCTTCGTGGTCCGGATCGGACCACTTCTCCAGTTCTTCGATAGCCAGTTCGTGCTTCCGGTCTTCGACCTCGCCCTCGGCCGTCTCCATCAGCTCAGGGCTCAATGGTAGGAGGTAGTCCAGGATCGCCAGCAGCCGCTGGAGATCCTCCCACTCGTAGATTTCGGCCATCGCCGCCGAGTAAGTTCTTTCCGCAAACCTTCTCGCGTGGTGGCGCCATTCCGGCACGGATGACGCCGCAACATCGATCGTCAGCTGATAGAGGGTGCCGACGCTGATGTACGAGGCGTGCTCAAGCTCCGCGAGGAACACGCCACCGAGCGTCGCGAGCTCGACCGACGCACCGGCTTTACCGAGCTCGATGATGAACGCCACTTCGGCCGCCGCGTGATCGCTCCAGCTCAGTCGTCAGCCGTTCGGGCGGTTCCCGTCCTTCCTACCGGGGCGAGCGCCGCGCAGAAACAGAGCAGGTGACCGCCCGGCGATTTGGCGAACGCTTGCGTCCAGAACCGGGTGCGGCGGCGCAGTTGGTGATGCGGTGTCGGGGTGGCAGGCCGGACATGGGCATCTGTTCGTGTCGTTTTTGAGACTGCGCACAATTGTGGGTTCTCGCGGAACATGACCAGCGGCGTCGTCCCATCCATGCTCAGGACACTCGGGGCGGCGTGGCCAGAAGTGTCGAGGCGGGTCTGGATGGGTTCGCATTGTCGCTGAATGTCTTTCTGGTAGCAGCAGAACGCTACGCCGAGGTCGTGGGTCGCGGTGTGGTCGAGGCCGTGGTCGTAGTTGTAGCCGCGGCGCAGGATGCGCTGGTGGTCGGTTTCGGGGGTGCGGGGGTTGGCCAGCCGGGCGTGGGAGTCCAGCGGAGTGATGTGCCCGTGCGGGTCGGGGGTGTCGCGTTCCCGGAGACCGCTCAAGGGCGCGCCGGTGTCCTTGCGGCGCCCGAAACCGTGTTCTTGCTGGAGGCGGTTCATCCGGTCCCACGGCTCGAGGTGCATGCGAATGATGCGGATGACCTGGTAGGTGCCGACTCCTCGGTGCTCATCAAGACGCCGTCGTACTCCTCAAGGGATGGCGCGGTTCGTCGGCCCGCGGTCAGGCGGGGTTGTGCTGTCCTCGGCGACTTCTTCGGGGCTGCGGCAGCCGACCTCCTCGATCACCAAGCCATCAGGCCCCCGGTGCACGACGACGACGTCGCGCGAACCGAATCCTTCCGGAAAGCAAGGCAAACCCCGCCGCGTCGACAGCGGAAAACCGTGATGATCACTCCAAAGAGGACAGACATCGGCGGCGCGGCGATGACCGAGCCGATCAGGATCAACCGCCCCGCCAGGTCACAGCGTCAGCCTGGCCGGCCGTCGTGATCGTCCGGTCGAGTCGCGAAAGCCGCTTTCGCACCCTTCAATGGTGCGAAAGCGGCTTTCGCCGTACCGCCTACTTCGTGCAGTGGATCCCGGCTTCACCCCGGTACATCACGGAGCTGATCCTCACCGAGTACAGGTGGATGGTCACGCACTGCTCCGGCGCGTACCCGTACATGGACGCCTCGTTGTAGGCCTGCTGCAACGCCGTCCGCTTGGCCGAGGCCGACGTCTTCTCCACGGTGGTCCCGAGGAACGCACGGGTCTCCTGGGCGCTCGCCACTCCCGGCGCGAGTGTCATGAGTCCCGCGAAGACCACGGCGGCCCCCGTGACGCGGGCGATCGTTCTGTTCATGGTTTCCCCTCCCGATTTCAGCGCTGGCAGTAGAGCCAGACGGTCGCGCTGTAGTAGCTGAAGTGTGACCGGACGTCGGAGGCGCGGACGTAACACTGCGAATCCAGCCAGCCTGTGTTGCGGGCGTACAGCCGGGCGACCTTTTCCGCCGAGCTGATGGCGTCCCCCGGGTACGGTCCGATGCCGCTGGCGTGGAAATCCCCCGTCTCCACGGCGAACGCGGGCGACGCCGACAAGGTCACCGCGGCCACCGCCAGGGCGGCCGCGGTCAGCAACTTCTTCATGAGAGCTCCCCTCTGAGTCGTCAGCCAGAATCGACTGACTCCCTTCAGTCATTCATCTCAGCTAACGTGATGACCGTAAGGGGGCGCCGGATCGGCTGTCAACTCACATGAACGTTAATCTTGACAATATTCATTTCAGCTTACGGAGGTGGCGATGACCGAACCACGGGCGAGCACGCTCACCGAACGGATCGACCGCCTCTTCCAGGTGGTCCGGCGGCCCAACGGTGAGCAGTACAGTCACGAGGAGGTGGCGCGGGCATGCCGGGAGAGCACCGGCGAGTCGTTTTCCGCCGCCTACCTCTGGCAGCTGCGGACGGGTCGCCGGGACAACCCGACCAAACGGCACCTCGAAGCGCTCGCGGGGTTCTTCCAGGTGCCGCCCGCGTACTTCTTCGACGACGAGCAAGGGAGAGCTCTTGCCGAAGAGGTCGAGTTGCTGGGAGCGTTACGCAACGTCGCCGTACGGAATCTGGCGTTGCGCGCGGTGACGTTGTCCGAGGAGGGGCTCGGCACCGTGTCCGACATCGTCGAGGCGATCAAGCGGCGCGAGGCCATGCGTGACCAGGGGGAGTAGCCATGTTCGGCAGAAAGAGCGCGCTCTGGCGCAGATGCGAGCGGGTCGCGGCCACCGTGCGGCTACCGGAACCGTTCGACGTCGCCACGTTGTTCGGCGAGGTCGCGGCGATGCGGGGGCGGCCCATCGAGCTGGTGGCACTCGAGGCGCGGCCGGGGGCACCGTGCGGGGTGCTCGCGGCCACCGATCGGGCGGACTATGTGTTCTACACGCGCGACACGTCTCCGTTGCACCAGCGGCACATCCTGCTGCACGAACTCGGCCATCTGCTGTGCGGGCACGTCGAAGGCGAGGTGCGGCCGGAGGCGATCGCCGCGATGGTCGCGCCCTCGCTTTCGGTGGACCTGGTCCGCCGCGTCCTCGGCCGCACGACGTACGCGGAGGAGCAGGAGAAGGAAGCTGAACTCTTCGCGTCGTTGCTCATGCGCCGGGCCGCGAGCGCCGGGCCGGAATCCGATCGGCTGCGCCACGCCCTCGGTTCGTGATCAGCTATCTGTCCGCCGCGCTGCTGGCGTCGATCGGCATCACCAGGCTGATGACGGTTCGTGCCGGGCCAAGGCATCTGGTCACGTTCTTCCTCAGCATGGCGGCAGGCCTCGCCGTCTCCGCCGACGCCACGGTCCGGTTGCTCGGCGACGACCTGCTCCCGCGACTGGTCACCAACGCGCTGCAACTGCTCGCGATGCGCGCGCTGGTCCAGGTGGTCCGTAGCACCCGGTCACCGGAAAAGCCGACGCCGTTCTGGCCCATCGTGCTGTGCTGGGCGGTGATGGTCCTGTGTTACGCCGACATCGTCCCGCATCGGCTCGAAGTGGGCACACCCGCGTTCCAGTGGCGTCTGAGCGTCGTCGCTTACCAGGTGGTCCTCACCACATACGGGATCACCTGTCTGGTGATGTTCACGCGCACGTTGGCCCGCAGCGCCGCCGCCCGTCCACAGGGGACGTTCCGGACCGGTCTGCGGATCCTGGTCTGCGCCGCCGTCGCGACCATCGCGTGGGTGCTGTTCTCCGGGCTTCCCTCGCTGTGGCTGGAGATCACCGATCTCGCGGACCTCGATTTCATGCCACGCGCCCGCCTCGTCGGACTCGGCGCGATGGTGCTGTGGGTCCTCGGCGGACTGTTCACCACCTGGGACGGCGCGCTCCGGCTGGCGCGCGCGTGGCGAGGGATCCGGGCGGTGACACCGTTGTGGAAGGAACTCGTCGCCGCCCATCCGCAGATCGCGCTGCCCGTGCGCCACGATCTCGAGTTCACGTTGTACCGCAGGGTGATCGAGATCCGTGACGGCCTCCTCGCGCTGCGGGCACACGTTCCGCCGCAGCTCGGGGACTGGCTGCGCGTCCCGGTCGACGAACCCACGCGCGCCGCCGCCGAACTCGCGGCGGCGCTGGTGATGCGCGAGGCGGGCCGCAGCTGGCCGCGTCCTCCGACCGGCCCGGACGCGGCACATCCCGGCGTGCGGGAGGAAAGCGCCTGGCTGAGCGCGGTGTCGTCCGCGTTCACCCACTCCCACGTCGTGCGGGCGGTACGGGAACGCGCGCTGGCCGAAGCCGGGCGACCTGCCTGACGGCAGCAATCAGGAAGCCGGGCGTGCTCCGCTATAAGAGAGTCATGACCGAACACTGGATCTATCGCCACAGCCAGATGTCGAGTGACTCCGTTGTCGACAGCCACATGAATGACCTGGCAGCCGAGGGCTGGGAATTGGTGAGCGCGAACGTGGTCTACGACGGGCGTTTCACCAGGCACTACTTCTACTGGCGAAAGCGTCCTTGATCCGGTTGACCGGGTGGATACCGACCTTGAAACCCTGCTGAGGCCGCGACGGTCTCGCGTTGATCGTCAGCGCGCGTCGAGGTGTGCTGTCAGCTCTTCGTCTCGTCGGTGGCCGCGGTCGCGATGTCGGATTCCCGGTCGCCGCTGGGGTTCGAGCCGAACCAGTCGAGGCAGACGACCATGGCGTCGTCGGCGGCCATGCCGCCCTCGCGGCGGTCGCGCAGTTCGGCGAGGACAGCGCTCGGGACATGCGCCGCCGGCCGTTCCGTGGTGGCGAGGATGGCCTGGGTCAGTTCGTGGTCGCCGTAGAGTTCTCCGTGCGGTCCGGCCGCGTTGTAGACGCCGTCGCTGACGAAGACGAAGCGGTCGCCAGGCAAGGCCTGCAGGGTTTCGGCGGTGTAGATGGTGTCCTCGAAGGTGCCCAGGGGAAGCTGCTCGTCGAAGTGGACCCGCTCGGCTTTGCCGTCGCGTAGCCGCCACAGGCGGGGTGAGCCCGCGTCGACCGCGGTGATCTCACCGGTCGCGAGGTTGAATTCCAGCAGGAGCGTGGCGACGTGTTCCTGACCGCGGTGCTGCGCGTAGATGGCTTGGTCGGCCAACTCCGCCTGGGCCTCCAGCGGGATCCCGGCGCGACGGGCGTTGCGCAGCGCGTTGACGGCGAGGTTGGTCAGCAGAGCGGCGCTGCTGCCTTCGCCCATGCCGTTGACCAACGCGACCGTCAAGGCGCGGGCCGAAGCGGACCAGTCGAAGCAGTCACCGTAGATGGCGTAGGCGGGTTCCAGCTGGCCGCCGAGCGCGAACTCGGGTCTGCTGCACGCGCGGCCGGGGAGCAGCTGCCACTGCATCTCCGCGGCGAGCGTCAGCCGTGACGAGCGGCGGGCCTGCACGTACAGATCGGTGTCGCGGTCGGCGACGAAGACCTCGTGCCCGAGGGCTTCGGCGAATCGGCCGAGTTCGGCCCACACCGGCGGTGCCGGTTCCTCGGGCAGCGTGACGACCAGGACACCGAGCCGGTCGCCGCGCACGGTGACCGGAAGGTTGGCGCGGACGCCGTTTTCGGTGGATTCGAACGTCGCCCGCTGGGTGGTGAAGGTTTCGCCCGCCGCGGTGTCGGTCACCGGCATCGGCTCGGTCGTATACGGCAGGACGGTCACCCGTCTCAGTTCGGTGAGGCTGTAATCGGCCATCAGCAGTTCGACAGCGGTGGCGCCGAAATGTTCGCTCAGCGCCGCCCGCAGTCCGTCGAGCAACGCGTGAGGCTGGACGCCACGCAGGACTCGCTCGACTGCCAAGGATCTGTCCACCGCGTTCGCCTCCTGCTCACCGGGAACCCGGTGCCTGAAGATCGAGCACACGGGAAGAAGTCCGCACCGCTCGTCGGACCGGTCGGAGGACGTGCCGCGGTGAGCTGAGCTGACAGTTCAGCATAAGGATGCGACAGTGGTTCTGTGAATCGGTCCCCCGAGCCGCCAGGCGCCGAAACGGTGGCGGCGGCCGTGACCGAGACGGCCGAACTGCTCGAGATCATGTTCGAGCGGGCTCGCGAGGCGTCACCGCGTCCGCTGTCGACGTCCCAGGTACGCGCCGTCGTGGCACTCGACCACCACGACGGCCTGAACCTGCGCGCCCTCGCCGAGGTACTCGGTTCCACCCCGCCGCTGGTGAGCCGCCTGTGCGACCGGCTGGAAGCGGTCGGCTTCCTCGAACGGCTGCCCAGCTCGGCCAGCCGCCGCGAGATCACGCTGCGGCTCAGCGACCGCGGCCACGCGTACCTGCGGGACCTGCGGGCCCGGCGGCGCGAAAGCCTGCATGCCGTGCTGGCGAAACTCACCCCGGAGACCAGGGCGGCACTCGCCACCGGCCTGCGGGAATTCCGCGAGGCGGCGGCAGGCGACCAGAGCCGGATGTGACTTACCGAACTCTCTGAAGTAGGCTAACTGTTGTCATATGACAACAGTCGCTGATCCGCGGTAGCCGGTGGCGACCTGGAACCCCAGGGAGGCCACCGTGCCAAGGACGGACGACTCCGCCGTCCGGGACTTGCTGTCGCGGATCTTCGGTGAAGATCGAGACGGGCTCGCCGACGAGTGGATCCGGTGGCAGTCGACCGGCTCGTCGGTCCTGCTCGACGAATCCGCACTGCGGCGCGAGGCCATCGAGCTGCTGGGAGCACTCCGCGACGCGCTCGGCACCGAGTTGCCGCTGACCCAGATCATCGAACGCGACCAGGCGGTCAACTCCGCCCTGCGCGGGCTCTCCGAACGGCGCGCTCGCGCCGGTGCCGCGCCCGCCGTCACGGCCACGGCGATCCTCGCGCTGAAACGCACGACCATGGCCGCGCTCGAACGCCGCAGCGAAGACCCCGCGGTCCGCTACCAGGCGTCCCTGATGGTCAACCAGCTCCTGGACGCCGCCGGCCTGTTCACCTTCTCCGTCTACGTCGAAGGGCGCGAGGAGATCATCCGCCGCCAGCACCAGCAGATGCTGGAGCTGTCCACCCCCGTGGTGCGGCTGTGGCGGCAGGTGCTGGCCGTGCCCCTGATCGGCACGCTCGACAGCGCCCGCACCCAGGTCGTGATGCAGAACCTCCTGGAGTCGATCCAGACCCACGAGGCCCGCGTGGCGATCATCGACATCACCGGCGTGTCCACTGTGGACACCGCGGTGGCGCAGCATCTGCTGCAGACGGTGAGCGCGGTGCGGCTCATGGGCGCCGAATGCCTGATCAGTGGGGTCCGCCCGTCGATCGCGCAGACCATCACCCAGCTCGGCATCGACCTCTCGCATATCGTCACCCGCGGCTCGCTGGCCGACGCCCTCGCCACCGCGCTGGAGCTGCTCGGTGACCGCACCGGCGCGGTGACCGGGTGACCGCGCAGGCCGGGCTGCCGATCCTGCGGCTCGGGGACATCCTGATCAGCGGGCTGCTGGCGGATCTGGACGACACGACCGCGTTGCGGTTCACCGACGAGCTCACCACCCGGATCGCCGACGAACAGATCCGCGGCGTCATCCTCGACATCTCCCGGCTGGAGATCATCGACTCCTTCGTCGCACGCGTGCTGATGCAACTGGCCGCCACCGGGCGCCTGCTCGGCGCGCGGATGATCGTCGCCGGCATGCGCCCGGCGGTCGCGATCACCCTGTCCGGACTCGGCCTGCAGCTCACCGGCGTCCAGACCGCGCTCAACGCCGAACAGGCCATGGAACTGCTGGGGTGGCGCCGTGCAGGCGGGGCCGCCGAAGAGGCGCCTCATGCTTCCTGACGAACTCGCCGGCCCCGGACAGGACATCCCCTCGCGGGAACACGCCGTCCGTGCCGAGGAAGACCTGCTCACCGCCCGCCACGCCGTGCGGGCGAGCGCGGTCGGAGTGGGCTTCTCCATCGTCGACCAGACGAAGATCGTCACCGCGGCCAGCGAACTGGTCCGCAACGCCTACATCCACGGCGGTGGCGGCACGATGACGATCACCGTGCTGCGCGACGGCCGCGGGCGCGTGGGCCTTGAACTGACCGTCCGCGACGAGGGCCCCGGGATCGCCGACGTCGAGCAGGCCATGGCCGACGGTTTCAGCACCGGCGCCGGCCTCGGGCACGGTCTCGGCGGCACCCGGCGGCTCGTCGACGACTTCACCATCGACACCGCCCGTGGCCGCGGTACCACGGTCACGATCGTGCGCTGGAAACCATGACCGTCACCCTCGCGCACCTCACCCGCCAGATTCGCATCGACCACGCGAGCGCGGTCTACACCGCCGCGCGCGCCGCCCGGGAGGTCGCCGCGGAAACGGGCCTGCCCGAGGTGCTCGCCGAACGCGTGGCCGTCATCACCTCGGAGCTGGCGGGCAACATCGACAAACACGCCACCGACGGGGTGGTCTTCGTCCAGCGATCCCTCGCCGGAGCCGGCGTCGACGTCTACGCCTCCGATTCCGGTCCGGGGATGGCCGACCTGGAGTACTGGCGCATCGACGGCCACAGCACCACCGCGACCCTGGGCACCGGCCTCGGCGCGGTCGGCAGGCTGGCCACCGAGTTCCGGATCCGGTCCGCGGCACGCTCGGGCACCGTCGCGGCGGCACGGACACTGGTCCCTGGCACCGCCGTCGCGGCCGTGGCCCACGTCCGCCTTGCCCGTGAAGGGGAAACCCGGTGCGGTGACGCTCTCGCCGTGGCCACGGAACCCGGTGTCCGGACCATCGCCATCGTGGATGGACTCGGCCACGGCCCCGAGGCGAGCGACGCGGCGGAGACCGCGGTCGACGTCTTCCGCCGCGACCCGGGACGCCCATTACCCGACCACCTCGCCGCCATGCACCGGACCTTGCGGCAGACCCGTGGCGCCGCGGTCGCGCTGGCCCGGATCTTCGGTGACCGGCTCGAATTCTGCGGCGCCGGGAACATCAGCGGCCTGGTGCTGGGCCCAGGGCAGAGCCGCCCGCTGCTCAGCATGCCCGGCGTCGTGGGGTTCACCTTGCCGGACGCCCACGTCCGGTCCGTGGACCTGACGGCACACCATCTCGTCGTCCTGCACACCGACGGAATCGGCGGTGGCTGGCGCGGCGCGGCCCCGCTCGGCCCGCTCCCGGTGCCGTCGCTGCTCACCGCCGACCTCGCCCACCGGCACCGCGACCCCCGCGACGACGCCACCGTGATCGCGATCGGCTCCGGAACGGGCACGTCATGACGCGCTCCCCCATCGGCGGGCTGCGCCGCCGCCTTCGCGAGGCCTGTGCCGCAGCGGGTGTCGCCGACGACGACCGCGCCAAACTCGTCCTCGCGGTGACCCTTCTCGCCGAATGCGCGGCAGAGACAGACAGGCCACCCGAAATCTCGACCTCCGCGGGTGACGGAAGGCTGGCCGTCACCCTCCGGCTTCCCCGCCCCGTCGGGCAACGGCACCGCAATACCCTGCCCCTGCTGCCCGACGCCGGGGACAGCGCGACCCTGACCTGGCATCTCCCCTCCGTCCAGGACGCGGCGCCGGTACCCGCGGACGACGAACTGGCCACCCGCCAGGAAATGCTGGCCCTGATCGTTCGTGCCGACGCGGTCACCCAGGAACAGCGGGAACTCAAACACGAACTCGCCGAAACGAATAGCGGTGTGCTCGCCATGTACGTCGAACTCGAGGAACGAGACGAACAACTCCGCCAAGCCCACGCGGTGATCTTCCGCGAACTGGAAGACGCGCTGCGCCCGCCACCACCACACGTGGACGATTTCGACCTCGCCGTGCACTACGCGCCCAGCGAATCGGACTCCCCCACCGGCGGAGATCTCTACGACTGGTTCGTGCTGCCCGACGGGACCGTGCACGTCACCCTCGTCGACGCCGTCGGCCACGGCGTCACCTCGACCCGGCACGCATTGACCGTCACCCACGCCATCCGCACCCTCGCCCTGGAGGGCCACCCCCTCGACGACCTGATCGGTCGCGCCGCCCGCACCCTGGCGACCATCGAACCCGACCTGATGGCGACCGTGCTCCTGGCGAGGCTCGACCCGGCCACCGGCGACATCACCGTCGCCAACGGCAGCCACCCCCGCCCGGTGCTGGTCACGGCCGCTGGTGACGCCGAACTCCTGGTGCCCGCCGTCCCCGGCCGAGGCGTCGGCTTCCCGGACCCCGGCACCGGCAGCCTGGTCCGCCGCACCCTGACCCCGGGAGACCTGATCCTTCTTTACACCGATGGCCTGACCGAAAGCCGCAAAAACCACCAAGAAGGCGAAGTCCGGCTACTGGCCGCCGCCCCACGCCACGCCAGGCGACCCACCGCGACGGTCCCCAGCGCGCTCGCCACCGAAATGCACGACGTCGTCCTGCACGCCGACGACACCGTGGTGATCGCGATCCGGCGCGGACCGCCACCGGTTCGTGACTCCACCGGCGAACGAACCGACTGAACGAAAAGAAATCCTTTCGCGCCGAGAATTCTCACCGCATCGCCTTCAGGTGAACGTGATACCGACCGTGGAGTTTGCTTTCGCTCACCCCGGGGTACTGAATTCAGTGCGCGATGTTTCCAGTCGAACGGCGAAACGAGGCGGGTGGGACGAATGCCGACACAGCCGGGGATTACTGAGCGCAACGAGCCGAGACCGGACGAGGTGACCTACGACCTGGACACGACCGCGACGCGAGAGGTCCGGCAGGGCGTCCGCCAGGCGCTGGCCCGCTACCGGGGGCTCACCGTCGACGACGCGGTTCTGGTGGCCGACGAGCTGATCAGCAACGCCCATCGGCACGGCGACGCACCGCGCGTCTGCCGCCTCGCGCTCACCGATGAGGGACGTTACCTGCGGATCGAGGTCGACGACGCATCGCCGCGTCAACCTCGGCGGCGTACCCCGGATGGTTCCGGCGGGCGGGGATTGCTGCTGATCGATCGGCTTTCCTCCGCCTGGGGTGTGCGGCGGCACGCCCAGCACAAGACCGTATGGGCCGAGCTCGCGCTGAGCCGCGAGGGAAGCGGCGGCCATGCGCCGCATCTGGCCGCGGCCCGCGACTGGCACCACGAGGACTAGCCGTGGCCCCCGCCGGAGCAGGCGGAATCCGGACCGGTGACCCCTTTCACAGCGTCGCCGGTCCGGTACCGTCGACCCTCGTGAGCCAACCGTCCCAGGCCGAGCCACCCCCACCTGACCTGGACATCGTCAGCCGTGTCGTGAACGGGGACATCGTGGTCTCGGTGACCGGTGAAGTCGACACCGAAGCCGCGCCGTCACTGCACGAGGCCGTCGTCACCGCTATCGACGGCACCGCGAGCGCCTGCGTGCTGGATCTGACCACAGTGGACTTTCTCGACTCCGCCGGTCTCGCCACCTTGATCACCGCCGACGCCTACGCGGCAGCACACCGAAAATCGCTGCGCATCGCCGTGGACTCCAACAGTCCGGTGATCCGGCCCATCGAAATCACCGGCCTCGACACCGTGCTGCGCCTCTACCACACCGTCGGCGAAGCACTCGACGCCTCCGCCCACGGAGTACCGGGAAAAAACCAATAAGGTCGATGAACGTCAGACGCATCACTCGCCGACCGGGGGCGGAATTCCTTTATCCCTTTCGCGGACCGATCGAGCTCGACCTCACGGGAGACGGCAAGCGGTAAAGCTAGGCTGGAGGGGTGGGGTGGAATCTGGGCGAGCTCATCGCGAAGTACGACGTACCGGGCGCGCAGGTCGCCGTACTGACCGACGGGAAGATCCACGACGAGGCCGCCGGCGTGCTGAGCCTGCACACCAGGGTCGAGACCACGACCGACTCAGTGTTCAAGATCGGCTCGATCACCAAGATCTGGACAGCCACGCTGATCCAACAACTGACCACCGACGGCGTCCTGGACCTCGACCGGCCCGTCCGTGACTACCTGCCTGCCTTCCGGCTGAGCGACCCCGTCGCGACCGGGGCCCTGACCGCGCGGCATCTGCTCACCCACACCGGTGGCATCGACGCCAACCACTTCACCGACACCGGCCGCGACGACGACGCGATCGAAAAGTTCGTCGCCACCCTCGCCGACGCCGATCACCTTCTCCAGCCGGGCACCCTCTTCTCCTACTCCAACAGCGGATACGTGGTACTCGGCAGGCTCGTGGAGGTGCTGCGCGGGAAGCCTTTCCATGACGTGCTCCGTGAGCGCATCGCGACACCGCTGGCCCTGTCCACTGTCGCCACCACCACCTACGAGGCGATCCTGCACCGCGCCGCGGTCGGCCATGTCGAGACCGACGGAGGGCTCGCACCCACCAAGAGCTGGGCGGCCCGCTATTTCTCCACGCCCAGCGGTTCCCACCTCGCGATGAGCGCACGTGACCTGCTGACGTTCGTCCGCCTGCACCTCACCGACCCGGCGCTTGCCGCACTGCGCGAACCTCAGCTTGAATCCATCCCGGACTTCGGCGGCGGCATCCTCGGCTGGGGACTCGGCTGGATGCTCTACCGGGACGGCGTCGTCGGTCACACCGGTGTCTCCAAGGGACAGAAGGCCTTCTTGCGGGTCGTCCCGTCAGTCGGCGTTGCGGTGGCCGTGCTGACCAACAGCTCGGATGCCGAGCCGCTGGCCTACGAGATCTTCGGCACCGTGCTCGATCAGCTCGCTGGCGTGCAGACGTCGCCACTGCCGATACCGCCCGCGAATCCGAGGCCCATCGACGGTGACCGCCTGTGCGGGACCTACCGCACCGCCCTGTACGACTACACGCTTACCGCCGAGAGCGACCGCGCGTTGCTCATCCGCCGAGCCCGCGACGATATCGCGAATCCATTGCCCCGCAAGCCCGAGGAACGCGTCGAGGTGGTCAGCCTCAACGAAAGCTCGATCATTACCGCCGAACCGAAGTTCGACGGCCACCAAGTCCTGTCCCTGATCGGCTCCGACGAGCACGGCCACGCCCGATTCCTCCACAACGGCGCCGTGGCATACAGGATCGCTTGATCAGCCTGGCCGTTCCCACGACGAACACTATGAGCGCCGCCAAGACGGTGGCGAAGATGAGCGAGGCCTGGAAGTCGCCGATGGCGAACGGCAAGGTCATCGCAAAGCAACCGGCCCAGATGATCGCGAGTACGCCGACGGCTTCCGCGACGCGTTTCACCATGGGGCCGATCACGCGAAGAACCTCCAGTTTCCCTGATTCTGGGCCTGGCCCACCTTACGGGGGTGTGAATCCGCGGGCGGGCCGGATTCGTGGCGGGAGCCAGCCGCGACAGGGCCGCGAGCGCCACGCTTGAGACGCTGATCGTCCCCGGCGAGGCGCATGAGACATCGGGCTCCTCATCATGCCGATCTCCCGATGCACCACCTCGGCGTCGTCGCCGAGTTCAAGCGCCCGTGTGACTTGCCCCCCGGAGAACGGTGATGCCGCCGCCAGATAGTTCATCACCGGCGAAGCGCCGCGGTAGACCCCGAGAAGAAAGTCCCCACCGACACTCCCGCCGCCTCGGCGAACCGCCGCATGGCCGCCAGCCGGATCTTCGACCGCCCCGTGAGATCCTCAGGCCCGGTCGACGTAGCCCGCGACCAAGGCCTTATCCACTGAGTGCGGCGGCTTTCGGTTTCGAGGGGTTCGGGGCGAGGCCCATTTCGATGAGACTGTTCGCCGTGTCGATGATGCTGTCGCGGACCGGGCGCGTGGTCCATCCCAGCTCACGCCGTGCTTTCGCCGAGGTGACCGACTCCGGGCGCCCCACGAAATCCAGTGCCTGCCGGACCGACGGGTCGAACAGCGCGACGAGCCGCAGGAGCCAGGTCGGCATCGAACCGGTCGGCACGCGGTAGCCGCGCGGGTTGAACCCCTCCGCCAGGACGGCCGCGATCTCCCGCATGCCGAGGTGGTCGCCGGCGAGGATGTACCGGTTGCCCGGCGCGATCGGCGATTCCATCGCCAGCCGGTGCGCCACCGCCACGTCTCGCACGTCCACCAACGAGAACCCGATCTTCGGCGACCCCGGCACCTCCCGGACCAGCAGGCGGCGCACCACGTCCACCGACGTGTTCACCCCCGCCCCGGTCAGTGGCCCCAGCACCATCCCGGGGTTCAGCGCCACCAATTCGAGGCCCGACTCCCGCGCGAAGTCCCACGCCGCCCGCTCGGCGAGGGTCTTGCTCTTCGCGTACGCCGGACTTCGGTCCACATTGGACCAATCGGCCTCGGTCCGCACGCGATCGTCGTGGTAACCACTCACGATCGCGGCGATCGACGAGGTCAGCACCACCCGTTTCACACCGGCGCCGACGGCCGCCCGCAGCACCCGGGACGTCCCGTCGGCCGCGGGCCGCACCAGTTCGTCGTCCGACTTCGGCGCCCCGACGGGGAACGGCGACGCCACGTGCAGGACGTAGTCGCAGCCCGCCACCGCCTCGGCCCACCCCGCGTCGGCCGCGAGGTCGGCCGTCACCACGTCGTCCAGACCGTCGACCGGCCGCCGCGCGGTCTCCCGCACCACATACCCGTGTTCCCGCAGTTCCGTGATCACCTGCCGCGCGATGAAGCCGGACGCCCCGGGGATGAGGATCCGGCAACCTAGGCTCGTCCCGTGACCAGGACGAACTACCACCACGGCTCACTGCGAGAGGCGCTGCTGACGGCGACCCTCGAACTGATCGAGTCCGAGGGCATCGGCGCGGTGAGCTTGCGCCGGGTGGCCCGCGCGGCAGGGGTCAGCCCCGGCGCGCCGTATCACCATTTCGCCGACCGTGCGGCACTGTTGACCGCGCTGTCGGACGAGGGTTTCCGTCGTCTGGCCGCCGAACTATGCGGCGCGAAGGCCGGCACGGCAGGCCCGGCCGAGGCGCTGCCCGCGATGATCGAGACGTACGTGGGCTTCGCCCAGCGCAACCCGGCCTACTTCCAGCTCATGTTCCGTCCGGAGCTGAAGAAGTCGCACAAGAGCCCGCAAGGCGAAGAGGCGGGAGAAGCAGCGTTCGCGGTCTTGGCCGACACGGTCGAGGAGAGCATCGCCATGGGCGTGATGAGGCCCGCGGACAAGGACGTGCTGGCGCTGACCCTGTGGAGCCTTGTCCATGGCCTGGCGTCACTGTGGCTGGACGGCAACCTCGCCCACCACACGGACGATCCGGAGGAACTGACCCGTCAGATCGCCCGCCTGGTTACCATGTTCACGGTTCTCGACGAGCCCGCATAGGCACCTCGGTCGCAACGGCGGCGGCCCGGGTTCACGCCCATTTATCCGGTTCACCTGGCAAGCCCCGGAAAAGTATCTGGACGTCCCGCACCACGCTCCGCGCGGTCAACCACGCGTCGTACAACAAGGGCAGGTTCGGCCCGCCGTCGCCGGCGATGATCAGGTCGCGGTACCTGTGCAGTTCCGAGGTGGGCAGCCGGCACACCCAGCCGAGGTACTCGAGCCGGGTCATCTTCCGGACGCGGGCATCCTCGGAAAGCGCGGCCAGTTGCTGGTCGGAGTAGAAGTCGCCTTGACAGCCGTCGAACCAGGCGACCTTGCCCGGATCGACCCTCCAGCGACTGAGACTGCCATCGGGTGACGTCTCCACGGTCCAGCCGTCCTCGCGTCCCATGGCCATAACCACTCCCCAATCCTCCGGCTTGTTTCACGGACCCGCGCATCGCGGAATCGTGGAACGAATTCGCGCGCGCCGCATGGCACTCAGATTGGTACGCGATGATGAAAACTTGATGAAACGGCTGCTTGCTCAGGGTTCCGGAGGTGCCTGCGGAACGGATCGGCCCTTGCCCATGCGCAGGATCAAGGCGATCGCGTCCTCCGAGTGGACTGCCGGATTCAGGACCTCCTGAAGGAGCAGGCCACGAATCGCGGCGATGGTGACGGTGGCCATGGTCAGCGCTTCGTTGGCGTCGAGCCCTTCGCGTTCCGCGAGCGAAGCCAGAATCTTGGTCAGGTCGTCGAGCGAGTCGACGAATTCACGAAAGTTCTCCGGGCTGTACGCGGCCAGACCTACGACGTGAAAGAACCCGCGGACACGCGACAGCTGCTCCGGGCGGGTGTAGGTCCGCCAGATCGCCACGACGAGGTCGTCGAAAGTGCCCTGCTGGGCGGCCTCGAAAAGCGCCTCGTTGTCCCGGGATCGCTGCGCCTTGAGCATGGCCGCCAACACGCCCGGAAGCGACCCGAAGTGGTACCGCAGAAGGGCATGACTGGTCCCGGCGCGGGCGGCGACCTCACGGAGTGACACTTCCGGCGCGGGAAGGGCCTCGTCGAAGGCGTCGAGAAGCCGAGCCAGGAGGCGCTCGCGTGCGTCGCCGGTGCGTTCCGTGCTTGACAAGATCACTCCCGCAGTTTATCCATTGGAAAAGACAGGCGGCAACCCGCTCGAAGATCCGAAACTCTTCGCTGCCCCCAACCGATGCCGCACTCGTCGTCCAAACCGGACTTGTTGTGAAGGACCTCCGATGAGCACCATGTGGCAAGGCTGCCTCGCCGACACCGACTACTTCGAGATGCGCTCCAGCGGCGGGCACGACTACGGCGTCTGGGTCACCACACCACCGGGCTACGACCCCGCCACGACGCGAACGCCTGCCGTGTATGTCCTCGACGGCAACTGGGCCGTGGGCATGACGGCTCCGCTCATCGTCACCCAGGCGGATCCCATGCAGCGGATCCAGCCCTACATCCAGGTCAGCGTCGGCTACGCGGGCGAAGAAGCACAGCACTGGGATCGGCTGCGCAACAGGGATCTCGTGCCACCCGGCGAGCCCATCGCCAAAGAGCTCATCGACGCCGTGGAGATGGGCGTTCAAGCGGGCGCGAGGACCCGCGAGGAATCCGACGCCTACCTCGCCGAACTACGCGACACCCACGCCGACGCGTTCCTGAACTTCCTCACCAACGAACTGCACCCGCGGATCGAACGCGACTACAGCACAGCCACGACCGGCCACGGCCTTTTCGGCTACTCCTACGGCGGCCTCTTCAGCCTCTACACCTGGCTCACCGGCAACACGCTCTTCGAGAGCATCGGAGCGGGCAGCCCCGGCGTCACCGGTGAAGACAGTCAGATCTTCGCCCAGCTCCAAGAGATGGGTGACCGGCGGCTGGCCGCCAAGCTGCACGTGACCCTCAACGAGCGAGAGTTGCTCGGAGACCTGCCCGTCTACCAAAACCTCGCGAAGAACGCGGCCACCGTCCTTCACCGCCTCACCTCACGCGGGGAGGCCGTCACCAGCGCGATCCTGCGTGAAACGCACGTCACCGGCCTGCAGGCATCGTTCCTCAGCTACCTCAGGACCTGCCGGGCTCGGTAAGCCCGCCTTGAGGTGGGCGGCTCGAGAGCGAGCCGGGCCGGTGTCAGGGAACGAGCAGGTACTTGCCGAACCACCGCAGGACCCGCGCGAGAAGGTCGATCTGCGCGGGATATGCCCGGACACCGTGGCCTTCTTCCGGATAGATCACCAGCGCCGAGGGTACGCCGTTGGCACGCAAGGCCTGGTGGAATTCCCTGGCCTGCCCCGCAGGAGTACTGCGGTCGCGGCCGCTTTTGTACGGATCTTGTACGGGCTTGAAGAACTTTCGGTCGGACCGCGCAATTCGACGAAGGTGAGCGCTCATGTCCGAGCAAATGCCCCGGGAGCTCGTTTCTCGACGTTCACTGCTGCGCGCGGGTGGTGGACTCGCCGCGACGACGGCACTGCTCGGCGCCGGCGCCACGTTCGCCGGACCGGCTTCGGCCGCGATCACGGCGCTGCCGGCGTCCAAGCGTTTCGACCTCACCGAGCCGTCTTACGACGAGTTCCGCGGCAAGATCCTGCATGAGGCACACCATGTGATGCAGGGCTTCGCGTTCGACAACCAGAACGTGCGCATCTTCATCGTGAACGCCCGCGATGGCGGGACCGGGGACGACCTGTGCGTCACCCAGGTCAACTTCTCCGGGCAGATCCAGGGTTCGATGCACCTCAACAACGCCGGGCACGGTGTGTCGATCGGCGTCGAACCGGTGGGCACCGACTCCTACATCTGGATGGAATGCGATTCGGACGGACCCACCGGCGACGGGCGAGGGACGGCACTGGCCAGGTTCAAGTTCGTCAACGGTGGCACGCCGTCGGTCAAGAAGTTCCTCACCGGCAGCGACACGATCACCTGTGCCACCGATCCGATCACCAAGCGGATCGCGGTACGCCGCAAGGAGAGCGGCAAGATGACCATCAGCGTCTACCCGCTCGCGTCCGCCGCCGCCGGCGACTTCGGCGCACCGCTGGCGCATTTCCCGCAGCCCGCACTGGCCGCCGAGCCGGTGACCTTCCAGGGGTACACCATTCACGGTCAGTATCTGTACACATTGGACGGTACGGGCCACGAGAACCCCGCCGACATCAACTCCTACGTCACGTGCATCGACATGAACACCGGCAAGGTGAAGAGCCGCGCGCTGACCAAGGCGGGTGAGTCGCTGGTGTTCCGCGAGCCGGAGGGACTCGGGATCTACCGGAGCCTGGCCGGGGAGACCCGGTTGTACCTGGGCTTCGGCTCGCGCAGCAGCATGGACAATCCCAATCGCTACGCGAACCTGTTCTACAAGAACGTCCTCATCGACTGAAGGCGGTGCCCGCCGCTCTGATGTCCTGAAACCACCCGGCAAGGTGTGTCGCCTCTTACGAGGATCACAGTCGATAGTCCTTGACCGAATTTCGACCACCACCTTGAATGACTGTATGCCGGAGCATGTGAACACCGACCTCGGTGGCTATCTGCGTCGTATGCGGGAGCGGACCAAGCCCGGTGAGCTCGGGCTGGTCAGCCGGGGCGCGCGGCGTGTCCCGGGCCTGCGGCGCGAAGAGGTCGCGGCACTGGCGGGGGTCAGCTCGACCTATTACACCCGGTTGGAGCAGGCCCAGACGGCGCACGCGTCGCCGGAGATCCTCTCGGCCATCGCGAGGGCGCTGGAATTGAGCGCCGACGAGGAGGAGTACCTGCTCAAGATCGGGACCGCCGCACCTGCCCGGCCGGTCAAACCGGCCAAAACCGACGAAGTGCACCCGCAGACCCGAATGCTGGTGAGCGCGCTGAGCGACGCGGCGGTGGCGGTACTGAACTTCCGGTGCGACATCCTGTCGTGGAATTCGCTGTTCCACAAACTGTTCGCTTCGCATTTGGCATTCGCGGCACCCGAAAACGTCGAAAACCGGCCGAACATCATCAAACTCAACTTCCTCGACGAAAACGTGCGCTCGTTGTACGCGGATTGGTCGACAGAGGCGGAGTACAACGTTTCGTACCTGCGCTACATCGCGGGGAACCACCGGCACGACACCCGGCTGGCCGAGTTGATCGGTGAACTCACCATGGCCAGCGAGGAGTTCTCGAATCTGTGGGTCGGCCAGACCGTCGGCAACTGCACGGTGGGGACGAAGACCTTCCGGCACCCCGTCGTCGGTGAACTCGACCTGATGTACCAGTCCGCCGAACTCGGCGACGGCAACATCCTGAAGTTCTATCACGCGGAACCGGACTCCCCGCACGAAGCGGCGTTGAAGCTGCTCGCGGTGGATCTGGAGCAGGTCTACTCCCGCTGAACCCGCGGAAAGGGCCCCTCGCGCGCGGGCGAGGGGCCCTTTCCGTGCGGTCAGACGACTTCGAGGGCCGCGACACCCCAGGTGAACCCGGAGCCCGCGGTGGCCAGCACGACGACGTCTCCCGAAGCGAGCTTTCCCTGTTCCTGCAAGCGTTCCAAGGCCAGGAAGACGTCGACACCGCCGAGGTGACCGTCTTCCTCGTACAGGAACACACTGCGGTCTTCCGTGACGCCCAGCGTCTTGAGGTAGTCTCGCTGCAAGTTGATGTTGCCGTGTGTCACCAGGAAGTACGCGACCTCCTCCACGTCGCGCTTCGCGTCTTCGAGAACCGACCGGGTCAGGCCGACGAAGTTCTCGGTGAACGCCTCGCCGAGGCCGGGGCGTTCGGTCTCCTCACGGAAGACCTTGACCTCGTTGTCCTTGACAGCGCCGTAGTAGTAGTCGACCCACACCGGGTCGGTCCGGTGCGCGGAGCCGAGCAGTTCGTACTTGTGCTCGGCCGAGACGAGCACCGCGGCGGCCCCATCGGCGAAGTTGAACAGCTCCAGCAACTGGCCGGGGTAGTCGACGAGCCTGCTCAGCGGGTCCGCGATGATCACGAGCGCCGCCTTGTGCACGCCCAGTTTCACCTGGTCGTTCGCCAGGCCGACAGCGGCGAGACCGGCGTTGCAGAAGTTGGACACCTCGATGCACTGCGCGTGGTGGATGCCCGCGCCCAGCGCGATCTTGGCCGCGGGGGACCAGAACGGCCGCCCCCACTCGGCCGACCCGGCGTAGACGACCAGTCCGATGTCCTCGGCGTCGATCTCGTTGCGGGCCAACAGCTTTTCGACGGCCGTCTGGGCGAGATCCCACGGCATCCGGCCTTCGGGGAGGCAGGAGAGCCGTCCGGAGGGGAGAACTTTCCGTACGTCTTCGAGGCTCAGCCCGGAAAGCGCGCTGATTTCTTCGGCCGTCCGGCTCTCCGAAGCGATTTCGATGGTGAAGTCGGTGATCCCCATGGTTTCCCTCCAGTTACCCGTATTCCACGACGGAATGCGGCACGTACGGTGCTTCCAGCCGGTCGACCTCGTCGTCCTCCAGCCGGAGGTCCAGCGCCGCGACCGCGTCTTCGAGGTGGTGCGGTTTCGTGGCGCCGATGACCGGTGCGGTGACCGCGGGGCGCTGGAGCAGCCAGGCGAGCGCGACCCGCGCACGGGGCACCCCGCGTTCCGCGGCGATTTCGGCGACGACCCCGGCCACGCGACGATCGGCCTGTTCGGTAGGGCCGTAGAACAAATCCTGGATCGGGTCGCCCGCGGTCCTCGGCGACGCGGCTTCCCAGTCACGAGTCAGCTTTCCCCGCGCGAGCGGGCTCCACGGCGTGACGCCGACACCCTCTTCGAGGCAGTACGGCAGCATCTCGCGTTCTTCTTCGCGGTTGATCAGGTTGTAATGGTTCTGCATGCTGACGAACCGGGTCCAGCCGTACCGGTCGGCGAGGTACTGGGCCTTCACGAACTGGTAGGTGTGCATGGACGACGCGCCGAGGTAGCGGACCTTCCCTGACTTCACCGTGTCGTGCAACGCCTCCATCGTCTCCTCGATGGGGGTTTCGTAGTCCCACCGGTGGATGATGTACAGATCGAGGTAGTCGGTGCCGAGCCGCCGCAGGCTCGCGTCCAGTTCCTGCATGATCGCCCGGCGCGAGAGACCGCGCGCCAAGGGACCGTCGCCCATCGGCTGATGCACCTTGCTGGCGAGTACGACCTCTTCGCGGGCCACCAGCCGGTTGATCGCCGCGCCGACGATCCGCTCGCTCGAACCGAGCGAATAGACGTTGGCGGTGTCGAAGAAGTTGATCCCGAGATCCAACGCCTGCTTGAGGAACGGGAGGCTTTCGGCTTCGGGGAGCGACCACGGATGCGTGCCGAGTCCCGGCTCTCCGTAGCTCATGCATCCGAGTGCCAGCCTCGACACCTTCAGGCCCGATGCTCCGAGCCGCACGTACTCCACGTTGTCCCCTTCTCCGCCGGTGACCGGCGGCCGGATGTGGCCGCCGGTCACGGGGTCACTTCTGCAGTTCGGTGAGCCGCGCCCAGGACGCGATCTCCGCGTCGACCGGGATCTCCAGGCTGTTGAGGTACATGGCGGTCATCGACGCGTGCCCCGCGAGGTGGGTGATCTCGGCGATCTCGTTCTCGGAGAAGTGCTCGCGCAGCCCCCAGAACGCGTCGTGACCGGCCTTGTGCAGCAGCATGCAGTCGTCGACGTATTTGATCAGCGCGGCGCGGTCGGCGGGCATACCCTCGGTGCGGCCGTGTTCGATGGCGTCGATCTCCTCGTCGGTCAGCCCGGCCTTGACCGCGAGCGGGTAGTGGATGGCGCGCTCGAACTCGCTTTCCCGCAGCTTCGCCACGCGCATCACGATGATCTCGCGCTGCAGCAGACTCAGCAGCCCGACGGTGAAGGTGGCACCGAGTGCGAGATGCGCGCCCGCGGAATTCTTGGTCAACAGCAACGCCCTGGTCAGGTTCGACTGGAAACGCTCATACACCGCCGCCTGCTCCGGGGTGAAGTCTTCGATGGCGGGAAGGGTGACGCGATCTGCCATGATGGTTCTCTTTTCTTCGGTCGGAAGGGATTCAGACAGCGGCGGGTTGGTCGAGCAGCAGCCCGCATTCGGCCGCGAGCGTGGCCAGGCTTTCGCGGGTCCCGCCGGGGTTTTCGCCGTCGATGGCGACGACGCCGTCGAGATGTCCGTCCGGGCGGACGAGCAGTGCCAGCGCGTCCCGGCCGAACCGTGGCAACAGCGGTCCGGGCGGACGGCCCCCGAGGTCGAGGACCGTGATGCCGGGAAAGGACTTCCGGAGCTCTTCGAGGACCTGGACCCACTGTTCGTAGCGGTACTCACGGCCGGGCCACAGCAGCGCCGTATGCCGTCCGGCGTCGAGCACCGGCTCGATGCTCGACGGCCGCCATCCCAGCGGAAGCCGTTCTCCGGAGACGAAACCGTGGCCGTCCCGGCCCAGCGGATAGCGGGTGTCGATCTGCGCGAGCTTGGGCGCGAGCACCGATTCGAGGACGGAGGTGGCCGAACCGAGCCGGTACAGCACGTCGCGCACCACGGTCTGCCGCCGCTTCGAGTACAGCCCGATCCGCGCGAGGGTGGTGGACAGCCTGGCGACTTCTTCCACCGCGGGACGGCGTTCGCCGTCGTAGCTGTGCAGCAACTCCGGCGCGTACCGGCCGCGGGCGACGCCCGCCAGCTTCCAGCCGAGGTTGACCGCGTCCTGGATCCCGGTGTTGAGGCCCTGCGCGCCGGACGGGCTCATCACGTGCGCCGCGTCTCCGACCACGAACACCCGGCCGTGCCGGAACGACTCCGCCGACCGGACGTTCGCGACGAAGACGCCGCTGAAGTTCATCTTCCCGAGCTGTTTCACGCCGGGAACGCGTTCACGCAGCAGGGTTTCGAAGAACTCGCGGTCGGGCTTGTCGCCTTCGAAGCCGTGGGGCACCGAGGCCCCGACCCGGAACACGCCATCTCCGAGCGGCGCGAGCACCATGTTCCCGGTACGGGTCAGGTAGTAGCCGATCTCGCTGCTGGTGACCTCGCCGATGAGCTCGGCGTCGGTGATGGCCAACCGCGTCCGCAGCGCGTGGCCGTCGAAGCCGAACCCGAATTCACGCCGTACGGAGCTGTCGAAGCCGTCCGCGCCCACGACATATCCGTAGGTCTCGACGACTTCGCCCGCCCGCCCCGCGCGAATCCGGACCGTGACCCCGTCGGCGTCCTGTTCACCGGCGAGGAACTCGTGGTCGTACCGGATCTCGCCGCCGAGCGCGACAAGATGCGACTCGAGGATCTCCTCGGTCTTCCACTGCGGGATCGTGATGGCGAACGGGTACGCCACCCCGCGCAGCCGGTCGAACCGGATCTGCCCGATGCGCTTCTTGTCGGAGTAGTAGTTCATCTGGTCGAAGTAGTGGCCGCCGCCGACCAGCTTCTCCGCCACTCCGACACGGTCGAGCAGTTCCAGGACGCGCGGCCAGAGGATGGTAGCCCGCGAGTGCGGGCTCTGGCGCCGGGTCTTCGAGACGACCTCGACCGCCACTCCCGCCTGGAGCAGTTCGCAGGCGAGGACCAGCCCCACCGGGCCCGCCCCGACGATGAGGACACGGGGCTGCTTCATCGGGACTCCAGCGCCACCGGGGTGATCCGGCGGGCGTTGGGCGGGTGCGGGAACGACGTCTTCACCTGGGCGAGGAAAGCCTCGGTGTAGTCGGTCTTCATGTGCAGGTCGATGGCGTGCTGGTCGGCCCAGGTCTCCACGAGCACGATCCGGTTCTCCTCGGTCTCCGGCAGGTAGACCTCGAAGCGGTGGCAGCCCTCTTCTTCCAGCGTCGGGGGCACGAGGGCGGCCAGGCCCTCGATGACGTGGTCCAGCTGTCCGGGAAGGACGTCCATGTCGACGACGATGTGCACGGTCATGAGCAGGAAACCTCTTTCGGGACAAGGTGATCGGGGCGGGGAAGGGCACGGGGCGGGTGGAGCGCCTGCCGGGACCATGGCTGTTCGCAGGCACGGGGTTCGACGTTCCAGTGCTGGACGCTCGCGACGAGCGCGCTGCCGGTTTTGGCCACCCGCAAGGACATCGCCCGGCCGTTGCCGAGCATGCCCTGCCGGGTACCGCGCAGCAGATGGCGCGCGAGGATGTTCAGCACCCCGCCGTGGGTCACCACGAGTACCGAGCGGCGGGGGCCGGGATCACCGTCCGCGATGATCCCGGCGAGGCCGCGGGAAAGCCTGCCGAGCACGGCTCCCGGCGCCTCACCGCCGGGCGGGGCGTACCGCTCGTCGTGTTCCAGTCTGTCCATTTCGGACGGATTGGTGCGACGGTACTCGGCGCGGTCGAGTCCGTCGATCAGGCCGAGATCGCGTTCACGCAGCTCGCCGACCTGCCGGTGGGGCACGCCGACGGTTCCGGCGACGACGGCCGCGGTCCGCACCGCGCGTTCCAGCCGCGACGAGTACACCGCCGCCCAGCGGGCCGGGTCGAGCGAGTCCGCGATCTCCCGCGCCTGGCCGAGACCCGTGTCGTTGAGCGGTATGTCCACGAGAGCCTGGAACCGGTTCTGCGCGTTGTAGTCGGTCTCCGCGTGCCGGAGGAGGACGAGCTGCACGGCCGGCCTCAGGCGGCCGCGCGCAGCGAACCGAGGACCGACGCCGCCTCGGCGAGGGTCTGCTGTGGCGTCAGCGTTCCTTCGGAGATGGTGACGCCCAGCTTCTTCTCCAGCGCGAGCGACATCTCCATCAGG
Organism: Amycolatopsis sp. NPDC033938; assembly: GCF_055575975.1. Taxonomy (NCBI): domain Bacteria; kingdom Bacillati; phylum Actinomycetota; class Actinomycetes; order Pseudonocardiales; family Pseudonocardiaceae; genus Amycolatopsis; species Amycolatopsis sp. NPDC033938. The sequence continues at coordinate 81,948 of NZ_JBVIRO010000005.1, forward strand.
GCGAGCGAGTCCAGGGAAAGGTCCTCGAACACCGTATCCGGGGCGACCTCCTCGGCCGGGACTTCGTACTTCGAGACGAGCAGCTCGGAGATCAGCTCGGAAATGGCCGTGGTCATGACGTTCCTCCTTGACGTGGTGGGGTTTTCAGTCGGTCACGAGCTCGGGCCAGCGCACCGTCGCCGATCCCCAGGTCGCCCCGCCGCCGAACGCGGTGAGCAGGACCTTGTCGCCGCGCCGCAGGGTGCCGTCGGCCGCGCCGTCGGCGAGGGCGAGCGGGATGGACGCGGCGGCGGTGTTGCCGACGCGTTCGATGTTCATCACGGCCTTGGCCGGGTCGACGCCGAGCTGGTCGGCGACGGCGTGGATGATCCGTTTGTTCGCCTGGTGACCGACGAACCGGTCCACCTCCCCCACCGCCCAGCCGGTTTTGGCCAGTACGGCCAGTGAGGACTCGGTCATCCGGCGGACGGCGTTGACGAACACCGCTTTGCCTTCCATGCGGAAATAGGTGTCCGCCACGTCCGCGGGCCGCCCGGTCGAGCGCTGTTCCGAGCCGCCGGCGCGCACGGTGATGAAGTCGGCGAGGTTGCCGTCGCTGCCAAGGTCGAAGCCGAGCAGCGCGCCTTCCTCGTCCGCTTCACCGGCGCGCAGCACCACCGCGCCCGCGCCGTCGCCGAAGATCGCGACCGTGGTGCGGTCGTCGGGATCGAGGATCGTGCTGAACGCTTCGGCGCCGATCACCACGATCCGCTCGGCGAAGCCGGCGACGATGCCGGCGGCCGCGGACTGCAGGGCATAGAGGAATCCCGAGCACACCGCCGAGACGTCGTATGCCGGAACGCCGGCCATGCCCATCCGCGCGGCGACCGTGGGCGCCGTGGCCGGACAGAGCCTGTCCGGGGTGGTCGTGGCCAGGACGACCATGTCCGCCGAGGCGATCCCGGCCGATTTCATCGCCCGCAGCCCGGCTTCGGTCGCGAGGTCGCCGGTGGACATGCCGGGCTCGACGACGTAGCGCTGCCCGATCCCGGTCCGGCTGCGGATCCACTGGTCCGAGGTGTCCAGTCGCCTGGCGAGTTCGTCGTTCGACACCGCGCGCGGCGGAAGGTCGGCGCCGATCCCGGCGACGACGGCGGCGCGGGTCACTGGTCCGCTCCTGCCGGCAGTTTGTGGGTGACGGCGGACCGCAGCTCGACGCCGCCGATCGCGCCGACGATGTCGGCCGTGCGCCAGAGCGCACCCGCCATGGAAATCCGCTCGGTGTTCTCGAGCCAGGTCGCGACTTCGGCACCGTCGGGGCACGGGAGTTCCCGGTGCGCGGAGGTGAGCGTGGTCTGCCGCATCCACAGCGTTTCGCTGTCCGCGCGGCGGACGCCGTCCAAGTCGTAGAGAAGGACCTGCGCCAGCTGGAGCGCGGTGACGAAACCGTCCACCATGGACACCGAAGGCGCCGTCCGGACCGTCGGCACGACAAGGGAGTCGTCGTGGGAGAGGTTCAGGGTCGCCTCGGCGCGCAGTGCGGCGTGGTCGATCCGGACGTCACGGATCTCCTGACGCCAGGTCTTGAAGCCTTCGCCGTAGTAGCGATCGGCCGAAGGACCGAGCAAGGTCGACGGCGTGTCGTACGTCCGGGTTCCCGGGCGGGGCTTGACCGGGGCGTGCACCAGGTCGGTGCGGACCCGCATCGTGCCGATCCGGCAGTCGGTGGCCGAGATCGCGCGATCGCCGTCGCGCTCGGTGCGGCCGGTGAGCCGGACGGGCAGGCGGCCGAGGTCCTCCTGCGGTTTCGTCCCGGCGGTGATCCGCACCCGACGGACCCAGAGCCCGCCGAGATCCGGACCGTAGGCGTCGGCGAGCGCGAGTTCGCTCGTCTCCACGGCCAGCACCAACGCGTCGATGGTGCTGAAGTGCGGGCGCAGATCACGGGCCGCGCCCTTGCGTGACCAGTCGGCCGGGTAGCTCAGCCCGACGGTCGATTCGGTGCGCAGCTCCCCGGCGTTCGTGCAGCTGCTTTCGATCCCGGAGACGTGGTACCCGACCCGGCGGAAACCGCGGCCGAAGAAGCGCTTTTCGCCAGGACCGAGATAGTCATCCACAATGGACAGTTCGGTGGGTGCCGAAGCGATGGCCGTCATCTCATACCTCCACAGTGGACATTCGGGTGCGACTGCCGACGACGCAGGTGAGCCGCGCGGTGCAGGTACGGTTACCGTTCGCGTCGGTGATCACGATTTCGTAGGCGGCGACGGTCCGGCGTTCGTGGAGCGGACGGCAAACGCCGGTCACCACCCCGGAGGAGACCCAGCGGTGGTGCGTGCAGGACAGGTCGAGCCCGACCGCGTTGCCGCCGGGGCCGGCGTAGAGGAACGCGGCGACCGAACCGAGTGTTTCGGCGAGGACCGCGTTCGCGCCGCCGTGCAGGATGCCCAGCGGCTGCCGGTTCCCCTCGATCGGCATCGAGCCGATCACGAGACCAGGCTCGCAGGTGAGGATCTCGATCCCGAGCCTGCTGACCAGTTGTTCGGCCTGGTAACCCGGGTCGATACGCACCGGGCCCAAGGTCGTATTTGTCACGAAGCTCCCCATTCTCCTCATGCCGAACCGGTGCGAGGGCAGCAAGGAACCAGCGGGACGGCCCCAGTACCGTCCCGTCTCTCATCCCTGGGCCGAAGCCGGACGGCGCCGCGTCGGGCCGTGTCACGTCATCGGCGAAAGAGTGGATCTGCGCTCTCGGCGTCGAGAGAGGCTTGCCGCCACCGGCGAGTTCGCCAGATGGCACCGCGGCCGTCGTTCCGGCCTGCAGCCAGAAAACACGAACGGGTGATCATCTGCAAGTGCATACACCATTGTTGACACGATCCTGCCAAGACAATGGGCATCCCGGCGTATTTCGATCAAACGATTGGCGCGCCGCGTACCCGCATATCGGGAAATAACGTCCTGTGACCGTACCCACAGGACGGCGGTTTGGGCACCGCGCGGTAACTTGCTAACCTTGGCCCAAGCTATTCTGGGGGCTGTACACATGAATCATCTGGCCAAGACTCGATCGATACCCGAAAATTCCGCCGCCGAATCGGTCGCCCGGCGTCGTGCCGACGTCGAAGGGCATTTGAGCCGGGAAGACCGGGAAATCCTACGGCTGCTCGTCGAATGCAGCAATGATGAGACCATCGCCCGCCGTCTCGTGGTGAGCGTCCGCACCGTCCGCCGCCGGATCGCGCGCATCATGTGCCTGCTTCGAGCCGAGAACAGGTTCGCCGCCGGGGTGGCGGCCGCGACCCTCGGCTTGCTGGCCTTTCCCTGCCAGGAGGAGGCTTTCACGCCGCCTTCCCCGGCGCCCGCGGTGTCGGCCGCGCGCAGGCACCGCCCCGCGTCACCGCCGCTGAGGATGCTCCGGACCTAGCGCCGGGACACTCTTCTCCCTCTTGCCACCAGCGGTGCTCGACGTCCGGTTCGGACCGGACGTCGAGCACCGATTTACTGTGTGCGGATCGACTGGGGGATTCAATACCGTTTTCGTGATCCGCGCCGAAAACAGCGGCACTCGCGGTCCGGCAAAAATACCTACACCGACCGGTTGAAAATAGCGTCACGAAATAGCGCCTTCGACACGCGGACGCAGAATGTCCGAATCGTGCCGCTATTAGGCGAACGCGTTCACCCCGGTGAGGCGAGCCGAAAGTTCCCAGAGCCGGGCGGCCTCGCCGGTATCGATGGCGTATTCGCGCACGCCGACCATCGGGCCGTCTTCCCCTGCCGCGACCTCGGCGATTTCGCAGTCCTCGCAGTACACGCCGCCCATGCCGTCGAGCTGCGGCGAGGTCGCTGCCCAGACCTGTGTCGCGGCGCCCTGGGGCGGGGTCTTGAACTCCGGATCGGCGAGCACGCCGTTCTCGTCGACCCAGCCGAACTCGACCATCTCCTGCCGGTCCAGATGCCGCTGCAGCGGCGTCAGGATCGCGCCGGGATGCAGGGAGAACGCCCGGACCCCCTGTTCGGCGCCGAGGGCGTCCAGGCGCACCGCGAACAGCACGTTCGCCGTTTTGGCCTGGCCGTAGGCGAGCCACTTGTCGTAGCCGGTTTCGAACTGGACGTCATCCCAGCGCATCGGCGAGTTGTGATGCCCCGCCGAGGACACCGCGACGACGCGGGCGCCGCCCGAGGCGGCCAGCGCCGGCCAGAGGCGGTTCACCAGCGCGTAGTGGCCGAGGTGGTTGATCGCGAACTGCGCCTCCCAGCCGGGGCCGACGCGCTGTTCGGCGCACGCCATCACACCGGCGTTGTCGATCATCAGGTCGATCGGCCGTCCGGTGGCGAGGAAGCGTCCGGCGAAGGCCTCGATGCTGTCGAGATCGGCGAGGTCGAGCTCACCGACCTCGACACCGGGCAGTCCGCCGAGCGCGCCTTCCGCGATGTCGGGACGGCGGGCGGGCACCACGACCTGGGCACCGGCGTTCGCCAGAGCCTTCGTGGTTTCCAGGCCCAGCCCCGAATATCCGCCGGTCACGACGGCGATCCCGCCCGCGAGGTCGACGCCTCGCAGGACATCGTCGGCGGTGCTGCGCGCGCCGAATCCGGACCCGATCTTGTGCTGCGGCGTGGTCATGCGGTGAACGCTAGAAGCTAGAGTGCTCTCTAGGTCAATGGGTTATCCTCGGACGGGTGATCGACACCACAACGGAACTCACCATCGGCCAGGTCACCGAACGCACGGGTCTCAGCGTGCACGCGCTTCGCTTCTACGAGAAGGAAGGGCTGCTCGCGGCGGCGGTGAAACGCGGCTCGAACGGGCGCCGCGTGTACACCGAATGGGACGTCGAATGGCTCGCCAACTGCACGAAGTTCCGGGCTTCGGGTATGCCGCTCGCCACCATCCGGAAGTTCGCCGAACTCGTCCGTCAGGGGCCGGGGAACGAACAGGACAGGCTGGAACTGCTGCGCGAGCACCAGAACCACATCGTCGCCCGGATCGCCGAACTCACCGACTGCCTCGACCTGATCACCAAGAAGGTCCAGGTATACGAAGAGCACGTTTCCCGAGGTACCGCCCATGATCTGTGGCGGGAACCGGCCGCGGATTAGCCTGGTACTGCCAGTGGTAGTCACGGCAGGGAGCTGGCTAAATCCTCCCGGCGGCTCGAACCTGGCAGCATGACGACCGATACGGCTCCTGCCGCTCCCGCGCAGCCGACCCGCATGACCGGCCGCCAGCTCATGGTTCTGGTGGTCCTGCTGGCCTCGCAGTTCATGATGGCCGCGGATTTCTCCGTGCTGAACGTCGCCCTCCCGCGCGTCGGCGCGGAACTGGGCTTCTTCGCCGGTGACCTGCAATGGATCACCACCATGTTCGCGTTGACCGCCGCCGGCTGCACCCTCGTGTTCGGTCGCGTCGGCGACTACCTCGGCAGGCGGCGGATCTTCGTCGCCGGGATGGCGTTGCTCGCCGCCGCGTCGGTCGTCGGCGGGATCGCGGACACACCCGCGCTCCTGCTCGTCGCCAGGACGCTGCAGGGCCTCGCCACCGCCGCGATCACCCCGGCCGCGCTGGCCATGCTGACCACCGCCTTCACCGAACCTTCCTTGCGTACCAAGGCTTTGGGCCTCAACGGCGTGATGATGAGCTCCGGTTTCACCGTCGGCTCGATCCTCGGCGGCGTGCTGACCGACCTGCTTTCCTGGCGCTGGGCGTTCTTCATCAACATCCCGGTGGCGATCGCCGCGATCATCGTCGTCCCGATGGTGGTTCCGGAAAGCAAGGCGGAGAACCGGAAGAAGCTCGACGTGCCCGGCGCGGTGCTCATCACGACCGGCCTGTTCGCCGGGATCTACGGCATCACCCGGGCCGCCGAGTCCGGTTTGGACACTGTGTCGGTCTTCTCGCTGGCCCTCGCCGCCGTGCTGCTGATCGCCTTCTGGGTGGTGGAAAGCCGGACCGAGGACGCGCTTGTCCCGGTGGCCATCCTGAAGCGGCCGGACATCGCCTTCGGCAACCTGGCGGCGTTGTTCATTTTCGGCGGTGAGACCGCGCTGATCTTCTTCACCGCCCTGTACGTCCAGAACGTCCTCGGCCACTCGTCGCTCGTCGCCGGCCTGGTGCTCCTCGGCATCGGGGTCGGGCAGATCCTGGGCGGCAGCATCGGGCCGAAGATCCTCGCCAAGGTCTCGCCGCGCACCATGCTCGGCGCCGCCTTGATCGGCCAGGGCGCGTTCATGCTGCCCGGAATCTGGATGGCCGCGACCAACGGCTGGCTCGCGATCCTGGTCGCCGCCGAATTCGTCAACGCGATCTTCTCGATGCTGGCGATGCTGTCCTTCATGGTCATCTCGACCTCCGCGGTCGACACCGACTCGCAGGGCATGGCGACCGGGATGGCCACGCAGAGCCAGCAGGTCGGTATCGCGATCGGCATCCCGCTGATGAGCGCGGTCTTCACCGCGGTCGTGGCGGGCGGGACCGGGCCAGCCGTGGAACTGTCCGCCATCCACGTCGCCATCGCCGTCGACGCGTTCGCGCTGATCGGGGCCGGGGTGTTGCTGTGGCTCGCCCTGCGGTCCACACAGGACGGTGTCAATCGTCCCAGGTGACCAAGCCGAACTTGTGCGCCTGGATCACCGCTTGCACCCGGGTGGAGACTCCGAGCTTGGCCAGGATCCGTTCCACATGGACCTTCACCGTGCCGGCCGCGATGCCCAGCTCGTCGGCGAGGTCGGCATTGGCGAGGCCGCGGGCGAGACCACGCAGGACTTCCGTCTCGCGTGGGGTGAGCAGCGCCAGTTCCGGCGGCGCCGGCCGCGGCGACGTCCGTGCGAAGCGGGTCACCAGGCGGCGGGTCACCTGCGGATCGATCAGCCCCTGCCCGCGGTGGGCGAGGCGGACGGCGTCGACGAACAGTTCCGGTGCGCTGTCCTTGAGCACGAAGCCGACCGCGCCGGCTTGCAGGGCGCCGAAGAGGTACTCGTCGAGGTCGAAGGTGGTCACCGCGATCACGGCGGGTTCCGGTTCGAGGAGCCGTAGCTTCCTGATGGCGTCGATGCCGTCCATTCCCGGCATCCGGATGTCCGTCATCACCACGTCAGGCCGCCGGAGCCGGGCGAGGGAGAGCAGTTCGGCGCCGTCCGCGGCCGCGCCGATCACCTCGATGTCCGGCTCACCGGTGAGCAGCAGCCGCATTCCGTCCCTGGCGGCGTCCTGGTCGTCGGCGACGATCACCTTGATCACGCGCCTCCTCCGTTCCACGGGATCCTCGCCTGCACCCGCCAGCCCCCGCCGTCGCGCGGACCGGCCCGCACGCTGCCGCCCAGTGCCGCCGCCCGTTCACGCATGCCACGCACTCCGTTGCCCTCCAGGGCTTCCGCGACGTCCTGGCCGTCGTCGTCCACCGTCACCACCAGATCCCCGTCCGCCGCCGCGAGCCGGACCTCGGCCCGGTTCGCCGACGCGTGCCGGGCCACGTTGCTCAGCGACTCCTCGATGATCCGGTAGGCGGCGGCCTGGACGGGCGACGGCGGCTCGGCGCCAAGGAGGTCCCGTACGACGGACACCGAGAGCACACCCCGTAATCGGTCGGCGAGAACGTCCACTTCGGACAGCCCGGGAGCCTCGTCTTCCCGCAGGACGTCCACCAGGGAGCGCACCTGGCCCAGTGCCTCCCCCGCCAGCTCGGCGATGGTGGCCAAAGCCTCGTCCGCGGCGCCGCCCGCCTTGCGACCCCCCAGCGCCCGCAGCCGGATCGCGCTCAAGTGGTGACCGACGAGGTCGTGCACGTCCCTGGCCACACGATTCCGCTCGCGCGCCTGTGCCCGTTCCGCCTCGGACTCGACGAGCCGTCGTAAGGCTTTCGCCCGATCCGCCTGCAATCGCAACGTGTAGCCGAGGCTGACCGGCAGTACCGCGAGTCCCGCGGAGATGAGCACATCCGATGGCACCAGCGGGCCGCCGCGCGACAGCGCCACTCCCAGCAGCCAACCGGTGGCCACGACCGCGAGCAGGACGCGGTGACCGCGCAGGTGATACGCGGCGGAGAAGACCGCGACCAGCACCGGCCACGGCGGGACCGCCGTTTCGAGCCAGAGCGAGCCGAGCGTCGAAGCCCCGGTGAGCGCCACCGAGGCGAGCGGCACCCGGCGGCGTCCGAGCAGCGGGACACAGGTCGCCAACGTCCAGATCGCCACTACCGGAGTCAGGGATTTCCCGTCGAGTGCGGGCAGCCCGAGTGAGACGACGAAGACGCCCGCAGCGATCACGACGTCCTGCGCCTCCGCCGGAAGCGCTCGCCATCTGTTCATCGGTTCCCCGTTCTATGCCGGACGGCAGACGCGCCACTCGCGTTCCGCTGCCAACGTGGGCGGCACCCTAGAAAGGATCGCCTCGGATGACAAACCGAAGTCTGCCCGGTGCGGCGGCCGTGCTGCTGACGATGACACTGGTGGCGCCTCCCGCGTCGGCCACCCCGGCGCCCGCCCTCGACTGGCGGGACTGTGGAAACGGCACGCAGTGCGCGGTGCTGACCGTTCCGGTGGATTGGACCGATCGGACGGGCCCGTCGACCACTGTCGACGTGGTCCGTGTGCCGGCGAAGGATCCGGCCCGCCGGTCGGGCACGGTGGTGGCCAACCTCGGTGCGGGCAACAGCACAGCCGCGATCGTCGGCCCGCGGTCCGCGCCGATTCAGAGCTGGCTCGATCAGCTCACCGAACGGCTGGACGTCGTGGTGTTCGACCCGCGCGGGCTCGGCCGGGACGCCAGGCGGATCGAGTGCCCGCGTCCTCCGGCGTCGATCCTCGGCCTGGTGCGCGGGCAGGACGAGGCCACCTGGCGGTCGCACGCCGAGGAGAACGCGACGTACGACACCGGCTGCCGTCAGGCCGCCGGACCGGCGTTCGCGGGTCTCAACTCCTGGCAGATGGCGCACGATCTGGACGCTCTCCGCGCGGCCCTCAGTGAGGAGAAACTGCGGTACTTCGGCAATTCCTACGGCACCACCTACGGGCAGGCGTACGCCGAGCTGTTCGGAGCGCGGCTGGACCGGCTGTACCTCGACGGCGTCGCCGACCACACGCGGACCCGGCTCGTCGACTGGTTGTCCGACCACGCCAAGGCGCAGGAACAACAGTTGTCGCATTTCCGCGCTTGGTGTGCGCGAACGCCGTCCTGCGCGCTGTACGGCGTGGACGCCGCGAAAGCCTGGGACGACCTCGTCGCGTCGGCAGGCCACTCGGCCGGCGACCTGTTCGCCGGTGCGCTCGTCGGTATGAACCCACCTCGCTGGGCGGATCTGGCGCGAGCCATCGCGAAAGCGCGAGCCGGAGACCTCAGCGACTTCCGCACCGTTCTCCGGTATCCACCGGACGGTCCGCCCGGATCCGTGCAAAGCGCGACCCTGTGCCACGACTTCATGCCGACGGTGCCCGGCTACCACCGGTTTCTCGGGATCGAACGACAGTTGAAGGCCATCGCCCCGCGATTCGGCTGGATCGAAGGCCGCTACGAACTCGCGCGTTGTGTCGGCATCCCCGGCGAGCCCGCCTATCCGCCACACCCGCTTTCGGCGCCGCACACGCCACCCGTCCTGGTGACGATCGGCGAACTCGACAACAACACCGGCCACCTCGGGGCGGATCACGTCGCGTCGCAGTTCCCCCGGGCGCGCTCGGTCCGGCACGGCGACGGACACGCCGCCTACCTGCTGGGCAACACCTGTCTCCGCCGCCACGGAAACGCCTATCTCATCGACGGCACCCTGCCCCCGCCCGGCACGGTCTGTCCCGCCGAACTCGCACCGTGAGCATCAGATCGGTGCTTGCGGGCGCGGGACTGCGAGAGGGGAGCCGTCCAGTGCCGCGCTCAGCCGACGCCGCCACACTTCGATGAGGACGGTGCCGATCAGGGTCGGCGCCAGCCACGGGATCAGCTCGGCGGAGCCGGAGACCGGTCCGTCGACGACGAGTGCGACCACGATCAACGCGGTGACCAGTGCGATGTACGAGCCGCCCTGACCGTGGACGTAGCCGTGGGTCCACGCCGGGTGGCGACGGCTCGCCGACCTTTTGGCGAGCACGGCCAGGCCGTAGGTCAGCGCGGAGACCGGCACCAGCCACCACAGGTCGCCGCGGCGTTCGATCACCAGCCCTGTCGCGGACAGGCAGACGACGAGCACCATCGCGCGATACCAGGCACTGAGCACGCCCGTGGACCGCTCGGCGGCGGCGAAGCGCCGGGTGTCTTGACGCATGGCCAGCGGCCCGAGGAGCAGGCCGGCGGTGCCGGTGGCGATGTGGACGACCAGCAGGGCGAGGTGGACCATGCGCTTCACCTTTCGCGACCGGCGGACCCGCAGTCGAGACTTGTCTAGCTAAGTTAGCATGCTAAGGTACCTTGTGCCGCAAGATTTGAGCTTCGATCTCCACGCGTTGACGGCCCGGCTGGACCGGTCGGCCGACCGGATACTCCAGGCCGAGTACGGCCTCTCGTACCGCCGGTTCCGGACGCTGTTGATCGTGGGCAGACTGGGCGCGGCCACGCAGCGAGCGGTATCCGAGGAGCTGGGCGTCTCGGAACCGTCAGCGAGCCGGATGACGGGTGTTCTCGCCGGAATGGGCCTGCTCGACGCGCAACCGGATCCGGCGGGCGGAAACCGGCGGCGGTTGAGTCTCACGCTCGAAGGCAAGCGCATGGTCGAGCAGTGCCGCGAACTGCTGGAGCGCCGATTCCGCGGCCTGGTGCGACGCAGCGGCGTCTCCTACGCCGACTACGCCCGCGACACCCGTCTGCTCCTGGATGCGCTGAACACTCCGCCAGGGCTCGATACGACCCCATGATCCGGCTCGAGACCGGACCACGCGGAGCGACATATTCGCAGGGCCCATCGGCTTGACAAATCAGCGGTCGCGAAAGCGGCACCTCATGACAATTCGAAGACCGCTCGGTCGTTGTCCATTGACGGTCGATGACTGATCGGTTTCCATCATGGGGCATCCGGGTGGGACACAATTCCGCCGTTCACCGCGACCAGACACCTGATCAGTCGATCCCGCCATCCGACTCAGTGTGGAGTGCCCCCATGTCCTCTTCTCTTCGTCATGGCCTCATCGCCACCATGACCGCGACACTGCTCGCGACCGGCGTGGCCGCGACCCTGACGATCGGCGCCCCCGCGGCAGGCGCCGCCACGGCCTCGGTCTACACCCCGCCTTCCCCGCTCCCGCCCGGCCAGAACGGCGCCGTGCTCAAATCCGAACCCTCGACCTACAAGGGCGCGAAAGCGACCCGGATCCTGTACCGATCCCAGGACAACAAGAACAAGCAGGTCGCCGTCAGCGGCACCGTCCTGGTGCCGGACAACCCTTGGAACGGTCCCGGTGAACGGCCGATCGTGGCCTACGCGCCGTTCACCTTCGGCATGGGTCCACAGTGCGCACCCTCCAAGACCTTGGCCGGTGAGGGCTCGTCGGACCTGATTTCCGGTTTCCAGAACGGCTTTGTCGACGCCCTGCTGGGCGCCGGGTTCGCCGTGGCGCAGACCGACTACATCGGACCGTGGGTCGACGGCAGTGGCGACCATCCGTACGTGAACCGGTTGTCCGAAGCCCACACCGTGCTCGACGTGATCCGCGCGGCGCAGCGGCTGCCTGGTACCGCCTTGCCCGGCAACGGCCCGGTGGGCATCGCCGGCTACTCCGAGGGAGGCAGTGCGGCCGCGGCCGCGGCGGAACTGGCGTCCACCTACGCACCCGAACTGGACATCAAGGGTGTCTACGCCGGCGCGCCACCGGCCGACAAGGCCGTGCTGGCCAAGTCCCTCGACGGCGGCATGTACCTCGGCTTCCTCGGCTACGCCCTGATCGGTATCAACCAGGCCTACCCCGAGGCCGACCTGATGAGCCTGGCGAACCAGGCCGGTGCCGAACTGTTCCTGCAAGCCCGTCAGACCTGCACCCTCAACGCGGTCTTCCAGTTCATGTACAAGCAGACGAGCTCGATGACCAAGAACGGTCAGCCGGTGGCGACGTTCCTGTCACAACCGCCGTTCGACGCCATCGTCGCGGAGAACAAGATCGGCAACCTCAAACCCGCCATGCCGGTCATGGTCGAGCACGGCCCGATGGACGACGTGATCCCGGCCGCCGTCGGCAAGCGGATGGCCAAGGACTGGTGCGGTAAAGGTGCCACCGTGCAGTGGAAGGAGCTCACCTCGCTCCTCCCTTTCCTCACCCACGCCTTGGGTATGTCGGCCGCTTCCGGCGACGCCACGGATTGGCTGAAGAAGACCTTCTCCGGCGGGGCCGGAAACGGTAACTGCGGCCAATTCTGATCAGGTGCCCGGCTCAGTACTGGGCGTCGAGCCACTCCTGGAAGGTGGGACCCGCGAGCTTGGCGTGCGGGCTCGGCAGGAATCCGCCCTTGGCGGCGATCTCGCCGTCAGGGATACGGGAACCGTCGATACCGACCACCTTGATGCCCCGGCGGGCACCGAGAAGTCCGGCCGCCTCCGCCATGATCTCCTCGCGTGGCCCCGCGATCTCCGGGATCGGCGTTCCGGGAACCGGCTCGGCGGATCCGGTGGCCAGGTCGACCAGTTCCTCGGCCACGGTGCGGCAAGCCACCAGCTGGGTGGGCAGCGCGGGAATGTAGGCGACGCCGTCTTGCCGCCACTCCAGGAGCTGACCGACGAACTCGTGGAACTGCGCGGCACGCAGGAAGCGAACGGGCAGCGGGCCGGATCGGAGGAGTTCCTCGTGCACTTTCTTGGCGGCGACGAAACCGGCGGTGGCGTTCTCGACACCGATGATCGACGCCACGACGATCCTGGCGACCCCCGCCTTCCGGCCCTCCTCCTGCAGATTGCGGGCCGACGTGCGGAAGAACTCCGTCGCCGCCTCCTGTTCGGAGCCGTGCCACGAGGCGACGTCGATGATGACGCCGGCCCCGGCGAGGGCGTCGGAAAGACCCTCGCCGGTGATGATGTCCACGCCGGTGGCCCGGGACATGGGCACGACGTGGTGTCCCCGTTCGGTGAGCACGTCGACGACGTGGCGGCCGAGCCGCCCGGTCGCTCCGGCCACCGCGAATTTGGTGCTGCTCATGGTGTTCACCTTTCCTGTTCGCTGTAGTTCCGGCCCGCGGGCATACCGGGGATCGGCTTGGCGATGAGCGCGGCGGGAGCGAAGAAACCGATATGGGCGATCGCCATGACGAGCGTCCACAGCGCCTTGTCGTCGTAGAGCGCGGCTGCCTTGGCGTGCAACGTGTCCGGGACGCGCTCACCGGCCGGGTTCGGGGTGAGGACCGCCTCGACGAGTTCGAGCGCGACCCGTTCGGCGTCGGTGAAATAAGTGGCGTCCCGCCAGGTGGCCACCGCGGTGATGCGCTCTTCGGACTCCCCCAGTTCGCGGAGGTTCTTCGTTTCCCGGATGGTGAAGTACGTGCTGCCGAGGAGCTGCCCGGCGCGCAGCTGCAGCAGACCGATGGTCGCCGGGGGAAGCGCGCCGTTCTTGAGGACGTTGTGCAGGCCCCCGGCGACTTCCGCCAGCTCGGGGACGAACGGGACGGGATTGGGCATACGCGACCGCGGGCCGGTCGTCGAAGTCGTGGACATGGCTGGTTTTCCTTACTCGTGGTCTCGCGTCGTACGCTCAAGAGATCCCGGCGCCCCGCCCGTTGTGACAACCCGGCCGTGTGACGCAGGCCACCGCGCAGTGGTGTCACAAACCGGCGCCCGCCGGGATCGGATGGCTATGACGCGGTCACGAACGAACAGGCGGGAACCGGCGATGAGCGGACAATCCGGCGACTCGGCCACCGAGGCGTTCGTCGCCCACCGCAATCTGCTGTTCACCGTGGCCTACGAGATGCTCGGTTCGGCGACCGACGCCGAGGATGTGCTGCAGGAGACCTGGCTGAGGTGGGTGGGCGTCGACCTCGGCACGGTGCTCGACCCGCGCGCGTTCTTGGTCAGGATCACCAGCAGGCAGGCGCTCAAACGACTGCGGACGCTCGACCGGCGCAAGGAGTCCTACGTCGGGCCGTGGCTGCCCGAGCCGCTGCTGACCGCGCCGGACGTGGCCGAGGACGTGGAGCTGGCCGACAGTGTCTCGATGGCGATGCTGCTGGTGCTGGAGACACTCGGGCCCACCGAGCGGGCGGTGTTCGTGCTGCGCGAGGTCTTCGCGCTCGGCTACGACGAGATCGCCGAGGCCGTCGACAAGACGCCCGCGACAGTGCGCCAGATCGCGCACCGGGCACGGGCACACGTCGCCGCGCGCAGACCGCGCGGCTCCGGCTCCCCGGCAGAGCACCGGGCCGCGCTCACCGCCTTCCGGACGGCGGTGGAAACCGGTGACCTGCAAGGCCTGCTCGACATCCTCGCGCCGGACGTCGTCGCACTCGCCGACGGCGGCGGAATCAAACACGCGCTGCTTCGGCCGATCGTCGGCGCGGACAACGTCGCCCGCTTGCTGTCCACCGGCTGGTGGAAACGCGAAGCGGAAAGGACGGTCGAGCCGGTGCAGATCAACGGCGCGCCCGGGCTGCTGATCCGCGTCGACGGGGAAATCGACGGCGTGCTGGCGGTGCGGATCGAGAACGGCTACGTCACCGGCGCTTACCACGTACGGAATCCGGAGAAACTGGCGAGCGTGACGCGGGAAATCGTGATCAGCCGCTGAGATAGGCGATCCCCGTTTTTCACCGCGGACACGTACGGGTGCCTTTTCGTATTCGACCTACGTTCGGTGCTCCACTCAAGGTATGAGCCGGTTCGGTTTCAGCCGGTTTTGTTCCGGTGGTTCGGTTTTCGCCGGTCGACCGGGACTCGCTCTTCATCCTGATTCAGGAGTTCCGCCATGACCATGAACTTCCGCCGTATCGCTGCCTCGTCCTTCGCCGTCGGTGTCCTCGCGATACTGACCATGGCGCCGGTCAGCGCCGCCGCGTCCACCACGAACCTGACAGCGGCGAACGCCCCTCCCGCCGGCTGTGCCACCGCCATCGCCGCCGCGGTCGACACCGCGAACTCGGCGACGGCCGCCGCGGCCAACGTCGTCGACTCGGCCGCCGCTGCCGCCGCCGCCAAGGCGTTCGCCGAGGGCGTGCTCACCGGGACGCCCGCCGCGATCAACGCCGCCGCCGCCAACCTTGGCGCGTTCACCACCGCTGCCGCCACCGCCGCCGCGGCGAGCGCGGCCGCGCACGCCACGGCCGCGAACGCGACCATCGGTGTCATCGTCGCCTGCGTCAAGGCGTAGTTCGCCCGGCGCCCGGCGCATCACCAGGAACGGATTCCCGGTGATGCGCCGGGTGTCCACTATGGACCAAAGAACTCAGGGCCAGTGGTACCGGTCGTTTCGGCGGCCGGATATCGCTAGCCTGTGGAGATGCGTCTGTTCTTCTCCGCGGGTGCGGGTTACAGCCATATCGTTCCGTTGCTGCCGCTGGCCTCGGCGGCACGGGACCACGGCCACGACGTCGTGGTCGCGACCGGCCCGGCCGCGGTCGAGTACCCGGCGGGCTTTGGGGGAAGTACTCGCCGTCCGAACTCGCCGCGATGTCACCCGACAAGAAAATGGCGTATGTGGTCACCACGATGGCCGAACTCGGGGCCGGGTCGAGGGTGGACGAGATGCTCGCCGCGGTCCGCGAATGGCGGCCCGATCTGGTGATCTCGGGTGCCGGTGAATTCGCCGCCGTCACCGCGGCGGCGATCACCGGCTTGCCGTACGTCGTCCATGCGATCGGGCCGCCGAAACCGGCCTCGATCATGGCGGGCGGCTGGCGAGCGCTCGACCCGCTCGTGCGCCGCTTCGGGCTCGACCGGTTCCCCGCGCACGACACCGTCCCCTATCTGGACATCTGGCCGGAGGCGTTGTGGCCGGAGACGATGATCTCCGCGCTGCACGACGAGGGCGTCAACGTCGTCGCGACGATCGGCCGCGACGGCGACCGCGAGCGGTTCGGTCCACAGTCCGATCACGTTCGGATCGAGACCTTTCTTCCCCAGCAACGGATTCTCCCCTATGTCGACGCCGTCGTCTGTCACGCGGGCGCGGGCACGGTTCTGGGCGCGCTCGCGCACGGCGTGCCGCTGGTGGGATCCGCGACGCCGTCCGCGCCGTGCTCACCGACCCCGCGTACCGCGATTCCGCCGCATCCCTCGCCACGCGGATCTCGGCCATGCCGGAACCCGCGGCCGTCCTGGAGCACCTGCCGAAGTTCGCGGAGGGTTCCTGACCCTCAGGATCGGTCCTCAGCGGCGGATCCGGCGGTCCACGGCGCTCCAGTTCGTTTCCCACGTCGTTCCGCCGTCGGCCGAGAACGCCTGCTCGAATCTCGCTTCGTCCGCGTTCGGGCGGAAGATACGGAAGCGCACCTTGATCGGGCGGCCGTCGTACTGGTCGTCGCCGAGGAATTCGCCCATCCCGTCGTGAAAGCCGCCGTACACCGCCGGGGTGAGCAGCCCGTCGCGCATGTTGATGAAGGTCAGGCTCCACCGCCGCGCCTGCGGTTCGTACAGCCGCAGATTGAGGGCGTCGATGCGGCCGTTCGGGCCCGAAACCTGGAATTCGAGGACGTTCGCCCGCCGGTCGAGAAGTGGTTTGACGACGCTGGTTCCCGCGAACTGGAGCCATTCGTCCGGAGTTTCCGAGAGCGGCTCCGCCAGCACTCGCACTGTGGACCGCCAGGTGCCGATCTCCCAGTCGAAGTCTTGTTGGCCGTCGACGGTCGACGTCGACGCGTCGCCCGAGGCCGCCGTCGCGAGCAGAATGAGGGCCGAAAGGCCCGCGATCAGAATGCGTCTGTATGGCACGGTCATGGTCCGACTATCCGAGTGGAGCGCGGTCGTGAACAAGAAGGCACCTACGGGTAACCCCTCCCGCCCCAACCCGTTGCCCGGCTGTCCGATGGCCGCGGCCTTCGCCGCGATCGGCGGGAAGTGGAAGCTGACCCTGCTGTACTGGCTCGCCCACGGAGAGACCCATTTCGCGGGCCTGCGCCGCCGAGGTGCGCCGATCACCCCCAAGGTGCTGACCGAGCAGCTTCGCGAACTCGAGGCCGACGGGCTCATCGAACGCGTCGTCACCGGACCGGTCCCGGCACGCGTCATCTACCGGCTCACTCCTTACGGGACCACCGTCCTGCCCGTCGTCGAAGGAGTCCGGATCTGGGGTGAAACGCATCTTCAGCGCACCGGCGGGGAGGTCGCGCCGGAGGAGGCGATGAACTGCACGACGGCGATCGGCTGAGGATCGCGCGTTTCCCGCGCTCACCCTGGCGTTTCCCTGGTGGGCGCGATCGCCGGTTCGGGGGCGGCACAGGCGGCCACCGCCCGGGCGGCGGGCGCGCCGACGGACGGCGACAGCCCGTCGAGTCGAACTGGCCGGGTGACCCCGGCGGCCTGATCGGGCACCTGCCCGTACCCGGCCCCGGCGGCGCCGGTTTCCGGCCACTGGACTCGTTCGCCTACCCGACACTGAGCCTGTGCAACGGCCCCAATTCGGCCGGTGGCGCGGATCTGATCTGTTTCGGCGGCACCAATCTGGACAGCTACTTCACCTCGCACCCGTATTACAGCTTCGAGGTGGGCACCGAGCTGAGCATTCACGGCGAAGGCCCGTACCCGCACAACCTGCGCAACCGCGTCATTCCGTAACCGGCCGCGACGCGTTCGTCCCGAAGCCGGTGTGCCGTCAGGGCTCGCTCGCCCGACCGGCACACCGGCTCGGGTTGCGAAGCCGGCCGAGGTCGTGCCCGAGCGGACAGGAGGAATCGAACCTTCGGGCAACGCTGCGCGATACGAGCCCCCGCGAGCAACCCCATTTCGGTTCCGACGTCTTCGGAGACATAAAGCTTCGAAAGTCCGAGAGGGGCACCGAAATGAAATTCACCGCGAAGAAGACCATCAAAATGGCCGTTGTTGGCGGGGCTGTCGCCGCCACCGCATTCCTTTCCGCCTGTGACGGGAACAATGTCGCGGGAAATGGTTCCCCGGTGAAGAACGCGGCGGAAACGGCGGCCGTCGCGCAGACGCCGGAAGGCGGCGGCCAAGGGGCGGCCGCCGGAGGTTCCGAGACCACTTCGGACGGCGACGTCAACTGCAGCAAGTACGGCGGGCCGGTCGGCGCGCCAGGACGGCCGAAGATGGACCTGATCGCGGTGGAGGCCACCGACGGCACCAAACCGGGCTGCACCGAGGCGTTCACCGTGATCACCGAGTATTTCCAGAAGCTGCCGCAGGCCGAAGGCCCTGGCGAGCGAGTGCTCGACGTCCAGGGCAGGTGGACTTGCGCCCGCCAGGAGGACTCCGCGGGCGGCAGTCAGGGCGCGGTGGTCTGCGGCGTGCCCAACAGCTCCCTGCAGCTGGAGACCCGGCCGTCGAACGGCACCGGGAAGGCGCCTGACCAGGAGGTCCGCAAATTCCCGAACTCCACCCAGCAGGTGCGGTTCACCGGATACGACGCCACCACGCGGATGGTCCGCTTCACCTTGGACACCGGCAAGGAGAACGGCAAGACCTACCGGCTCCCGCTGCAGAAGGCGGCCAAGGTCTTCAGCGCGGCCACCCTGTGCCCGGGTGATTCGGTCACCATCGACGACCAGGGCTACGGCACCCTGCCGTGCGGCCAGGACCAGCTGATCCAGCAACTGGAAGACGGGAACCCGGTGCGGGCGCGGATCAGCGTGAACGACGCCGACCAGATCACCACGGTCAAGGAGATCTACCACCCCTGATCCGGGGAACCGGAAACCGGCAGCGGGCAGCCACCCGACTGCCGGTTTTTCGCGGCTCAGCCGGTGAAATCGACCTCGCTGGTTTCGACCGTCCCTCCCTTCCGGCCGGGAGCGGCCTGAAACCGCCAGTACAGGTTCGTGTGCGCGATGACCTGCTCCGGCGACGGCGCACCCCAGGCCGTCTTGTCCCCGGTGGTGTGCGCGTCGCCGACCAGCGTCGCGTCATACCCGCGGACCAGCGCTCCGTGCAGTGTCGAGCGGATGCAGGCGTCGGTCTCCGCGCCGGTGACCACGAGCCGCCCGACGCCGAGTCCGGCCAGGACCTTCTCCAGATCGGTGTCCTCGAAGGAATCTCCGTAGTTCTTCTCGACGACTGGTTCGGCCTCGCCGGGCAGCAGCTCGTCGACGATGCGCCATTCCTCGCTCCCCTGCACGAGTTCTTCGTCGGAATGCCGCACCCAGACGACCGGGACGCCTTCCCGCCGGGCCTTGCCGACGAGACCGTTGATGTTCGCGACCACGGCATCGCGCTCGTAGGCGTCGTCGACGACGCCGTTCTGGACATCGACGACGAGGAGCGCGGTGTTCGGCCGGTTGTCGAGAGTGGTCATGACAGAGTGTCCCTCCTGGTCAGGCTGCTGCGGCAGACCCTAACCTCCCCCACCGACAAGAACCGGCGATAAACTGTCCCGTCATGAGTTGGGGCGAACCCTCCGGTCAGGGCTGGACACAGATCACCGAACTGCTGCTCGCACTGGTGCTCTGCTCGCTGAT
Organism: Amycolatopsis sp. NPDC033938; assembly: GCF_055575975.1. Classification (NCBI taxonomy): domain Bacteria; kingdom Bacillati; phylum Actinomycetota; class Actinomycetes; order Pseudonocardiales; family Pseudonocardiaceae; genus Amycolatopsis; species Amycolatopsis sp. NPDC033938. The sequence continues at coordinate 101,449 of NZ_JBVIRO010000005.1, forward strand.
CGGACTCGAACGCGAACTCAAGCAGAAGAACGCCGGCCTGCGCACCCACACCCTGGTCGGCGTCGGCGCCGCGTTGTTCCTGCTGATCAGCAAATACGGGTTCACCGACGTGCTCGCGGAAGGCCGGATCGTCCTGGACCCGTCCCGCGTGGCCGCGCAGATCGTGTCCGGGATCGGCTTCATCGGCGGCGGGCTCATCTTCGTCCGCCGCGACGTCGTACGCGGCCTGACCACCGCGGCCATCGTCTGGCTGAGCGTGGCCGTCGGCTGTGCGTGTGCCGCGGGGCTGCCGGTGCTCGCGCTGGTCGTCACGGCAGGCCACTTCTTGATCGTCTTCGGCTACCCGCCGCTGATCCGGCTGGCCACCCGGACCCGGCCCGCCACCAGCGTGGTGCGGGTGACCTACCGGGACGGCGAAGGCGTCCTGAGAGCAGTGCTGGAGCTGGCCACGCGCGCGGGTTATTCGGTCCAGCACGCGATGACCGAACGGTTACCGCTCGAACGGGATGAAGCGGACGAGCACGGACGGCCCCTCGTGCGCACCCGTCGGCTGATCGAACTCCGGATGCGCTTGCTGGGGCCACGGCAGGTCAATGAATTGCTTACCGTTCTCGCCGACCAATCTGGAATCCTGTCGGTGGAAACCGGCGACCTCGACGAGAGCAGCGAATGACCACTCCGGATCTCGGCTCCCCACCCCGGCGCATCACCGTCGACGCGGAACAGGTACGCCGGTTGATCGGCGACCAGTTCCCGCACTGGTCCGGTCTCCCGGTCCGGCCCGTGGCGGAAAGCGGCTGGGACAATGTCACCTTCCGCGTCGGCGACGCGATGATCGCGCGGCTGCCGAGCGCGTCCGAGTACGCGCTGGCCGTCGACAAGGAACAACGGTGGCTTCCGGCGCTCGCTCCCCTGCTGCCGCTGCCCATCCCCGTCCCACTGGCGAAGGGCCGTCCCGGTGCGGATTACCCCTTCGCGTGGTCGGTCTACCGCTGGCTCGACGGCGAACCCGCGAACGCGGGCCGCGTTTCCGACCCGGTCGGCTTCGCCCTGGACCTGGCCGGGTTCCTGGCGGTCTTGCAGAGCCTCGACGCCACCGACGGTCCCCAGCCCGGTAAGCACAACTGGTTCCGTGGCGCCACCCTGCGCACCTACGACGCGCAGGTCCGGCGCGCGCTCACGACACTGGACGGCCACATCGACGTCGTCCTGGCCCGCGAAATCTGGGAGACCGCGCTGGACGCGCACTGGGACGGCGTCGACCGCTGGTTCCACGGCGACGTCGCATCGGGAAATCTCCTGCTCGACGACGGGAAACTGGCGGCCGTCATCGACTTCGGGACCTGCGGGGTCGGCGATCCGTCCTGCGACCTGGCCATCGCTTGGACGCTGCTGACCGACGACGCCAGGCAGGCGTTTCGCGAACGTCTGTCCGTCGACGACGCGACCTGGGCGCGCGGGCGCGGCTGGGCGCTGTGGAAGGCGCTGATCGTGTACGCGCGGACGGCGGGCCGGGCAGAGCCGGTCGACGGGGAAGGCGCGGAGGCACGTCGCGTGCTCGCCGAGATCTTTTCCGCCGGGGCTCGTGAGTGAGGGTGGTTTCGGCGGGTCGGAGGCGGAGTGCGCGTGAAGGACTCCTTCCCTCGGCTGAGCCGAGGGAAGGGGGCCTTCACGCGCAGCGGTTGTGACTGGTGGTGCTGCTGAGGCTCGTGATGGCCGTGCCGCTACCGGGCTCGCCCGCCGTAGGTACCTGAAGCACCCTTGGCTAGAACACTCACGCCCCCTCCCGAAACCGCGCGACTTGCCCAAACCGGGCACATTCGTCTCGAAAGTGTCCCTTGTGGACAGTCAAGAGCCGGGCCGACCACGACACGTTTGCCTTGTCCCGTTATGACAGTGGCACCGACCAGCGGTAATTTGAGGGGTAAGGCAAATATGGTGCGGTCGGCGCCCGCTGCTCCATCGTCGAGGCGTGATGTCCTGAAGGACCCCTTTGAGACCTTCAACGTCTCAAAGGGGTCCTTCAGGACACCCCACATTTGCCTTACCTCTCAATACGCGCCTTTGCCGAGACCCTGATCTTGAGGGTAGGGAAGGAGGCCTTCACGGCCTCGCTCGCGTTTGCCGCCACCACCGGCGGGGTAGCCGGTTGAGGATCGACTTCGTCCCGGAGGCAGAGACCGTGAGTACGGCAGCCCACGACCACACCAGCCACGCTCGTCCACGACCGCAGCCGATGCTGGCGGGCGAGAAGAGCGCGGGTGAGCTGTTCTTGGTCAAACTGTTCGCGATCGTGCCGGCACTGGCGGTGGCCGCCACCGTCCCGCTCGCGTGGGGCTGGGGCCTCGGCTGGATCGACATCGGGCTGGCGGCGTTCTTCTACCTCGTGACCAGCCTCGGCGTGACCATCGGCTTCCACCGCTACTTCACCCACGGCGCGTTCACCGCCACGCGCGGTCTGCGGATCGCGCTCGCCGTCGCCGGCAGTATGGCGCTGCAGGGCCCGATCATCGACTGGGTCGCGGACCACCGCCGCCACCACGCCTACGCCGACCGTGACGGCGACCCGCACTCCCCCTGGCGCTTCGGCACGTCGGCGCGGGCTCTCGCCAAGGGGTTCTGGTACGCGCACATGGGGTGGCTGTTCGAACGCGAGCAGACCAACGCCGAACGGTTCGCGCCCGACCTGCTCGCCGACGCCGACCTCGTCCGCGTCAACCGGTGGTTCCCCGTGTTGACCGTCGTGTCGCTGCTCGCGCCCGCGGTGGCGGGCGGGCTGATCACGTGGTCCTGGTGGGGAGCGGCGACCGCGTTCTTCTGGGCGGGTCTCGTGCGCGTCGCGCTCCTGCACCACGTGACCTGGTCGGTGAATTCGATCTGTCATCTGCTCGGCGACCGGCCCTTCGCCTCCCGTGACCGGTCGGCGAACTTCTGGCCGTTGGCGATTTTGTCGATGGGCGAGTCCTGGCACAACTCCCACCACGCGGACCCCACCTGCGCCCGGCACGGTGTGCGCCGCGGCCAGCTCGACATCTCCGCCCGCCTGATCTGGCTCTTCGAGAAGCTCGGCTGGGCGACGAAGGTCCGCTGGCCGAAACCCGAGCGACTGGCCCGCAAACTCAGGACTTCAGCGCGCTGATCCGTCATGGTCGCACCGGCAGAAGCGGCCACCCCAGGCGCCGAGCGCGCCACCCGCGGTGTTGAACAGGACGTCGTCGAGGGTGCCGACGCGGCCATCGTCGAACAGGACCTGCAGGCCTTCGATCGCGCAGGACAGCAGCAAGGCGAGCAGGACGACCCGGGAAATCGACCGCGCCCAGCCGAACCGCACCGGCAGGAGAATCGCGAGCGGCACCAGCAGGGCCACGTTTCCCGCCGCCTGCACCAGCGCGCCGTCGCTGTGGAGAACCGGGCTGAGGTCCGCCAGCGGGTTCAGGTTCACCGGCGCACTGGGCCAGTTTCCCGGCGGGGGAAGGAAAACGATGAGCAGCACCGCGGAAAGGGCGGACAACAGGGCGAAATCGAGTGCGGCGACGAGCGGTCCGTACCGTCGCCCGTGGAGGAGCCGCAGCAAGACGGTGCCGGTCGCCGACGCGAGCAAGGCGGACGGTGCGGCATCACAGAACGCGCGCCACAACCAGCCCATGCCGCCCCTTCCACCGGTATCCGTCTCCGGGATGGTGGCAGCACCGGAAAATGCCGACAACTCGAACGGGTATGGTCGGTGAATAACTACCATTCGAGTGCGAGTTTTCCGCGGGCACGCTGTCACGGACGTGCGGGCTCCCGGCACCCGTCTGTCCATTGAGGAATGAACCATGGGTATGTCCGAAGCCAGGACTCGGCCAACCGCACGCGGTAGCATCGCGAGGCCAGCTGATCCGGCCGCCGCAGTCGGGCGGATCGCTGCCCGCTATTGGGAGGTAGCTTGATGTACACCCCGTCCGCACACCCGTTCCCGGTGGCGCTGACCCCGGGCGACCCGGTCCGGGAAGCGGCCTTCCAGGCCGCCACCGCCCGTCTCGACGAGTCGTTCGGCGATCGCGTCCGGGTGCAGGTGGAACGCTTCGACCGCATGGGGCCCTGGGTGTTCCTGCAGGGGACGCTGCGCGGCACCGACAGCGGCCGCCCGTACTACGCCGGCACCGTCTACGAGGAACGGCGGGCCGACGGCGTCATGTCCGACGTCTACGTCGCCCTGCTCAAGAAGACCGACGAACCGCGTCCCGACCACGACGTGCGGGCTTGGCGGTTGGCCAACTACGCTGTCGGCCCGACCGACGTCGCCTGGCTGACCTGGCCGGACGAGCACGAGGCACCGCGCGCGCTGTTCGGGTTCTGACCCTCTTCTCCAGCCGTGTCCGGTAAGTCGTGTTCGCGGGCCTTGGAGCCCATCGAACAGACTTACCGGACTCGGCTTCAACCGGCTCAGGTCGGCGGGGTGAGGACCTTCACGAGGCCACTGCCGCCGCCCATGCTGATCTTCTGCGAACCGTCGGGGTTGATGTTGTTCGAGCCGATGAACTGACCATCGCCCGCGTACAACACGACGTGCCCGCCGCCGTTCGAGATCACCACGTCGCCGGGCTTCGCCTGGGAAAGCGGGATCGACTTCCAGCCGTCCGCCTCGAGGTTGGCCGTCAGCCCCGCGACCGAGGCGCTGGCCTGGTTCTTGTCGATCAGACCAGCCGCCTCCAAGCAGCCGGAAACGAAGTTCGCGCAGTTGACGTTGTTGGGCACCCAGGACTGCATCGCGGGCAGCTCGCCACTGCGCTTGAGGTCACCGGCGTTACGGCCGAGGAACTGCTCGGCGATCTTGGCCGGGTTGTCCCCGCGCGCGTCGATCGGCTTCGCGGGCCTTCCGTCGCCCTGGACCCCGGCGACCCCACCACCGCCACCACCGCCGTCTCCGCCACCGCCGCCGTAGACCGGGGCCGGGCCGACCCTCGAATCGACGGGCTTGGTGTGGGCGCTCGACGCCGTGGTCTGGCCGGTTTCGGCCGGGATCAGCTCCAGGAAACCGCCTTCGATTTCCAGGCCGAGTGGTTTGAGGAGATCGTCGATCTGTTTCTCGGCGGCGTCCAGCGCGCGCTCGATCTCCTCTTTCTTGCCGTTGGAGTCCTTCTCGTTGAGCTGCCGGAGCCGCTCGATGTCGGACGCGGCGGCGGCGATCTCGTTCTCGTCTTTGGAGCTGTTCTTCCGCTGCCTGGCGGCGCCGATCAAGGCGCGGTTGTCCGCGTCCTTGTCGTTGGCTTCCTGCGCGAGTTGCGCGACCTTCTTCTTGACCTCGTCCAAGATCTCCGAGACACGCTGGAGGATGTTCTTGGCGGCCTCAGCCTTGTCGCTGACCTTGTAACTGGCCTTGCCGAGCGCTTCGAGGTGGTCGGCGACCGCGTCGGCGTCCTTGCCTTCCCATTCCCGCAGCACATCATCGCGAAAAAGCTTCAGATCATCGCCGAGGTCGTTGGCCTTGGTGGCGGCTCCGCCGACCTTGGCCGCCTGGTCGTTGACCGCGCGCGCGTTGAGCTTCTGCGCCTGTTGGGCGTGCTTGTCGATGGCGTCCATCGACTTCGGACGGTCACGCGACGGGTCGTCGAGCGCACCCAGATCCCGTTCTGCGGTGGTCATCGGTCAATCCCCCTGTGTTTCCGTCCTCAGTCCGATCAGTCCCGCTCGCGGTGGCCACCGAGGGTGTGCACACCTTGGGCCTCGTCGGCCCGCATCCGCGCGGCGGCACTGGCCAGCGCCGCCGACGCGGCGTCGACCAGCTTCGCGGCGGCGTTCAGCTCGGCGTTCACGCCACTGTAGAACCCCTGCACCGTCTTGCCCGCGCTGGCCGCGTTGCTCAGATCGCCGAACGCGCCGCCGGGGTTACCGTCACCCAAATCGGTGCCCGTTTTGCTGAACCCGTCCTTGAGGCCGCCGACCTTCTTGGCCAGCGCGGCGATGTGATCCGGATCGAATCGGCGAGTCATGAGTGATCCCTCCAGTCTCGGCGCCTGCGCCCGTTGCGTACCCGACCAATACTGCTCCATCCCGCAGCTTATGAGTTCACACCCACCCGTGCGCGACGTTTCCCGAAACGCGATGACGACCTTTCGTGTACACCGACGCACCTCACCGCGCTTCGGTTCCCCACGTCGACCGGCGGATCTTCCGGAGGAGGCCGATACGCCGCTCAGTCGAGGAGCTGGACGTAACCGTCGGTGCCGTCGACCCGGATCCGCTGCCCGTCCCGGATCAGCCGCGTGGCGCCCTCCAGCCCCACGACGGCGGGCAGCCCGTACTCCCGCGCGATCACCGCTCCGTGCGTCATCAGGCCGCCCACCTCAGTCACCAGTCCGGCGACGGCGACGAACAACGGCGTCCAGCTGGGGTCGGTGTAGGTGGTGACCAGGATGTCGCCGGCCTCGAGGTCGGCGTGCGCCATGTCCACGACGACCCTGGCCCGGCCCTCGACGGTGCCCGCCGAGACCGGCAGACCGGCCAGCGCGCCGGGCGGGGCGTCCTCGCGCCGGTAGTCGCCGGTGACGACCTCACCCTCCGAGGTGAGGACGCGGGGCGGCGTGAGCGTTTCGTAGGATCGGAACGCTTCCCGCCTCGCCTGGATGAGTTCGCCGTCCGCTTTCCCGGTGCGCACGACTTCGTGCAATTCCTGCAGCCGGAGATAGAAGATGTCCTCCTTCTCCCGCAGGACACCCGCCTCGACGAGTCGTCCGGCTTCCCGCAGCAACGCCTGTTTGTAGACGAAATAGCGGCTGACCATGCCGTACTTGGGATATTCCCGGTATCCGGCGAAGGTGCGGACGCGGTCGATCATCGACTTGGTCCGGTCGGCCTTTTCCTGTCCACCCGGCAGGGCCGCCAACCGCGTCAGCAGTTCTTCTTCTTTCCGTTGTGCCTCCTGGAGGCCCTGGTCGAACCGTCGCTTGCCCGCGCCCGGCTCGAAATTCTTGATGTTGCCGAGGAGCAGGGGCACGAGGGTGGCGGGCCGTTCGCTCCAGCGTGTCCGGGTGATGTCGATCTCGCCCGCGCAGCGCATTCCGTACTCGTCGAGGTAGCCCAGGATGGCGTCGCGGGCCTCCCGGCCACCGGGCAGGCCGGCGAGCTCGTCCGGAAAGCCGTCACGGCCTTCGTCCGCCACCCGCCGCAGGAACTCCAGCACGGCCGGGTGCGGCCGGATCGTGTCCGCGACGTCGAGCAGCGCCAGCCCCATCTCCGCCGTGACGTTGTGGGGCACGGACTGAGTCAAGGCATCGGCCGCGTTCTTCTCGCCCAACCAGGCTTCGAGGTTCTCGTTGAGCCAACCCGCCGCCTCCATCCCCGCCGTGATCACCTGATGGCTCAGCGGGTCGAACAGGATCCGCTTCAGCTCGGTGATGTCGGCGAGGATGAAGTCGAGCAGCGCCGGTCCCGACAGGGCTTGGATCTCCCGTCGCAGGGTGGCCACCGACTCCTCGTTTCGCGCGATCAGCTCCGTGACGATCGCCGGGTCGGTCTCGATCGGGGCGGGCGTGGCGACGGCAGGTCCGGCGCCGCCGTCGCCGTCGGGAACCGAGCGGACGAAGTCGCCGCGGTCGAGCACCGTGCGCAACGCGTCCCGGATCAGCGGGTCGGATTTGCCCAGCGTGCCGAGGATGCCCGCGCGACCGGCAGGCGTCGCCAGCGCGGGTGCGACGTCGACGAACAGCCTGCCGCCCGCCTCGTGCATCGGGCGCGGGGTGGTGAGCTGCCAGAGCGACAGTCCCAGCGGTTTCATCGCGTCGGTCATCATCTGCTGGTGACCGACGGAGACGTAGACGTGGTTCTCCTGGTCGTCGACCTCCGGCAGGGGGAACAACGTGGTGATCGGACGGCTCTGGACGACGTGGAGATCGTCGTCGGCAAGGCACCATTCGATGTCCTGAGGCCGTCCGAAATGCGCTTCGATCCGTCGTCCCAGTCGCACCAAGCGCAGGACCTGCGCGTCCGTCAGCGACGGCCGCGTCTGCCGCTCCGGCTCGATCGGCAGGTCGCGGGTGCCGCCTCCTGGCGCCGCGTGGACGGCCCGCTGCTTCGCGGCGACCGCGGTGGAGACGATCTCGTCGTCACGCACCGTGTAGACGTCCCCGTTCACCAGGCCGGAGACCAGCGCCTCGCCCAGTCCCCAGCCCGCCTCCACGGTGGCGATCTTCCGGTTCGACGTCACCGGATCCGCGGTGAACAGGATCCCGGCCGCCTCGGGGAACACCATCCGCTGGACGACCACGGCCATCCACACGGTCCGGTGATCGAAGCCGTTGTGCAGCCGGTAGGTCACCGCTCGTTCGGTGAACAGCGAGGCCCAGCATCGCCGGACGTGCCGAAGGACGTCCTCCTCGCCCACGACGTTCAGATACGAGTCCTGCTGCCCGGCGAACGACGCCGTCGGCAGATCCTCGGCCGTCGCGCTGGAACGCACGGCGCAGGCCGCCCGCTCCCCGAGCCTGGCCAGCGACGCGCTGATCCCCGCCACCAGTTCGGCGGGCATCGTGACGCCTTCGACGAGCCCGCGGATCTCCTCGCTCAGCGTGCGGATCGCCGTGCGGTCGGCAGGCTCCACGCGGGAGAGCAGGTCGAGATGCGCACCGATCGACGGCGTCGCGGCGATGACCTGCCGGTAGGCGTCGGTCGTCACGCAGAAGCCGTCCGGCACGCGGACACCGTCGATCCGCGAGAGCTCACCCAGCTGCGCCCCCTTTCCGCCGACGTCCGCGAGGTTCGTCCGGTCGATCTGCTCGAAAGCCATCACATAGCCCAATTGCTTGCTCCGTCGTTCGTCGGTTCGGTGCGCGACGGGCAGTATGGAACAAGTTCCGGCGCTACATGAGGTGCGCGATTCTGGTATAACCTGAAAGGGGCGGGGATTTTTCGTGGCCGAACGCGCACGGCCCGATGACTGTCCAACCGATTTCCGCGCTGTTATGGGGAAATCCGCCCACCGGCCACACTTTCTCCGGTTGAATACCCACGAAGTCCCCGACAGGTGAGGAGATCTCGTGCGGAGAACTAGAAGGCTGGGGGCACTGGCCGTTTCGGTACTGGCTGCGACGACAGCGCTGGGCGGCGCGGCGTCGGCCGACACTGTGCAGTCGTTCCACACCTCACTCGACCCCGCTTCGGTGCGGGAGTCGGTGCACTACCTGGTCCGTACCTATCACGTCGACGAGCGGGAAGCGTTGCGCCGTCTGGAATTGCAGACGGACGGCGGGAAACTGGACGAGCTGCTGCGCCGTGATCGCGGTGCCGAATACGGTGGCATGTGGCTCGACCAGAGCAAGGGCCAGCTGGTCGTGGCGATGACCGAACCGGCGGCCGCCGAGCCGTATCTGAAGGCGATGCCCGTCCGGGCCGATGTTCGCACGCAACGGGTCCGGCATTCGTTGCGGCAGCTCACGGCGGCGAAGGAACGCGTCGCGGCCAAGGTCGGCGCGGGACGGGAAGCGGTCTACCTTCCGGCGGTGAGCGAGTCCGAGAACCGCGTCGTACTGTGGGAACGTGCCTGGGTGGCACAGGACAAGGCGGCGACGCGCGCCGCAGGCGACGTCGTGGCCGCCGAAGCGGACACCGCGCGCAAGGCCGCGGCGGCGGAATCCGGCATGGTCGTCTCCCGCGTCATGGCGGAGCCGAACGCGCTGGCCACGCCGAATGTGGACTGGGGTTACTGCCATCCGCTCTACTGCACCAACTACGGCCCGATGCGCGGCGGCATCCGGCTGGACATGAAGCGGGACGACGGCACCTGGGGCGGTTGTACCAGCGCCTTCAACCTGCGGTCCACCGGCGGCGGTTTCCCCGGCAAGGGCTGGGTGCTGACCGCGGGTCACTGCATGCGGACGAAGACCAACAACACGCCGACCCAGCACAACGGCAACCCCGTGCTGCAGCAGCACGGCATCGAGAAGAGCTCCTACCCGTACGACTACGCGGCCCTGCCGTACGTGGACGACGCGGCGGCCACGAAATGGCTCGAAGGCCAGACCGGCCGCAACCGGGTGCTGAAGTACTGCCGCAACGGCGGTATGGACAGCAACGGTGACACCCCGTGCGGCACGCAGGCCACCTCGGTGGACGAGTACATCACCGGCACCCACACCCTCGCCGAGATCAAGGCGGGCTGGGTCGTCTGCGCCAGCGGGACGGCGTCGAGCGCGGCGAACTACCCCGATTCCGTCGACAGCGGCGCGGGCGCGGGCTACCTCGTCGGGACCCGCTGCGGTCGTGTCCTGTCCACCGACGTCGGTATCAACACCGACCTGTGCGCCCGTCCCGGCGACAGCGGCGGACCGCTGTTCAGCCAGGCCGACCACACGGCGCTGGGCATCCTGATCGGCAACCAGCAGTCCCGGTCGGGTCCCTGCCAGGCGGGCGAACTGAACAACTACGCGCCGATCGAGACGATCACCACCGACCTCAGCGAGCGGATCGCCTCGCAGGGCTCGAAGTTCGCGGTGATCACGACTCCGAACGGCTGACCGGTATCGGGTCGATGCGGTGATTTGGGTTATTGAGAGATAGCCCAAAGTGCCCGTTTCGGGTAGTTTACGCGGTTTCACGTTGGGGTTCTCTTGTGAAGTAAGGCAAACATGGCGTGCCCCGGCGCGGTGCGGCTGTGGACGGGGGTCGTGAGTGGCAATGAGGGTTCTAACCCTATTCGCCACTCACGACGGAAAACGCGCCAGAAACGCGACCACCGACCGACCTTGAGTACCTGGCATTGACTTTCAAGGTAGGGAAGGAGGCCTTCGCGGACTTCCTGGCTTGAGGCTTCCGGTGACGATGGGCTGGGAGGATCCTGAAGGCTTCGACGCTGGGGCAGTGGTGGCGTGTCGCCACAGGCGTCCTTGGGCAGCCCGCGCTAGACCAGCCCGAGTTCCCGTGCCCGTACCCCCGCCTGAAAGCGGGACTCCGCGCCCAGCGCGGACATCAGTTCGGCCACGCGGCGCCGGTAGGTACGCACGCCGAGGCCGAGGGAGCGGGCGGCGGCTTCGTCCTTGACCCCGCTGCCGAGCAGGTCCAGCACCGCCGGCGCGAGCCGTCGGATTTCGGAGACCTGCGCGTCGAAGACGGCGAGATCGGTCGCCGAGCGCCAGGCGGTCTCGAACAGGGAAATCACTCCCTGCACGGTTTCGGGCTGAGTGATGACGCTGTAGCCGCGTCGCCCCGCGGTGAGGTCACCGGCCAGGATCACCAGCCTGCCGTCCATGATGATCGTCTCGTTGAGATCCTCGGTGGTGATGCGGATCTGCGCCCCGAAAGTGTCGCGCCGGTGCGCGAGTTCCCGCGCGGACTCGGAATCGAGCAGCACACTGGACCGGTAGATCTTGCGGATCCGCAGGTCGGTCGTGCGGCGTCGCACCGCCGCGGGGATCTCGTCGGACCTGCTTTCGGCGACCCAGGTCGCGAGGTCGTTGGCGGCGCACGCGAGGTCGGTCACGGTCGCGAACAGGTGCCCCACCCGCCGGAACAGCTCCTCTTCACCGTGCACGACCGTGACCGCGTCACCAGCGCGTGTAATGCCGTCGTCAGTCCGCATGGCACCAATACTGCCTGGTCTCAGCGGCCCGCGACCAGGTGGCAGCTTGTTGCCATTTCCTGACTTCTCCCCGCCCCGTCGCGACGCTGGTCCGCATGACGAACATCCAGAACAACACCGCGGGCACCTGGCGACTCGGCGACCGCACCGTCAACCGGCTCGGCCTCGGCGCGATGCGGTTGACCGGGATGCCCTGGGACGAGAAACCCAAGAGCCGCGAGGACGCGATCACCGTCCTGCGCCGTGCGATCGAACTCGGCGTCAACCACATCGACACCGCTTCGTTCTACTTCACCCCCACACGCTCGGCGAACGAGCTGATCAGCACCGCGCTCCAGCCCTATCCCGAAGACCTCGTGCTCACCACGAAGGTCGGGGCGGGCCGGTCCCGGGACGGCGAGTTCTCGTTCGCGCGCCCCGATCAGCTCCGCGGTCAGGTCGAGGAGAACATCCGGCAGCTCGGCCGCGACCACCTCGACGTCGTCAATTTGCGCTGGGGCGCCGGGATGGGCAAAGAACCCGGATCGGTGGCCGAGCACTTCGGCGCGCTCGCGGACCTGCGCGAAGCGGGTCTGATCCGCCATCTCGGCATCTCCAACATCGTGGCCGAGCAGCTGACCGAGGCCAGGACGATCGCGCCGGTGGTCTGCGTGCAGAACCGGTACGGCCTGACCGACCGGGAGGACGATGCCCTGGTCGATCTGTGCGCCGAGCACGAGATCGCGTTCGTGCCCTTCTTCGCCGTCACGACCTTGGTTCCCGGCGCCACCTCACCCGACGGCGCCGTTCCCGGACAGGCCGAGATCGCGAAGGTCGCCGACACGCACGGCGCGAGCCCTCAGCAGATCCGGCTCGCCTGGACGCTGCACCGCGGCGCGCACGTGCTCGCCATCCCCGGCACCGGCGACCCCGCGCACCTGGAAGAGAACGTCGCGGCGGGCGCCATCCGGTTCAGCGAGGACGAACTGGCTCTGCTCGACGCCATCGCTCCTCCCCCAGGAGGTGAAGGCAGGTGACCCGGGGAGCTACCGGCCGCGCCGTCGACGGGCCGCGGTCGCCGTGGCGAGGGTCTGGAGAACGTCCTGCGTGGCGGCGAGGTCGATACAGGCGTCCGTGATGGATTGGCCGTAGGTCAGCGGCCGGTCCGGGTGGAGGTCCTGCCTGCCTGCCTGGAGGTTGGATTCCAGCATGACGCCGACGATGCCGCGTTGGCCGGTCCTGACCTGGTCGGCGATCTGCTCGGCGACGACGGGTTGCTGGAGGTGGTCTTTCCGGCTGTTGTCGTGGCTGGCGTCGATCACGACCCGCCGCGGCAGGCCCGCGTTCTGCAGGGTGGTGAGCGCCGCCCGGACGGACGCCGGGTTGTGGTTGGGCGCGCTGTTGCCACCGCGCAGGACCACATGGCAGTCGGGATTGCCGACGGTGTGCAGGATCGCGGGCAGGCCGCCGGGATCGACGCCGGGGACGACGTGGCGTGCCTCGGCGGCGCGGATCGCGTCGACGGCGACGGTGACATCGCCGTCGCGGCGGTTCTTGAAGCCGACGGGCATCGACAGGCCACTGGCGAGCATGCGGTGGTTCTGGCTTTCCACGGTGCGGGCGCCGATGGCACCCCAGGAGACGGCGTCGGCGAGGTAAGCCGGGATGGTGGTGTCCAGCCATTCGCACGCGACGGGCAGGCCGCCTTCGGCGAGTTCGAGGAGGAGGTCGCGCGCGATGCGCAGCCCCTGGTTGACGTCGCCGGTGCCGTCGAGGTGGGGGTCGTTGATGAGCCCTTTCCAGCCACCGACCGTACGCGGCTTTTCGAAGTACACCCGCATGACGATCAGGAGGTCGTCGGCGAACCGGCCCGCCATGGTGGCGAGGCGATCGGCGTACTCGAGGGCCGCGGCGGGATCGTGCACCGAGCAGGGACCGGCGATCACGAGCAGCCTGTCGTCCTCACCGTCGAGGACGTGGACGACGTTTTCGCGCCCTTCTCGCACCGTGTCGGCGGCGGTTGCGCTGAGCGGTAATTCATGATGCAGCAGGGCGGGGGTGACCAAAGGGACCATGCGGTCGATGCGCTGATTGTCGAGATCGGCCGCGGCGGCGATGGTTGTCATCAGGATCTCTCCTCAATGTAGACGAAAGACTTTATCCGGCTCGTGAGTGATTCGGGCCGTTCCGACGAAACCGAATCATTCACGACCAACGCCCCGTCCACATCGGATCCCGTTTCTCGGCGAAGGCACGGGCACCTTCGATCGCGTCCGCACTCCGCCGACGGCGCTCTTCCCAGAAATACGAAGTGGTGAACGCCTCTTCGAGCGGGAGGTCGACCGACCGCGATGCGGCCTCCTTGATCGCGCGAATCGAAAGCGGGGCACCGCGCACCAGATCATCGGTCCATTCCGCGACGCACCGATCCAGTTCGGCGAACGGTACGACCTCGTTCACCAGTCCATAGCGAAATGCCGTGGCCGCGTCCATCCGGCGCCCGGTCAGCAAATACCCCATCGCCACCTTCCGCGGCAGCTGCCGCGGCAGCCGGAACACCCCGCCCGCTCCGGCGATCAGGCCGAGCCGGACCTCCGGCAGGGCGAAGACCGCGTCCTCGGAGGCGATGACGATGTCGCAGGCGAGCACCAGCTCGAAGCCGCCGCCCAGCGCGTAACCGTGCACCCGGGCGACCACCGGTTTGGAAAGGGTGAACCGGTCCGTCAGCCGCGGATGACCTGGCTGTCCCGCACTGCCGAACGTCGAAGGCGGCACGCCCGACTCGTCGAGCCGCGCGCGTTCCTTGAGGTCCTGCCCCACGGAGAACGCGCGGTCCCCGGCACCGGCCAGTACCACCACCCTGATGTCGTCGTCGGCCTCGACGTCATCCCAGATCCCGGCGAGTTCTTCGTGCATCCGCCGGTTCATCGCGTTCAGCACTTCGGGCCGGTCCATCGTCACGTAGGCGACGTGGTCCCTTTTTTCGTACCGCACCACGGTTTCGCTCATCGCGATCCTCTCGCGAAGCCGCCCACCTTGCCGATCACGTCCGCACCGTAGATGCGCAACGCCTGCTGCAGGGCGAATTCGGCCAGGTACGCGCGGAATCCCTCCAGCGGTTCCTCGGCGAGGTTCAGCATGCGCCGGTTGGCCCGCACCGCGTCTCCGTCGAGTCCGGCCAGCGCGCCCTCGATCGCCGCGTCCATTTCTTCCGGCGGGACGACCTCGTCGACGAGCAGCCGCGCGTCCGGCTCGTTCGCGTGGATCCGGCGGCCGCCGAGGATCACCTGCCGGGCCACCCGCGGTCCGGTGAACCGGGAAAGCCGGAAATTCGACGCCCCCGGAATGATCCCCTCCGTCGCCGCGGGCAGGGAGAAGTAGGAGTCGGAAGCCGCGATCACGTGATCGAAGACCAGCAGGAGCTGGGCCCCGCCGCCGATGGCGAAGGAATCGACGGCCGCCAGCCACGGCTTGTCGACGAACCTCGAGTGCCACGAACCGTCCGTGACGACGCCACGAACGATTTTGTGGAGATAGCCCAGTTCCCGCCGCAGGAGGAAATCGACGAGGGGGATGTCGCCCGAGCTCAGCTTCTTGAGGTTGATCCCCGCGCAGAACACCCGGCGCCCCTGATAGCGGGGATGACTCATCTCCCCGCCGCGCAGCATCCCCACCCGGACGGACGGGTCGAGCAGCGCCAGGTCGACAGCGGTCTCCATGTCGTCGACCTGCTGGGCGTCCTCGGCGTTCAGGCAGTCGTCCCGGCACAGGGTCAGGTACGCGACGCCGTCACGGCGCTCCAGCCGGACGGCCTCCATCCGCACGACACCGGACTCGACGAACTCGGGCAACAAAGCCAGCGCCCTGGCGGTGGGCCTGAGCATGGCGTCGAGCAGATGAGGGCCGGCCTTCGGGGCACGCAGGATCCCGCGCAGGAAGATGCCCTGGTCGATCTCGCGGCCTTCCTTCTCCGCCTGCTGCCGCGAGCGCTCGGCCGCCATCTGCTCTTCCGTGGGCACGAGGCCGGGATAGGCCAAGGCGGCGGCCCGGACGAGTTCGTCGACGCGCAGGTAGCGGGTCCGGCCGTCGGTGAGCGCGTCGTAGATCTCCTCGGCGTGCGCCGCCACGAAGTCCGTGCGCAGCGTCCTGATCTCGTCCAGCGCCGAGGACGCCGCGTCGCGCTGCGCGGCCGTCCGGGCGGTTGGCGACGGCAGTCCGGCGAGCAGCTCGTCGACTCGCCGGGCCGCCTCCGCCAGGGCTCGGCGACCGAGCCCTGGCGAAGCCGATCTCACTGGAGAATCCGTTGTCACGGCTTGGCTTCCCGTCGCAACGCCCGGTCCGCCGCGGCCAGGTGCGCGCCGAGCGCCTCCTCGAAAGTGGTCGAGCCCGCTTCGAAGATCAGCTGCCGTCGAATCGCCAGCTCCGCGCCGTCCGAGACATTGTCCAGTTCCGCCAGCGTTTTCGCCGGGTCCTCGGACACCTCGTCGATCAGGTTAAGGGCGAGCGCGCGTTCGGTCCCGATCGGGGAGCCGAGCAGCACGGCCCGCCGGATACCCGCCGCACCCGCCTGCTGGGTGAGCCGGTAGACCGTCATCCCCGGCCAGGTGGCATCGCCGACGGAAGCGAGCCGCAACCGGGTCCCCGGCTCGGCGATCCGGACGTCGGCGGCGAGGATGAGGTCGAGTGCCGGTCCGGCGCACTCGCCCGACGCCACCGCGGCGGTGAGCCTGCCCAAGCGCTCGAACCGGCGCACGGCCCGCTCCCACTTGGAGACGAGGCCGACCGCGAGCCCCTTCGTCCAGTCGGCGGGCGGGGCTCCCGTCACATAGACGGTGACCAGTCCCGATTCCCGCTGGTCCTCGGCGAGATCGCAGAGGGCGCCGAGCTCCTCGACCACCGCTGCCGACAGCGGCCGGGAGCCGTCGAACCGCAGCACCAGTTCACCGTTCACTTCGTTACGCGTCACCATTGGATAAGCGCCATTTCGATTGTGGAGCCAGGCCCCATGGTCATGAGCACGCCGTAGTCTCCGGGGCGGGCGACGTCCTCGTCGGCGAGCCGCTCGTAGGAGAAGAGAAAGGAGCCGCTGGAAAGGTTCCCGTAATCGCGGAGCACACCGGTGGTGTGGCGGACGTCGTACCGGCTCAGGCCGAGGTTGACGACGACCGCGTCGACCACCTTCTTGCCGCCGGAATGCACCAGCCAATGGCCGATGTCGCTGCGGCGCAGTCCCGTACCGGACAGGAGCCGGTCGACGACGATCTCGGCGTGCGCACCGACCACGTACGGAATCTGCGGGTCGAGGAAGAAGCTGAACCGGTCCTGGTCGCGATCCCAGTCGTAGCGCATCGCGTCGACCGCGTCGGTGATGATGTAGCTCGCGAACTTCAGGACCCGCGGGCCCGGCACGCGACCATCGCCGGAAATCACGGCCAGCGCCGCGGATCCGTCGCCGAACAGGCTGTTGACCACCGCGGTCCGCATGGTGCCGTCCAAAGCGTAAGCGGCGGAACACGCCTCGCTGCACAGGACGACACCGAGTTCACCCGGGTGCGCCGCCGACCAGCCCGAGACCACGTTCAGCGCGTTCAGGCCGGCGTTGCAGCCCATGCCGACGATGTCCGAACGGCTGCAATGCGGGTCGATCCCCATTTCGCGGATGATCAGCGCGCTCAGGCCGGGCGTCAGGAAGCCGGTCGAGGTGACACAGCACAGGTGACGCAGGTCCGAAAGCGTCGCTCCCGCCGACTTCAGACAGGCTTCGAGCGCCCGGCATCCCATGTCGACTGCGATCCGCTTGTGTTTGTCGAGGAGGTCACCCTGCGGTTCCGAGGCGCGTCCCCCGCCTGGACTCTCTGGTGGAAGTGTGAGAAAGCGCCGATCGATCGCGCTGTTCAGGAAGACCGATCGGATCTTGGGATCCTCTACGTCGAGGATTTCCAGGAGCTCGGATTGCGAGTAGGACGTGGTGGAAACCGCGGTGCCCACCCCGGCGAACCGGGTGATCTCGGTGAGTCCGTTGTGGACGGAAAGGTCCGCGGCGGGTTCGGCAATGGTAGTCATCGATACATCCACCCCCATGTTCTGAGCTTGCTTCGAAGCGGCTGCTTGTACTGCGCAGCGGGCATAGCTCTCACCTTTCGCTGATATCGGTGGTTGTTTTCGAAAGTAGGCTTGTCCGAACTCGACGGTCAATGCCGTCCAAGGAGGCTGCCCGGTCGCGGGGGTCGTGAGTGGCGATTCGGGTTAGAACACGAATCGCCACTCACGACCAACCCAGCCCACCTCTTACCGGCAGCCTCAAGTCAGGCTTCGAGGGGAACCGCGGACAGCCGCCGTTCGATTTCCAGGCAGGTCGCGTAGTCGGGCAGGGACCCTTGCCGCTCCGCCTCGGCGAGGGTGATCGCCACCCGGTCCCGATCCGACAGGATGGGTTCGACGCCGGCGCCGACGTCGATGGGCAGGCCCAGCGCGGGATCCAGGACCGAGAGGGCGAGCTCGTTCTGCGGCACATAAGCCGTGGACAGCAAATACCACATGGTGGTGTCGTCTTCGAGCGAAACGAACGCGTGGCCGACACCCACGGGGAAGTACACCGACCGATGGTCTCGCTGATCCAGCAGAACCGCGTCCCACCGGCCGAACGTCGGCGAGCCGACCCGGATGTCGAGCACGATGTCCAAGGCCTTGCCGCGCGCGCAGTAGACGTACTTCGCGGTACCCGGTGGCGTCGTGGTGTAGTGCACGCCTCGCACCACGCCGCGTTTGGATCTGCTCTGGTTCGTCTGTGCCACCCGGAAAAGCGGGCCGCCATGGGCTTCGGCGAAGGCCTCCTCCTGGAACGGCGAGACGAACAGGCCCCGGTCGTCGGGGAAGACCCGAGGGGTGAACTCGATCGCACCCTCGACGGCGAGCTTGCGTGCTTGCACGGCTACTCCTGATGCTGGAGTGATCAGAGGGTGGACAGCACTTCGCGGACCGCGTGGACGATCTTGTCCTGCAGGTCGGGGGAAAGCGCGGGGTACATCGGCAGCGAGAAGATCTCGCCCGCCAGCTTTTCGGTGACCGGCAACGAGCCCTTCTCGTAGCCGAGGTGGGCGAACCCGGTCATGGTGTGCACCGGCCACGGGTAGCTGATGTTCAGGTGGATGTCGTAGGCCTTGAGGCGCTCGATGATGTCGTCACGTCGCGGGTGGCGCACGACGTACACGTAGTACACGTGCTCATTGCCCGCGACCGTCCGCGGCAGCTTCAGCCCGGTGTCGCCGAGCCCGTCGACATAGCGCTGCGCGATGGCCTGCCGGTCGGCGATGTAGGTGTCCAACCGCTTGAGCTTGCGGCGGAGGATTTCGGCCTGGATCTCGTCGAGACGGCTGTTGTGCGCGGGCGTTTCCAGCGTGTAGTACTGCTTGTCCATGCCGTAGTAGCGCAACCGCCGAAGCCGTCGATCCACGGCTTCGTCGGAGGTGATGGTCGCGCCGCCGTCGCCGTAGGCGCCGAGCACCTTGGTGGGATAGAAGGAGAACGCGGCCGCGTCCCCGGTCGAACCCGCGACGGTCCCGTTCTGCCTGGCACCGTGTGCCTGGGCGCAGTCCTCCAAAATGGACAGTCCGTGCTTCGCGGCGAGTTCCTTCAACGGGGCCATGTTCACGCACTGGCCGTACAGGTGCACCGGCAGCAGGCATTTGGTGCGCTCGGTGATGGCGGCTTCGACCTGGTCGGTGTCCATCAGGAAATCGTCCTCGCGGACGTCGACGAAGACGGGGGTCGCACCGGTGCCGTCGATGGCGACCACGGTCGGGGCCGCGGTGTTCGACACCGTGATCACCTCGTCGCCCGGCCCGACACCCAGCGCCTGCAGGCCGAGCTTGATCGCGTTCGTCCCGTTGTCGACGCCGACGCAGTGCCCGACCCCGTGGTACGCGGCGAATTCCGCCTCGAAACCGCGCACACTCGCGCCGAGCACGAGCTGCCCCGAATCGAAGACCGTCTCGACCGCGTCCAGCAGGTCGAGCCGTTCGGCCCGGTATTCCGCCAGGTAATCCCATACACGCGTGGTCATGTGCGAACCTTTCCCTGAACTGATGACGTCAAAGCGGCGACAGTGCGACGAATCCCGTCGGGCAGCGAGATCTCCGGGTGCCAGCCGGTGATCGCCCGGAAGGAGGTGGAATCGATGGTGATGCTGCGAAGATCCGTCTCGGGCGCGTGTGCGGGTGGTTCCACACAGGTCACCTCGACCGGGTCCTTTCCGGTCTGTCCGGCCATTTCCCTCGCCACGAGCCGGAAGACCTCGCCCAGCTGATCGCCCCGGCCCGCCCCGAGCAGCCAATGGCCGCCCACCAGGGAATCCGGATGATCCAGTGCCGCGGTGAACGCCGCCGCGACGTCCTCGACGTGGAGCAGGTCGCGGCGCACCGTGCCGTCGCCCCAGACGGTGAGCGCCTGTCCTTCGAGCGCGCGCCGCGCCATGGCGGACACGACACCGCGGTCGTGGTTGCCGCCTTCCACCGTGTTCTCCCCGAAGATCGTCGGCAGCCGGAGGCTGATCCCGCGGACGACGCCGTCGACCGTGGCCTTCTTGAGGATCTCTTCCGCCGCCAGCTTCTGCACGTCGTAGGGGGTCGCCGGATGATCGGGCTCGCTCCCGTCGAGCGGTTCCCTCGGCGGCACACCGACCTGGGTGGTGCTGCCGGCGAACACCACCAACGGAGGCTCCCCGTCTCCGCTGACGACCTCGACGAGGTCCCGCATCACGCCGACGTTCACCCGTTCCGCCCCCTCGGCCGCACGCCATCCGCCGTCGGCCAAGAGCAGGTACACGACCGCGTCCGAGCCGGCGACCGCGTCGGCGAGCGCGGCGCGGTCGGTGAGATCGGCGGCGACGACGGTGATCTCGGCCCGGCCGGGCGGCGGGGTGAACCGCCTGCGCGCCACCGCCCGCAACCGGACCGGCCGTCGCGCCAGTGCGCGCGTGACGGCCGAACCGACGAAGCCCGACGCGCCGAGGACGGTGATCGTCTTCATGTCACGCACCTCGCCGAGGCTGTGCCGACGCGGCGTTGAGGCAGGCGAGAAGCGTACGGGCCTCGACGTTGACGTAGTGCCCGTGCCGGGTGAGCGCGGTGAGCTGCGCCGGCGTGACCCAGGCGTAGCCGGGCGGCGGATCGAACATTTCGTCCGCCTCGACCGCGAGATAGCGGGCTCTGACGTTGAGGAAACGGCCGCCTTCTTCGGAATGTATCGCCTCGTAGCGGATCCGCGACGGCGGCGCGTTGAGGACGGTGTCGAGGAAGGGCGGGCGGCTCTCCGCGGGCAGATGCGCGTAGTTCTGGGGCGTGCACTGAACGGTGGGCGCCAGCTCGACCGTGTCCACGAAACCGCCGTCGACCCTGGCGTGGGCCAGAACGTGCGGCACCCCACCGATCTCGCGGATGAGGAACGCGGCGACCCCCAGCCCGACCGATTCGAGCAACGGCTGGGTCCAGCTGATCTTCTCGCGGTTGCTGCCTTTCACCGCGACGGCGAGGACCTTGAAGTAGAGACCGTCCTCGTGCTCGATCGCTTCGACGCCCTGCTTCCAGCCGGTCACGTCCTTGAGCGGGATGCGGGTGGCACGCACGTCGTGCCGCGACCGCTCGTTGGTGAACCACGACAGGAGCTGGATGTCGGAGAGCAGCGCGCCGGGTGCCTCGTCGTGGTAAGGAAGACACGACAACACGCTTCTCGCGTTCATGTTGATCGTCTCGTCCTCGTACATCAATTCGGCGATCTGGCCGAGGGTGAGCCAGCAGAAGTCGTCCCCTATCGGCACGTCGTCGACGGTCTCGACGATCATGTTGCGATTGCTCTTCCGGAAGAACCAGGATCCTTGCTCCGCTTGGAGAACGTCGACGATGACCCGATCGGGGTCGGGCGGTGCGAAGTACTCGATGAGTTTGACGTTCGTTCCGCCGTGCGCCTTGGTGTAATTGCTGCGCGTGGCCTGCACCGTCGGCGAGAGCTGGACCAGATTGGGGTTTCCCGGTTCCATCTTGGCCTGCATGAGAAAGTGCAGGACCCCGTCGAACTCCTTGGCGAGGATGCCGAGGATGCCCACTTCGGGCTGCTTGATGACCGGCTGCCGCCATTCGCGGTACGGGCCGTCACCGTGCGGGCCGTCCTGTTCGACCACGTGCAGGCCCTCGATGGCGAAGAACCGCCCGCTGCTGTGCACCAGATTGCCGGTCCCGCTCTCGAACCGCCACTGGTCCAGTGCCGCGAAGGGGATGTGTTCGACGTGGAAGACGTTGGCCTCACGGCGTTCGGCGATCCAGGCGCGGACGTCCTCGGTGCGCATCTGCACGCCTTCGGTGGTCGCGGCCGACGAGGCGATGCGGTCCGCGTGGTCGTGATCGTCGCGGGGACGCACCGTGCCGGGTGGCACCAGGCAAGGCTGCATCACAGGGCTCCCTGTCGTCGAGCGTCCATCGGCCTGGGTCCGGCGAACGGACTTCGCCCCGGCCGGTGCGGTTCGGACCGTCATCGATACATCCACCCCCATGTCTTCTGACAAGGTAGCTTCGGCCGATCTCGCCGGAACAGATCGTCCAATCCGGATTCTTCGCATGCCGACACCGGATCCACCCATTCGGCGGAGGCTCTCCATTACTCAGTCCACAGTGGACAGATCAGAGCGGTTGCTCCCGGCTGCTCGTCGCCGGTTGCGAATCCCACGCCCGGTGCTCGTTCTCCCGCACCTGCTCCTCGGCGGTCTGCTCCAGCCTCTTCATCGCGAACCGCAGGATCGGTGGCGCCATCAGCGAGGTGACGATCGCGACGAGGATGACGATCGTGTAGATCTCGACGCTGAGAATGCCCAGCCGCAGGCCGACCATGGCGACCACGATTTCGATGACCCCGCGCGCGTTCAGCCCGGCGCCGAGCGCCAGTCCTTCCCATTTGTTCAGGCCGCTGAGCCGCGCGCCGGCGTAAGCACCGACGAATTTGCCGATGATGGCCAGTGCGAGCACCGCCAGCCCGGTCAGCAGGACCTGCGGACGGATCAGCGCGGTGAGATCCATCCGCAGCCCCGCGGTGGCGAAGAAGATCGGCGCGAAGACCGACAGCACGACCGTGCGCAGGGGGGCGAGTTTGGCCGGATCGACCTTGCCCGCGGTGCCGATCAGGATGCCGCAGACGAAAGCCCCGAAAACCGATTCGAGGCCGAGTGCCTGGGTGCCTGCCGAAGCGAGCAGTACCAGCACGACGACGACGCCGACGGTGAGCCCCGGCCCCTCGGACTTGGCGGCGACCCGCAACGCGCCCCTCGCCAGTGGCCTGCCGAGGGTGAGCGCGAAGACGACGATGAGGATCAGGTAAGCGAGGGAGAGGAGCACGGTGCCGGTGGTCACCGCGTGGACCGCCATCGCGCTGACGACCGAAAGCATGAACCAGCCGAACGCGTCGTCGATCGTGCCCGCGGCGAGCGTGAGCTGCCCGACGTTGCGGTGCAACAGGTTCATGTCGATGAGGGTCTTGGCGATGACCGGGATGGCGCTGACGCACATCGCCACGCCGAGGAACAGCGCGAAGACGGTGATGTCGGTGCCGTCGGGGATCAGCATCTTGGGCAGCACGAAACCCGCGCCGATACCCAGGCCGAGGGGAACGATCAAACCACCGAAGCTGACTCCCGCGGCCGCGCCGCCGCGACGGCGGACCATCCGCATGTCCATCTGCATACCGGTGAGCCCGACCAGCAGCAGGACACCGATCTGCCCGACGGCGTCGAGAAGGTGGTACTGCTCGGCGACGGCGGGGAACAGCCAGCCGTGCAGGCCCGGTGCGGCCCAAGCCAGCAGCGAGGGGCCGAGGAGTACCCCGACGAACAGTTCACCGACGACGGCAGGCATCCCGAACCGGGCGGCCAGCCGTCCGAAGACCACGGCGAGCAGGAGCAGCAGGCCGACCTGGAGCAAGAAGACCAAGAGACTGTGTGCGGCGATCGGCGCGATCGGCGCGGGAAGCGAGAGAAGCACCTTCCTCCTTCGGGAAAGCTCGGATCGACGTCAGGAGAAGGACCCGCCGGCGGGACATGAGCCGTAGTGAGAAACCCGCGTGCCCAGCCGGGCGGCCGCGCTCACCGAGTCACATCCCGCGAGCCCCAACGCGTTCCGGAATTCGACGGCGAGCAGGTCGAGCAGCTGCCGGGCACCGTCCTCGCCACCCGCGGCGAGTCCCCACATCACCGGTCGTCCGACCAGGACGGCCGACGCCCCCAGCGCGATCGCCTTCAGGATGTCCCCGCCGCTCCGAATCCCCCCGTCCAGCAGTATCTCCCCCTTCCATCCGGAAAGGGCGGCGGCGATCTCACCCAGCATTTCGATTCCCGGAACCGCACCGTCCAACTGACGACCTCCGTGGTTGGACACCACGATTCCGCCGACCCCCACGTCGACGGCACGGCTCGCGTCTTCGACGGCGAGAATACCCTTGAGCAGCACGGGAAGCTCCGTATTCGCACGAACAGCTTCGACGGATTCCCAAGTGGCCGGTGCGAATTCGCGCGCGGTGTGGTCGGCGACCGCCGAATGCCCGTTAGTACGGCGATGCGCGGCCACGCCGGCGTCGAAATTGGCCGCTGTCACCGAGTTCGGCAGGGCGAAGCCGTTGCGCATGTCCCGCAGCCGCCGCCCCATCCACGGCACGTCGACGGTGAACACGATCGCCTCGCAGCCGGCGTCCTCCGCGCGGCGGACGAGTTCGAGCGAACGTTTCTCGTCGCGCAGCCAGTACAGCTGGAACCAAGGTCGTCCGCCGACGGCCGCGATCTCCTCCAGCGGGAAACTGCTCAGGGTGCAGATGGTGTACGGCACACCGGCGTCCCTCGCCGCGCGAGCCGCCGCGAGCTCACCCTCGGGATGGAACAACCGCTGGTACGCGATCGGGGCGACCGCCATCGGCAGCGCGGCGCGCCGTCCGAGAAGCTCGGTCTCGATGGTGCCGCCCGCCAGCTCGCGCAACATCCGGGGGATCAGGAAGATCCGCTCGAGCGCGGCGCGGTTGGCCTCCAGCGAGGTCTCCGCGCCGCTGCCCCCGGCGAGAAAATCCCAGATCTCGCCGGGGAGGACGTCCCGCGCCGCGCGCTCGAGGTCGTCCGGGCAGAGGTGCGTCATCGACGGGCGGGGCCGAGCTTGCTCTGCCCGGTCCGTTCCAGCTCCACGGCCTCGTACAGGGCCTTGATGTTGGAACTGCCGAAGGTGCCGGCGCCCTGCCTTTCGATGATCTCGAAGAAGATGGTCTTACGCGGATGCGTGGAGGCGGTGAAGATCTGGAACAGCTGGCCGCCGTGATCCTCGTCGGCGAGCAGCTTCGTCTCCCGCAGATCGTCCAGCGAATGCGTCTCCAGTTCGATCCGCTCGCCGAGCAGGTCGTAATAGGTGTCCGGAGTCTTCAGGAATTCCACCCCGCGCGCGGAAAGCTCCTTGACCGCGCGGACCGCGTCCGCACTGGTGAAGGCGATGTGCTGGACGCCCGCGCCGTGGTGTTCCTTGATGAAGTCGTCGATCTGGCCGGGGTCGGCGGTCTTGTCGGGCTCGATCAGGGTGAGGGTGACCTCTCCCGACGCGCTCTGCACGACCGTCGAGTTCATCGCCTGGGCACCGACCACGATGTGCTCCTCGAAGATCTGCTTGAACCCGAGGGCGCGTTCGTAGTACGCCACCGTCGGCGCGAGATCCCCCGCGTTCAGGCAGACCGCGAAGTGATCGATCGCGAGCAGGTCGATGCCTCCCCTGCCGCGGAAGGCTTCCGGCGATTCGACGGCGCCGTCGCGCTGGATCAGCGTGTGCACGACATCGCCGAACCCGCTGACGGTGGCCGTGACGACCGCGTCCGCCCGCGCACCCGGCTCGCGGATGGGTTCCGCCCCGGCGCGCACCGCGGCCTCGAAAGCGGCGGCCACGTCCGAAGTGCGCAGCGCGATGTCGGCCACTCCTTCGCCGTGGGTCTGCAGATACGTCGCCCCCGGGTGCCTGTCCGAAGTGGGCTCGGTGAGGACCAGCGCGATCGGCCCCTGCCGCAGCGTCACACTCCGGTGGTCGGCCGACCGGTCGGTGGAGGCGGTGGTGAAACCGTACTTGTCCATCCAGCCGGACGCGGCCACCTCGAGATCGGCCACATACATTTCAACGTAGTCGATCTCGAAATTCTGCATGCTTTCTTGAGAAGACAAGGCATTCCTCCGTGGAATAGATGTAACCCTCATGCTCAGGATGACGCGAGGTCAATTTCGCATCAATGGTGTCCGCTTGACATTTCTGTCCACAGTGGACAGAGAAGGTGTTTCAGCGTCCGGTGAACCGCACCGCGAGTTCCCGGTATCCCTGCACGACGACCGCGCGCAACCAGGTCGGTTCCTTCACCAGTTCCACTCGCGACACCCGTCCGGCCAGCTCCCGCAGCACGACCGCCAGTTCGATCCGCGCGAGGGCGGAGCCGAGGCAGTGGTGCAGCCCGTGGCCGAACGCGATGTGCCGATTGGGTTTCCGCCCGGCACGGAACGAGTCGGGATCGTCGAACACGGCGGGATCCCGGTTCGCTGCGGGAAGCCACGCGACCACCGGTGTGCCCGACGGCAGGTCGTGACCGTTGATCGTGACCTCGCCGGTCGACACCCGCAGCACATGCATCGCGGGCGAGGTCCAGCGCAGCACCTCGTCCACGACGGTGTCGATGTCCGCGCTCCCGTCCCGTACCTCGTCCAGCAGACCGGGCACCGTGGCGAACGCGTGCACCGCGCCGGTGATCGCGTGCCGCGTCGTCTCGTTGCCGCCGATCAACACGTTGTCGCAGTTGAGCAACACGTCGTCGGTCGTGAGGTCGCCATCGGCGACCAGCGTGCCGACGAGGTCGTCACCGGGCTGCTTGCGGCGCGCGGTGATCAGCTCGTCGAAGTAGACCAGGATCTCGGTGTGCGCCTGCCGCGGCGTCATCCCGTCGAACAGCTCGTCCTCACCGCCGAACGCGTGGTTGGTCAGGTCGATGAGCATGTCCTGGTCCACCGCGGGCACCCCGAGGATGTCGCAGACGACCGCGGCGGGGATCCGCGGGCCGATCGCCGCGGCCACGTCGCACACTTCACCGTCGAGCACGCGGTCGAGTACGCCGCGCACCTCGGCGGCCACCCGGTCCGACAGCTTCCGCGCGGCCGCCCGCGAGAGCAACGGGCCGACCAGTTTGCGGAGTTTGCGGTGCTGATCCTGTTCGGAGACCACCATCATCTGGCCACCGGAGTTGTCCGGATGGTCGCGGTCGAAGCCGATCATCATCCCGTACTCGGAGGTGAACGGGGCGGACGGCCCGAGTACCGCGGCGCAGGCCCGGTGCGAGAACACCGACCAGAAGCCGGTGGGTGAACTGCCCGGCTCACTCCACACCATCGCGTCTTCCGCCGCGAACTCGCGCCACCGGGTGTGGCGGTCCAACGTCGTGTACAGATCGGGGTTGCCGAGGTCCACGGCTGTCGTCGTCTGCATGAAACGCCTCCAGGTCAGGTGAGTGCGCCGTCGAGCACCTTGGCGAGCTGTGCCACTGTCGGCGCGTCGAAGAAGGCCTGCACTCTCAGCCGGATCTTCAGGCTTTCGCGGATGCGGCTCACCAGACGGGTCGCGAGCAACGAGTGGCCGCCGATCTCGAAGAAGCTGTCCTCGACGCCGACACTGCCGACGCCGAGCACTTCGGCGAACAACTCGGCGAGGATGATCTCCGTCGGCGTGAGCGGCGCTCGTCCCGTCCTCGCCCGCCCGGCGTTCTCCTCTTCGGGAGTGGGCAGGGCGGCCCGGTCGACCTTGCCGTTCGGTGAGATCGGGAGGCTCGGCAAACTGACGACCACATCGGGTACGAGATACGAGGGCAACCGCTTTCGCAGCGGCGGCAGAAGATTCTCGGCAGCCACCCGTTCGCCCGCGGTGCCGACCACGTAGGCGACGAGCCTGTTCTCGTGTTCGGTCACGACAGCCTGTGCCACGCCGCCGGCCGCGAGCAGCGCCGCCTCGACCTCACCCGGTTCGATCCGGTGACCACGAACCTTCAGCTGGTCGTCGACGCGGCCGACGAAGACGAACTGGCCGTCCGGACGCCGCCGCACCCGGTCTCCGGTGCGGTACATCCGGCCACCCGGCTCGCCGAAGGGATCCGGCAGGAACCGCGCGGCCGTCGCGCCCGCCGCGCGGAGGTAACCGCGGGCGAGGCCGGGGCCCACCGCGTACAGCTCGCCGACATCCCCGTCCGGGACGGGCCGCAGGCGATCGTCCAACACATACGCGCGGACACCGGTGATCGGCTTGCCGATCGGTGGCGTGCCGTCGCCGGTCAGCGGGTCGCTCGCGGTCACCGCGACCGTGGTCTCGGTGGGACCGTAGGCGTTGATCATGACGCGGTCACTCGCCCAGCGTTTCGCGACCGGGGCCGGGCACGCCTCGCCCGCGACCAGGAGGGTCACTCCCGGCGGCAGACCGCCGGCGTCCTCCAGCGGTGCCAAGGCGGACGGCGGCAACGTGATGTGGGAGATGCCCTGCTCCCGGACGAGCCTGGCGAGTGGTTCGCCGGGCACCAGGTCCGGCGCGGGCGCGAGCACCAGGCAGCCACCGGCCGCCCACATCGGCCAGAACTCGGCGACGGCGGCGTCGAAACTGGGCGAGGCGAAGGCCAGCAACCTGTTGTCCGGCAGCAAACGCTGACGGCGCACGTAGTCGGCGGCCAGGTTCGGGATGCCGCGGTGGGTGACCACCACGCCCTTCGGCCGCCCTGTCGAGCCCGAGGTGTAGATGACGTAAGCGGGGTGGTCGGGCAGCAAGGGGCCGAGCCGGTCCCGGTCGGCAAGGTTCGGCTCGGACACGCCGGGCTCCCGCACCACGCTCAGCACGTCCCCGGCGACCGAGACATCCTGTCCCGGCAAGCACAGCAGGCACTGCGCCGCCGCGTCGTCCAGCATGTGCCGCCTGCGTTCCTCCGGATAGTCCGGATCGACGGGCACGTAGGCACCACCCGCCTTGTGCACGGCCAGCATCGCGACGACGAACTCGATCGACCGCGGCATAGCCAAGGCGACCAGCCGCTCCGGGCCGACGCCGTGTGCCACGAGCCGCCGGGCGAGCCGGTTGGCTTCCGCGTTCAGTTCGGCGTAGGTCAGCGTGGTGGCACCCATCGCCACGGCCGGCCGGTCCGGCAGCGCGGCGGCGGTCGCCTCGAACAACGCGGGTGTCGTGCCCGCCGCGGGCACGGCGAGCTCGGGTGACATGGTCGTGCCGGTCATGCGGTCTCCCCCAGACGTGCGCCGGACCCGGAGCGAAGGAACCCGAGCAACTCGCGGTTCACCGCCTCCGGGTCTTCCAGATAGCCGAAGTGCCCGACACCCGGGACGGTGTGGTGCGTGGCGCCAGGGATCACGGTGGCCAACTCCCCTCCCGCGGCGGGCGGCGCCACGAGGTCGTGTTCGAAGGAAATGACGTGACAGGGCACCTTGATCGCGCGGTAGGCCTCGCGGCGGTCGGGCAGCGCGCTCAGCAGCAGCTGCGCCCGGACCCCCGGGCCCCAGGCCCCCGACGCCTCGAACAGGTCCAGCCAGTCGCCGACGAGATCGTCGTCGGCGAGCGTCGCGGGCCCCAGGTTGTGCATGGCGCGGACGGCGGCGAGGAAACCCGGCGGCAGTTCGGTACCCCGTTCGATCAGCTCGGCCTCGCTCTCGGCGAGCACCCGCTGGACGAGACTGCTCCTGCCGCAGGCCGCCATCAGTACCACCGAATCCAGCGACTCCGGATGGGCGAGAGCCAGTTCCTGCGCGATGTACGAGCCCATCGACGTGCCGACCACGTGGCACGGGGCCGCGTCGAGGTAGTCGATCAGCGCGGCCACGTCCGCGACGAGGTCGTCGATGGTGAACCCGCCCGCACCGTCGTCGCTCGGCGGGATCCCGCGGTTGTCCATGGTGATCACGCGGAATCCGGCGGCGCGCAGTGCCGGTACCTGATGCAGGTCCCACACCGAGCTCGGCGCCCCGGTGCCGGTCAGCAACAACACAGCCGGACCGTCACCTTGGTCGTGGTAAGACAACCGGATCCCGTTCTCGGTTGTCATCAGCATGATGGTCCTTCCCCGCTCGCCGCACAGCCACGGCGCGCAGCGACATGGCAACCGTCGAATTCCGCCGGTGCCGGTTTCCGTCTGATGTGGAACGTGCGATCCCCAGGTCCGCAGCGCACTCCCGTGACCGTACCTTCGGAGTTCGATTATCTGGAAGGATTCGGTACTGGACATGGACGAAAACCGGCGGTAATCGCGTCCACGCCGCTGCTTGACACTTCGCGGCCGGATGGAAATCCTAGCATTTATGCATTCGAACGGTTTGTCCAATCATTTGGATATCAAATCGCTGCACGGATCGCTCACCGATCCTGCCATCTCGTCGATGAATCTGCTCAACGAGCTGATCGACAAATATCCGGTGGCCATTTCCATGGCGGCAGGCCGGCCGTATGAAGAGTTTTTCGACATCCAGCTCATTCACGACTATCTCGACGCGTACTGCGAACATCTCCGGCGCGATCGGAAAGTGGACGAGGCCGGGGTCACCCGTGCGCTCTTCCAGTACGGCACCACGAAGGGCATCATCGCCGACATCATCGCCCGCAACCTCGCCGAGGACGAGAACATCGACGTCGGCCCGGAATCCGTGGTGGTCACCGTCGGCGCACAGGAGGCCATGTTCCTGGTGCTCCGCACGCTGCGGGCGAACGAGCGGGACGTACTCCTCGCCCCCGCTCCCACCTACGTCGGCCTGACCGGGGCGGCGCTGCTCACCGACACGCCCGTCTGGCCGGTCCGCTCGGGCGAGAACGGCATCGACCCCGAGGATCTCGTCCTCCAGCTGAAACGAGCCGACGAGCAGGGCAAGCGGGTGCGGGCCTGCTACGTGACCCCCAACTTCGCCAATCCCACCGGCACCAGCATGGATCTGCCGTCCCGCCACCGGCTGCTCGACGTCGCCGAGACGCACGGAATCCTGCTGCTGGAAGACAACGCGTACGGGCTCTTCGGCGCCGAGCGCCTCCCCACGCTGAAAGCACTCGACCGTTCGGGGACCGTGGTCTACATCGGGTCCTTCGCCAAGACCGGCATGCCCGGCGCCCGGGTCGGCTACGCGGTGGCGGATCAGCGCGTGGCGGGCGGTGGCCTGTACGCCGACCAGCTCTCCAAGCTCAAGGGCATGCTCACCGTGAACACCTCACCCATCGCGCAGGCGGTGATCGCCGGGAAGCTGCTGCTCAACGACTACAGCCTCACCAAGGCCAACGTCCGGGAGACCGCCATCTACCAGCGCAATCTCCACCTGACGCTGAACGAACTCGACCGCAGGCTCGGCGGCCGCGCGGGGGTCCGCTGGAACGCCCCCACGGGCGGATTCTTCGTCACCGTCACCGTGCCCTTCGTCGTCGACGACGAACTGCTGGCGGACGCCGCCCGCGACCACGGTGTGCTGTTCACCCCGATGCATCACTTCTACGGCGGGAAGGGCGGGTTCAATCAGCTCCGGCTTTCCATCAGCCTGCTGACGCCGGAGCTGATCGAGGAAGGCGTGGGCAGGCTCGCCGCATTGATCACTTCGCGACTGCCGTGACCTCTCGGGGGATCAGGGACCCGCATTTGCTCACCCACCGCTCCGGCTCACGCCCCGAGAGCCGCACGCTGTGTGGCGGTGGCTCGGCTATGAAGGAATTGGGACACTCAACGTCCCAATTCCTTCATAGCCGAAGTGGGTCGCCCCACCCCACGCCGGCCCGCAGGTCAGGCGTAAGTCCGTGAAGGCCTCCTTCCCTACTTTCAAGGTAGGGAAGGAGGCCTTCACGGACTTACTGGTTTGAGGCTTCCGGTGATGAGTGGGCTGGGCTGATCGTGAGTGGCGATCCGGGTTCTATTGAGGGGCAAGGCAAATATGGCGTGTCCTGGCGCGGGACCGGGCCGCCTGACGGAAGCCGCACCGGCTGCGCGTGAAGGCCCCCGTCCCTCGGCTGAGCCGAGGGAAGGGGGCCTTCACGCGCTCCCCAAGTACATGAAGGACCCCGTCCTGTACCTAGGCGCAAGGAAGGGGGCCATCATGTACTTCGCCGCGAGCCGGGCCCGCAGGTCACGAGCAGGTACCTAAGAGAGGGTTCGCTCTAGCCCGAATCGCCACTCGCAACCACATTCGACACACCACGTTTGCCTTACCCCTCAATAACCCGAAGCGCCGCTCACGACCGTCGCGCCTCCACCAGCACCATGTCGTCACGACCGCCGCCGGTGGAGGCGAACGGTTTCCGTGCGACGACGTCGAAGCCCGACTGTCCGAGTTCCCGCACGATCCGGTCCACGGTGAGGAGCCTTCGGCGATGCGTGCAGACGACGAAGGGATCCGCGGTCTCGTCGGCCGGGTAGATGGTGATTTCCTCGATCTCCTCGGACGGCAGGATCTTCACGTGCAGTACGTGTCGCCTGCCACTGCGCCCGGACAACTCCTGGCTGCGCTCCACCGGCTCCGCTTCGACGGGTTTCGTCAATTCCAGGCTGAGCAGGAATTTCCCCTCGGGCGCCAGATGCTCGAGAACCGACGCGTACAAGCCTTTCCGTTCGGCCTCGCCGAGTTCGTTGATCGAGCCCGAGCTGATGACCACCGTGCCGAAGCGCTTGTCCAACGCGAAAGCGCTCATGTCCCCCCGGACCACCGTGCAGCGCTCCCGCAGGGCCGACGGCGCTTCCGCCAGCCGCTTCCGGAACGCGGCGACCACCGTGGCCGACAGTTCCAAGGCGGTCATGTCCCAGCCGAGTTCCAGGAAAGGGAAGGTCAGCCTGCCCATTCCGGCCGCGAGCTCCAGCACCGGCCCGGGGTCCCCGGGAACGCGGGCCGCGAATTCCCGCGTTTCCAGGGTGCCGTCGGAGTCCTGGATCAAATCCCGATAGGTGTCCGAGCCGTCTTCGTCGTAGAAGTCGCACAGCACACCCCGCTGCCCCACCGAGGAAAGCAGGACGCCGGCGTGCGCGGTCCTGGCCGGGCCGCGCTCCAGTTGATCGGTCATCGGGACACCCTCCTGGTCGGCATTCTTCTCCGGCACGATTC
Source organism: Amycolatopsis sp. NPDC033938 (assembly GCF_055575975.1). Classification (NCBI taxonomy): domain Bacteria; kingdom Bacillati; phylum Actinomycetota; class Actinomycetes; order Pseudonocardiales; family Pseudonocardiaceae; genus Amycolatopsis; species Amycolatopsis sp. NPDC033938. The sequence continues at coordinate 134,115 of NZ_JBVIRO010000005.1, forward strand.
AGCCGTTGTCTTCGCGGGCGATGACCGGCCAGGTCGTTTCGCCGTACACGTCCTGCGGCGAGCTTTTCCGGGCGTGCCTTTCCAACTGCGCGAAAAGGTCCTTTTCCGGGCCGTGGAGCATCGACATCTGCGTCGGGTAGAGCCGCATCGCCTCGAACTTCCGTGCCCGCGCCGCCGGCTCGACGGAGACGAAATCGGGAGCACCGAGCCGGAAACCCGCCGGGAGTTCGGCGGCGCCCGGCGCGAACATCGCGTGCGGGAGGTCTTCCCACAGCCGCACCGGGATGTCCTTCTCCCGCGCGACGAGCAGCGTGGCGTCCCGCGTGATCTCGTTGTCGACATGTCCGCTGGCGGCCGCGCAGGTCACGATCAGCGTCGGGTCGCACTCGCCGACGATCGACGCGATTTCCGCCTGCACCGCGGCGAACAGCTCCGGATCACCCTGCGGCGATTGCGGTCCGATGGCCAGCTTCTGCCGTCCTGGCACGTTGTCGGCCAGCCATCGGCCGTCCGGCGACTTGCGATAGATGGCGTCGAGGAAGCGACCGTGCCGGTACTCGGCCCCCAGGTGGCCGAGCGCGGCGATGTCTTCCTCGCGGCGACGCAGCGACGCGTCCTCATCCGGCGAGAGCCCCCAGATCGAGTGCAGCCGCTCCGCCGCCGGGGAGAACGGCGGCGTCGCGCTACCGGCGAACACCGTGTGGACGGTCACTTTCGCGCCGTCGCGTTCCGCCTGGGCGAGGCCCGCCCCGAAGGACAGGACCGCGTCGTCCAGATGCGGGGAGATCGCCAGTATCCGGTCCGCGCCGAGGTCGTTGGTCATCGCGGCCACGTCAGCTCACGTGCACATTCGGCACGTACCGGATCCACTGTCCGCCGGAGTCACGGAAAGCCTGCTCCGCGTTCATGATCTCGTCGGCGTGGTTCCAGGCGAACAGCAGTGCGTAGTCCGGGTGATCGTCGGCGAATTCCCGGTACTCGCGGACCGGGATGTGCTGCCCGGGGCTGAGCCTGCCCTGTTTGGCCGGGGTGGTGTCCGAGATGAACTCCACCAGATCCGGGGTGATGCCACAGAAGTTGGTCACCGTGGCGCTCTTCGCCGTCGCGCCGTAGCCGACGACGCGTTTGCCCTCGGCGCGAAGCTTGGTCAGCAGCGCGATCAGGTCTTCCTTGATCTTCTTGACGTTGGCGGCGAAACCTTCGAGCGTGGCGTACTCCGCGAGCTTGCGCTCGGTCTCCCACGCCAGGAGCTCCGCCACGGCCTCGGTCGGATTCCGGGCCCCGGCGAGGGCGAGGGTGTAGCGGACCTCGCCGCCGTGCACCGGGATGCGCTCGACGTCCACGAGCTCGAGACCGTTGCGCGCGGCCATCTCCTGGACCGAACGCGCGGTGAAGAAGAAGAAATGCTCGTCGTAGATCTGGTCGAACGAGGTGCGCTCCACGATGTCACCGAGGTACGGGTCCTCGAAGACGAACACGCCGTTCGGGCCGAGCAGGGTGGTGACGCCCTTCAGGATCGAGTCCATGTAAGGGATGTGGCACAGGGTGTTGGCCGCGTAGATCACGTCGGCGGGCCCGTCGTTCTTCCGGATGTCGGCCGCGGTCGCCGCTTCGAAGAAGTCCTTGCGGACGCGGATCCCCTTGGCCGCGGCCAGATCGGCGACGCCGCCGGAGGGTTCGACGCCGAGCTGGCGCACGCCCGCTTCGGCCACGGCCTTGAGCATGATGCCGTCGTTGCAGCCGAGCTCGACGATGAACGGGTCTTCGCCGGTCAGCTCCGTGGTCAGCAACCGCTTGGCCAGTCCGGTGAAATGCTCGCGCATGACGGCCGAACCGGACGAGTGGTAGGGGTAGGCCTCGTGGAACATCAGGTCCCTCGGGACCTCTTCCATCAACTGCACCATCGTGCAGGAATCGCAGATCCCCGTGGCGAGCCGGAAGAAGAACTCCTTCTTCTCCTCGCCGGGAACCACGAACGCGTCCGAAAGCGGCTGTCGCCCGAAATCGATGAACTCGGTGACAGTGCCGTCACAGATACGGCACTGGGACGTGGTGGGCATGCGGTCTCCTCTGTGCTTTGTCGTCGAAGAAGTCGTGGCGCGCGGTCACGCGGGAACGGTGAGCTTGCCCTGTCCCGCGGCCTCGAACAGCAGTTCCGCGGCCATCGTCCGGCCGTCGGTGCGGACCTGGTCCGCCACGGCCGCCACTCGCGCGCGGGTTTCCGGGGAAAGGGCCTCAGTGAGCGCGGCCGAGAAGGTGTCGAAGGTCGGGACCGGACGTTCCTCCAGCGCCACCCCGATTCCCAGCGCGGTCACGCGGCTCGCGAAGTACGGCTGATCCGTGTGCCGGGGTAGCACGAGCTGGGGGATGCCCGCCCGTGCGGCCAGGTGCAACGTGCCCGCGCTGCCCTTGTGGAGGGCGGCGGCCACCCGGCCGAACAGTGCCTGGATGTTCACCTCGCCGACGGCGAAGCAGTCGGCCCCGTCGTCGGGCAGGTCCAGATCGGCCCAGCCGCGGGAAAGGATCACGCGGTGACCCTGGGCGCGGATGGCTTCGATGGCCGTCTTCGTGGCGTCGGCGAGTCCGGGACCGGACGCGCTGCCGAAACCGACGTACACCGGCGGTGGCCCGGCGGCCAGGAACGCCTCCAGATCCGCCGGGAGCGGCCGTTCGTCCGGCAGGATCCAGGCGCCGGTCTGCACGGCGTCGAGAGCCGGATCCACCGGGGCCAGGACGGCGTCCGCCGCCAGCCAGGGTCGCTCGCCGTAGCCGTAGCGGAAGACGTCCTCGACCGGGGCCAGGCCGATCGCGGCGCGCCTGTTGTTGAGCGCTTCCCCGTACCGCTCGGAGAAACGCTCGGCACGCTCGGCCCAGAGCACCCCGAAGTCGGTCACGCCCGGCGTGGTCCGCTCGTCCTCGGGCGGGTGATAGTTCGACGACGGCAGGTAGTTCGGGCTGTAGGCGGCGTAGAAGTAAGGGATACCGAGCTTCTCGGCCACCGACCGCACGCCGGTCGCGTGAGCCAGCTCGCCGGTCGCCACCGCCACGTCACAGCCCTCGGCCCCCGGGGGGACCTGGTCGAACTGCATGTCGATCGCCATGGCCGCGAACTTGCGCTCCTCCTCGGCCGACGGCGGCGGCATTCCCTCCTGCAGCAGCATTCCCTCGTGTGCCAGTCCGACCGGCACATGCGGCACACCGGCTTCGGCGAGCCGGTCGGCGGAGGAAGGCGACGCGCACATGCGTACTTCCGCGCCGAGTTCCCGCAACCTGACCGCCAAGGCCACCAGCGGTTCGACGTCTCCGCGGCTTCCGCACGTCGACAACAGCACACGCATTTCGCGTCCCCTATCTTGATCGGTTGTGGGTTTCACGCGGAAACCGAAGACTTGGCCCGGCTGGCCGCGTCGAGCAGCAGTTCCGCCGCCACCGTCGTCCCGTCCGTCCCGGCCGTGGCCGCCACGGCCGTCGCACGGGCACGGGTTTCCGGGGCGAGCGCCGTGGTGAGCGCGGCCGACAGGGAATCGAAGGTCGGGACCGGACCGTCGTGCGCCACGCCGATCCCCAGCTCGGCCACGCGGCTCGCGTAGTACGGCTGGTCCGCCATCTGGGGCAGCAGGATCTGGGGCGCGCCCGCCCGCGTCGCCACGTGCGTGGTGCCCGCGCCGCCGTGGTGGACGACGGCGGCCACCCGGGGGAACAGCGCCTGGTGGTTCACTTCGCCGGTCTCGAAACAGTCTTCCCGGTCGTCGGGCAGCACCAGATCGGCCCAGCCACGGGAAAGGATCACCCGGCGGCCCTTGGCGCGGATCGCGGCGACGGCCACCCGGACGGCGTCGGCGGGGGCGCGCAGGCTGCCGAACCCGAGGTACACCGGCGGTGTGCCGCCGTCGAGAAAGGCTTCCAGCTCAGCGGAAAGCGGTCGTTCGTCCGGCACGATCCAGGCACCGGTCTGGACGGCGTCGAGGTCGGTCGGCTGCAGCGGGGCCAGCACCGGGTCCGCGGCCAGCCAAGGATGATCGGTGTAGCCGAAGCCGAAGATGTCCTCCACCGGCGGCAGGCCTGCCGCTTCCCGCAGACTGTTGAGCGGGCCGCCGTATCGCCGGAACGCGCTCTGGTTGTTCCGCTCCCACAGCGTCCGGATGTCGGTCCCCTCCGGTGCCGGCGGCTCGCCGAGGGGCGGCGGTGGCGCGTAGTGCGGCGACGGCACGAAACTCGGGCAGTGGAAGGCGTAGAAGTACGGGATGCCCAGCTTTTCGGCCACCGACCGCACTCCGAGCGCGGCGGCCAGCAGCCCGGAGGTCACCACGGCGGAGCACCCCTCGGCGGCCGCCGGGATCCGGTCGAACTGCGTGGCGATCGTCTCGGTCATGAACCGCTGCATGTCCTCGCGCGTCGGCGGCGCCGCGTTCTTAACCGGTTCGCGCGCGGAGGCGCCGACGGGCACATGCGGCACGCCGACCTCGGCCAGCCGATCCGCGCAGTCCGGCGGTGCGGCCAGCCTCGCCTCCGCACCGAGCTCCCGCAACCGGACGGCCAGCGCCACCAGCGGTTCGACGTCGCCGCGGCTTCCGCACGTCGCCAACAACACCCGCGTCACAGTTCCCCCGTTCCTGCGGAAACAACCGGCTTCTCGACGCCGGCCGCGTCGAACAGCAGTTCCGCGGCCACCGTCGTCCCGTCGACGCGCATGGTGCCCGCCACCGTCTTCGCCCGCGCCCGGATTTCCGGGGAGAGGGCCGTGCCGAGCGCCGCGGACAAGGCATCGGCGGCCGGGATCGGCCCGTCGATCGCCACCCCGACGCCCAGCTCGGCCACCCGGTCGGCGTGATACGCCTGCTCCACCACGTTGTCCACCACGCGACGCACGACGACATGGGGGATGCCCGCCTGCATGGCCACGTACGTCGTGCCCGCGCTGTCGTGGTGGATGGCGGCGGAGACCCGGCCGAACAGCTCCTGGAGGTTCACCTCGCCGACGGCGAAGCAGCCGTCGTCCTCGTCCGGCAGGGTGAGATCGGCCCAGCCACGGGAAAGCACCACCCGGTGGCCCTGTGCGCGGACCACCTCGACGGCCACCTTCGCGGCGGCGGCGGTCCTGGCACCGGACGAGCTGCCGAAACCGACGTAGACCGGCCGCGGTCCGGCGGCCAGGAACGCCTCCAGCTCCGACGGCAGGGGCCGTTCGTCGGGCAGGATCCACGCACCGGTCTGGACAGTGCCGGAGTCCGACGGCGGGAGCGGCGCCAGTACCTGGTCCGACGCCAGCCAGGGCCGCTCGGTGTAGCCGTAGTCGAAGAGGTCCTTCACCGGCGCCAGGCCGAGCGAGGCCCGCTTTTCGTTGACCACGTCACCGAAGAGGCCGTAAGCACCTTCGTTGTACATGTCGAGCTCCGCCCGGCTGTGCACCGACGGCAGATGGTCCGGGGACAGCACGACGTAGCGGTACGGAACGCCCAGCTTCTCCGCCACCGACCGCGCGGCGACGGCGGCGGGCAGCAGACCGGTCGTCACCACCGCCGCACAGCCTTCGGCGGCCGCCGGAAGCTTTTCGAACCATTCGGCGACCACGTCGGTCACGATTTCGGGATCCCCCGGCGCCGGTTCACCCGGCCCGCGCGCACCCGCTCGTACCGCCGGCCCGACCGGCACCATCGGCACACCGACCTCGGCGCACCGGTCCGCGTAGTCGGGCGGCAGGCACATCCGCGCCCGCACACCCAGTTCCCGCAACCGGACGGCCAAGGCCACCAACGGTTCGATGTCCCCGCGTGATCCACACCCCGAGATCAGCACGCGCATTTCGCATCCCCTGTTTCGTAGGTCCTCGGCCACCGGTCGGCTCCTGGCTCACACCGGGTGGTGCGGCAGCCACTTCATTCCGTCGGGCGAAGTCACCAGGCCGCCGGGGAAGAGCGGCAGCTCGGGTTCGGCATCCTCGCCGAGGAGCGCCTTCATCTGGACCTGGCCCGCTTCCTGCATCGCCTGCTGGACCACCGCCGACTTGAACATCGGCACCATGTCGTCGCCGTCGCCCGCCGCCATCTTGTCCACGGCCGCGGCGAACTCGGCGCTGCGCGCGGCGATCCGGTCGGCCGCGGTCAGCGCGGTCTCCCCCGATGACACCCCGCCGATCAGCTCGACGAAGGATTCGATGTCGGTGCTCTGGTTCTGGGTGACCTTCTTGGCCTGCCAGAAATACGATTCCTCGTTCACGTTCATCTGGTAGAAGGACACGAGGAATTCGTAGAAGACGCCGTACTCGCGGCGGTAGCGCGACTCGAACTCGTTCAGCGCGGTCTTCTCGTCCAGGTCACCCGCGAGGACGCTGTTGATCGACCGGGCCGCGAGCAGCGCGCTGTAGGTCGCCAGGTGCACCCCGGAGGAGAACACCGGGTCCACGAAGCACGCGGCGTCGCCGACCAGGATCATCCCCGGCCGCCAGTAACTCTCCTGCTGGTACGAATAGTCCTTGCGGACCCGCAGTTCCCCGTACTTGCCGGTCGTCACCCTGGTCGCGTTCGAGAGGTAGTCCGAGATCAGCGGGCATTCGGCGATCAAGGCGTTGAGGGCCTTCTCGCGGTCGCCCTGGATCTTGTCGGCGTCCTCACGGCGCACCACCGCGCCGACGCTGGTCAGCGTGTCGCTCAACGGGATGTACCAGAACCAGCCGTTGTCGAAGGCGACGCTCAGGATGTTCCCCGACACCGGCTCCGGCAGGCGTTTGCCACCTTCGAAATAGCCGAACAACGCGAGGCTGCGGAAGAACTCCGAGTAGTTCCGCGAACCGCCGACCTTCGAGTAAAGCCTGCTCTTGTTGCCCGACGCGTCGATCACGAACCGCGCCGACACTTCACGCTCGTTGCCGTCGGGATCGGTGTAGCGCGCACCGGTGACCCGCTCACCGTCCTCCACGACGTCGGTGACCGCGCACCCTTCCCGCACGACCACACCCTTGCTCTTGGCGTTCTTCAGCAGGATGTCGTCGAAGCGCGCCCGCTCGACCTGATAGGCGTGCGACGTCGAACCGGCCATTTTGGCGGAGATGCCGAAGTGGAACGTCCACGGCTCCGGCCGGGCACCCCAGCGGAACGTGCCGCCCCGTTTGATCGGGAAACCGGCATTGGCCAGCTCGTCGGAGACGCCGAGCATCCGGCACACGCCGTGCACCGTGGCAGGCAGCAGCGACTCGCCGATCTGGTATCGAGGGAAAACCTCTTTTTCCAGCAACAACACGCGATGGCCCTGCATGGCCACCAGCGTGGCGACGGTCGAACCACCCGGCCCGCCACCAGCCACCACCACATCGAAGTCTTCGACCGACATCTCCCACCATTCCTCTATCGAGTGTCAAATTGCGGAGGCTGGTTTTCCACCCCGGATCGTGCTACCAGGCGACTGGAACCTGATCAGGGCAATCGACGAACGCGCTTCGGTATTTCACTTCCGCGACGGGCACTGCCAGCCGCAGTCCGGGGAATCGCCGCCACAGGGTCTGATACGCCGTCCGCAGCATCGAACGGGCCAGCGCCGCGCCGACGCAATAATGGATTCCGTGCCCGAATCCGACGTCCGACACCGCGGCACGATTCGCGTCCAGGACGTTGGGATCCGGCGTCAACGCCGCATCCCTGTTCGCCATCAGGACCGAGCACAGGACGTAATCCCCCGCCTTGATCAACTGTCCGTCGATGACCACGTCCTTGATCGCGAGGCGTGGATTCGGCGCCTGCACCGGAGACAGGTAACGCACCAGTTCGTTGACGAGGCGATCGGCGCGCTCCGGACCTTCGAAAAGCACCTTGATCTGGTCGGGGTTCTGCAGCAGGGCGAGCACGCCGAAGCCGATCATCCCCGCGACCGTCTCGACACCACCGAGGATCAGCGCCGTGCACAGCCCCTTCAGTTCCTCGTCCGTGACGTTGCCGCCGTGCTCACGCACGATCATGCCGAGGAACCCGTCGTCCGGATCCGCGCGCTGCCGGGCGATGAGATTGTCCAAGTACCGGTTGAACGCCGCGCTGTCCGCCGCCCGCGCCTTGAGGCCGCGGCTCAGATCGGTGTTCCGCCTGAGCCGCCGGACGAACTCGCGCTGGTCGTCCCGCGGGATGCCGAGCAGTTCGCACAGGGAGAAGGCGCCGACCGGGTCGGCGAACAGCGCCTGGAGGTCCGCGGGTGACCCCTCGGCCTCCATCAGGTCGAGGCGATCATCCACGAGGCTTTGGATGGCCGGCTCCATCCGGCGGATCCGCCGGACCGTGAACTCCGGCGTGAGCATCTTCCGCAGCCGAGTGTGTTCCGGCGGGTCATAGGTCGATATCTGCCCGACGAACTGGGCTTCGACATGCGCCCCGGATTTCGCGTTGGTGAATTGCGGCCGCGTGGTGAAATTCTCGTGATCACCCAATATCCGGCGGACGACGTCGTAACCCTGTGCCTGCCAGACGAATTCTCTGCCCAGCTGCGTCGACGAATCGCCGGTTATCCGGACCAGCGGGCCGTGCGCCCTGAGGTCGAAATTGTCCTCATGCGGATCGCAGTTCGTCCTCAGCTGGAAGTTCGCGGGCTCCCGCAGGAGTGGCGCGACCTGATCGATACCGTGCCCCATCCGAATGGAAGCTCCTTGGTTGACCGGAAAATGACCGTCGGGATTTATCGGCCCGAACACGCCGACACCCAATTTCACCCGTAATCAGGCGGGACGTCCAGCGGCCCCGGTGGACGGGCAGGCCGATCACCAGGCGACCATCAGCTCGGCCAAGCCGTACGCGGGAGTGGTCAGGCGGAACTTGGTGTCCTGTGCGGGATCCGCGAGCCTCAGCGCGGGAAAACGCCGCCACAGCGCGGTGAAGACCGTGCGCAGTTCGAGGCGGGCCAGCGCGGCGCCGAGGCAATGGTGGATGCCGTGCCCGAACGCGACATGCGGGACGGGATCGCGGGTGACGTCGAGCCGCTCCGGATCCGGTACCAGTGCGGGGTCACGGTTCGCCGCGGGCAGCGAACAGATGACACTCTCGCCCCGCTTGATCACCTGGTCCCCGATGGTGACGTCCTGCGTGGCGATACGAGGTGTCGGGCTGTAAGGCACGGTCAGGTACCGGATCAGTTCGTCGACGGCTCGTTGCGCCGACTGGTCGTCACCGCGGAACGCGGCGATCTGCTCGGGGTGGCGCAGCATCGCCAGCACACCAAGCCCGATCATGCCGGAGATGTTGTCGTCGCCGGCCAGCATCACCTGCACGCAGAAGCCGCGCAGCTCCTCGTCCGTGGCGTCGTCCCCGTATTCGGCGACGACCGCCCCGATCATCCCCTCGCCCGGTTCTTCGCGTTCCCTGGCGATCATCGCCAGCAGGTACCGGGAGAACTTGTCGCCGAGCGCCGCCCGCCTCTTCTGGCTCAGTGAGGCGTCGAGATGTCCGTGACAGAGCTTCAGGAACATGTCCCGGTCGTCCCTCGGCACGCCGATCAGTTCGCACAGCACGGCGCCGGGCACCTTCTCGGCGAGGAGCGGGACCAGATCCGCGGGGGATCCCGCCTCCTCCATCTCGTCGAGACAGCCGTTCACGATCTGCTCGACGTACGGCTGCATGCGCTGCATCTTGCGCAGGGTGAAGCCGGGAGTCAGCTTCTGCCGCAGCCGTGTGTGCTCGGGCGGGTCGTAGTCCATCAGGTTTCCGACCAGTTCACGCGGCCGGAAGATGCCCTTCCCGCCGATCTCGTCCCGCGGGTCCCAGCGGCGCCGGGTGCTGAACTGCTTGTGATCGCCCATCACCTGCCGGACGACGGCGTGCGTGGCCGCCATCCAATGGGTCTCGGCATCCGCTCCGGATCCGACAGTGACCCTCGTCAGCAATCCGGCGGCGAGCAGCTCGTCCGCCGGGTCCAAGCCGTCCCTGCGAATGTGCAGCGGACGCGGGTCGTCCTCGCTCAACGGGAAAACTCCTTTGCTACGGCGGAGAAAAAGGGGCACAGGTAGCGGGTGGGCTGAGGTGGTCGTGGTTTGGGGTTTGTGGTGTTTGACAACTAGAGCGACCACCACCACAGGCCAGCCGCCGCCCGGGCCGAGGGGAGGGAGGGGGGGGGCACC
>NZ_JBVIRO010000005.1:144211-163917 GCF_055575975.1 Amycolatopsis sp. NPDC033938
CCACCCCGCGCCCCCCCCCAACACAGGCCCCTGGGGCGGGGGGGGGGGGGTTGGGGCGCGTGGTGGCGGTGGGGCCCCCCCCCCCCCCCCCCCCCCCCCCCCACCACCGGCACCGACGCCGCGCTACCAGTCGAGTAGCAGGGCTTCCACGTCGAACGGTGGCGGACCCAGTTTGATCTCGCGGTCCGGCTCCGCCAGCTTGAGTGTCGGGAAGCGGTGCGCCAGCGCCGGAATCGCCGTCCGGAACACCATCTCGGCCAGCGGACGGCCGAGGCAGTGATGGATGCCGTGCCCGAACGTGACGTGTGCGGGCTTTTCCCGGGTGATGTCGAACCGGTCTTCCTCGTCGGGGAATTTCCGGCGATTCGCGGCCAGCAAGGAGCAGGTGACGGCGTCGCCCTTCTTGATGAGCTGATCGCCGATGCGCACGTCCTCGAGCGCGATGCGCGGAGTGGTCTTCTCGTCGCTGGTGAGGTACCGGGCCACCTCGTTCAGCCAATCCGGGATGGTCTCCGGTTTCTCCCGCAGCAGCGCGAACTGGTCCGGGTTCTCGGCCATCAGCCACGCACCCGCCGCGAGGAAACGAGCCACCTGGTCCCCGCTCGCGCCCATGACGAACGCGGCCACGCCCAGCAGTTCCGCGTCGGTGATGTCGTCGCCGTGTTCGCGCACCACCGCACCGAACATGTCGTCACCGGGATCGCGGCGGGTCTTGGCCGCGACCTGGCCCATGTAGGTCCAGAACTTGTTTCCCGCCGCCACACGTCGTTTACCCGACCGCTCGGACCGGCTCGCGTGCAGGGCGCGGGACAGGTCCGCCTGATCGTCACGGGGAATGCCGAGGAAGTCGCAGATCACCGTCGTCGCGACGGGCCAAGCGAACCGGGGGACGAAATCCACCGGGCCACCGGTGGCCTCGATGTCGTCCAGGGTGGCCTTGACGATCGCCTCGATCTGTGGCTGGAAGGCCTGCATCCGCCGGAAGGTGAACGCGGACGCCACCATCCGGCGCAGACGCGTGTGCTCCGGCGGGTCGTACTGACCGAGGAAACCGGGCCAGATCCGCCCGGCCGCGGTCCCGCCGAAGAGCAGCTTGGCGCTGAACTTGTCCGAGCCGAGAACTTGCCGGATCTCTTCGTACCCGGTGGCGAGCCACCCGGTCCGTCCGTCGGGGGAATGCTTGTCCTCCAAGATGGCCCAGGAGCCTTCGCTCATCAGGGAACGCAACTCCGGCCCCGGATCGAATCGGTCTCTCCGGTGTATTTCCGTGCCCCGGAGGGCGTTGTTCTCCTCGAACACCGCACAAGGTCCTTTCGCCTCGTCCAGCCGATGAATTAGGGGCGGGCGACGCCGGGGCGTGTCGCGCCACATCCGCACGCGCCCGTTCGGCCGCAGGTGTCCGTGAAGGCCTCCTTGCCTACCCTGAAGGTAGGGAAGGAGGCCTTCACTACGCCACCGGACGATGCCTGTTCGCGACCAAGCCACCGCGCTCGTCCAACCGTCCGCCTTGAGCGGCTGGACACCTTCTCTCAGGCGCTCGTTTCCCGGATGAGGCTCTTCGGCCGGAGGTCCGTCCAGTTCTCCTCGACATAGGCGAGGCACTCCTGGCGAGGGGCCTCGCCGTGCACCCGGGTCCAGCCGGCGGGCACCTCCGCGAAGGACGGCCACAAGGAGTGCTGCCCTTCGTCGTTGACCAGCACGAAAAAGGAACCGTCTTCGTTGTCGAAGGGGTTGGTCATCGTTGTGTCCTTTCACCCTCCGGGCGGTGCCGGAGTTTCTCGGCGACGATGGCTCCAATTTGGCCCAGCGCCGCGGTTTGCACCATGTCGTAGTGGTTGGACGGGATCTCGTGGGCCTCGATGGACCCGGTGGTGAACTCCTTCCAGCTGGCTTTCGCCACCGGGACGGGCAAATGCTCGGGACGGTCCACCGTGGCGATGAAGAGCAGGATGTCCCCGGCGAAAGGCGAAGAGGTGTGGCGCGGCCCGATCTCCCAGAGGTTGCGCATGACCGCCTCCAGGCGGGCACGGGCGGCCTCTCCCTTGACCAGTTGCCCCGCGAGATCCAGATCCGCCTGATTCCGCCGGGAGAGAGCCGCTTCCTCGCTCGCCGCGCCGGTCGTCTTGCGTCCCATGTAGACGGGATAGGCGTCGAGCAGCGCGAGCAGGCCGACCTGCTCCCCGTCCGCTTCGAGCAACCTGGCCATCGCCTGCGCGATGCGGCCGCCGAGCGACCAGCCGAGGAGGTGGTACGGACCTTCGGGTTGCACGGCACGGATCTGCGCCAGGTAATCGGCGGCCATCTCCTCGACACTGCCCGGCAGCGGCTCCGTACGCGCCAAGCCGCGCGCCTGCACGCCGTAGACCGGCTGATCCTGCGGGAGGTACCGCAGCAGCGGCTCGTAGTTCCAGCTCAGTCCGCCGCTCGCGTGGACACAGAACAGGGGCGGGCGGTCACCGGTGACCCGCAGTGGCAACAGGATCTCGAAGTCACCCGTCTTCACCGAAGCGCTCGCTCGCCGCCGCTCGCCCACGACGACCAGGGTCTTGGCGGGGGTCTTGCGGGCGAGCAGGCCGGTGTGCAGCATCCGGTGCCCCGCCTCCCCGAACGGACAGGGCACGGTCGGCAGTTCGGCCGGTCCCTCGTCCACCGCGGGACCGGTGACGTAGAGATCGCCGACGACGCCGGGAGCGACGGGGCGCAGCCGGTCGTCCAGCAGGAGCGCGCCGAGCGGGCTGTCCCCGGCGACGTCGGCGACCACCTGCGGGACGGCCCCGGCCCAGCGCGCCGGGGCGATGGGCGGACGGCCGCGTTCGAAGTCGTCCAGGAAGAGGTCCAGGTCGCTGATCCGCCGCTGGGGGTCCTCCGCCACCTGTTCGAGGACGCGGACCAGCCGCCGCGCCACCGACTCGGCCGTGGCCTCGTCGAACAGGTCGGCGGCGTAGTGCAGCGCGCCTTCGAGGCCGCCCGCTTCGTCATCGTCGTCGAAGCGCTCGGTGAGCTCGACCGCCAGATCCAGCTCCATGGCCTCGGTCCCGCCGGCTTCGACGCTGGTGCGCAGCGCCGGCAGTTCCGCCGCCGACCATCCGTCGATGTCCTCCTCGTCCACCCGCAGCCCGACCTGGAACACGGGGTGGCGGGAGAGCGAGGCAGGCAGATCCAGCAGCTCGACGATCCGCTCGAAAGGTACGTCCAGGTGCTGTTCCGTGGCCTGGAAGGCTTCCTGCACCCGGGTGACGACCTCCAGGAAGGTCGGATCCCCCGAGAGATCCGTGCGCAGCGCGAGCGGCCGGGTGAACGGCCCGATCATCGGTTCGAGGTCGAAGAGTTCCTCGTCCCGCGGCAGTGTCGTGCCGATCACCACGTCGTGGCCCGCCCCGTACTTGATCAGCAGCATGGCGAGCGCGGCGTGCACCAGCTGGAGCGTTTCCGCGCCCAGTGGTTCCGCCACCTCGGCCAACCGGGCGTGCGGGCCGTCGGCCAACCGCAGCGCGATCGAGCCCGCCCGCCGGGACGGGACGGCCGGCCGAGGACGGTCGAACGGGAGCACCGTCTCCTCGTCGATGCCCGCCAGGTTGTCCCGCCAGAAGGTGATCTGCTCGTTGATCAGGCCGCCCGGCTCGTTCTCGCCTTCGAGCAGCCGCTGCTCCCAGAGCGCGTAGTCGGCGAACTGCAAGGCCAGCGGCGCCCGCTGCGGCACCCGGCCCTCGCGCCGCGCGCCGTACGCGGCCGCCAGGTCGCGGAAGAACACGTCCAGCGAGTCGTCGTCGGCGAGGATCCGGTGGATCTGCAGATGCAGCACATGCTCTTTGTCCGAGAGCGCGAACAGTTCGCACCGCCACGGCACTTCCCTGGTCAGGTCGAAGTCCGACCCGCGCCGCTCGGCGAGCAGCCCCGGCAACTCCTCCTCGGTGACCGGGACCGGCGTCGGCTCGACCGGCCAGGCCTCGTGCACCTCCTGGCGGACGCTCTGCGCGTCACCGGGGAAGGTCGTGCGGAGCAGTTCGTGCCGGGCCGCGACGTCGCCGAGCGCCGACGTCAACGCGGGCACGTCCAGTTTTCCGCGCAGGCGCAGCGTCACCGAGGTGTGCAGGCCCGCCGTCTCCCCGCTCGGATCGGCCAGCAGCCAGGCACGCAGCTGCCGGGCGGTGAGGGGCAGCCGGTCCGGCCGCGGGACGGCTTCCAGCGCGGGCCGTGACTTCGCGGCGAGTGCCCTGGCCAGACCCGCGGGCGTCGGCGAAGAGAACAGCTGCCGGATGGGCAGGTCCGCGCCGAGCTCCTCCCGGATCCGCGCGACGAGCCGCATGGCCAGCGCCGAACTGCCACCGAGATCGTGGAAGGCGTCGTCGACCCCGACCTGGTCCACGCTGAGGATTTCGGCGAACAGCGCGCACAACACCTTCTCGGTCTCGTTCTCGGGCGCCTTCTCCGACGAGCGTCCCGCGAGATCCGGGGCGGGCAGCGCCCGGCGGTCCACCTTGCCGTTGGGGGTGACGGGCAGGCCGGGCAAAGCGACGACCGCGATCGGGACCATGTAGTCGGGCAGCACCAGTGCCATCTGCCGCCGGATCTCCTCCGGTCCCGCGTCGGTGCCGTCGGACACGAAGTAGCCGACCAGGCGCTTTTCGCCCGGCTGGTCTTCCCTCGCCAGGAGAACGGCCTCGACCACGCCTGGCTGGGCGGCCAGCACGGACTCCACTTCGCCGAGCTCGACCCGGTAGCCGCGGATCTTCACCTGGTCGTCGGCGCGGCCGAGGAACACGATCTCGCCGCCGGGGGTCCAGCGCGCCCGGTCACCGGTGCGGTACATACGTTCGCCGTCGAGGAACGGGCACGCCACGAACCGGCCCGCCGTCGATCCCGGGGCGTTCAGGTACCCGCGGGCCAGGCCCGTGCCCGCGATGTACAGCTCGCCTTCCACCCCCGGCGCGACCGGGCGCAGGAAAGCGTCGAGGACGTAGATCCGGCGGTTGGTCATCGGGTGGCCGATCGGCAGCTCCCCGTCGATCACGTCACCGGGTTCGATCGGCAGCCACGTCGCGCACAGGGTGGTCTCGGTCGGCCCGTAGGTGTTGCGCACCCGTAGACCGGGCTGGGCCCGGCGCAGATTTTCCACCGACTGCAGGGGGACCACGTCGCCGCCGGTCCCGATTTCGACCAGTCCTTCGAAGCACTCGGGCGCCGTTTCCGCCAGCGCGCGGAAGGTACCGGCGGTGAGGTGGACGAAGGTCGCGCCCCGGCGCACGGCCTGCCGCACCCCGGCCGCGTCCAGCGCGCCCGGTTCGGTCAGCAGGACCCGGGCGCCCGAGACGAGCGGCACCCACATCGCGTACAGCGACGGGTCGAAGACGTGCGTCGCGTGCATCAGCACGCCGTCGTCCGGACCGATCTGCCAGCCCGCGTCACCGGCCAGACCGGCCACGGCCCCGTGCGGGATACCGACGCCCTTCGGCAGGCCGGTGGATCCCGAGGTGTACATGACGTACGCGAGATCGTCGGCGTGCGGCCGGATTTCCGGTGCGGCGCAGTCGTTCACGGCCGCGCGCGTCCCGGGCGCGTCGAGCACGATCGCGTTCTCCGGCGCGACCGCGCTCGTGGCTTCGGTGCACAGGACGGTCGAGACGCCGGAATCGCCGAAGATGAACGAGATCCGCTCCGCCGGGTACTCGACGTCCACCGGGACGTAGGCGGCGCCCGCCTTCCAGATCGCGAGGAACGCGATGATCAGCTCCGGCGACCGTTCCATGGCCACGCCGACCCGGTCGCCGCGGCCGACCCCTTGACCGGCGAGGTAACCGGCGAGCCGGTCCGACGCCCGGCCGACCTCGGCGTAGGTCAGGTTCGCGCCGGCGGCGTCGGTGATCGCCACCGCGTCCGGCGCCGCGGCCACCCGCCGGGCGAACAGTTCGACGACGGAGTCTCCGGGCACCGGGCCGTCGGTCGCGTTGAACTCGTCCAGCACCAGTGCGCGCTCGGCTTCGCTCACCAGCGTCAGACGGCCGACGAGGACGTCGGGCTCGGCGACCAGGCGCTCCAGCACCCTGGCCAGCGCGCCGACGACCGATTCGGCGGCCGCGGGGCCGAACAGGCTCCGGTCGTAGTCGAGGATCAGCGGCATCCGCTCGCCGGGTCCGGTGACCAGCGTGAACGGATAATGCGACGAGTTGCGCCCCCGCTTCACCGGGATCAGCGCCAGTCCGCCGTCCGACGTCCGGCCGAGTCCCTTGCGGGGGAAGTTCTCGTAGATCACGAGGGTGTCGAAGACCGCCCCCGGTCCGACGACCGCCTGGACGTCCTGCAGGCCGAGGTGCTGATGCCCCATGAGCGCCGCCTGCTCGCGCTGCACCCGGGCGAACAGGTCGACCGCGCGTTTCCCGCCGTCGAGCCGGACCCGTACCGGCAGGGTGTTGAGCAGCTGGCCGACCATCGCTTCCACCCCGTCGAGGTCGGCGGGCCGCCCGGAGGCGGTCGCGCCGAACACGACGTCGTCACGGCCGGAGAGCTGCGCCAGCACGACGGCCCACGCGCCCTGCACGACGGTGTTCAGCGTGAGGTCGTTGCCCCGCGCGAACCGCGCCAAACCGTCCGTCAGTTCCGTGGACAGCTCGACCACCGTCGTGTGGATGTCCGGTACGTGGGCCGGGTCGGGCGCGGCGACCGTGGTCGGGGTGTCCAACCCGGCGAACCCGTCGCGCCAGGCCGCCCGTGCCGCGTCCTTGTCCTGCCGTCCCAGCCAAGCGAGATAGTCCCGATAGGACACGGTGGGCGGAAGGCCGGACGCGTCCCCGCCCGCCGCGTAGATCGCGGCGAGCTCACGGTGCAGGATCGGCATCGACCAGCCGTCCACCAGCACGTGGTGCAGTGTGTGCACGAGCCGGTGGCGGTCGGGGCCGAGCCGGAGCAGGTGCAGTTTCATCAGCGGCGCCGCCTCGACGCGCAGCCGCTCGGCCGCCTCGTCGGCCGCCAGCCGGTCCACCTCGCCCTCGGCGACGTCCTCGGGCAATCCGGTCAGATCCGTTTCACGCCAAGGGATTTCGGCCTCCCGCGCGATCACCTGCACCATCTGCGCGCCGCTGACGTAGCGGAAACAGGCCCGCAGCGCGGCATGCCGGTCCACAAGGGCCTGCCACGACGCCCGCAGCAGAGCGGCGTCCAGCGGTCCGTCGATGGCGTAGACGGTCTGCACGGTGTAGGTGTCACGGCCCTCGTTGTCGAGGGCGGTGTGATAGAGCATTCCCTCTTGCAGCGGGGAAAGAGGCCAGACGTCCTCCACGCTGGAGCGACGCTTCGCGCGAGTGTCGTCAACGGTCACAACTTGCTCCTTATGCCTGTGGTGGTCATTCGGCCAACCCGGCCTCGAGTAGGTCCATCTGGTCAGGGGAAAGGGCGACGAGCGGGTCCCCGGCGGGTTCCGGTGCCGCGGTGGTTTCTTCCTCGGCCGGGAGTTCCTCGGCGATCGCCGCCAGTCGTTCCGGCGTCTTCTCGTCGAAGACCTGCCGCGGGGTCAGCCGCAGCCCGAGGGCGCGGGCCCGGACCGACACCTGCATCGAGGTGATCGAGTCACCGCCGAGTTCGAAGAAGCTGTCGTCCGGCCCCACCTTGGCGAGGCCGAGCACCTCCGCGAACAGGTCGCACAACTGCGCTTCCACGGGGGTGCGCGGGGCACGATCCGAGGACATCGCGGCGAAGTCGGGGGCCTGCAGCGCCCGGTGGTCGAGCTTGCCGTTCGGGGTGAGCGGCATCTTCTCCAGCGACACGAACGCCGCGGGCATCATGTAGTCCGGCAGGCGTTCGGCGGCCAGCTCCCGCAGCGCGGCGGCCAGCGTGCCGTTCTCCGCGGCGGCGTCCGCCGACGGCACGACGTAGGCCACCAGCCGCTTGTCGCCCGGCCCGTCCCGGCGGACGGAGACCGCCACCTGGCCGACCCACGGATGGTCCGCGAGCACGGCCTCGATCTCGGCGGGCTCGACGCGGTAGCCGCGCACCTTGACCTGCGCGTCGACGCGGCCCGCGAAGATCAGCTGGCCTTCACTGGTCCAGCGGAACAGGTCGCCGGAGCGGTACATCCGCTCGCCGGGGGCGAACGGGCTGGCGACGAACCGTTCCGCGGTCAGGCCGGGGCGGCCGAGGTAGCCGCGGGCCAGTCCGACACCCGTGATGTAGAGCTCGCCGACCACGCCGGGCGGCACCGGCCGCAGGAAGGCGTCGAGCACGTAGTGCCGCACGTTGTGGATCGGGCCGCCGAGCGGGACCACGTCGTGTCCCGGGGACAACGGGGCGCTCATCGTCGAGCAGATGGTCGTCTCGGTCGGCCCGTAGGCCTGGATCACCCGGCGGCCCGGCGACCAGCGGTCCACCAGCGCGGCCGGGAGGGCCTCGCCGCCTGTGAGCACGGTTCGCAGGGTGTCCGGCAGGTCGTCCTCGCTCGCCAGCACACTCGGCGACACCGTCAGATGCGTGATGCCCGCCTGCCGGATCGCGTCGCCCAGCGTCACCCGGGGCGGCATGCTCGCCGCGTCCGGCAGGACCAGGGTCGCGCCTGCCAGCAGGGACATGTAGAGCTCGGAGACCATGGCGTCGAAACCGATCGCGGACAACTGCAGGATCCGCGAGGACGACGTCACGGCCATCCGCTCGATGTGCGCGTACCCGAGGTTGACGAGTCCGGAATGGGTGACCAGGACACCCTTCGGCACCCCCGTCGACCCGGACGTGTAGATCACGTACGCCGCGTCTTCCGGTGCCACCAAAGGCAATGCGGCGGCCGGACCGGTGGCGGGCAGCTCCTCCAGCACCAGCACCGTGCCCGCGAACTCCGCGGGCACGAACGACCGGGTCGCCTTCGTGCACACCAACACCCCGGGTGCCGAGTTCGCCAGCATGAACTCGACGCGGTCACGCGGATAGTCCGGATCGACCGGGACGAACGCGCCACCGGCGAACGTGACCCCCAGCAGGGTCACCGCGAGGTCGACCGAACGCTCGACCAGCACGCCCACCCGGGCTTCCCGCCGCACGCCCGCTCCGGCGAGCAGCCTCGCCAGTGCCTCCGCTTCGCCGAGCAATTCCCGGTACGACAGGCTTCGCGCCGCGTCCTCGACGGCGACCGCGTCCGGTGTCCGCTCCGCCTGCTCGCGGAGCAACACCGGCAGCGTCTTCTCCGTGAGCGGCGCGTCGGTCCGGTTCCACTCGTCCACCACGAGACGGCGCTGCTCCGGACCGATCAGGCCGATCCGCCCCACCGGCGTCGACGGTCGCGCCAGCACCTGTTCGAGCGCGCGGACGAGCGCCGCGGCCATCTCCTCGGCTCCGGTCCGGTCGACCACGTCCGGCCGGTAGATGAGTTCACCGCGGACGGGGCCACCCGCCACCGAAGCGCGCAGGGACAGCGGATAGTGCCCGTCGTCGTCCGAATTCCCCGCGGGGCTCATGACGAGCGCGTCGGGGCCGTCGAACCGGGGCGGCGGTGGCGGGTAGTTCTCGAACACCACGATCGTGTCGAACGCCGCGCCGCGGCCGGCGAACTTGGTGATCTCGCTCTGCCCGACGTGCTGATGCGGCAGCAGCGCGACCTGCCGTTCCTGCAGGCCCTTCACCATCTCGACGAACGGCTCGCCGCCGTCGAGGCGGGCCCGGACCGGCAGCATGTTCATGAACAGGCCGACCGAGGACTCCACGCCGGGGATCTCGGGCGGACGCCCGGCGACCGCGGCGCCGAAGACGACGTCCAAGCGTCCGGTCAACCGGGCCAGGTGCAGTGCCCAGATCCCCTGGAAGAGCGTGTTCGGCGTGACACCGTGACGGCGGCTGAACTCCGCCAGTCGCCTGCTCGGCTCGTCGCCGAGCTCGAACCTGACCCGTTCGGGCTGCAGGGGCGTGAGAATCGACTCCGGCGGGACGACGTGCGTCGCCTCGTCGAGGCCCGCGAGTTCGGTCCGCCACGCCTCCAGTGCGGCCGTCTTGTCCTGGCGGGCGATCCAGGCCAGATAGTCGCGATAGGACGCCGCCGCGGGCAGCGCGTTGGCGTCACCGCCCGCTTCGTACGCCGCCAGCACGTCGGTGGCGACGAGCGGCAGGGACCAGCCGTCGACCACGATGTGATGCGACGTGAAGACCAGCCGGTGCCGTCGTTCGCCGAGGCGCACCAGATGCAGCCGCAGCAGCGGCGCCTTGGCCAGGTCCAGCCGTTCGGCGTGCTGCCCGGCCGCGATCCGGTCGAATTCCGCCAGCGCCTCGTCCTCCGGCAGCTGCGACAGGTCGGTTTCCTGCCAGGACAGCGTCACCTCGCGGGCGATCGCCTGCACGGCCGTACCGGAGGGGAGCTGATGGAAACTCGCCCGCAGGGCGGCGTGCCGGTCGAGCAGGGCCTGCCACGACGCGCGGAAGCGGGCGACGTCCAGCGGGCCGTCGAGGGCGAGGGTCCGCATGCTCGCGTAGACGTCCGGGCCGCCGTCGTCGGTGGCGTGGAACAGCAAACCTTCCTGCAGCGGCGAAAGCGGCCAGATGTCGAGCAGGTCCGGCGCGGCCGCCTCCACTTCCGCCACCTCTCGCTGCGTCAGCGTGACGAGCGGGAAGTCGGATGGCGTGTGGCCCCCGGCGCCGACGTCTTCGCCGTGCGCGGCGAGCCCGGCCAGCATGTCCAGCCAGGTCCGCGCGAGCGACTCCGCCTCGGCGTCGCCGAGAATCCGCCCCGCCCAGGTGAGGGTCAGGGTGAACTCGGGTCCGTCCGCCGTGTCCGCCACGACCGCGTCGATCTCCACGGCGTGCCGCAACGGGGTGTCCCGCTCCGCCGCGTCGCCGACGATTCCCGTTATCCGCCAAGGCCGCGGGGCACCGTCGGACCGCGACGAGAAGCGGCCGAGGTAGTTGAACCCGATCTCCGCCTTCGGCAGCGCCGCGAGGACCGGCGCCGTCTCGGCGTTGAGATGGCGCAGCATCCCGTAACCGAGCCCACCGTCGGGCACGGCTCGCACGTTCTCCTTGACCTGCTTCAGCAGACGACCGGCCGCGGCGCCGCCCGCGATCGCTTCGGCCGGGTCGACCCCGGACACGTCCAACCGGAGCGGATGGACATCGGTGAACCATCCGAGCGTCCGCGACAGGTCCATGTCACCGATCGGACGGCGGCCGTGGCCTTCGACGTCCACCACGACCGCGGTGCCGCCACGCCACCCGGCCACCGCGCCGGCCAGGGTCGCCAGCAGGACCTCGTGGACACCACAGTGGAAGGCCGAGGTGACCTTCTCCACGAGTACGCCCGCTTGCTCCCGCGACAAGGTCCACGACCTGCGTCCCGCGGTCGACACGGTGTCGCGCCGGGGATCGAGTTCGCCCAGCCGCGACTGTGCGCCGTCGAGGATCTCCGTCCACGTCGCCAGCTCCGCGGTCCGGTTCGCCGCCTCGGCGGTCAGCGTGCGAGACCAGCGCCGGAACGAGACGTCCGGCGGGTCGAGCCGCGCTCGGGTGCCCGCGATCGCGGCTTCGCAGGCCGCCTGCAGGTCCGGCAGCAGGGTCCGCCACGACACCACGTCGACCACGAGGTGGTGCGCGGCCACCACGAGCCGTCCGGGGCGGTCCGGTCCGGCGTCCACCAGGACCGCCCGGACCAGCACGCCCCCGACCGGATCCAGGCGTGCCGCCGCGTCACTCGCGATTTCGTCGATACCGGCGACGTCGAGGTCGGCGGCGTCGGCCCGTTCGACCAGTGTCGCCGCGTCGACCGTTCCCCGCTCGGCCACGACCAGCCGGGGCAGGCCGCCCTCGGTCTCGACGATCCGGCTCCGCAGCAGGTCGTGCGTGTCGATCACCGCGCCCAATCCGGCCGCCAGCGCGGGCACGGAAAGGTCGCCGGGCACGTCCACGATCACCCACTGCGCCATGCCACCGCGCGTCAGCCCGAGCGGGTCGCGTTCGAGCAGTGCCCGCACCACCGGCGTCAACGGGACCTCTCCGACGCCCTCGCCGTCCTCGGTCCGGGTCCGTCCGCCGTGTTCGGCGACCGCCGCGATCCCCGCGGGTGTCTTCTGGTCGAAGACCTGCTTCGCCCCGAAGACGAGGTTTTCGCGGCGTGCGCGGGCGGCCAGCCGCATCGAGAGGATCGAATCCCCGCCCAGTTCGAAGAAACCGTCGTCGGCGCCGACCCGGTCCAGCCCGAGGATCTCGGCGAACAGCGCGCACAACAGTCGTTCGGTCTCCGTACGCGGTTCGCGCCCGGCCGCCTTCGCGGTGAACTCGGGGGCGGGCAGGGCCGCGCGGTCGATCTTCCCGTTGAGCGTCAACGGGAAACCGTCCAGCACCAGCACCACCGACGGCACCATGAACTCCGGCAGTCGGGCCGCGAGATGCGCGCGGACCGCGTCGGATTCCAGTTCCCGCCCCGGTTCCGCGGTCACGTAGGCGATCAGCCGCTTCTCACCGGGACGTTCCTCCCGCGCCAGAACGATCGCCTGCGCGACGTCGGGGACCTCGGTCAGCGCCGCCTCGACCTCACCGGGTTCGACGCGGTAGCCGCGGATCTTCACCTGGGAGTCGGCACGCCCGCCGAAGAGCAGTTCGCCCTGCTCCGTCCAGCGCGCCAGGTCGCCGGTCCGGTACATCCTTCCCGCGCCGAACGGATTGGCGACGAAGCGCTCCGAGGTCGACGCGCTGTTGCCGAGGTAGCCGTGCGCCAGTCCGGCACCGGCGATGTAGAGCTCACCGGTCACGTTCGGGGCCAGCGGCTGCAGGAACGCGTCGAGCACGTAGACCTGCCTGCCGGCCAGCGGCCCGCCGATCGGCAGGACGTCGCCCGTTTCGGCCCCTGGTTCGAGGACGAGCCAAGTGGCGCAGAGGGTGCCTTCGGTCGGGCCGTAGAGCTGACGGAACCGCACGTCCGGGCAAGCCAGGCGCATCCGTTCGACGGAGGCGAGCGGTACCGCGTCGCCACCGGTCAGGATCTCCCGCAGCCCGCGGAAGGACTCCGGCGCTTCCTCGGCCACCGCACGGAAAGCGCCCGCCGTGAGATGGACGGTCGTCACACCGCGGGAGATCGCGTCGCGGAGCCGCTCCGCGTCGACCGTGCCCGGTTCGGCGACCACCACGCGGGCCCCGCTGACCAGCGGCACCCAGATCTCGACCAGCGACGCGTCGAAAGCGTGTGACGCGTGCAGCAGTACGTGATCGCCGGGGCCCTGCGACCAGCCCGGGTCGCTCGCCAGCGCCGCCACACTTCCGTGCGGTACCGCGACACCCTTCGGCACCCCGGTCGATCCCGACGTGTACATCACGTACGCGACGTCCTGCGCGCCGACCGTCACCGGCGGTGCCTCGTACCGCGCGCCGTCGATCGCCGTCAAGTCCGCGAGCACCGGCTCGACGCCGTCCGGCACCGCCTTGCGGTTCGCTTCGAGGCAGACCGCGACCGACACTCCCGCGTCGGCCAGCATCCGCTCGATCCGGTCCGCGGGGTAGCCCACGTTCACCGGGACCTGCGCGGCGCCCGCCTTCCAGACCGCGAGCAGGGCGACGAGAAGGTCCGCGCCGCGGTCCATCACCACGCCGACGCGGTCACCGCGCCGCACGCCGACGGCGGCCAGATACCCGGCCAGCCGGTCGGATTCGCGGTCGAGGCCGGTGTAGGAGAGGGTGCGTTCGCCGTCCACGACCGCCACCGCGTCCGGCGAGGCGCCAACCTGCCGACGGAACAGCTCCAGCACCGACGTCGTGTCGGCCGCTTCACCCGTCGAGTTCCAGCGTTCCACCACCGACGCGCGCGCCGGTTCGCTCGTCACGCCGAGGCGACCGATCGGCAGCGAAGGCCGTGCCACCACCTGTTCCAGGACACGGACGACCTGCCTGGCGATCTCGGCGGCCGGTTCGCCGCCGATCCGGTCCGGCCGGTAGGAAACGTTGATCCGCAAGCGGTTCCCGAGGCTGACGTTCATGGTCAGCGGATAGCTGGTGCCGGTCCGGGTGACGACCGAGCTGATCACGACACCACCGTCGTCGCCGAGACCTTCGGCGGTGTGCGGGTAGTTCTCGATCATCACCATGGTGTCGAAGACCGCGCCGGAGCCCGCCACCTTCTGGATCTCCGGCAGCCCCAGGTACTGGTGCTCGGTCAACGCCGACTGGCGGCCCTGCAGATCCTGGAACAGCTCCAGCACCGGACGGCCGCCGTCGAGCCGCACACGGACCGGGACGGTGTTGATGAACATCCCCACCATCCGCTCGACGTCCGGCACCTCCGCCGGCCGCCCGGACACCACCGACCCGAACACCACGTCCGTCCGGCCGGTCAGCCGCGCCAGCACCAACGCCCACGCGGCCTGCAGGATCGTGCTCGACGTCAAACCGTGCCCGCGGGCGAGCTCGGTGAGTGCCCGCGTCGTCTCCTCGGAGAGCCATTCGGCGTGCTCACCGGGCATCACCATCGTCTTGTCGGCGTCGGCGTCCACAAGGGACGGTTCGGTCGCGCCGTCGAGTTCGGCCAGCCACGCCGCCCGGGTCGCCTCCCCGTCCTGACCGCCCAGCCATGCCAGATAGTCCTTATAGGACGGTGCTGTCGACGGGAGCTGCCCACCCGCGTAGGCGGTCGACACCTCACCCAGCACGAGCGGCGTCGACCAGCCGTCCAGTACGACGTGGTGCGAGGTGAGCACGAACCGGTGCCGGTCCGCGGCGAGCCGGATCAGCAGCAGCCGCAGCAGCGGTGCCTCGGTCACGTCGAACCGCCGCGCCTGATCCTCCGCGAGCAGCCGTTCGACCTCGGCGGCCGCGGCCGTCTCGTCGAGCTGTGACAGATCCGCCATCCGCCAAGGGAGGTCCACCTCGTCCACGACGACCTGCACCGTTTCACCGGAGCCCAGCTGATGGAAGCCGGTCCGGAGCGACGCGTGCCGAGCGACCACCCGGTTCCAGGCCGCGCGCAGCCGTCGCGCGTCGAGCGGCCCGTCGAGGTCCAGGATTCGCTGGCTCTGATAGACATCGACCCCGTCGGCGTCGAAGGCCCGTTCGAAGAGCATGCCTTCCTGCAGCGGTGACAACGGCCAGACGTCGGTCAGCCCCGGCACCGCGGCTTCCAGCTCCGCCACGTCCGGCCGCGTCAGCTCGACGAGGTCGAAATCCGACGGCGTGTGGCCGCCCGCGTCGGGATCCTCGGCGAGGGTCGCGAGGCCGGTCAGCATCTCCAGCCAGGCCTCGCCGAGCCGCTCCACCGTGGCGAGATCGGCATCCCGGGTGTCGATGGCCAGCCCCAGCCGGGGTCCGGCCGGGGTGTCCTGCAGTTCCGCGCTGACCTCCACGGCGTGCGCGAGGACCATGTCCGGGCCGCCGCCGAGCGGCCCTTCCCCGACGGGCTGCCACGCGGTGTCCTTGGGGGCGAGCACGGTCCGGCCGAGATAGTTGAACCCGATCCGCGAAGACGGCAACCCGGCCAGCCGCGCCGCGGTCTCCGGGTTGAGATGGCGCAACAACCCGTAACCGGATCCGTCGCCGGGGACGGCGCGGATCTGTTCCTTCACCGTCTTCAGCAACCGCCCGGCGGCTGCGGTGTCCACATCGGACAGTTCGAGCCGGACCGGGTGGACGCTGGTGAACCAGCCGACGGTGCGCAACAGATCCTCGCCGTCGGCGGCCTCGCGACCATGGCCTTCCACGTCCACCAGCAGCCCGGCGCCGGTACCGCGCACACGCGCCACTGCTCCCGCGAGGCCGGCCAGCAGGACGTCCTGGATCCCGCAGTGGAACGCCCCCGGCAGCAGGGTCACCAGGTTGCGCACCTCGGTGCCGGAGAGCCTCGTGGACCACGAGTGCGACTGCCCGGTGTGCCGTCCGGTGTCCGGCTCCCATGCCGGGTCCGCACCGTCCAGTACGGCGATCCAGTCGTCGAGTTCGGCCACGGTGCGCTCGCTGAGCGCCCGCTCGGTCAGCGAGCGCGCCCACTGCCGGTAGGACGTCGCCGGGAGTTCGAGGGCAGGGGTCCCCCCGGAGATCACCTCGTCGTACGCCGCCCGCAGATCCGGCAGCAGGATGCCCCACGAGACCGCGTCGACCGACAGGTGGTGCGCCACGAAGGCCAGCCTGCCCGGCTCGGCCTCCCCGGCGTCGATCCACACGATCCGCGCCATGATTCCCGCCGACGGGTCCAGCGTGCCCGTCGCCGTCCTGACCTCGCGCTCGGCGATCTCGTCGAGATCCCCTGTCCCGGCGGCCACCCGCGTCACCAGTCCGGCCGCGTCCACCGCACCGCGCTCGGGCACGATCAGCCGACCGTCACGCTCCACCCGGGCACGCAGCAGGTCATGGGTGTCCAGCACCGCTCGCAGCGCGGTCACCAACGCGTCCAGGTTCAACCCCGCCGGGGTGACGACGACCCTCACCTGCGCGAAACCGGGGCGCATCGCGTCGTCGCCGAGGGCGCGCATCACCGGCGTCCACGGGATCTCACCCACGCCGGGGACGACCTCGGCGCGGGGTGCCGTAGCGGCCTCTTGCGCCAAAGCGGCGAGGCGCTCAGGAGTCCGGTGCTCGAAAACCTGCCGCGGGGTAAGGGAAATCCCTTCCCGACGCGCACGAGCGGCGACCTGCATCGACGAAATCGAGTCGCCGCCCAGCTCGAAGAACCCGTCCTCGATCCCGACCCGGTCGAGGCCGAGCACGTCGGCGAACACTCCACAAAGGATTCGCTCGGCCTCGGTGGTCGGCTCCCGGCCCGCCGCCTTCGCCGCGAAGTCCGGTTCGGGCAGTGCCCGCCGGTCCACCTTTCCGTTGACCGTCAACGGCAGCTCGGCCAGCACCAGCACCGCGGCCGGGACCATGAACTCGGGCAGCGTCTCGGCGAGCTGTTCGCGCAGCGACGCCGGGTCGACCTCGCGACCCGCTTCGGCGACCACATAACCGATCAGGTGCTCGTCCCTGGCGAGGACCACGGCCTGCCCGACACCCGGCAGACCGGCGAGGGCCACCTCGATCTCGCCGGGCTCGACCCGGTAGCCGCGGATCTTCACCTGGTCGTCGGCCCGTCCGGCGAAGGCCAGCGTCCCCTGATCCGTCCAGTACGCCCGGTCCCCGGTGCGGTACATCCTCCCGGACGGCACGAACGGGTCGGCGACGAACCGCTCGGCCGTCAACGCCGGACGATCCAGATATCCTTGCGCCACACCGGCTCCGGCGGCGTACAGCTCGCCGGGCACCCCGGGCGGCACGGGTCGCAGGAAGGCGTCGAGGACGTAGACGCGCCGCCCCGCGAGCGGTCGTCCGATCGGCAGCACCGAGCCCGTCCGGTCGCCGGGTTCGAGCAGCCACCACGTCGCGCAGAGCGTGGCCTCCGTGGGGCCGTAGAGATGCCGCACCCGCACGTCCGGACACGTCCGCCGCACGCGCTCCACCGCCGCCAGCGGCACCGCGTCGCCACCGGTCAGCACCTCGCGCAGACCGGCGACCGACTCCGGCGACTCCTCGGCCAGCACGCGGAAGGCGCCCGCGGTCAGGTGCGCGGCCGTGACGCCACCCGCGACGTAGGCCGCCAGCGCCGCGCCGTCCACCGCACCCGGTCCGGCCAGCACCACGCGCGCGCCCGACAGCAGTGGGACCCACAGCTCGAACAGCGAAATGTCGAACGCGTGCGAGGCGTGCAGCAGCACGGCGTCATCGGGGCCGACTCGCCATCCCGGTTCCCCCGTCAGCGCCGCGACGTTGCCGTGCGACACGGCGACACCCTTCGGCGTCCCCGTCGAACCAGACGTGTACATCACGTAGGCGAGGTCTTCCGGGCTCGTGCCCGCCGACCGGCGCGGCGACTCCGCCACCGCCTTCCGCGTCCGGGGATCGTCCAGGACGATCGGATCGAGGCCGACGTCCAGCACGACGTCCCGGTACGTCTGCGTGCACACCACCGCCGACGGCCCGGAATCCGCCAGCATGAACTGCACGCGGTCCACCGGGTAGGCGGGATCCACCGGCACGTACGCCGCGCCCGCCTGCCACACCGCGAGCAAGGTCGCGATCAGCTCGGGTGACCGGTCCAGCACCACGGCGACCCGGTCTCCGCGCCGGACTCCCTTGCCGGTCAGGTAACCGGCGAGCCGCTCCGCGCGCTCGGCGAGTTCTCCGTACGACAGCGTCCGATCGCCGTCGACCACCGCCACCTCGTCGCGGCGGTTCTCGACCTGGGCACCGAACAGCTCCAGCGCCGACCGGCTCGGCGGCGCTTGCGAGGACACGCCCCAGGCATCGACCACCAAGGCACGCTCGGCCGCGTTCGCCACCTCGACGTCGGCCACCGTCAGGTCACCCGCGTCCGCCAGCTGACGCAGCACCCCGGTGAAGCGCTCGACGATGGCGAGCGCGGTGTCCTGATCGAAGGAATCGGTCAGATAATCGAGTTTGAAGTACATCGTCTCGCCGGGGACGGCGACCAGCGTCAGCGGATAATGGGCGGCCACCCGGCCCTGATGGACTCCGATGCCGAAAGTCTCCGCGGAACCCAGTTCGCCGGAATCATGGTGGAACTTCTCGAAGACGATCAACGTGTCGAAGACGGCGCCGGGGCCCGCCGCCTGCTGGATGTCCGCCAACCCGACGTACTGGTCGGGAATGAGCGCCGACTGCTGCCTCTGCAGCTCCGTCAGCAACTCGACGACCGGGGTCGAGCCGCGCAGCCGCACGCGTACCGGAACGGTGTTGAGGAACAGCCCCACCATTCCCTCGACGCCCGGCAGATCCGGCGGGCGCGCCGAAACCGCCGCCCCGAAAACCACGTCCGTGCGGCCGGCCAGCTGCGCCAGCACCAGCGCCCACGCGCCCTGCACCACCGTGTTCAGCGTCAACCCGTGACCGCGGGCCAGCTCGCCCAGCGATCGCGTGAGCTGCTCCGGCAGCTCGATCTCGACGCTCTCCGGCTCGACCGGCGCCCGCCCCGGATCGGCGGGCACCACCAAGGTCGGCTCGTCCACACCGCGCAGCCGTTCCGTCCACGCCGAGAGCGACTTCGCTTTGTCCTGACGGCCCAGCCACGCGAGATAGTCGCGGTACGACGTCACTTCCGGCAGGTCCTGCGGACCGCCGTCCGCCGCGTACAGCCTCGACATCTCGTCGAGCAGGATGGGCAACGACCAGCCGTCCATGATCGTGTGATGGCAGGTCACCACCAGGCGGTACGCGCGGTCACCGAGCCGGATGAAGGTCAACCGCAGCAACGGCGCCTGCGCGAGGTCGAACCTCGTCGTCCGGTCCTGCTCGGCCAAGGCCCGCACGGCCTCTGCGGCGTCATCGAGGTGGGAAAGGTCGACCTCCCGCCACGGCAGGTCCACCTGCCTGGCGATGAGCTGCACCGTCTCGCCCGATTTGCGCTGCCGGAAACAAGCCCGGAGCGGGGCATGCCGGGCCAGCAGCGCCTCCCACGCCGCGCGCAGCCTCGCCGCGTCCACCGGGCCGTCCAGGTCCAGGATCCAATGACCTATGTAGACGTCGGGCCCTTCGCCGTCGTAAACCGCGTGGAAGAGCAACCCGGCCTGCAAGGGCGACAGCGGCCAGATTTCCTCAATCCGCGACTGGTTCATCAATGTCTCCCTCGATCAGCAAAGGGCCTGAAGTTCGTCGAACTCAGCTTGAATTCCGGGTGGGTCGTGAGTGGCGATTCGGGTTCTAAAACCCAAAACCACCAAACACAAACCCCCCCCCACAAAAAACCACAGGCCAAAATACACCCCACTAGAAAAATGGCTAAA